>CAYOIZ010000036.1:0-67313 GCA_964404165.1 uncultured Binatia bacterium (SeqCode) | reverse complement strand
TCGGGTATGACGCGCACGACACGCTTCGCCGCCGCCGGCCAGTCGGCCAGCAGCCGCGCCGCCACGACCGACCCCTTGTAGTCGAGGTGGCGCTGCACCAGCGTGCGCACCGTCGCCTCGCAGTTCGCGTCGAGCGGCTCGACGGCGACGAGGCCCTTGTTGCAACGCGACTCGAAGGTGCCGTCCTCGTCGAGGACGTAGGCGACACCACCGCTCATGCCGGCCGCGAAGTTGCGACCGGTCTTCCCCAGCACCACCACCGCTCCGCGCGTCATGTACTCGCAGCCGTGGTCACCGACCCCCTCCACGACCGCGGTCACGCCGCTGTTGCGCACACAGAACCGCTCACCCGCCTGTCCGCGCAGGAACACCTCGCCGCCGGTGGCGCCGTACAGCGACACGTTGCCGACGATGATGTTGTCCTCGGGCACGAAGGTGGCGTTGCGCGGCGGGTAGACGACGACGCGTCCCGCCGACAGTCCCTTGCCGAAGTAGTCGTTGGCGTCGCCCTCGAGCTCGACGGCGATGCCCGGCGCCAGCCAGGCGCAGAAGCTCTGCCCCGCCGAGCCGGAGAACTTGATCGTGATCGTCTCGGGCGGCAGCCCCCCGATGCCGTGCCGGCGCGACACCTCCGCCGACAGCATGGTGCCGACGGTACGGTTGACGTTCCGGATCGGCAGCTCGATGTGCACCTTCTCGCGCCGCTCGAGCGCCGGCATGGCCTTCGCGATCAGCGTGTTGTCGAGCGCCTTGTCGAGGCCGTGGTCCTGCGTCTCGACGCAACGGATGGCGACGTTCGGCGGCACGTCGGGCTTGTGGAGGATCGACGACAGGTCGACCCCCTTCGCCTTCCAGTGATCCGACACGTCGCGCAGGTCGAGCGTGTCGACGCGACCGACCATCTCGTCGACGGTGCGGAAGCCCAGCTCGGCCATGATCTCGCGCAGCTCCTCCGCGATGAACATCATGAAGTTGACGACGTGCTCGGGCTTGCCCTCGAACTTCTTGCGCAGCCGCGGGTCCTGCGTCGCGATGCCGACGGGGCAGGTGTTGAGGTGGCAGACGCGCATCATGATGCAGCCCGACGCCACCAGCGTGGCCGACGCGAAGCCGTACTCCTCGGCGCCGAGCAACGCCGCGATGGCGACGTCGCGGCCGGTCTTGATCTGGCCGTCGGTCTCGACGCGGATGCGGCCGCGCAGATCGTTGGCCACCAGCACCTGCTGCGTCTCGGCGAGCCCGAGCTCCCAGGGGATGCCGGCGTGCTTGATCGACGTCAGTGGTGACGCGCCGGTGCCGCCGGAGTCGCCGCTGATCAGCACGACGTCGGCCTTGGCCTTCGACACGCCGGCGGCGACGGTGCCGACGCCCACCTCGGCGACGAGCTTCACGCTGATGCGTGCCTTGTCGTTCGAGTTCTTGAGATCGTGGATCAGCTGCGAGAGATCCTCGATCGAGTAGATGTCGTGGTGCGGCGGCGGCGAGATCAGGCCCACGCCCGGCGTCGAGTAGCGGATCTTGGCGATGTAGTCGTCGACCTTGTGGCCGGGCAGCTGGCCGCCCTCGCCGGGCTTGGCGCCCTGTGCCATCTTGATCTGCAGCTCGTCGGCGTTGACCAGGTAGTGGCTGGTGACGCCGAAGCGTCCCGACGCCACCTGCTTGATGGCGCTGCGACGGAGGTCGCCGTTGGCATCGCGCTCGTAGCGCACCGGGTCCTCGCCGCCCTCGCCGGTGTTCGAGCGCCCGCCGATGCGGTTCATGGCGATGGCGAGGTTCTCGTGCGCCTCGCGGCTGATCGACCCGAGCGACATGGCGCCGGTCTTGAAGCGCTTGACGATCTCGCCCGCCGGCTCGACGTCGTCGAGCGGGATGGGCTGCCCGGGCTTGAACGTGAGCAGGCCGCGGATGGTACAGAGGCGCCGGCTCTCGTCGTTCACGGCGGCGGAGTACTCGCGGAACATCTTGTAGCTGCCCGCGCGCACGGCGTGCTGCAGCTTCGCCACCGTGTTCGGGTTGTACATGTGATGCTCGCCGCGCCGCCGCCACTGGTACTGGCCGCCCACCTCGAGGTCGCCGTCGAGCGCCGGCGACACCTTGTAGGCGTGGTCGTGGCGCGCCTGCGCCTCGCCCGCGATCACGTCGAGCCCGATGCCCTCGATGCGCGACGCCGTCCACGTGAACCAGCGGTCGATGACCTCGTGGTTGAGGCCGATGGCCTCGAAGATCTGCGCGCCGCGATAGCTGTGCAGCGTCGAGATCCCCATCTTGGTCATGACCTTCAGGACGCCCTTGTCGATGGCCTTGCGGTAGTTCTTGAGCGCCTCGTAGGCGTCGAGCCCGCGGATGACGCCCTCCATCTCCATGTCGCGTAGCGTCTCGTAGGCGAGGTACGGGTTCACCGCCGCCGCGCCGTAGCCGAGGAGCAGGCAGAAGTGCTGCACCTCACGCGGCTCGCCCGACTCGACGACGATGCCGCACCGCATGCGCATGCCTTCGCGGATCAGGTGATGGTGGACCGCCGCCGTGGCGAGGAGGCTCGGGATGGGCACCTTGCGCTCGTTCACGCCGCGATCGGACAGGACGATGATGGTGTAGCCCTGCGACACCGCGTCGGACGCGCGCTCGCACAGCTCCTCGAGCGCCGCCTCGAGCCCCTCGCCGCCCATGTCGGCGTGGAAGAGGATGGGCAGGGTGACGGCGCGCAGCGTGCCGGCGTCGAGCGCCTTCACCTGCGCCAGCTCCTCGTTCGTGAGCACGGGGCTCTTCAGATGCAGCTGCGCGCAGTGCAGCGGCGTCTCGTCGAAGAGGTTCTGCTCGGGGCCGACGGTGGTCTCGACCGACATGACGAGCTCCTCGCGGATCGGGTCGATCGGCGGGTTCGTCACCTGGGCGAAGAGCTGCTTGAAGTAGCTGAAGAGCAGCTGCGGGCGCTCGGAGAGCACCGCCAGCGGCGTGTCGGTGCCCATCGAGCCGACGGCTTCCTGGCCGTTGAGCGCCATGGGCGTCATCAGGATGCGCAGGTCCTCGATGGTGTAGCCGAAGGCCTGCTGGCGCGTGAGCAGCGTGTCGGGCGCGTACGCCGGCGGCACGTCGATGGGGGCCGGCAGGTCGCCGAGACGGCGCAGGTTGGTGTCGATCCACTGGCGGTACGGCTTGCGCGCCGCCATCGCCTCCTTGAGCTCGTCGTCGCCGATGATGCGGCCCTGCTCGGTGTCGATCAGGAACATGCGGCCGGGCTGCAGGCGGTCCTTGTGCTCGACGTTGTCGGCGGGGATGTCGAGCACGCCGACCTCGGACGCCATCACGACGAAGCCGTCCTTGGTGACGACGTAGCGCGACGGGCGGAGCCCGTTGCGGTCGAGGATGGCGCCCATGACGCGGCCGTCGGTGAACGCGATCGACGCCGGGCCGTCCCACGGCTCCATCAGCGACGCGTGGTACTCGTAGAACGCGCGCTTGGCGGGGCTCATGCCCTCGTGGTTCTGCCACGCCTCCGGGATCATCATCATCACGGCGTGCGGCAGCGAGCGGCCGGTGTTCACCAGCAGCTCGACGGCGTTGTCGAACATCGCCGAGTCGCTGCCCGCCGGATCGATGATGGGGAAGAGCTTCTCCACGTCGTCGAAGCGGTCGGTGGCGAACATGGCCTGGCGCGCGTGCATCCAGTTGGCGTTGCCGCGCATCGTGTTGATCTCGCCGTTGTGGGCGATGAAGCGATACGGGTGCGCGCGATCCCACGACGGGAACGTGTTGGTCGAGAAGCGCTGGTGCACGAGCGCCAGCGCCGACACGAACAACGGGTCCTGCAGGTCGTGGTAGAAGGCCGGGATTTGCTCGGGGAGCAGCAGCCCCTTGTAGTTGATGGTGCGCGACGACAGGCTCGGCAGGTAGAAGCGCTCCGACTCGTGCATGTCGGACGTCCGCACCATGTGCTCGACGCGCTTGCGGATGACGTAGAGCTTGCGCTCGAAGGCGTCCTGGTCGGGCGTGTCCTTGCCGCGCCCCACGAACACCTGGCGCACGGTCGGCATGATGCGCTGCGCCTGCGGGCCGGGCGCTTCGCGATCGATCGGCACGCGCCGCCAGCCGAGGAGGAGCTGCCCCTCCTCGCGGATCACCTTCTCGATGATACGCTCGCACTCGTTGCGCTGGTTGATCTCGGCCGGGAGGAACACCATGCCGACGCCGTAGGCGCCGGGCGCGGGCAGGGTGATGCGGGCGGCCTTGCACTCGCGACGCAGGAAGTCGTCGGGGATCTGGACCAGGATGCCGGCGCCGTCACCCGTGAGCGGATCGCACCCGCACGCTCCGCGGTGCGTCAGATTGCGCAGCACCTCGAGGCCCTTCTCGACGATCGAATGCGAGCGATCGCCCTTCACGTTGACGACGAAGCCGACGCCACAGGCGTCGTGGAAGATGCGGGGATCCCGCAGGTACTGGGTGGGCTTGCTCATTGCGCTCTCCGCAGCTGTCCGTTGCGCTCCCCCCCACGGCGCGGTCGCTTCGGTGGTGGCGCGTCGGCCGACGGCTCGCCGCGGTGCAGCGAGAGCTGCATCCGCTCGGCGAGCGTCGACAGCACGACGATGGTCTCCGTGCGCGACACGCCGTCGAACGACCGGATCTGCGTGATCAGGCGCTCGAGGGAGGAGGTGTTGGCGGTTTTCACCTTGAGGAGCAGCGTGTACTCCCCGGTGACGTGGTGACACTCGAGGACGTCGTCGAGCGCGACGATCTGTTCCTCGGAATTGTCGATCAGGTCCGGACTGCTCGTGATGACGCCGATGAAGGCCGTCACGTCCAGTCCGAGACGCCGTGCGTCGAGCGCGGCATGGTACCCCGCGATGACGCCCGCGGCCTCGAGCTTCTTGATGCGCTCGAGCACCGACGGCGCGCTCAACCCCACCCCTTCCCCCAACCGCGCCAACGACGTCCGGCAGTCGTCCTGCAGCATCTCGAGGATGCGGAGGTCGATGCCATCCAGCTCAGCGTCTGCTCTGTTCCCGAATTTCATGAGGTTCTGTGCCGGTTCCGCCGAACTTTTAGGGGGAGAATGCGGGTTCTGTCAATGGTTCGTTAGGGCGTTGCGGCTTTCGGGCATACGTGGAAAGGGTGGGCAGGGCAGCGAAGGGGGGTCTTCGATGCGGCAAATGGTGTGGCGGAGTGCGACAGCGCTCCTGCTCGTGGGGTTCCTGGCGGCGTCCGCGCGGGCGCAGCCCGTGGCGCAGCGCGTAACGGCGGCCGATACGGCCCTCCTGTTCGGTGGCTCCGACGCCGAGGGCGGGATCGGCGACTGGTACCTGTCGAACGGAGTGGTCGAGGCCGTCATCGACGACGTCGGCATCCAGGCCGACCTGGTCGGCATCGTGCCGCCGGGGCAGGAGCCGCCGCTGCAGTCGGCGATCAGCCCGACGGGCGGGACCCTGATCGACATCGGGCTGGTTGGCCGCGACGACGATCAGATTCCGCAGCTGTTCATCGTGGGCGGCCTCAGCACCTCCAACTTCGTCCTCTACGACACCATCGGGGTGCAGGCGCCCGGCGTCATCCGCGCCACGGGCACGCTGCTGATCCCGCCGGTCTCGGTCCGGCCGAGCCCCTGCGTCGCGCTCACGACGGACTTCACCGTCGCGGGCACCGATCCGTTCCTGACCCTCACGACCACGGCCACGAATGGATGCGCCCAGGCGGCGCCGTTCGGCGGCTTCCTCGACGCCGTCATCTGGACGCAGCGGGGCATCGTCCCCTTCAGCGGTGGCGGCCGCGGGTTCGATCACGCCGCTCTCGACTTCGACAACCTGGCGGCGGCCGTCGAGACCCCCGCCTTCATGGCCGGGCCTGGGATCGTGAACCCCGGCGACGGCGTCTTCGACCCCTCGACGGGCACGACGAGCGGCGAGGTGTCCTACGGCCTCCTCGGCGTCGAGATCTCCCTCGATCAGGACGGCGACGGGCCGAATCCGCCGGTCGCGAGCCCGGTCAACGGCTTCCTCGGGGTGAGCAGCACCCTGGTGACGGCGCTGGGGCCCATCCCGCCGACGGGGGCGGTCGAGCCCGGCGGCACGCTCACCTACACCCGGCGGGTCTACGTCGGCGGCGGCAACGACGTCCGCAGCGTCGCCGATCCGATGCTGGCTGCCCTGGCCGCCCGGGTCGGCTTCACCACCGGCACGCTCTCGGGCAACGTCGACGCGGCCGATACCGCCGACGTCGCCGCCAGCGTCATCATCACCCGCGTCGGGCACTGTACGGGCAATCCGACGGCGACCTGTGGCGCCAATGCCGACTGCGGAGCGGGCGGGCCGTGTGCCGACCCGGTGCCGACGCCCGGTTTCACACCCGGCCAGGCCGTCAGCCACGTCCGCACGGACCCGCAGGGGACGTTCTCGGGCGTGGTCCTGCCGGTCGGCGACTACCGGCTGCTGGTGTCCGCACCCGAGCGTGACGACGTCACCGTGCCGCTCGTCACCGTCGCCGCCGAGGGGGCTGTGGCCGTCATTCCGCCCATGACGGCGCGCGGCACCCTGCAGTACGAGGTGCGCGAGAAGACGAGGAAGCGCCCGCTGATCCCCGCCAAGCTGGTGGTGAAGGGCGTGGAGGGCACGCCCGACCCGGCGTTCAATCGCAGCCTGCCCGCACTCCTCGGCACGACGGACATCCATGCCGAGACGTTCGGTGGCCGCCAGCAGGACGCCAGCGTCGGCACCTTCGCGCAGGCCAACGTGATCTACACCACGACGGGCACGGGCGGCGTGCCGATCAAGCCCGGCACCTACGACGTCTACGTCACGCGTGGCATGGAGTACGGCGTGGCGCGCCAGCGCGTCATCGTCACCGCCGGGAGCACGGAAGACGTCGCCTTCCGCCTGAAGCGCGTCATCCGGACGCGGGACGCGCTCGCGGCCGACTTCCACGTCCACTCGGGTCGCAGCTTCGATTCGTCGGCGCCCCCGACCGACCGGGTGGCCACGTTCGCGGCCGAGGGCGTCGAGGTCATGGTCTCGACGGACCATGACCGGCACATGGACTACGGCCCGATCATCGCGTCGATGGGGCTCGTGAACCTGGTCGGCACGATCCCGGGCGTCGAGATCACGGGTTCGGTGCCGAACCCGCCGGCGTTCCCCAACTCGATCGGGCACATCAACGCCTGGCCCATGCCGGTGCTGCCGGACCAGCCGCGCGACGGCTCGATCCAGGACGAGTTCATCGCCCCGAACTGGATCTACTCGCGCCTCCGCACCCTCGGTGGTCCGGACACCGTCGTGCAGTACAACCACGTGCGGGCGGGCGTGTCGGGGCTCACCAGCATCGGCTTCTTCAACTCGATCGGCTGCGGCCGCTGCGCCAACGCCATCGACACCACGTGCACGGACGACGCCGACTGTCCCGCCGGCGCCGATCAGGACTGCGGGTGCGTGGGCTACCAGCCCGATCGCCCGCTCTCCCAGGCCCCGAACGACATCCTGCTCGACACCGGGGTGCTCGGCCCGGGCAGTGCGCCCAATCCGGGCGGCGTCACCAACCTCGACTTCGACGTCCTGGAGATCGCCAACGGCGCCGACGTCAGCGGCTTCCCGGCCCTCCGCCAGGTCCGCGAGGACTGGTTCTCGCTGCTGAACCAGGGTGTCGTGAAGCCCGGCACGGGGGTGTCCGACTCGCACCGCATCACGGTGGAGCACGCCGGCTGGTCGCGGACCTACGTTCTCGGCGTCGGCGACGACCCGTCGAGCGTCGACGTGACGCGGTTCAACCAGCAGGTCCGCAGCGGCGCCATGCTGATCTCGGGTGGTCCCTGGATCGACGTAAAGGCGCGCGCCGGTCGGGCCAAGGCGGGCATGGGCGGCACGCTCGCGACCCGGAACGGCAAGGTGCGCCTCGGCATCACCGTGCTGAGCCCGGCGTGGCTGCCCGTCGACCAGGTGCGTGTGGTCGTCAACGGCCAGGTGCAGCAGGTGTTCGACGCGACGACCAGGCCCCGCGTGCGTCCCGTGCCGACCGACTTCCAGAGCAGCGGCAAGACGACGCGCTTCACCGGCTCGGTGCGCCTCACGCTGCCGTCCGACGCCTGGGTGACGGTGGAGGCGGGCGTAGCGCTCCCCGACGATCCCGGCGTCGTGCCTGCGTCGCCCGAGATCGTGAACACGATCGAGCCCGGCGTCGTGCCGTTCTCGAGCACGAACCCGATCTTCGTCGACGTCGGTGGCAACGGCTTCTCGGCGCCGGGGCTCGACGCCGGGCTCGCCGCGCAGGCGAGCCGGCGCGGCCGTATGACGGGCGTGCGTCGTGCCGATCGGGCTACCGCCGCGCGCAAGGGCGACTACTTCCCGCTCATGACGTTCCGCATCCCGTTCGAGGAGGTGGCCCGATGATGCTGCGACTGATCGCCATGGGATTGCTGCTGGCGGGCCCGGTGTGGGCCCACACCGCCTCGCCCGACACCATCGTCGCCGAGGCCGCCAAGGTGCCCGGCGTCGAGAAGGCGGCACGGGACGAGGCCAACCCGCGCGTGTTGATCATCCGCGTCGGTGAGGCCTGGTTCGGGCTCTCCGAGGAGAAGCGTCGCGGGTACGCGGAACACTGGCGCGACGACTGGCGCACCAGCGTCGAGCAGGGCGTGGTGTCGGTGCTCGATGCGCGCACCGAGGCGCCGGTGGTGCGCTTCGGGGCCGGCGGGCGGGTGTTCATCGCGCCCGGCGGCGCCATCATGAACCTGCAGCCCGGACGCTGATTGCAGAGACCCCCGCACCGAATCGCGCTCATCGCGTTCGGTGCGGGTGGACCCGGGTCAGCCCTTGCCGACGAGGCCCTTGCTCTCGAGGTACGCCATGATCTGCTTGGCGCTGTCCTCGACGCTCTGGCCGGCGGTGTTGATCGTGAGCTCGGCCTTCGACGGCGCCTCGTACGGCGCCGAGATGCCGGTGAACTCCTTGATCTCGCCGGCGCGGGCCTTCTTGTAGAGGCCCTTCACGTCGCGCTGCTCGCACACCTCGACCGGGCAGTCGACGTGAACTTCGATGAAGTCGCCCTCACCCATGAGCGCCCGCACCTGATCGCGGTCGGCGCGGTACGGCGAGATGAACGCCGTGAGCGCCACCATGCCGGCGTCGGTGAAGAGCTTGGCCACCTCGCCGATGCGCCGGATGTTCTCCGTGCGATCGTCGGGCGAGAAGCCCAGGTTCTTGTTGAGGCCGTGCCGGACGTTGTCGCCGTCGAGGATGTAGGCGCGCACGCCGCGCTCCCAGAGGCGCTTCTCGAGGTCGACGGCGATGGTCGACTTGCCCGAGCCCGACAGGCCGGTGAGCCACACGGTGGCTCCCTTGTGCCCGTTCAGCTTCTCGCGGTCGCCGCGGGTGACGGCGCCCTGATGCCAGACGATGTTGGTCGCTTTCTGCTCAGCCATAAGGGCCGAAGACCTACACCGGCGCGCGCCCGTGGGGCAAGCGCGGATGCCGTGCGTGGTGCCGTCGCATCACGGGTGTCGCGCGGGCGCCACGGGGCGGGATGTCAGGCCCCGTCGGCCCGGCGATTTCCGCACGGCACGGCCCTTGGAAAGGACACCCGGCAAGGAGGTCGGCATGAACTGGAAGACCATTGGACTCGGGCTGCTGCTGGCGGATTTCTCGGCGTTGAGCGCCTGGGCGATCTGGGAGCACGGCTATCTCGGCATCTTCGCGGCGGCGATGGCGAACGCCGCCACCATGCAGCTCGCGGCCGATCTGGTGATCGCCCTCGGCATCGTCGGGGTCTGGATGTGGAAGGACGCCCGGGAGCGCGGCATCAATCCGGCCCCGTACCTGCTGATCGGGGTGGCGCTCGGCAGCTTCGGCCCGCTGCTGTACCTGCTGCGCCGCGAGCGCGTGGAGGTTCCGAGCCCCGGTCGCGTGCGCGCCGTTCCCGCCTGACGGTGTCGCACGTTGACTCCTCGGCGGCGGCCCGGCTAGGTCGCCGCCGAGGATGCCCGCATGACCGTCGTCGTCGCGTCCGCCCCCGGCCGCGTCAATCTGATCGGCGAGCACACCGACTACAACGGCGGGCTCGTCCTGCCGGTCGCCATCCCGCAGCGCACGACCGTGGTGCTGAGCCGGCGACACGACGATCGCATTCGCGTGACGAGCGACGTCGCGGACGGCGAGCGCGAGTACCGCCTCGGTCGGGAGACGCGCTGCGGCGACTGGCTCGACTACGTCCAGGGGTGCACCGCGACGCTCGCGGCGCATCACCGGGTGGGCGGGGCCGATCTCCGCATCACGTCGACGGTGCCCGTCGGCGCGGGGCTCAGCTCGAGCGCCGCGCTCGAGGTGGCGGTGCTGCGGGCGTTCCGAAGCGCCTTCGGGCTCGTGCTCGACGACGTCGCCGTGGCGGGCATCGCGCACCGGGCCGAGCACGACTTCGTCGGCGCCCGCGTCGGCATCATGGACCAGATGGCGGCGAGCCTCGCCGACGAGCGCACGGCGCTCTTCCTCGACGTGGAGGCGATGGCGGTCGAGCGCGTGCCGCTGCCGCCGTCGCTCGGGCTCGTGGTCGTCGATTCCGGCATCGCGCACCGCAACGTCGGTGGGGGCTACCAGGCGCGACGGGACGAGTGCGACGCGGCGTGCCGCCTGCTCGGCGTGCCGAGCCTGCGTGCGCTCGGTGACGATGCGTTGGCGCGCGCCGCGGCGCTGCCGTCGCCGCTCGATCGGCGCGTGCGGCACGTCGTCACCGAGAATCAGCGCGTCCGCGATGCCGTTGCGGCGCTGCGTGCCGCCGATCTGCGCCGGTTGGGAACGCTCTTCACGGCGTCGCACGCGTCGATGCGCGACGACTACGTGGTGTCGCTGCCGGAGATCGACGCGCTGGTCGAGCTGGCGTCGGCGCAGCCCGGGGTGTTCGGCGCGCGGCTCACCGGCGGTGGATTCGGCGGCGCGGTCGTCGTCGCCGCCGACGCGGGAGCGACGGCGCGCGTGGTCGCGAGCCTCCCGGGCCGGGCGTGGCGCCTCGTCGGCTGAGCCGTCGCGACGGCGATGCCGCACCGTCCCAAGAACGACGCGTCGCGTGAGTGGAAAATCTCGCGACGCGCACCGCGTCAGCACCGGATTTTCATTGACGGCAGCGCACCAAGTTCGCTACCTCGCCAAACGATCGTTTGGGTTCTTCGCTTTCCAACGCTCGAGAAGGAGGGGTTCCGCATGCGCAGTCTGAAGGTCATGGGAGTGGTAGCAATCGCGGCCTGTGCCGCGATGGTCGGCAACGCCAGTGCCCAGGTGAAGGGCTCGGGCTCGACGAGCACCTCGATCGTGAAGACGCCGGCGCCGGGTCCGGCGACGCCGACGCCGAAGACCGCGGGGTCGGTGGCGGCGAAGGCGTCGGCCACCGTGGCCGGCAAGCCGCCCACGGGTGGCGGCACGTTCTCGATGAAGCTCGCCAAGGACGTCGGCGACCCGGCCAAGCCCGGCTTCGCGGACGGCGAGTACGTGCTCGAGATCGAGTCGGCGGGCACGCCCACCGGTGACGTCGTCGGCAGCCCGGTGGCGGCGGCGTACTTCGTCACGTTCACCATCACGGGCGGGAAGTGCACCATCCACAACCACCCGGACTTCACGACCGGAAGCCCGCTCTGTGGCGGGATGGCGCAGCCGGCGTGCGCGGCGCCCGAGGGCGTCGGCAAGTGCAGCGCCCAGATCTACCAGGTGGCCGGCAACCTGCTGGCAGCCGCGGGTCTGGTGGCGAACCAGCCGTTCGGCGGTCGCTTCCGCATCCGCCCGAACGCGACCCCGGCGACCTGTGCGACCGGGCATCTGCTCATCCAGGGCATCGGCACGCCGGTTCCGCCGACGTCGACCTGCCGCACCGGCGCCGTCATCGGTGTCGGTGGCGTGGCCCTCGGCACCACCAGCTGAACCGACCTCGCGCGGGGGCCCCGTCCGGGGCCCCCGCGTCTCGTTCCGCTCAGTACTCCGGCGGCGGCAGCGATCCCGCGGGGCGCGCCCCGTCGTCGCGCGCCAGCGCATCGTTCGCCGCGTCGACGCCGCGCTCGCGCAGCTTCAGCAGAGCGTCGACCGCGTAGAGTCGCACGTCCCGATCGGGGCTGATGAGCAGCGCCTGCAGCCCGTCGACCGCGCGCGCGTCGCCGATGGCGCCGAGACGCCACGCAATCTGCCGCTGCAGCGGCGGCGACGCCGCCGGCAGCGCACCGACGAGGGCCACCGTCGCGGCGTCGCCGTCGACGTCGGAGGCGAGGAGCGCCGCGAGGGCGCGTTCGTCCGCGGTCGCACCGTCCGGCAGCGCCGCGGGGCGACGCGCGTCGACGGCCGGACGCACGCTCGCGACGCCGACGCGCTCGCCGATGGCGCGCAGGCTCGTACGCGCGGCCAGTGCGACCGAGACGTTCGGATCGTGGATCGCCCGGTCGGCGAGGCGATCGATGGCGCCGGGGCTCGCGCACAGGGTGGCGCAGGCCACCACGCCGCCGGCACGGACCGCGAGACGCTCGTCGTCGATGGCCGCCTCCACGAGGGCGCGGCCGCGCGCATCACCGATGGTGCCGAGGGCGCGCAGCGCGTCCCCGCGCACCTCGTCGTCGCCGTCGTGCTCTGCGGCACGTGCCAGCGCGGGCACGGCGTCGGGCGAGCCGACGGTGGCGAGCACCTCCACCACCTTCACCCGCACGTCGGTGGGCTCGCGCTCGAGCGCAGCCGCCAGGGCGGGAACGACGGCGGGACCGAGCGCGACGAGCTGTGCGGCGGCCTCGTCGGCGGTGAGCGCGTCCTCGGCGAAGGCGTGGATCTGCGGACCGACGTCGACCTGGACGCGGTATGGGTCGCCGGGGCGGTCGCAGCCGGCGAGGAGCAGGACCAGAACCGGCCAAGCGGAACGTGATGCGAAACGCACGGCGACGTCCCCTACTGCCGGCGGACCGCGGCCGTCAACGCGCGCGCCATCGCGCTTGACGCCCGCGCGACCGCCGTATTGAACGCGCCCCGTGACCCCGGCCACCCGCGACCGCCTGCTCGCCGGCGCCCTGGCCGCGGTGACGGTGCTCGTCTTCCTGCCGTCGCTCCAGAACGGCTTCGTCAACTACGACGACCCCGAATACGTCCTCGACAATCCCCCGGTACGGGCCGGCCTGACGGCGTCGAGCGTCGTCTGGGCGTTCACCGCAGCCCATTCCGCCAACTGGCATCCGCTCACCTGGCTCTCGCACATGCTCGACGTCGAGCTCTGGGGGCTGGCGCCGTCCGGCCATCATCTGACGAGCGTCCTGTTGCACGCGGCCGCCGCGACGCTGCTGTTCGACGTGCTCCGGCGCATGACCGGCGACGCGTGGCGCAGTCTGCTCGTGGCGACGGTCTTCGCGCTCCATCCGCTCCGCGTCGAGTCGGTGGCCTGGGTGTCGGAACGGAAGGACGTCCTCGCCGCCTTCTGGTGGATGGTCGGGCTGTGGGCGTACTGGTGGTACGTGACGCGACCGTCGCTCGGTCGCTACCTGCTCGTGGCGCTCGCCTTCGTCGCCGGGCTGCTGGCAAAGCCGATGGTGGTGACGTTTCCGGCGGCCCTCCTGCTCCTCGACGTCTGGCCGCTGCGGCGTCCGTGGAGCACGCGGCTGGTGGCCGAGAAGGGGCCGCTGCTGGTGCTCAGCCTGGCGGCGAGCGTGGTGACGTTCGTCGTGCAGCGCGACGCGGGGGCGATGGTGACGCTCGAGGGCCTGCCGCTCGGCACCCGGATCGCGAACGCCGCCGTGGCCTACGCCACGTACCTGTGGCTGAGCCTGTGGCCGAGCGGGCTCGCGGTCTTCCATCCGCCCAGGACCGTGTCGCCGGTCGAGGTTGCCGGTGCGGGGGCGCTGCTCGTCGCGGTCACGGCGCTGGCGCTGTGGCAGGCCCGGATCCGTCCCTGGCTCGCGATCGGGTGGCTCTGGTTCGTCGGCACGCTGGTGCCCGTCATCGGCATCGTGAAGGTCGGCGACCAGGCGCTCGCCGACCGCTTCACGTACCTACCGCAGATCGGCCTGCTCCTGATGGCGGCGTGGAGCCTGTCCGCCGCGTGGGTGACGCCCGTCACCGCCGTCGCGGCCGTTGCCTGCGCCCTGCTGACGATGCGCCAGCTGGCCGTCTGGCGCGACAGCGTGACGCTCTTCACGCACACGGTGGCGGTGTCGCCCGACAACTACCTCGCCGAGACGAATCTCGGCGCCGCGTTGCTGGAGCGCGGTCGTGCGGGCGACGCGCTCCCGCACCTGCGCCGCGGGATCGTGTTGGCGCCGACGTACGCGAAGGTCCACGTCTCGCTGGGGGCGGCACTGGCGGCCACGGGTGACGGCGGTGGCGCGCTCGCCGCGTACGCCGAGGCCGAGCGCCTGGCGCCCGACAGCGCGTCGCCGCGTTTCAACGCCGGTCTCGTGCTGGCGGCGCAGGGGCGGCTCGACGAGGCGGTCACGCGCTACCGCGAGGCCATCGCACGCGATCCGCAGCACGTGAACGCCCGCATCGGTCTCGGCATGGCGCTGGCGGCGCAGGGGCGGCTCGACGAGGCCGTCCGCGCCTACGAGGCGGCGCTCGCGCTGCGATCCGACGATGCCGCTGCACACGGCAGCCTGGCGATGGCCCTCGACGGGATGGGTCGTCATGACGAGGCCATCGCGCAGCACCGCGCGGCGATCGCTCTCGCGCCGGATCATCCGGGCGCGCGCTACAACCTCGCGGCGTCCTTCGCCGCGGCCGGCCGCACCGACGACGCCATCGCGACGCTGCGCGAGGCCCTCGTCCTGCAACCCGATTGGCCGGAAGCGCGTGCCGATCTGGCGGCGCTCGAAGCGCAGTCGCGCGGGACGGCGCCGTGATCCGGCACGCGCTCGACGCGCTCGGACGCATCGACCCGGGGGCGCTCGCACGGACGACGCCGTTCGCGCACGCCGTCGTCGACGACTTCCTGCCGGCGGAGGTCGCCGATGCGCTGGCAGCCGAGTTCGACGTCGCCGGGCCGGCGTGGAAGTCGTACCACCACGTCAACGAGAAGAAGCTGGTGGCGAGCGACGTCGCCACCATGGGCCCGACGGCGCGCGCGGTGGTGGCGACGCTGCACGAGCCCGCGTTCGTGACGGCGCTCGAAGCGCTCATGGGGGTGGACGGGCTGCGTCCCGACCCCGAGCTCGACGGCGCCGGCCTGCAGCAGACGCGTGCCGGCGGCTTCCTGAACGTCCACCTCGATCACCTCTCGCATGCGAAGCGTCGCACCTGGAGCCGGCAGGTGAACCTGCTCCTGTTCCTGAACCGCGACTGGGATGCGGCGTGGGGCGGGGCGCTCGAGCTGTGGGACCCGCCGGTCACGCGCTGCGTGCGCGCCATCGCACCGGCGTTCAATCGCTGCGTGGTGTTCCGGACCAGCGAGCGTTCGTTCCACGGCGTGGTGTCGGTGTCGTGTCCGCCGGATCGCACGCGCCGATCGCTGGCGCTGTACTACTACCGTGACGAGGGGCGGCCGCTGGCGCTGCGTCCGACGCGCTACGTGCCGCGTCCTGGCGACGGCCCGCTCCGGCGCGCGCTCATCCATGCCGATCGCTGGGCGCTCGGCGTCTACTCCGCGCTGAAGCGCTACACGCCGCTCGACGATCGCGTCATCAGTCGACTGCTGCGCTGGTTCTGAGGACATGGCCGACCCGACGGAGCGCGTGGTGGTGGTGATGCCGGCGTACAACGCCGCGCGGACGTTGCGCCGCACGGTGGCGGATCTGCCGGCGGGCCACTACGACCAGGTGATCCTGGTGGACGACGCCAGCGGCGACGACACCGTGCGCCTCGCCCACGAGCTCGGCCTCACCGTCTTCGTCCACGAGCGCAATCGCGGCTACGGCGCGAACCAGAAGACGTGCTACCGCGAGGCGCTGCGTGCCGGGGCGGAGATCGTCGTCATGGTGCACCCCGACTACCAGTACGACCCGCGGGTGCTGGCCGACGTCCTGGCGCCGATTCGCCAGGGCCGCGCCGACGTGGTGTTCGCGAGCCGCTTCCTCGGGACGTCGGTGGTGGCGCAGGGCATGCCGTGGTGGAAATGGCTCGGCAACCGCGTGCTCACGGCGGTCGAGAATCGCGTCTTCGGGCTCCGGCTGAGCGAGTTCCACACCGGCTACCGGGCCTATTCGCGCGCCATCCTCGAACGGCTCGATCTCGAGGCGAACTCCGACGACTTCGTGTTCGACCAGGAGATCACGGCACAGCTCGTCGCCGCCGGGGCGCGGTTCGCCGAGGTGCCGGTCGCGACGCGCTACTTCCCCGAGGCGTCGTCGCTCCACTTCGGCGGCAGCGTCGTCTACGGGCTCAAGGTCATCCGGCTGCTCGTGCGGCATCGGCGCGGGTGATGCGCGTGCGGTGGTGGCTCGCCTCGCTCCTCCTCGTCCCGGCGCTGGTCATGGCCCAGACGATGGAGCCGGTGCCCTATCGGCTGATGCCGCCGAAGGCGGCGCTCGCCGGCCGGACCGCCGCGCAGATCGCGGTGCTCGAGAAGCTCAATCGTGCCGACCGCGCGCATCTGGCGGGGCTCGGCGTGCTCGTGGTGCCCGACGTCTGGGACGACGGTCCGACGGCGCATTCCCCGCTGCCGCTGGTCTGGTCCGCCGGGTTCCCGCACCCGAAGGCGATCGCTGTCGACGTCGCCGGCCAGGCGTTCGGCGCCTACGAGTACGGCGTGCTCGTGCGCTGGGCGCCGGTCAGCAGCGGCCGGCGCGACGACCGGACGCCGCCCGGCTTCTACCATCTCAACTGGCACTCGAAGGGTCGCCACAGCACGGTCGATCCGCGCTGGTTCATGCCCTGGTACTTCAACTTCGGCAGCCGCGAGGGCATCGCGTTCCACCAGTTCGATCTTCCCGGCCGCCCGGCGAGTCACGCCTGCGTGCGTCTGCGCGAGGGCGATGCGCGCTGGCTGTGGGACTGGGGGGAGGGCTGGACGCTGGCGGAAGACGGGCGCAGCGTCCTGTCGCGCGGCACGCCGGTGGCGATCGTCGGCACGTACGCGTTCGATCGCCCGCCGCCGTGGCGATCGCTGGCGTGGCTGGCGCAGCCGGTGGCGTTGCCGCTCGTGCTGCCCTGATCAGTCGCCGGCGCGAAAGGGCTGATTGTCCGGCGGTCGCGGCGGCGGTACGGGATCGGGCACCGAGGTGGCCTGGTCGGTGAAGTCGGCGAACCAGCGCAGGATGCCGGCGCGGTCGAGCACGGCGTCGAGTGCGGGCGTTCGTGCCGCGACGTAGCGCGCCAGCAGGACGCCGCGCGCGACGGTGAGGAAGTTGGTCGTCGCGATGGTGGCGTCGTCGCCGTGCTCGAAGTGGACCGTGGCCGATCCATCGCGCGTCGCCGCCGCCACCCAGGGCAGGTAGTGGCGCCCGGTTTCGGCGAGCAGGGCCACGAGCGAGTCGGGGAGGGCGGTGGCGTCGAGCCAGTCGCCGAGCTGCTGCGCGTACGGCGCCTGCATCGCGTGCGTGTAGGCGACGACGGCGGGGGCCGCGTCTTCCACCCACCCGCAGCAGACGGGATCGTTGACGAAGTGGGCGACGTTGCCGCCGAAGAGCGCGAAGTCGGCGAGGGACGGCCGGCCGCCGAGCAGGTAGCCGTGCGCCGCGACGTGCGCGCCGAGCGCGCGCTGCCAGGGGAGGAGCGACTCCTGCACCCAGGCGTCGATGTTGCCGGGCGTCGTGCCGAGGCGCGGCAGGCACGCGGTCATCGCCGCCCTCACCAGCGCGCGCGTCGTGCCGATGCCGCCGCCCGGAACCTCGAGGCTGCCCTCGCGGGCGATGTCCCAGCTGCCGGACGCCGCGTTCTCGGGGACGAGCCAGCGCGTGCCGACGGCGTGCCGGTAGAGCCACTCGTCGGAGACGTCGTCGAGCAGGAACGTCAGGAAGGCGAGCATCGGGTCGTCGGGAACCACGCGCGTCTCGGGGTGGTGGTGGTCGAGATGCAGGATGATCGCGGTCGAGTCCCAGATCAGCTCGCCGTCCGGCGTGGTGACGACGGGAATGCCACCGTTCCACCCGGCGCGATTGGCCTCGAAGTTCATGCCGATGCTCGGGCGGAGCTGCCAGGGAAGGCCGGCGTGGTCGAGGTAGCCCGTCACCTTGCGCGTGAAGTAGGAGACGGTGAGGCCGTGGACGAGGAAGGGCCGGGTGGGTCGCACCGGGGTGCAGTAGGTGGTGACGGCACGCCGCGCAAGGGCGGCGGTTCCCGCCGACGACCGGGGTCGCCAACGCTCGCACGACGTGGCACCTTGCCGCGCATGCCTGACTACAGTCTCTTCGGCGACGAACACGTGCGGCAGTACGAGGCCACCGGCGGCAAGGTCGGTCACGACTGGAACGGTACGTCCGTGCTCATCCTGCACACCAAGGGCCGCAAGTCCGGTGCGACGCGCAAGTTCGCGCTCATCTACGGACGCGACGGCGACGACTACGTGCTCGTCGCGTCGAAGGGCGGCGCTCCGGACAACCCCGGCTGGTACAAGAACCTGGTGGCGCATCCCGACGTCGAGATCCAGGTGTGGGGCGACGTCATTCCGGTCACTGCACGCACCGGCACGGCGGAGGACAAGAAGCGCGTCTGGCCGGCGATGGTGAAGGAGTGGCCCGATTACGACAACTACCAGGCCGGCACCACGCGCGACATTCCGGTGGTGCTGCTGCGTCGCCGCTGACGCCGATGTGACCATCGCGTCGGCCTACACGGCGTGGTCGGCGACCTACGACGCCGATCGCAACCTGACACGCGATCTCGACCGCGACGTCACGCGCCGCGTGCTGGGCGACCGGCGCGTCGGCGTCGTGCTCGAGGTCGGGTGCGGGACCGGCAAGAACACCGCGCTGCTGGCCGAGATCGGGGCCCGCGTCCTCGCGCTCGACTTCTCGGACGGCATGCTCGCCCGCGCGCGCGACAAGATCACCGCCGCGCACGTCGACTTCCAGGTCGCCGACGTGACGCAGCCCTGGCCGTGCGCGAACGGCACGGTCGACCTGGTCACCTGCAACCTGGTGCTCGAGCACGTGGAACACCTCGACGTCGTCTTCGCGGAGGCGGCGCGCTGTCTCGCCGCCGGTGGTGTCCTGTACGTCAGCGAGCTGCACCCGTTCCGGCAGTACGAGGGATCGCAGGCGCGGTTCGACGATGCGACGGCGGGGACGACGCGCGTCCCGGCGTTCCTCCATCACGTCTCCGACTTCTTCGACGCGGCGGCGCAGGCGGGGCTCGCGCTGTCGGCGTTCCGTGAGTGGTGGCATGCGGAGGATGCGAAGCGTCCGCCGCGTCTCGTCACGTTCGAGCTCAGGAAGGGGCCACGATGATCCTCGTCACCGGCAGCGTCGTGGCGCGCGACGGTCACCTCGACGAGGCGCTGGCGCTCAGCCTCGAGCACGTGCGCCGCTCGCGGCTCGAGCCCGGCTGCATCTCGCACGCCGTGCACCAGGACGTCGAGAACCCGTCGCGTCTGGTGTTCGTCGAGGAGTGGACCGACCAGGCGGCGCTCACCGCGCACTTCGCCGTGCCGGCGTCGCCCGCCTTCGCGAGGGCGATCGCGGCGCTCGCCAGCGGTGCGCCGACGATGTCCGTGTTCCAGGCCGACGAGATCGGCCGCTGATCGCGCCGTTCAGGCCGGGCGGGCGGTGACCGGCGGCGGCAGCTGGGTGCGGCCGGTCCGCATGCCCTTCGGGCGGAACGAGCTGCGCAGCTCGCGCTTGCGGAGCCGCACCGTCGACGGCGTGACCTCGACCAGCTCGTCGTCGTCGATCCAGGCGAGGCTGTCCTCGAGGCCCATCAGCGTCGCCGGCGTGAGCCGCACGGCTTCGTCGTGGCCCGACGCGCGCATGTTGGTGAGCTTCTTCTCGCGGCAGACGTTCACCTCGAGGTCGACGTCGCGCGAGTACTCGCCGACGACCATGCCCTCGTAGACGGGCGTGCCGGCGGGCACGAACAGGACGCCGCGGTCCTGCAGGTGGAAGAGGGCGTACGGCGTGGCCGTGCCCTCGCGGTCGGACACCATGCCGCCGTTCGTGCGCGCGGGAATGCCGCCGTGCCACGGCGCGTAGCCGTTGAAGAGCGCGTTCATGGTGGCGGTGCCGCGCGTCTCGGTGAGGAAGTTCGAGCGGAAGCCGATCAGACCGCGCGACGGTACGCTGAACTCGACGCGCACGCGACCGCTGCCGACGTGATCCATCTTGGTCATGATGCCGCGACGGACGCCGAGGAGCTGCGTCACCACACCGACGTAGTCTTCCGGCACGTCCACC
Organism: uncultured Binatia bacterium (SeqCode); assembly: GCA_964404165.1. Taxonomy (GTDB): domain Bacteria; phylum Desulfobacterota; class Binatia; order DP-6; family DP-6; genus DASYLJ01. The sequence continues at coordinate 47,074 of CAYOIZ010000036.1, read as the reverse complement.
AGCAGCAGCTCCATGGGCTCCTGGATGACGCCCTCGCGCTCCTGCACCACGACGATGGGCTTCGAGACCTGCAGCTCGAAGCCCTCGCGCCGCATCGTCTCGATGAGGACGGCCAGCTGCAGCTCGCCGCGGCCGAGGACGCGGAAGGTGTCGGTGGCGTCGGTCTCCTCGACGCGCAGGCTGACGTTCCGGCGGCTCTCCGTCAGCAGGCGATCGCGCACCTGGCGCGAGGTCACGCGGCTGCCGTCACGCCCGGCCCAGGGGCTGGTGTTGACGCCGAAGAGCATGGCGATGGTGGGCTCGTCGACGCGAATCGGCGGCAGCGGCCGCGGCCGCTCGCGGTCGGCGACGGTGTCGCCGATGGCGATGTCCTCGATGCCGGCGACGGCGACGATGTCGCCGGCGCGCCCGCGGTCGATCTCGGCGCGCTTGAGACCCTTCCAGCCGTAGACGCGCGTCAGCTTGCAGGCCACCTGCGTGCCGTCGTTGCGGCAGAGCGTGTACTGCCCGCCGGGCACCAGCTCGCCGGCGACGATGCGCCCGATGGCGAGCCGGCCGACGTAGTCGTCGTAGCCGAGGTTGTTGGCCTGGAACTGCGTCGGTGCCTCGGGATCGTGGATCGGTCCGGGGAGCTTCTTGACGATGACGTCGAACAGCGGCTCGAGGTCTTTTCCCGGCTCGGCGATGTCGCGCGTCGCGGTGCCCGCCTTGGCGATCGTGTAGATGACCGGGAAGTCGAGCTGCTCCTCGTTGGCGCCGAGATCGATGAAGAGGCCGTAGATCTCGTCGAGCACCTCGGCGACGCGCGCGTCGGGGCGGTCGATCTTGTTGAGGCAGACGACCGGCTCGAGCCCGAGCGCCAGCGCCTTGCCGAGCACGAAGCGCGTCTGCGGCAGCGGCCCTTCCGACGCGTCGACCAGGAGCAGCACGCCGTCGACCATGGCGAGCGTGCGCTCCACCTCGCCGCCGAAGTCGGCGTGGCCCGGCGTGTCGACGATGTTGATCTGCACGTCGTGCCAGCGGACCGTGGTGTTCTTCGCCAGGATCGTGATGCCGCGCTCGCGCTCGAGGTCGTTCGAGTCCATGACCCGCTCGACCACCGCTTCGTTGGCGCGGAAGGTGCCCGTCTGCCGGAGCATGGCGTCGACCAACGTGGTCTTGCCGTGGTCGACGTGGGCGATGATGGCGATGTTACGGACGTCCGGGCGGCGCTGCGACATGAACCGCGCAGTCTGACCGGCTCCGGGGGAAGGGTCAATGGCACGCGTGCGCATCGCATGCTAACGACACCGGCGCGCATGGGGCGGGCGGAGCTGACGATCCTCGGGGGTGGCCCCGCCGGGCTCGCGCTGGCCTGGTATGCCCACCGCGCCGGCACGCCCTTCACGCTGTTCGAGCGGGCGGCCGAGCCGGGGGGGCTCTGCCGGACCTTCCGCTGGGACGGGCACCGCTACGACGCCGGGGCGCACCGCTTCCACGACCGCGATGCCGACGTCACGCAGGACGTCCGGGGTCTCCTCGGCGACGAGCTCGCGACCGTCGAGGCGCCCAGCCAGATCCTGACCCGGGGCCGCTTCATCGATTTCCCGCCCACGCCCCTCAACTGGCTGCTCGGCCAGGGCCTCGGCGAGGCCGGCCGCGTCGCGCTCGATCTCTGGCGTGCGCGTCGCCACCCCCGTCCCGAACGCACCTTCGAGGACCACGCCCTGAACCGCTACGGCCGGCGGCTCGGGAAGCCGCTGCTCCTCGACTACTCGGAGAAGCTCTGGGGTCTTCCCGGGGCGCGACTGGCACCCGAGGTGGCCACCCGTCGCCTGTCGGGCCTGTCGCTGGGGGCGCTCGTGCTCGAGGTCCTGCGGCCGACGCGGAAGCGCGCGCACCTCGACGGCAGCTTCCTCTACCCACGCGACGGCTATGGCGCGATCGCGGCACGCATGGCCGCGGCCCTGCCGCCCGCCCGGCTCCGCCTCGGGTGCGAGATCACCGGGCTGGTCCGTGCCGGCCGTCGCGTGCGTGCCGTCGTCCTGGCGGACGGCACCGAGCACCCCGTCGCCGGGCGGTTGGTCAGCACCCTGCCGCTGTCGCTGCTGGTGCGCTTTCTCGGCGACGCCCTGCCGCCCGACGTCCACCAGGCGACGGCGCGGCTGCGCTTCCGACACGTGCGCATCGTCTACCTCCGGCTCGCGATGCCGCGGGTGTCGACCAACGCCACGCTCTACCTGCCCGATCCGGCGCTGTGCGTGTCGCGCGTGTCGGAGCCGAAGAACCGCTCCGCCGCCATGGCGCCACCGGACGAGACCGGCCTCGTCGTCGAGGTGCCCTGCTCGACGGGGGATGCGCTGCACGCTCTCGCCGACGACGACCTGGCCGCGCGGGTGATCACCGAGCTCGACGGCACCGGCCTGATCCGTCGCGACGCCGTCCGCGGCTGGCGCCATCATCTCCTCGCCAACGCCTACCCGGTCTACGGTCTCGACTGGTCGGCGACGGCGACCTACGTGCGCGACGCCGTCGCGACGATCGGGAACCTCGATCTGCTCGGGCGGGGCGGCCTGTTCTGGTACAGCCACCTGCACGACCAGATGCGGCTGGCGAAGGACTGGGTGACGTCAGCGACGGCGTCGCAGCATGTCGCGGCACATCCGCAGATCGGCGGCGAAGCTGTACCAGAAGCGCCCGCGTCGTGACGGCGTCGCGGCGCGGCCGGTGAGCGCGGTGACGACACCACCCAGGATGCTCGCCGACGGGCGTGTCCACGACGTCGGCCGGTTGCGCTCGAAGGCGAGGTGCCCGGCCCAGCAGGGCAGGACGGCCAGCAACGGCGCGGCCAGGAGCGCGGGCAGGCTCCGGCTCCACGCGGCGACGAGCAGTGCGGCCAGCGCGGCCACCTTCGACGCCAGATGCAGGGCGCGGTTCAGCGGATGGCGATGCGCCGTCAGGTACCCGGCGTAGAAGGCGTCGAATGGCTCGGTTCGCTCGTGCATTGCTGATCGAGGTCCTGCTGCCGATCGGCGTGGCGATGGCCGCCGGGGCCGTCGTGGCCACGGCGGTGACACCGCACTGGCGCGCTCCCGGGCTACCCTGGACGCTCGGCGACGGCAAGAACGTCGAGACGACGGCGGTCCTGCTGGGGCTGCTGGCGGGGGCGGCCAGTCGCGCCCTCGTCGAGGTACGCGGCGTACGCTGGCTGCTGGTGGTGCCGGCGACCGCCGGTGCCGGGCTGCTGATCGCGCGAACCGATCTCGCGGCGCTCGCGGGCGCCTGGCGGCAGCTCGGGGCCATGGCCGCGCTGGGCGCGCTCGTGGCGTCGTGGTGGTCGCCCACGTCACCCCGGACCCGCGACGATCCCGTGCCGCCGTGGATGGTGCCGCCCGTCCTCGCCGGGCTCGTGCTCCTTGCGTTCGTACTCGCGGTCCGTCCGCTCGCCATCGACGTCCTGCATCACGGCGAGGTGCTGGCCTCGGCGCTCGATCTGCTGCGCGGCGGCCGGCCGTTCACCACCTGGCTCTGGCCGCACGGCGCACACGACACCGGGCTCGCGGCGTTCTGGCTCGCCGTCACCGGCAAGATCGGCACGTCGCCGGTGGCGCTCGCCGGCGGCACCTGCGGCGCGCTCGGCGTGGTGTCGCTGTGGGTGCTCGCCCGACGGATCCTCGGCTCGCGCACGGAGGCCCTCGCCGTCGTGGCGGTGGTGACCCTGGCTCCGCTGCTGCTCGTCGGAGCCGCGGGAGCCGCGTCGTGGCGCGCGGTGCTGCATCAGCTCGGCATCCTGGTGTTCGTGGTGCTCGCCTTCGGCGCCGCCACGTCGACGTGGCGCGGGCGCGACGTCGTCGCGGGGGCGTGCCTCGGCTGCGCCTACGTCTTCCGCATCGAGGCCTCGGTGTACGGGATGCTCGCCGTCGTCGCGCTGATCGCCGTGCGTGAGGCCGTCGCGGCGGAGTGGCGCACCGGTCCGCTGCTGCGCGCCCTGGTCGTTGCGGCGCTCGGCCTCGTCGTCGGCTTCGCGCTCGCGACGGGTGCGAGCCGCCTCGTTTTCGGGTTCCCCGACGCGGTCTGGTTCCGCTACACGTTCGGCACGCTGCCGCGCTATCACCGCGACGCGGTCGGGCTGCCGTTTCCCTGGCCGTTGCCGGGCGCGTACCTGTCGGCCGGCGTCGAGCGTGTGCGTCCCGTCGCGCTCGGCTGGCTCGTGCTCGTCCTGATGCTGCTCGTGCAGGCGGTGCGCGTGCTCGCGACCACCGGTGGCCGTCCGCCGGAGCGCGCGGCGACGCTCGTCTTCGCGGCGGCCTTCGCCCTGCTCGCCACCCGCACCGTGCTCGACCGCACGGACGCCAGCCACGTCCTGCAGTGGGGTGCCATGCCGGCGCTGGTCGCCGTGCTGCTCGTCCTGGCGCTGTTGCGCGATCGGCGCGGATGGAGCCCCGGGCGCACGGCGGCGGTCGCCGTCGTGGCCTGCCTCCTGCTCGACGTGCGCGCGCTCCGACCCGGGCGTCCGCACCTGGCGTCGCCGCTGGCGGCGATGCGTCGCCTGGCGACCCAGGGGCGGGTCGTCGGCGAGCACCTGCGGGCGAATCCACCGGCCGGCGCCTGCGGCGATACGAGCTTCACCGCGACGGAAGCGGCGCGACCGGCGAACCGGGCGTTCATCGACGCCACGTGCACCGTCGAGCAGGTGCTGCGCACCCACGGCGTGACGTCGCTCGTGCTGGCGCACGCCGCGCCCTGGTATCAGGTGCGGTTCGGGCTCCCGCCCCGCACGCGGTACTTCGCGTTCGCGCGTGCCTACAATCCGACGCTCCAGCGCGAGCTGGTCGACGACCTCCGTCGTGCCCGGCCGCAGGCGATGTTGCGGGCGCAGACCCACGGTGCGCTCCCGATCTTCGACATCCCGGATCCGCTGCGCGTGCCGGTGGTCGACGCCTGGCTGCGGGCACGCCGTGGTGGCGTGTCGTCCACGCCGACGCCGCTCGGCGACCTCTGGCTCTGGGACACGCCCACGCCGTGTCGCCCGGCGGTCGATCCCGCCGCGCACGACGCCGGCGGCATGGTCGTCTACGCGGCGCCACTCACCTGGGTGCCGTCGCAGGAGCTGCTCTACACGTCGGGCTGGGCGGCGGACGTCGTACACCACGGCCCGCTGCGCGCGCTCGCCACGGACGACCCGTCGGCGATCGAGTACGGCCTGCAACGACCCGACGTGGCGGCGCAGTTCGGTATGCCCGCGCTGACGCCCACCGGCTTCGAGCTGGTGGCGCACGTCGACGCGACGGGCTGGGCGGCGCTGCAGCAGCGCGGAACGCTCGACCTCCACGCCGTCGGCGTCGACGGCCGGCCGGCACGTCTGACGCTGCCGATCGCGGACGCGCGCGTGCTGCCCGCCATCGACGACCCGCCGTGGGACGACGTGCAGCGCCTCGTGCGGGAGGCGTCGGCGCTCGGGCGCGCCGATCGTGACGCCGCCGGTGCAGCGACGGCGCCATGTCCACGCTGATCACCGTCGGATCGCCGGTGGTCGACGACGACGGGCGGCGCGACGCCACCGCGTTGCTGTTCACCGGATCGCGGCCCGCCGAGCGGTGGGTCCGTCCTTGACAGCGCGGCGACGGCGCACCTATGAGGCGCCGTCGCATGATCGTCCGGACGCCGCGGATCGACCTCGATCGCACGCTCGCGCGGCTGACGGCCCGGGTCGAGAGCGACGCGGGGGCGTTCGCGCCCACGACGATCACGTTCAGCGTGCCTCGCAGCCACGTCGGATGGCTCGACGCCTCCGGCAATCCCTGGGTGCCGACGTGTCTGCTGATCGCGGCACGGCTCCACGAACGTCTGGTGGTCGAGGCTCCGGTCTCTTCGCGCCTCCTCGCCGGTGCAACGGCGGTGGCGGGATGGTGGAACGACTGGTGGGATCTGCCCGTCCCCCACATCGAGGCCGAGGCGGCGCCGGTGTCACCGCAGCCCGCAGGTCCGGAGACCGTGGCCTGCTTCACGCGTGGGGTCGACTCGTGGTTCACCGCGCTGCGCGCCACCAGCCCCGGAGCCGCCGTGCCGGCCACGGGCCTCGTCTACCTGCCCGACCTCGACCGCCAGTACAGCCCTCCGACGCGGCGCCGTGCCGTTCGCCGCACGCAGGAGGCCGCCGCCACGCTCGGCCTGCCGCTGCTCGTGGTCGGTTTCGACGGACGGGATCTCATCGACCGGTTCGTCATCTGGGACGACGTGTTCGGCAGCGTGCTCGCGGGCGTGGCCCTGGCACTCGGCGGCGAGGTCGGTCGCTTCCTGCTGCCGTCGACGCACGATCTCCGCCACCTCGCCGCGCACGGCAGCCATCCCGACGTCGATCCCCTGTGGTCGACCGAGCGCACGGCCATCCTGCACGACGGCGCCGAGACGACGCGGGCGCGGAAGGTGGGCGTCATCGCGACCAGGCCGCACGTCCTCTCGCAGCTCAAGGTGTGCTGGGAGGTCGACACCGACACCAACTGCGGGCGATGCAAGAAGTGCATGCGCACCATGATCGAGCTGCAGGTCGCCGGCGTGCGGGGGCACGCCGACTGCTTCGCCGAGCCGTTCAGCTTGGACGCCTTCACGGCGTTGCCCCCGCCGCGCACCGACCGCCGGCGCGCGCTGTTCGCGGAGGCGTACGACGCCTTCCCTGACGATCCGTCGCTCCACGAGCTGCGCGAGGCCCTCCGCGCCCGCCTGGGATCGTGGCACCCCGCGGCGCCGCATCGGCCGGCGCCGCCACCGGGCGTGCGCATCCAGGTCGAAGTCGCCCACGGGATGGCCGTGCAGCTGGCGAGGCCGCTCGCGCGTGGCATCCTGCCCGGCCCCCTGGTCGACGCGAACGCAGCGCGCGACGCCGACGTCCGCCGCCTCACGGTGACGTGGACGCGTGCGCCGCACGCTGGCGTGGCGCTGCCGTGGCGGCCGCCGGCGGCGGAGCGCGAGCACGTGCTCGCCGCCTGTCGCGCCCCGGCGCCGCGGCCGGTGTCGTGGTGCATCCTCGATCATCCCACCGCCGCCAGTGCCGAGGTGGTGCGCGACCTCACCGCGGCGTGGGGTCCGGGCCTGGTGTGCCTGCCCCATCGTGCGGCGCCGGACTGCGATCATGGGACGCCGCGTGCGGTCGCGGCGAGCGTGATGCGTCGTGCCACGATCCGCGCGTGGCGCGGTGACGTCACCGGCCTCGACCCGTTCCGCACGCTCGAGGCCCTGCGTCACGGCTGCCTGCCGCTCCAGTGCGTCGGCGAAGACGAGCACGACGCGCTCGCCGAGGTGCTTCCCGCCGGCCTGATGGCGTTCGTGGCGCCGCTGCGTCGCGACGTCCTGGCTCGGCTCGACGTGGGCGCCCGGCTCGCGCGTGGCCTCTCGGTGGTGATGGCCGGCAGCCTCGAGCGCGACCTGCATCTCGCGCTGGCCCGGCTCGCGACGACGCCGTCATGAGTCGCGCCGGCGACTGGCTCTATCTGCTCGGCCGGACGCGGCATCTGCCGGCGTGGGTGAGCCGCGAGCTGACGGCGCTGCACGAGGCCGCGGCGCGGTTGCCGGCGCTCGAAGCACAGGTGGCCGGTGTCACCGCGCGTCTGGCCGAGATCGACGTGCGCGTCGGCGCCCTCGCTGCGGCCGTCGACGCCATCCATGCCCGCCAGACGCCCGAGCAGACGGCGCGCATCGAGCAGCAGCTCGCCGCCGTGATGCAGTCGCTCGAGGGCCTGATGCGGAGCGACGCGCTGGCGCCGATCGCCGCCGCCATCACCGCGCTGCACGACGAGACCCGCGAGCACGCCGTGGTGCTCGACGCCGGCATCCGGGCCCCCGCGCGCGCCGCGGCCGAGGCGGCGCTGCGGGCGACGCTGCCCATGCCCGGCCCGCGCTCGGCGGGCGTCAGTGTGCTGATCCCGTGCTGGCATCATGCCGGGCTCGTCGAAGCGGCGGTGGCGAGCGCGCAGCGGAGCCTCGATGCGCTGCCGGTGCCGGGCGAGATCGTCGTCACCGACGATGCGTCCCGCGACGCCGGCCGCGCGCAGGTGCTGCGGCTCGCCGCCGCCGATCCGCGCATCCGCGTGCTGGCGAGCGCGGCCAACCTCGGCCTGGCCCGGGCGCGCAACGTCCAGCTCGCACAGGCGCGCTTCCGTCACGCGCTCCTGCTCGATGCCGACAACACGCTCGCGCCCGCCGGCGTCGCCGTGCTGCACGCGTCGGCCGTCGCCACCGGCGCCACCATGGCCTACGGCGCCAGCGTCGTCGCGGACGAGCACGGCCGCTGCCAGAAGGTGCTCGGCTGCGAGCCGGTGTCGACCGGACTGCTCTACGCCAGCTGGATCGACACGATGGCGCTCGTCGACGTGGACGCGCTGCTCGAGCTCGACGGGCTCGACGTGGACGCGCACGGTCTGCAGGACTGGGAGCTGGTCCTGCGCCTGCTGCACCTCCGGCGTCCGATCACGTTCGTGCCGACGGTGGTGGGCTACTATCGTGCCTCGCCGCTCTCGATGATCGCCGACGCGCCGGGATCGCGCCGCCTGCGCCGGCTGCAGCGCATGTACGGCATCGACGGTCCGCTCGATCCGGCGGCGCTGTGCGCGTCCGTGCATCATCCGGCGACGGGCTACCTCGAGCGCACGCCGGCGTGGTCCGGTCCGGAGATCGCCGCGCCGTTCGAGGCGTCGGTGCCACCGGTCGCCGGGCGCATCCTCGTCGTCGGCTCGGGGGGCGTCCGCAATCACGGCGACGATGCCATCCTGCTCGCGACGCTGGCGCGGCTCGACCGGGTGCGGCCGGGATGCATGCCGGTGGTCGTCAGCGACGGCGACGCGCCGCCGCCGCTCGGACGTCTCGGCGTGTGGGCGGGGACCACCGACGAGCTCTGCCGCGGCCTCGATCCGTCGGCGATCCGCATGGGCTGCAGCGATCCGGGGCTGGCCGAGACGCTCGTGCGCGACGTCGGTGCCGCCGGCACGCCGCTCGACCCGAGCCTCGCCGACCTGCGCGCGTTCGACGCGGTCCTGTTCTGCGGGGGCGGCAACCTGGCGAGCTTCTGGCGCTACATCGCGGCGTGGCGCGCGGCCATCGCGGCGGCGGCGCGTGCGCAGGGCATCCCGTACGTGGTGAGCGGGCAGGGTGTCGGCCCGCTGTCGGCAGAGGTGATGCCGCTGGTCGCGGACCTGGCGGCGGGGGCGATCCGCTTCGGTGTGCGCGATCCCGGATCGGCCGAGCTGCTGGCGGCGCACGGCATCGCGGCCAACGTCGACGTGGTCGGGGACGATGCGCTCGGGCTGGTCGCCACGGCCGACGTCGCGGCGCTCGGTGTGCCGACCGATCGGCCGCTGCTCGGGTTCCAGGTGCGGCGGGCGGACTACGTCGGCTGCGACGACGCGGCGTTGCAGCGGCTCGCGCGCGCGGTCGACGCGCTCGCGGCGGATGCCGGTATGACCGTGGTGGCGATTCCGATGAACGCGCAGCCGTGGGCGCCGGAGGCGACACTGCAGCTGGAGCTGCTGGCGGCACTCGGCGCGCGGCGCGCGCGCTGGGCGCTCGCCGACGTCGGCGACGACGTCACTGCCGCCGCGTCCGTCATCCGGGCATGTGCCGCGGTGGTCACGTGCAGCTTCCACACCGCGTTGTTCGCGCTCGAGCGTGGCATCCCCGCCGCGCTCGTGACGGCGACGGACTACTACGCGCGCAAGGCTGTGGCGCTCGAGCGCCAGTTCGACGTGCCGTGCGCCGTCGGCGTGCCGGTGGACGCCCCCGCCGCCGATCTCGCCGAGCGGCTCGACGCCATGCGGCTGGGCACGTGGACGCCGCGTGCCGCCGCCGACGCGGTGTCGGGATGGCTCGACGCCGTGCTACCACGCTAGCGGCGTGGACCTGGGCGCATCCCGCGCCGCTACTCTTTCACCCCGGCCGCCGTTACCCTTCCCTCGGTGGCCCGTCGCGTGCATCGGCTCGACGTCGTGCTGCTCGCCGGCATGTCGCTGGCGGCGGCGGGGGTCGCGTCGCGATTCATGGAGCCCGGCTATCCGTCGGCCTGGGACGGCGGCGCCCACTTCGTGCGCCTGCGAGCCATGGCGGAGCTGTTCCTGCCGCACGGGCGCACCGACGGCTGGTGCCCGTGGTGGTTCGACGGCTTCGTGCCGTTCCAGTTCTATCCGAGCCTGTTCTTCGTGGTGGTCGCCGGGCTGTACCATCTGCTCTGCGGTACCGTCGCGCTGCTGACCCTCTTCAAGCTCGCGATCGTCGCGGCATGGGCGCTGCTGCCGCCGGCGGTGTGGGTCCTGGCGCGCACCTTCCGCTTCTCGCGCTATGCGTCGCTCGTCGCCGCGGCGGCCAGCCTCGGGCTGTCGGCGCCGCAGGGGATCGGCATCCAGGGGCTTTTCGGGATCGGCCTCATCCCGCAGGGCGTCGGGCTGCTGCTGTTCTGCGTGGCACTGTCCGCGCTGCACGTCGGCGTCACCGTCGGTGGACGTCACGTGCCGCGCGCGGCGCTGCTGGCCGCGGCCGTGGTCTGCACCCACGTCATCTCCGGCGTGTACCTCGCGCTCGCCGGCACGCTCTACGTCGTGATGGCGGTGTCCCGGCGACGCTGGCGGCGACACCGCACGGTGCGCCGCGCGTTCGCCATCGCCGCGCTGACGGCGGGCATGTGCGCGGCGACGCTGGCGCCGCTCGTCATCTGGCCCGAGCTGCGCGGGCCGGGCACGGGCTGGCCGGATCACGACTTCCTGCGCGACTTCCTCGCGGGCCGGCTCTTCTCGGGGCCGATCGTGAGCTGGCTCGCCATCGCCTTCGTCGTCGGGCTGCGCGTGCGGCGCTTCGAGACGTCCTTCCTCGTCACGCTGGCGCTGCTCACCGCGCCGTTCGCCGCCGGCGCGGTCGTGACGGGGATCGGCCCGGTGGACGACGTCGCGACGCAGATACTCCGCCACCGCACGCTGCCCTACCTGGCGCTGTTCACCGCGCTGTTCGCCGGCGGCGCGAGCGACGTGCTCCGGCGATGGGCGGGCCGGGTGCCGGTGGCGGGCTGTATCGTCGCCGGGGTGCTCGCTGCCCTGGTGGGCTGGGAGACGCAGGCCGGCGTGCGCGCGCTGGCGTGGATCATCCAGGTCGATGCGCACCACACCACGAACGAGAAGGCGAGCTTCCTGCATGCGTTCCACTGGCTGCGCGACAACGCGGCCAACCCGACGGTCATCGGCTTCGACGACCGCTACGACGAGCGCTTCGGCCAGCCGGGCTACACGCAGCTGGCGAGCCGCATCGTGCTCGAGGCCGACCGCTTCACCCTGCTCGGCAACCAGCCGGAGGCGACGCTCGCGCACAACGGCGAGGTGCTCGCCCACCTGCACGACTGGGAGCCCGATCGCATCCTCGCGGCCCTTCGCCGCTACAACGTCGGCTACCTCGTTGCCTGGGTCGACGAGGTGGAGGAGAACCTGACGCGGTCACCGGCCTTCCGGGTGGTCTACCGGTCCGGCGCCGTGCGCGTCGTCGCGGTCGACCGCGTCGGCGGCTTCGCGACCGGCGACGGCATCCGCGTCGACGCGGTCGCCCTCACGCCCGAGCGCATGGTCTGGCTGCTGCGCAACGAGGGCGCCGCCGCGGCGCCGGTCACGCTCGCGCTGGCCTGGCATCCGAACTGGCGCGCAACCGTGGACGGGTTCCCGATGCCGGTCGCGGCGACCGGCGATCACCTGAGCGCGGTGACGGTGGCGCCGGGTCTGTCGCTGCTGACGCTCACCTTCGTGCGGCCCTGGTGGAATCCGGTGCTGAACCTCGTCTCCGCGGGCACGCTGCTCGTGACGCTCGGCGGGTGGGCGCGCCTCAGGCGGCGAAGCCGCCGTCGATCGTGAGGCTCGCGCCGGTGACGAAGCCGGCCTCGGGGCCGGCGAGATACGCGACCATGGCCGCGACCTCGTCCGCATGGCCGTACCGGGTGAGCGCCATGGCGGCGCGCATCGTGCCGGCCATCGGTCCGCTGGCGGGATTCATGTCGGTGTCGATCGGACCGGGCTGGACGTTGTTGACGGTGATGCCGCGCGGCCCGAGGTCGCGGGCGAGGCCGCGCGTCAGCCCGGCGACGGCCGCCTTGCTCATGGCGTAGACGGCGGCGCCGGCGAACGGGATCCGGTCGGCGTTGGTGCTGCCGATGGTGATGATGCGGCCGCTGCTCTCCTGCATGTGCCGCGCCGCGGCCTGGGCCGCGACGAAGACGGCGCGCACGTTGATGGCGAGCGTCCGATCGAAGTCCTCGAGCGTGAACGTGTCGAGCGGGCCCATGAGCGCGACGCCGGCGTTGCTCACGAGGATGTCGAGCCCGCCGAGGCTCCGCACCGTCTCGGCGACGGCGCCGCGCACGGCGTCGGCATCGGCGCTGTCGGCGCGCACCGCGAGCGCCTTGCCGCCGGCGGCCTCGATGCGACGCACGACCTCGTCGGCCTTGTCGCGCGACGCGCCCCAGGTGAGGGCGACGGCCGCGCCCTCATGGGCGAGACGGGTGGCGATGGCGGCGCCGATGCCGCGCGAGGCGCCGGTGACGAGCGCGACACGACCGGTGAGGGTAGCCATGCGGCCCAGCGCTACGTGCGTCGACGGAGCGGGTCAACTCGACGGGCGCCGCCGCTCCTCCATCTCCTCGAGCGTGCGCGGCCAGTCTTTCTTGAGCAGGCGGGACAGCGAGCGGTCGGCGAGCAGCCGCCCACCGGTCTGACACGTCGGGCAGTAGTTGGTCTCGTTCTCGGCGTGCACGATGCGCTGCACCGGCGAGCTGCAGACGGGGCAGGGCTGCCCGTAGCGGCCGTGCACGGCCATGTCGTCGCGGAAGGCCGTCACCTTCTCGGGAAAGCCGCTGCCGACCTCGCGACGGATGCGTTCGGTGAAGTCGAGCAGGACGCGTTGCGTGGCCTCGAACAGGCGGGCCAGGGCCTCGTCGTCGAGCTGGTGGCCGAGCGCCACGGGCGAGAGGCCGGCGCGGTGCAGGATCTCGTCGGAGTAGGCGTTGCCGATGCCGCTCAGGAGGTGCGGGTCGGTGAGGGTGCGCTTCAGCGTGTGGTGCTCGCGCGTGACGGCGTCGCGAAAGGCGGCGAAGTCGGCGTCGAGCGGCTCGAGGCCGCCGGCCCCGAGCGCGTGGAGATCGGCCACGCCGCGCACGACGTGGAGCGCGGCGCGCTTGCGCGTGCTCGCCTCGGTGAGGACCAACGTCCCGGTCGGGAAGTCGAAGACGGCGAGGCCGAGCTTCCCCGGCGGCTTGGCGCCGCGCGCCCGCCATCGCAGGCGCCCGGCGATCATCAGGTGCAGCACCAGGAAGAGATCGTCCTCGAGCGCGAGGACGATGCGCTTGCCGAGGCGCCGGACCCCCGTCACCTGCCTGCCGACGGTCTCGGACAGCGCGGGCTCGACGGTGCGGAGCAGGAACGGGCTCGCCAGACGCCCCCCCTCGAGTGGCTGCCCCACGACGCGTGGGGCCAGACACTCGAGGTAGATGGTGACGTCGGGAAGCTCCGGCACGCGTCCTTACTGGTCGTTGCGGTCCGTGACCTCGAGCGAGACCGAGGTCTCGTTGTTGGACGTGTTGACCATGTCGTCGCCGGCGGGCGCGGTGTCCGTGGCCACGGCTTCGACCACGACCTCGCAACGCCCCGGGGCGCTCAGGTCGACGGTGGTCCAGTCCTCGAGCCTCGCCGTGACCTCGAAGGAGGCCTTCACGCGCCCGCCGCGCGGGATGGCGGCGGTGGCCTGCAGGCCGGGCTGCAGGGCGTCGGCGTCGATCTGCGTGACCGTGCCGCTCGGGCACGAACCGCCGACGGCACGCAGCGAGTAGGTGCGCGAACCCGGCGCGCTCGGGCCGAACTCGCGATTGCTGACGATCACGCTCACCGTGCGCGTCGCGCGCGGACGGTTGCGGCCGACGACGAGCTTCACCGGCTTGATGTTGGCGAGGGCGAGATCGACGCCCTCGGCGCGCGTGTCGGCGATCCCGTTCGGGCCCGAGTCGACGACCGCGTCGGCTGCGGTGGTGCACGGGCTGCCCGGAGCGATCAGCTGGACGTCGTCGCCCGCCGCATTGACGTTGTTGGCCGTGGTGTTCGCGATCAGATTCGCGCCGCAGCGGATGGCTGCCGTGCTGGGCGTCGCGGTGCCGAAGGCGAGGACCCGGACGTCGTCGCCCGTCACCGGGTCCGGCGTGTCGGCGATGCCGTTGCCGCCGGCGATCACGCACGGCGTGTTGCTCGGCGCCGCGCCGACCGCGGTGACCTGCAGGTCGTCGCCGGTGGCGGCGGTGTTGCCGATGCCGTCTTCCCCGGTGTCGATGACGGCGACGTTGGTGTTGGCGCACGTCCGCCCGACGGCGATGAGCTGGCGGTCGTCGCCGGCAGCGGTAGTTTCGACGACGAGGTTCGGCCCGCAGCGGACGGCGTTGCGGAACGGCGTGCCGCCGTTCAGCTGCGCGAGCTGGATGTCGCCGCTGCCGGCATTCGTCTCACAGCGACCGTTGGGCCCCGTGCTGACGACGACCGCGTTCTGCTGTGCCGTACCCGGAGCGAAGACCTGTTCGTCGGCGCCGGCGGGAAGCGCAGCGGCGAGAGTGGTGGCCAGCGCGGCCATCAAGCGAAGGTGTGACGTCATGCGTCGAAGGCTCGCACGGTGGCGCCGGCAGGGTCAACGCAAAAGTGCTGCGGCACAACGATTTCCGCGTCAGCGATCGGGCATGTTTGCACGGTTCGTGCGCCCGCTGGGCTGGCTGCTGTGCGATACCCGTTGCGGGGGCGCGACGGCCGCGGCCACCGCCTGCGCCACGTCGGCCACGATCCGGTCGAGGGCGGCGCCCATGGCGGTCGGCAGCGCGTCCGATCCACCGCCGACGGCGGCTTCGTCCGCCGTGAAGGCGCGGTCGAGGCGCCGCCGGCCGCTGCCGTCACGCAGGACGACGGCCACCGTGACCTGCGCCGCGTAGGCCGGCGCCAGCACCTCGTCGAACGCGGTGACCTCGACGCTCAGCACGTCGGCGCGTGGATCGTCGGTGAGGTGCACGCCGGGGGTGCGCGCCAGCTGCGTGGCGAGTGCGCGCTCGACGTAGCTCGCTGGCAGCTCGAGCCACTGACGCTGCTCGTAGACGCCGTACTCGACGGTCGACGATCGCCACACGATGCGCTCGCGCAGGATCGGGGTGCCGCGCACCGGTCGGAGTCGGACCGGCGTGCCGTCGTCGGACGCCGGTGCCGCGGTGGTGTCGTCGAGCGTCGCCGACGCGGGACGGTAGAAGCGGGGGGCGTCGGCATTGCGGAAGACGCAGCCCGCCGCGGCGAGCAGCAGCAGGACGGGCGCCAGACGGATCATCGCGCTCCTTTCACCGGGGCGGCGTCCTTCGGAACGCCACGCAGCAGACGGCTCGGATCCCGGTCGAGCGACGCCGCCAGCGCGCGGATGGCATCGAGCGTCTCGCGTAGGGCGACCAGGGTCTCCTGGAGGTCGCCGCGCACGCCGCCGATGCCGTCGGCGGCGGTCCCGACGCTGCCCGACGCGCTCCGCAGCGAGTCGGTGGTGGCGCGCAGGTTGGCCTCGTCGGCGGCGCGCTCGAGGCGCACGGCGGTGGTGGTGAGGCTGGCGAGCAGGCGCTGGAAGCGGCCGTCCTCGCCCTGGAGCGAGCCGGCGAGCTGCTCGATCGAGGTCAGGGTGGCGTTGAGTCGGGTGAGCGTCACGCCGGCGGCGTCTTCCAGGTGCGGGAACTTGTCGAGGATCTCCGTCACCGAGTCTTCCAGGCTCTGCAGCGTCGATGGCGCGGAGGGGACGTAGTTCCAGGGCACCTCGAACGGTAGCACCGGGGGCGGATAGCGGACGGGATCGACGAAGTCGGCCTGCAGGAAGCGCACGCCGGTGATGCCGGCGTTGGCCAGCCGGATGCGGATCTTCGAGTCGAGGAACTCCTCGCCCTTCGCCGGCGGCGTCATCCGCAGCCCGAGGCGTGCCATCGCATCGACGTAGATGGCGGACGTCACCTGCACGTGCCGGTGATCGGGCGCGACCGTGATGTCGGAGACGCTCCCGAGCGTCACGCCGCGGAACTTGAGCGGCGAGCCCACCTCGAGGCCCTGCACCGACTCGTCGAAGTACGACACCGCCGGGTACGACTCGCGGCTGAAGCGACGGGCCCCGAGCCAGAAGGAGGCGGCCAGCAGCACGGCGATGGAACCGACGACGAAGAGGCCGAGCTTCCAGTGGTTGATCGCGGTGCTGGCCATCTATGCCGCCGATCGGGGCCGCCGGTTCAGGAAGTCGCGCACGCGCGGGTCGTCCGACCGGTCGCGCAGCTCGGCCGGATTGCCCCGAGCGACGATGCCGCCCACGTCGCGGTCGACCAGGATGCAGTCGCGCGCGATGGCGAAGATGCTGGCCAGCTCGTGGGTGACGATGACGGTGGTCATGCCGAGGGCGCGGTTCAACGTGCGGATCAGCTCGTCGAGCTCGGCCGAGCTGATCGGATCGAGGCCGGCGGAGGGCTCGTCGAGGAAGATCAGCGGCGGATCGAGGGCGAGGGCGCGCGCGATGCCGGCGCGCTTGCGCATGCCGCCCGAGATCTCCGCCGGCAGGTGGTTCTCGAATCCTTCGAGGCCGACGAGCCGGAGCTTCGCGCGCACGATCGTATCGATGGCCGCGGCGTCGAGGTTGGTCCAGTGCCGGAGCGGCAGGCTCGTGTTCTCGGCGACGGTCATGGAGCCGAACAGCGCGGCCGACTGGAAGAGGACGCCGAAGCGTGGCGCGCCGGAGGTCTGCGCCGGTGGCACGCCGTCGACCAGGATCGCGCCGGCGAGGGGGCGGTCGAGGCCGATCAGCGCGCGCAGCAGCGTCGACTTGCCGCTGCCGCTGCCGCCCAGGATGGCGAACACCGTGCCGCGCGGCACCTCGAAGGCGAGATCGTGCAGCACGACGTGATCGCCGTAGCCGACGGACAGGTCGCGGGCGACGACGATCGGCTCAGCCATTCAGCAGCACCGTGAAGACGGCGTCCACGAGGACGATGGCGAAGAGGCTCGTCACCACGGCCGACGTCGTCGCGCGACCGACGCCGTCGGCGCCGCCGCGGGTGGCGAGCCCGCGTTGGCAGGCGATGAGGGCCACGGCGACGCCGAACACGACCGATTTCACGAGCCCGGAACCGACGTCCCACAGCTGGACGGCTTTCGAGGTCTCCACCAGGTAGGCGCCGGTGGTGAGGTCGAGCTGCAGCAGCGCCACCAGCAGCCCACCGGCGAGCCCGACCACGTCGGCGAGGATGGTGAGGAGCGGCAGCACGATGACGAGGGCCAGGACGCGCGGGAACACGAGGAACGGGAAGGGGTCGAGGCCGAGCGTGTGGAGCGCGTCGATCTCTTCGGAGACGCGCATGGTGCCGAGCTCGGCGGCGAACGCCGCGCCCGAGCGCCCGGCGACGATGATGGCGGTCATGAGCGGGCCCAGCTCGCGCGTCATCGACAGGCCCACCAGGTCGGCGACGAAGATGTCGGCGCCGAACTGCCGCAGCTGGAGGGCGGCCTGGAACGCGGTCACCATCCCCACCAGGAAGTTGATGACGAGCACGATCGGCACGCCGTCGGCGCCGGCGCGCTCGACGAGGCGTGGCAGGTCGGCCCAGTTGATCGAGCGTGGCGCGACCGCCGCCTGCGCGCCGGCGGCGGTGACGTCGCCGACGAAGTCGAGCCCGGCGCTCTCGCCGAGGGTGGCGAGCGTGTCGCGGCCGATCTGATCGAGGATGCCGATGCGCGGCGGGGGACCCACGAGGCTCGGCCGTGGCGGGTGCGAGCCGTAGAGGTCGAGCATGGCGCGCACCGGGCCCTCGGCGCCGACGATGCGGGTGTCGGCGCCCTCGGCGGCGAGGCGGCTGCGCAGGTCGAGCAGCAGGGCGGTGGCGGCGCCGTCGAGCATGCGCACGCCGCCGAGGTCGAAATGCATCCGCGGCGCCGGCGGCTCGGCCAGCTCCTGCACGCCCTGCCAGGAGGGAAAGCACTGCCGGAAACGAAGCTCGCCGGTGAACTGGAGTGCGGCCGATCCGTCGGTCTGTTCGATGCGTTCGACGTGGTACCCCGGTCCGTCCGCGCTGCGCACCGCATGGTGATGCGACGGACGCCCGGGTCAGTCAACGCGACCGGCTAGGATTTCGGCCGGCGCCAGCGCGCGAGCGTCGCGGCGATCTCGTCGTGCACGCGCTCGATCAGTGCGGCACGGTCCTCGTCGGGCCGGCGCGCGATGGGGGCGCCGATGTGGACCCGGACGCGCGTGCCCCAGGGGACGGGGAGGTAGTTGTGCCGCAGGAGGCGCCACGACTCGTCGATGGCGACGGGTAGCACCGGCGTGTCGGGGGCCTCCTCGAGCAGCGCCAGCGTGCCGGCGGGCTTGAAGCGGCCGAGCTCGCCGTGCCGGGCGCGGGTGCCCTCCGGGAAGATCATCGCCGAGATGTCGCCGTGGCGGACCCGCCGGCCGAGGTCGCGGATGGCCTCGATGGCGCCCGGCGCGTCGCCGCGGTCGATGAGGGCGTGGCCCCCGACGCGCAGGTTGTACGACACGGTGGGGATCCATTTCCCGAGGGATCGTTTCGAGATGTACTTCGGGAAGTTCGACTGCAGCAGGCCCCCGAGGATGACGATGTCGAACATGCTCTGGTGGTTCGAGACGATGATGTAGGACGTCCACTTCTTCTGCTCCGGCGACCGCTCGACGGCGACCCGTGTCCCGCAGATGCCGAACGTCTTCACGAGCAGCCATTGGACGAAGCCGGCGACGTACTCCTGCGGGCGGGGGCCGAAGAGGCGCGCCACCCGCTGGGCCACGTCGAACGTCACCATCACCAGCCCGAAGACCGGCAGGAAGACGATGGTGGATATCCAGGACAGCACCGCGTGCATGTGCGACCCGCTCTATTGGCCAATCTGGCGTCGTGCTTCAAACGAACACGGGGGCGGGCTATGGAGTGCCCATGGCCGATGCGCCCGTGACGCTCGAGGGCTGGTACACCCTGCACGACATGTATGCCGTGGACTGGGGGCGGTGGAATGCCCTCGACGGCGCCGAGCGCGACGCCATCCTGCTCGAGGCGACCACCGTCCTCGAGACGCAGGCGGCGCCGCCCGAGGGGCACAGCGCGTACTACACGCTGGTGTCGCAGAAGGGCGACCTCTGCGTCATGCACTGGCGGCGCGACCTGGAGGCGCTCCGTCGCGAGGAGGTCGCCTTCGCGCGTACCCGGCTGCGTGGCTTCCTCACCTCGACGTACTCGTACCTGGCGGTCGTGGAGCTCGGCACCTACGAGCTCGGCGCGCACGCGACGGCGATGCTCGGACGGAAGGGCCTCGTGCCCGGCGCCGACGGCTTCGACGAGGCGCTGCGCGAGGAGATGGCGCGCATGGCGCGTCCGCGGCTCTACCCGGAGGTGCCGCCGCGTCGCTACCTCTGCTTCTACCCGATGTCGAAGCGGCGCGGGGAGCAGGTGAACTGGTACGACCTGTCGGGTGCCGAGCGCGGCGCCTTCATGAAGGGCCACGGCGAGATCGGCCGGAAGTACGCCGGCCAGGTGCAGCAGATCATCCAGGGGTCCGTCGGTCTCGACGACTGGGAGTGGGGCGTGTCGCTGTTCGCCGACGATCCGCTCGTCTTCAAGAAGCTCATCTACGAGATGCGCTTCGACGCCGCGAGCTCGCGCTTCGCGCTGTTCGGACCGTTCTACGTGGGGATACGGTTCGAGGCGGCGGCGCTGGGCGCGGTGCTGCGCGGCGACGTGCCGAGCGCGAGCTCCTAGTCAAGGCACGCTGGCTGCCGTCCTCGGCGCCCGCCTCCGGACGCTGCGGGGGTCAGCGCACGAGCATCGCGTCGAGGCCCATCAGCACGAACCGACCGTCGGGACGCAGTCCCTGGATGGCGTCGGCCAAGTTGCCCGTGGCGAGGTCCGGGAAGGTGGACGGCGGGATGCCCGGGCCGCGGATCAGCGCGGCTCGAGCGAGTCGGCGAGCGCGCGCAGCAGGGCGGCCCCGTCGCCGCGGAAGGACGCCCCGTGCATGCACGCGAGCGTCGTCGGCGCGAGGGCGGCGAGTCGCTCCAGGAGCGCGCGCGAGCTCGGCGCGTGGGCGAAGTAGTCCATCTGTGCCCGCATCGCCTCGCTCGGCCGCAGGATGTCCCCGTCCGTGATCGGCGGATGCTCGTGCCCCGACTGCGTGAACAGGTCGCCACAGAAGAGGGTGCCCGTCCGGTGCTCGAACAGGTACCCGCACTCCCAGGCGTGCGGCAGGTGCGGCGTGTACAGCCAGCGGACCTCGTGTCGACCGAGGCGCACGACCTCGCCGTCACCGAGTGCGCGCGGCGGGCGGTCGGCGACGTCGCGGATGGACACGTCCGCCGCGACCTGACCGCAGAGCGGCGCCGCCGCCGGTGCGACGGCGAGCAGCTCGTTCAGGGCACCGCACTCGTCCGCTTCGACGTGGGAGAACGCCAGGTGGCGGAGTCGCGTCACCGGCAGGACCGACGCGATGGCGTCTCGCACCAGCGGGAACATCCGCCGCAGCCCGGTGTGGAACAGCAGCGGCTCGTCGTCGTCGATCAGGAACTGGTTGAACGTGAAGCCGCCCGGAAACTCGCTCGGCGGAACCGGCGTGCTGATGCGGTAGATGCCGTCCGCGATCTCGTCGATCCGCGTCCCCGACTCGCCATTCGTGATGGGCATGAGGCTCTCCTTCGATCGTCACACCGACTTGCGCCGCGTGCTCCGCGTCGGCGCCGGCGCACCCGTCTCGTGCAGCGCGCGCCGCAGCGACTGCGCCAGCCGACGGACCGCGTAGCCCTCGAAGTCCTCGACCGGATCGAGGTCGGCGGGAAAGACCTCCAGGATGCTGTCGAGGTACTCCATCGCGAGGCGACGGCGGGCGACGGCGCCGCGAACGCGCACGGACCCGAGCTCGTCGTCGAGATGAAAGGCTCCCGTCACCAGGTTCTGCCAGCGATCGTCGCGCGTCACGTCGAGCGGCCCCCCGCACCCGACTGCCTGCCACACGGGGCGCGCGTGTGCCAGGGTGTGCGCCCTCGTGTGTCACCCGCGCCCGCCGCGGCCATTCGTCGCGTGATGGCACGGCCCGTTGCGCCTGGCCCGGGCCTTGCTCGGACCGCCCCATGGCCACGGGACCCGCGTTCGACTGGCAGCAGCCTTCTCTCAGACAGCGGTGGGACGACCTGCGGGGCCGCGTGCCCACCATGGTGCCGCGCGATGCGGCGCGCCTCCTCGGCGTGAGCGAGGCGGAGGTGGTCGCCGTCGACTGTGGCGACACCGCGACGCGCCTCGACACCGACTGGCCGCGTCTGCTGGGGCGCCTGGCCGAGCTGGGCTTCGTGCGCGGCATCACGCGCGGCGCCCACGCCGTCATCGAGACGCGCGGCGTGTACGGCCCGCTCGGCCCGGACGGCGCCGTGCGCGGCGAGGGCGTCGAGCTGCGGCTCTTCCCGGCGCGCTGGCGCCACGCGTTCGCCTGTCGGACGTCGACGCGGAGCGGAATGCGCCGCAGCCTCGCGTTCTTCGACGCCGGGGGCGCGCACGTCCACGAGCTGGTGGTCGAGCGCCGCAGCGGCGTCACGGCGTTCGAGCGTGTCGTCGCCGACCATGCGAGCCCCGATCAGCTGCCGTGGCTCGAGGTGGTGCGCGCCCGGCCGCCCGTCGTCACCGCCGACGCCGACGTCGACCTGTACGGCCTGCGCGCGACGTGGGACGCCATGCGAGACACCAGCGAGTTCCAGACCCTGCTGCGGCGTTTCGGGCTCCGTCGCACGCAGGCGTTGCGGCTCGCCGGCGCGTCACGCGCCGAGCGCGTCGCGCTGTGGAGCCTGCGCCTCGTGCTCGAGCGCGCGGCGAGCGAGGCGTTGCCCGTCGTCGTCCTCGCGGGCAACGGCAGCGTCGTCCAGGTCCACCGCGGCGTGGTGCGCAACGCGCGCGCACTGGGCCCGTGGCTCAACGTGCTCGACGACGACGTCACGCTGAACGTGCGCGCCGACGCGATCGCGGAGGCGTGGGTGGTGCGCAAGCCGACGCGCGACGGCATCTCGACGTCGCTCGAGCTGTTCGACGGCGACGGCGGGATGATCGCGCTGCTGTCGGGCGACGGCGCGCAGTGGCGCGCGCTGGTCGAGTCGCTCCCGGGCTCCTAGTCCGCCAGCGCCTTCTGCAATCGCCCGATCGGCGTCTCGAGCGCGTGCTTCGTTGCCAGCGTTGCGAGCGTACGCGGATGGGCCGCCGTCCTCGGGATCGTCATGTCGACGTCGTCGAGCGGCACCGTCGCCACCGGCGGCACCACGCTCCGCGCCGCCGCGAGATAGTCCCGCGCCGCCTCGAGCTTGCGTGCGACCGCCGGCGCCACGTCGGTCGCCGCCAGGAGGCCCTCCAGCGAGCCGTACTGCGCGATCAGCTTCGACGCCGTCTTCTCGCCGATGCCGGGCACGCCCGGCAGGTTGTCGCTCGGATCCCCGCGCAGGATGGCGTAGTCGGCGTAGCCGCGTCCCGGAATGCCGTAGCGCCGCGTGATCTCCGCCTCGTTCACCTCCGTCAGTGTGCTGACGCCGCTCACGGGATAGAGCACCGACACGTCCGGATCGCGCACCAGCGCGAACAGGTCGCGATCGCCGGAGACGATCTCCACGCGATCCGTCGTGCGGGCGGCGAGCGTGGCGATGACGTCCTCCGCCTCGTAGCCGTCCGCGCCCACCACCGCGATGCCCATTGCGCGCAGCACGTCGCGACCGATCGCCTCCTGCGGCCCGACGAGATCCTCGTCGCCTTCCTCGGCCACGCGCTGCGCCTTGTAGGTGGGCAGCACGTCCGTGCGGAACGCCGGACGCCAGTCGTCGTCGACGGCGATGCCGATGGCGCTGGGACGACGATCGGTCACGAGCCGCGCCAGCATGTTGAGGAACCCGTAGACGGCGTGCGTCGCCACGGTGTCGGGCACCGAGTGGAAGGCGCGGTAGAGCAGGCTCGAATAGTCGACGAGGAGCAGCATCAGCGCTCCCGCAGCCAGTCGAGGATGGTGGGACGATCGGCGTCGAGCGCGGGCGGCGCGCGCCGCACGAGCGGCTCGGTGACGCCGTCGAGCTTGATCGGGTTGCCCGCGACCCAGAGCGTGCCGATGGCCGGGTCGGGCATGCTCACCACCATCTCACGCGCGACGGCCTGCGGCTGGCGCACCGCCTCGGGGACGCCGTGCACCGGCGCGCACGGGATGCCGTCGCGCTCGAGCACCGCGAGCCACTCGGCGGCGGGACGCGTGCGCAGCGCCTCGCCGACGACGGCGGCGAGCGCGTCGACGTGCTGGCGGCGTGTCTCCGTCGTGAGGAAGCGCGCGTCGGCGGCCAGCTCGGGACGGCCGATCGTCGCGCACAGCGTGTGGAACTGCTGGTCGTGCCCGGCGCAGATGACGACCAGCTGGCCATCGCTCGCCTCGAACGCCTGGAACGGCGCGATGTTCGGATGCCGCGTGCCGAGCCGCCCCGGCACCGCACCGGTCACGAGGTGGGTGGTGAGCGCGTTCTCGAGGATGGCGAGCTGACAGTCGAGCATGGCGACGTCGATCATGGTGCCGGCGCCGGTGTCGCGCCGCTTCAGCAGCGACGCGGCGATGCCGACGGTGAGGAAGAGCCCCGCCGCGATGTCACCGATCGACACGCCGACACGCGCCGGCGGCGCGTCGGGATAGCCGGTCAGGCTCAGGATGCCGCCCATCGCCTGCACCACCATGTCGAACGCCGGTCGCTCGTGCAGCGGCCCCGTCTGCCCGAAGCCCGACACTGCGGCGTAGATGAGCGTCGGCCAGCGCGGATGCACGCGCGCCCAGTCGTAGCCGAGACGCGCCATCACGCCGGGACGGAAGTTCTCCACCAGCACGTCGGCGCGATCGAGGAGCGCCTCGAACGTGGCGCGGTCGGCGGCGTCGTGCAGGTCGAGCGCGATCGACTCCTTGCCGTGGTTCAGCGCCGAGAAGTACAGGCTGCGGCCGCCGACGAAGGGCCCGATGCCGCGCGCGTCGTCGCCGTCGGGCGGTCGCTCGACCTTGATGACGCGCGCGCCGAGATTGGCGAGCACGAGCGTGCAGTACGGGCCGGCCAGGACGCGCGTCAGATCGACGACGGTGATGCCGGCGAGCGGGCGGGGATCGGTGGCGCTCATCGCGCCGCACCATAGCGGAGCGGCCTTTCCTTTGCCCATCCGCTCTGCCAGAAGCGGCGGGTCCCATGACGTATCTGGTCTGGCTGCTGGTGGCCGTGTGGGGTGGCTACGCGGTGTTCGGCGGACGCTGGCGCATCGCGCCCCGTCTCGAGGCGACGCCGCCGCATCTCGGCATGGGGGAATCGGTCGTGGCCGTCGTGCCGGCGCGCAACGAGGCCGCCGAGCTGCCGCGCACCCTGGGCGCGCTGCTCGGGCAGGAGTACCCCGACCTGCACGTCGTCCTCGTCGACGACCACTCCGACGACGGCACCGCCGACACGGCTCGTCGCATCGCGGCCGATGCGGGCGCGTCGGATCGGCTCACGGTGCTCGCGGCGCCCGACCTGCCGCCGGGGTGGACCGGCAAGGTCTGGGCGCAGCACCAGGGCGTGCAGCACGCCATCGCACGCGGCGCCGCATGGGTGTGGCTCACCGACGCCGACATCCATCACGCGCCGCGGGTCCTCGAACGCCTCATCGGTACCGCGCGCGGCCGTCGGCGCGACGTCGTATCGGTCATGGCGCGGCTGCGCTGCGCCACCGTCTTCGAGAAGCTGCTGATCCCCGCGTTCACGTACTTCTTCGCCGGCCTCTACTCGTTCGCCGAGACCGCCGACGATCGGCACGCCACGGCCGGCGCCGCGGGCGGCTGCGTGTTGGTGCGGCGCGAGCTGCTCGAGCGCATCGGCGGCATGCGGGCGATCTGGAACGCCGTCATCGACGACTGCTCGCTGGCACGTGCCTGCAAGGACGCCGGCGGCAGGCTCTGGCTCGGCTACGACGCGGGCGTGAACTCGACGCGCGGCTACCCCACGCTCGGCGCCATCTGGGACATGGTGGCGCGCAGCGCGTACACGCAGCTGCGGCACAGTCTCCTCATCGTGACGGGCTGCGTGCTGGGCCTCGCGTACGTGTTCTTCGTCCCCGTCGCCGCGATGGTCTTCGGCACCGGGCCGGTGCTGCTCTGCGGGCTCGTCGCCTACGCGGCGATGGTGCGGACGTACATGCCGATGGTGCGCTGGCTCGGCTGCGCGCCGGGCTGGGCGTTCGCGCTGCCGGTGTCGGCCGGGCTCTACACCGCCATGACGATCTCGTCGGCGTGGCGGCACCATCGTGGCGCGGGGGCGGCGTGGAAGGGGCGCGCGTACGGCGCGCCGGTGTCGGTGGGCGAGCAGCGCCTCGACGCCTGATCAGACCCGTTCGAGGTACGCCGCCGTCGACATCCCGCCCGCGGTGCAGACGCCGACGATCGCGCGCCGGCCTCCCCGGCGCCCCAGCTCGAGCAGCGTGGAACCGAGGTAGCGGATGCCCGACATCCCGTACGGATGGCCGAGCGGCACCGCGCCGCCGTTGACGTTGGTGATCTCCCACGGCGTCTCGAGCTGCGCCTGGTTGTAGAGCGTGGTGACCGCGTACGCCTCGTGGAGCTCCCAGAGGTCGACGTCGGCCATCGCGACGCCGTGGTGCGCGACGACCTTCCGGATCGCCGGGGCGATCGCGATGCTCATCTCTTCCGGCGCGACCGCCGCCAGCTGCATGCCGCGGAACAGGCCGAGGATCGGGACCCCGCGCTTCGACGCCTGATCGGCGTCCATCATGACCACGGCCGCGGCGCCGTCGGACAGCTGCGACGCGTTGCCCGCGGTGGTGGTGCCGCCGGGGTAGACCGGCTTCAGCCTGGCGAGGCCCTCGAGCGTGGTGTCGGGGCGGGGGCCCTCGTCGCGGTCGAGGGTCACCGCCTGGTCGTGGGTGGCGCCGGTGCCCTTGTCGGTCACCTGCATCGTGGTGGTGAACGGCACGATCTCCTCGGCGAACTTGCCGGCCGCCGTCGCCGCGGCGACGCGCTGCTGGCTCCGTACGACGTAGGCGTCCTGCGCCTCCCGGCTGATGCCGTACTTCTTCGCGACGAAGTCGGCGGTCTGGTTCATCGTCCACCACACCGCCGGCATGCGTGACTGCAGCGGTGCGTAGAAGAAGCCGTTCATGTTGAGGCTGAACTGCACCAGGCTGATGCTCTCGACGCCGGCGGCGATCGTCACCGTGGCCTCGCCGGTGGCGATGCGGTTGGCGGCGATCGACGCCGCGCTGAGCCCCGAGCCGCAATAGCGATTGACGGTCATGCCCGGCACCCCGTCGCCGAAGCCGGCGTCGAGCGCCGCGTTGCGCGCGACGTTGTGGCCGGTGGCGCCCTCGGGCAGGCCGCAGCCGACGACCACGTCCTCGACCTCGGCCGCATCGATGCCGGCGCGCGTCACCGCCTGCCGCAGCACGTGGGCGGTCATCGGGATGCCGTGGGTCTGGTTGAGCGCACCGCGCACCGCGCGCGCGATCCCGGTGCGGCAATAGGCGACGACGGCGACGTCCTTCATGCGCCACCCGTAGCGGGCGCCCGGCTTGAAGCAATCCGGGTCCGCTCGACGCCGACCGGTGCTACGGCGTGACCACGCTCGGACACGCCCCCAGGTGATCCGCGACGAGCGTGCGGTCGTCGGTGTTCGTGAGCCCGTTCTCGTCGATGTCGTAGACGCTCGAGAGCCCCCAGGACTCGCCGTAGAACGCCCAGATGCCGAGGTCGGTCGAGTCGACGACGCCGTCGATGTTGCCGTCGCCCTCGCACGCCGGTGCCGACTGCAGAAGCGCCGCGAGCTCGGCCGACAGTGCGTCGTAGCTCGCCTGCTGCACGGGGGTGAGCGCGTCGAGCGGCAGCGCCTTCAGGACGTTGTCGAGCAACGGAATCGGCACCGCCTCGTCGATCTCGTAGAGCTCGGTCTCGACCGTCTCGACGCACGGATCGTCCTGCGACCCGTAAAGCATCGAGATGTTCTGCACGAGCTTGTGGGTGTCGTTGCGGATGGCGAGCGAGAAGTCGGGCGCGATCATGAAGGGTGGGGCCCCCTGCGCGATGCGGTAGGCGTTCACGTCGCAGCAGCGCTCGAGCCCGCCCGCGCCGGCCGTCTCCGGGTCGTCGGCGCCGACGCCCCACCAGACGCCGTTGTTGTCCTCGCAGACGCTCTTCGACACCGGGATCTGCGTGCAGGTGACCGTGATCGTGCACGGGCCATTCACCGTGCCGTTGGCCTGGCTGTTCAATCCGACCTGGGTGAAGTTCGAGCGCCGGATGCTCGGCTGCTTGGGGTTCACGAGGTAGGGCAGCATCGGCTGCGAGTCGATCGTCCGCGGCACCAGCGCGTGGACGTCGAGCCCGGCGATCTCGCCGAACAGCTCGAAGAGGTCGGCGACGTTCACCATCGACGACACGACGCGATCGGGCCGTCGCACCAATGGCCCGGCGACGACGAGCGGCACCCACACGCCCGTCTGGTATGCGGTGCCCTTGGCGCGGTTCGGGTTGAAGGGCTCCTTCACGACCGTCCCGAGCGAGCCGTTGTCGCCGACGAGGATGATCATCGTGTTGGTGCGCTTCGGTCGATAGACGAGCCGCCCCTTGCGGGTCCGTCGCGCCAGGCCGGTGTCGATCAGCAGGCGGGCGACCTCGGTGTCGAGCGATTCGATCATCAGGTTCGTCAGCACGCGCTGGTCGTCGATGTTCGCGCAGTCGAGCGCGCTGGCCTCGTCGAGGTCCGCCCTCGCCTCGTCGACGGGGGGTTGCATGACGGGCGTGTGCGCCGAGGCGAACGACACCGTCGCCATCCAGGGACGGCCCTCCGGGCGGCCGTTGATCCAGGCGATCGCATCGTCGACCGCGGCGGTGGCGCGGAAGCGACGCGGTCGGGAATCGGTGAGCGGCGGCTCCTCGACGACGCCGTCCTCGCGGTTGACGACGTACGGCGACACGTAGTGGCCGCTCAGGATGCCGAAGTCGACGTAGGCGGGTGGCGGCGACTGGCAGATCGAGTTCGGATCCAGGATGCCGCCGCGGTCGCGGCAGATGCGGCCGGGCGGAATCGAACCCTTGCCGGTGAGCGGCCCGCAGCTCCCGTCCGGCATGTAGCAGGCGCCGGAGTCGGCGCCGCCGGCGGACGCGCCGGGCACGAATCCGCACGACCAGGTGCCGGGCGCGGCCACGCCGCCGGCCGTCGTGTCGATGGACGACGGATCGCCGGTGTCGTCGAGCCAGCCGGCGAAATGGTCCCACCCGAGGTTGTGCGGCATCGCGAGGCCCGCGGGGTTGTTCCCCTGCAGGCCGAGATGGAACTTCCCGAAGAGCGCGCTGTGGTAGCCGCGCTCGGCGAGCACGCGCGGCGTCGTCATCTCGAAGGGGTTCACCATCGAGTTCGCGAGATCGTTCGGACCGAGCGCCCCGTAGACGTTGGTGCGCAGTGGGAAGCGGCCGTCGAAGATGACCGCCCGGCTCGTCGTGCAGGCGGGCATCGCCCAGGTGTTGCGGAAGCGGACGCCGCGCTGCGCGAGCTGATCGATGCTCGGTGTGCTCGGCGGCGTGGTGCCGCCGTAGCCGAAGGACCGCATCTGGTCGATGCCGACGTCGTCCATGATGACGAACAGGATGTTCGGCGGGTCGTCGCTGGCCCGACTCCGCGCCCGTGCACCGGCGGCCTCGGCCGTGGGACACGACCAGACGATCAGTGCCGCGGCCATCAGAAGCAGGTTCGTCGTCGCGCGCTGGATCATCTCGGGTCTCCTCGTCCGGCATCAGCGTGCCGGACGGGGACCCGAGTGTCTCGCCGCGGCGCCGAGTCAGGTTCTTGACCGATCGGAGAGGACGGCGCGCAGGCCGTTCACCACCGCCGAGAACTGCGGCTCGCGATGGAACTGGCCGTGCCCTCCCGGCACCGGGATCGTGTGCACGCCATCGGTGGCGAACCGCGCCCACAGGCGGCGCCGATCGCTGGTGGGCGGGACCGGGGGCTCGAGACACTTGAAGTAGACGATGGTGCCGTCGAAGCGTCGTTGCAGGACGTAGGTGTCCAGCGCGGCGCGATGCTGTCGGGCCACCGTCGCACCCCGGGCGGCGACGCGGTCGGACGAGTCGAGACCGACCGCGAAGTCGCGGCGGTCGACGCGGTCGATCCCGCCCGGTCCGATGCAGGCGGGGACCGCGGTATCCACCATGGCGAGCAGGTCGACGTCGGCGCCGTCGCGCTGCAGCCGGGTGGCGACCTCGAACGCCAGCAGTCCGCCCAGGCTGGTCCCGAGCAGGCGATACGGTCCCCGCGGTCGCAGCGTGCGGATCGTGCGCGCATAGTGTGCCGCCATCGATTCGATGCTGCGACAGCCGGCGCCGTCCCAGTCCATGCCCGGGGGCTCGAGCCCGACGAACGGCTGATCGGTGCCCAGTGCGCGCCCGATCAGCAGCAATCGGAGCGCATGACCGAACGCGCCGCAGATGCCGAACAGCGGCGGCGCTGCACCGTCGGCGTGCAGCAGCAGGCGGCCATCGGTCACGGCCGGATCCGTGGCGTCGTCGAGCGCCGTGGCGAAACCGCGGACGGGTGGTCGCACGATGGAACACCTGCAACGGGAGCTCGCGTCCGAAGACGTGTGCGACCTCGTCGAGGATGCGAACCGCCGCCAGGGAGTCGCCGCCGAGGTCGAGGAACAGGTCGTCGTCGATGCCGACGTCGTCCACACCGAGGGCGCGCCGCCAGATTTCCACGAGGGTTTCGTCGACCGCATTTCGCGGCGGCACGTGCTCCGCGTCGTCGGCCGACGCGCGGGTCGTCAGCGCGGAGCGATCGACCTTGCCGCTCCCGAGCGAGGGCAGGGCGTCGAGGAAGACCACGCCGGCCGGCACCATCGGGTCGGGCAGCGACGCGCGCAGCACGTCGCGCAGCGCGGACGCGGATGGTGCCGGCCGCTCGGCGACGCAGAATGCCACCAGGCGCACGGAACCGGCGCGGCTGCGGCGCGGCGTCACGACGGCTTCGCGGATGCCGGACACGCGGCGCAGCGCCTCCTCCACCTCGAACAGCTCGACGCGATTGCCCGAGACCTTCACCTGACGATCGGCGCGGCCGGCGTGGACGAAGCGGCCGTCGTCGAACATCCGCCCCAGATCGCCGGTGCGGAACACGCGCCGGCGGGCATCGAGCGGATCGGGCGTGAGCACCGCGGCAGTGAGATCGGGCCGCCGCCAGTAGCCGTCGAAGAGATACGCGCTGCGCACCATCACCTCACCGACGGCGCCCGGCGGCACCGGCGTGCCGGTCGCGTCGCAGACCGCCACGTCCTTGTCGGCGACGGGCCGATCGAGCGGCAGCACCGCATCCGTGGGCGGTGCGTGACGTGAGAACAGACCGGTGCGATACGCCATCGCTTCGGTCGACCCGAGTCCGACGTGGAGGCGCGCGTGGGGCCCGACGCTGGCGCAGAAGTGTCGCCACTCGGTCTGCGTGACGGGCTCGCCGAAGAGACGCACGAGTCGGACCGCCTCGAGCCGCCGACGCGACACGCTCGGCGCGAGCCGATCGAACACCGTCGGGACGGCCTGCAGCCACGTGACCTCCTCGTGGTCGAGCCACCGTGCGAGGCGATCCGGTCCGTCGCGTTGCACGTCGAACGTCAGGAGCGAGGCGCCGTTCAGCAGCGCCCCGTAGCATTCGGTGGCGCCGATGCCCGCGCTCAGCGCGGAGATGCGATCGTCCGGCCGCAGGTCGCCGTGGCGGGCGTACACCCTGGCGGCGTGCAGCAGCGCGCGCGACGACAGACAGACGCCCTTCGGGTTGCCGGTCGAGCCCGACGTGTACTTGATGAGGGTCGGCACGCCGGACGGCGGGTGTCGCTGCGGGTCGGACGATGGCTGCGCCTGTGTCGTGGTGACGTCGAGCACGGCGAGCCCCGCGGTGCGCGCCGCCAGGACCCGGGACTGCTCCAGATGCTGCGCGTCGGTGAGGAGCAACCGGATGTCGGCGTCGGACAGGATGAAGCGATGGCGCTCCTCGGGATGCCGGGGATGGAGCTGCACCCAGGTCGCCCCCGCCTTGGTGACGGCCAGCGCGGCCGCGGGAACCAGCGCCCCGTGCGCCAACAGCAGGCCGACGTTCGCCGGCAAGGGCAGCGCGCGCTCGACGATCGCGTGCGCGATGCGATTCGCGAGCGCGTTCAGCTCGTCGTAGTCGAGGGACATCTCGTCGTCGCGAACCGCCAGGCGTCGGCCGTGCCGCCGGACCTGGTGGGCGAAGCGATCGAGAAGGGGCCGCTCGAGATCGAACGGCGGCTCGTCGTCGATGCCGAGGGCCTGCACCCGCGCTGTACTAATCGGGTGACACCCGGGCGGCAACTCAGGCGGGGGCCATGAGCGACCACACGACGGGTGCCCGATCGCAGGTGGGTCTGTCGCCCACGTCCCTCAGGACGTCGCCGGCTCGACCCGTCCGCCGCGGTGTGCCCGGTACGTTCGCGCGCGCCAGTCCGCCAACGGCTCGAGCGCGGGATCGGTAGCGAGGGGTGAGCCGAACATCATGCGCGTGCCGGGATCGATGGCGAAGAGGTCGTCGGGCGGAAGGCCGAGCACCGGTGTGAGGAGCGCGGCGAGCGTCAGGTCGGCGCGCGTGAAGTCGTCCCCGACGAGATACGGCGACGTTGCCACCGCCGCTGCGAGCTCGGGGAGCGCCGTGCCGAGTAGCCGCCGGACGCGCGCCTCTTCCGCCTCGTTCCAGTGATACTTGGTGGCGAAGTAGTCGGCGAGCGGCTGGACGTTCATTGCCTGCAGGCGACCGATCATCAGCAGGCGGCCTGCGGGCGCGAGCACCTCGGTGGCATACAGCTCCCACGCCCGGACCTGCGCGCGACGGCGGGGATCGCTCGGCAGGAGCGCAGGCGCCGGGTGTCGCGCCTCGAGCCAGTCGACCGAGTGGTCCGAATCACCGATGACCTCGCCGTCGGCGATCAGGACCGGGGCCGTGGCGATGCCGGTCCTGCGCTTGTGCTCGTCTTCACTGGCGAGGGGCACGAACGGAGTGCGGCTGTAGGCGACTCCTTTCAGCTCGAGCACCCACCGCAAGCGCTCGGAAAAGGGGGACGGGTACAGCTCGATCAGCTCGAGGGTCGGCATGTGCGGAGTAGGGGGGTGATGGTTTGCTGGGTCAAGGCCGACTACCTGCCAAAGAGCAGGAAGACGACGGCCAGCCCGCCCCACAGGACGATCCCGGCGAGGAACGGCAGGGCCGGAAGCCACAGCAGGAGGCTGGCCATGACCACCGATCCGCGCGCCTTGAGTCGATGGGCCGCGCCCATGAGCGCGAGGAGCAGGAGCGGCATGAGCCAGAGGGCCACCCACCCGATGCCGCTCAGTCCGCTGGCGGCAGGGCCGTCGATGCCGTCGATCCCTCCGACCGTGATCATCATCAGGAGGTTGGACACCATCATCAGCAGGACGATGGCGTCGATGCCCAGGCCCGCGTAGAAAAACCACGTCGCTGTCATGTTCGTTCTCCGTCGACGGCGCATCTCTGGCGATGGCATGGCTCGACTTCGTCTCCCCGGCGTCCCTCATCGGATGGGCGCGGACGCTGCGCTCGCGTCTGCGATCCACCGCCCCGGATGCGGCGCGGCTCTCGTATTCCAGCGATGGTCGTAGCGGGCACGTCCACTATCAGAGCCGGGACGCCGCGTTCACCCTGTACTACGAGTTCGGTGGGGGCGACTGCGTCGCCACCATCGACCTGCCGAGCCCGACGGCGTGGCGACGGTACACCGGTCTTCCACTCGAGCGGCGCGACGAGGTGGTGCGGTGGATCGGCCAACGTGTGGTGGCGGACCAGACGACCGGCGGCTCGGGCCGCTTCGAGATCGAGGGCAACTGGCTGAACATCTACGCCTAGCGCCGCATCCGCTCGACGCTACGGTGCCGACGGCCGCATCACCCCGCGAGTCACCACCGCACCCGGATCGCCCACCTTCACCCGATAGCGCAGCACCGTCTCGCCGTTCGCCGGCACCGGCACCTGGAAGGCCAGCGTGCGCGCGTCGAGCTTCTCGGACGGCACGCTCGACTCGACCACCGTCCACTCGCCGTTCACCGGCTCGCGCACCGTTATGGAGACGTTCTCCTGCGAGCGGTTGCGCAGCGTCACCTCGAAGGCGGTCTCGTACTGGTAGGGCTCGGTGTCGAGGTGCTTGAAGTCGGTCTGGGTGCGCGTCGCGCGCAGGTCGAACGCGGCGCCGGCCTCGAGCTTCGCCGTCTCGCCCGTCGGCGTGTGCGCCAGACGATCCTCGCCGACGAGCTGCGGCGCGCCCGCCGGGTCGGGCGCGTAGAAGCGCACCACGCCCGCGGGCAGCGGCCGGCCGAGGTGGTTCGCCGTGGTGTTGGCGACGTCGAGCAGCACGCGGACCGGCACCTCCTGGCCAATGTCGCGCTGCGGGCCGCGGAACCAGTGCGACGCGCCGTCGACGACGTAGCGGCGCACCACGCCCACGCCGCGCGCCGTGAACAGCGGCAGCTGCTTGGTCTCGTTCTCCGCGATCGAGGTTCGGCTCTCGAGCGCGTAGCGATGGTACTGCGTGAGCCCGCCCTCGCTGAACGACTCGTCGGCCATCTTCGGTGCCGCCGCCATGGCGCGCGCCTGACCGCGGAACATCGCCTGCTCCGGGGCGGCGGCGCGGTGGACGTCGCCCGCGATCAGCGCCAGCTGCGCGTCGTCGTAGCGCGCGCCGCTCTGGTTCTCGACGGTCACCCAGGCGGTGACGTCGGCCCTGGTCTGCGCGGCGTCGAGCATGGCGACGTAGTCCGCGGTCCACGACAGCCCCCCGGTGGCGTACGAGACCTCGAGCGTCTGTGCGGGCGGGCCGTCGTTGGCGAGCCGCCAGCGCAGCGTCGGTCGCACGTACACGTCCTGCGCCAGCGGCGGCAGCCGCACCTCCGCCGTGCTGCCGACGACGATACGATCGCCGACGCGGTAGACGTTGCCGCCGTCGACGGAGAGCAGCGTCGCGGGCGTGGACTTCGTGCGCAGCCGCGTGTCGGTCTCGACCAGCTCGACGTCGTGGCCGATCCAGCGCTGCAGCAGCTGCTGCGGCGACGCCAGGTCGAACAGGTAGCTCTGCTCGAGCACGCGCACCTTCTCCGGCGACGTGCTCGAGCGCAGCGCCACCGAGCGCGGGTCGATGCGGGCGGCGACGTCGTCGAAACGCAGCACGCCCTCGCCGGCGTCCATCGTCAGCTGGCGCGTGTCGCGCACGACGGCGAGATCGAGCCCCTGCGAGTAGATGGTGAGCGCCGTGTCCGTCCGGGCGTCGCGTCCGACGACCTGCTCCGCGGCATGGGCGAGGAACGGAACGGCGAGAACGACGACGAAGAGAGCGCGCATCCCCGCCCGCTAGCAGATGCACCCGGGCGCGCAAGGCATCCCGGGGAAATGGGGGTCGTCGGCGCGCGTGTGCCCGCGCCGCGCGTTGCATGCGTTCCATACCACCGGTAGACCCGCAGCATGCCGACTGCGCAGCGTCCGTCCCGTTTTCGTCTCGCGCGCGACGTTCGTCCCTCCGAGTATCACCTGCATCTGCACCCGGATCTGGATACGGGCACGTTCCGCGGCGACGTCCGCATCGCGGTGACACTCGATCGCGC
The DNA here is from genome assembly GCA_964404165.1 of uncultured Binatia bacterium (SeqCode). Lineage (GTDB taxonomy): Bacteria > Desulfobacterota > Binatia > DP-6 > DP-6 > DASYLJ01. Next base: position 12,368 of record CAYOIZ010000036.1, on the reverse strand, counting down.
CCGTCGCCAGATCACGCTGCACGCCACCGATCTCGTGATGGACGCGGCCTCGGTGCACGTCGGCAGCGAGACGATCCCGGCGAAGGCGTCGCTCTCGAAGGCGGACCAGACGGTCACGCTCACGACGGCGCGACCCGTGCCCGCCGGCGAGGCGTCGCTGGCGCTGCAGTTCCACGGCACGCTGAGCCAGCACCTGCGCGGCTTCTACGCGGCGAGTGCCAACGGCGTGCGCTACGCCTTCACGCAGTGCGAGACCGCCGACGCCCGTCGCATCCTGCCGTGCTTCGACGAGCCCGCGTACAAGGCGCGCTTCCGCGTCTCGGTGACGGCGCCGCGCGCGCACACGGTGCTGTCGAACGCGCCCGTCGAGCGCGAAGAGGCGCTCGACGCCACCACCCGCATCGTCCACTTCGCGCCAACGCCGCCGCTCTCGACGTACCTGCTCGCCCTGGCGGTGGGCCCGCTCGAGGCGAGCGAGGTGCGGCATCTCGGGGCGACGCCGATCCGCGTCTGGCACGTGCCGGGCAAGGCGCACCTGGCGGCGTTCGGGCTCGAGGCGGGCGTCGAGACGCTGCGACGTCTCGAGGAGTACTTCGGGCTGCCGTACCCGTACGACAAGCTCGACCTGGTGGCGGTGCCCGACTTCGAGGCCGGCGCCATGGAGAACGCCGGCGCCGTCTTCTTCCGCGAGACCCTGCTGCTGCTCGACCCTGCCACCGCGTCGCTCGCCGAGCGCAAGCGCGCCGCCGAGGTCATCGCGCACGAGCTCGCGCACATGTGGTACGGCGACCTCGTCACCATGGCGTGGTGGGACGACCTCTGGCTGAACGAGGCGTTCGCCACCTGGATGGCCTACCGCGTGGTCGACGACTGGAAGCCCGAGTGGCGCATGTGGCAGAGCTTCGAGCACGACCGCGCCGGCGCGCTCGGCCTCGACGCGCTGTCGAACACGCACCCGATCTACGCCGAGGTGCGCAGCGTCGCCGAGGCCACCGAGAACTTCGACCTGATCACGTACGAGAAGGGCGCCGCCGTCGTGCGCATGATCGAGCACTACCTGGGCGCCGACGCCTTCCGCGACGGCGTGCGCATCTACATGCGACGCCATCGCGAGGGCAACGCGGTGGCGGCCGACCTCTGGCGCGCGCTCGAGGAGGCGTCGAAGCAGGAGGTGGCGCGCGTGGCGCAGTCGTGGATCGCGCAGTCGGGGTTCCCGCTGGTGTCGATCAAGCCGGCGCCGGGATCCGGCGTGGCCCTCGCGGTCCGCCAGGAGCGATTCTTCGCCGATCCGAAGGTCTCGCCCGCGAAGCGCCGGCAACGCTGGCCCGTGCCGATGGTGCTGAAGCTGCCCGACGACCGCACCACGCGCGTGCTCGTCGACAAGGCGTCGCAGCGCGTGGCGCTCAAGGGGCGCCGCCCGGCCTGGGTGTTCGGCAATGCCGCCGCCGGCGGCTTCTATCGCGTGCTGCACGACGCCGCGACGCGGGCGGCCCTGCTCGCCGACCTGTCCGTCCTCACCGCCGTCGAGCGGCTCGCGCTGGTGGGCGATCAGTGGGCGATGGTGCGCGCCGCGCACGCGCCCATCGAGAGCTTCCTCGACGTCGCCGACGCCCTCGCCGGCGAGCGTGACCACGACGTCCTCGACGGCGTCTCCGGTCCGCTGGCCGCGATCGACGATCAGGTGGTGGCGCCCGGTAGCGAGCTGCAGCACATGCTGCGCACCTGGGCGGCGCGTCGGTTCGGTCCCGCCCTGACGCGGCTCGGCTGGACGCCGGCGGCCGACGAGCCCGACGCCGAGCGCCTGCAGCGCGCGGCGCTGGTGCGCCTCGTGGGCGGCGTCGCCGAGGCGCCCGAGGTGCTCGACGAGGCCCGCGCCCGGCTCGACGCCTATCTGTCCGACCGCCGTACGCTCGAGCCGAACCTGGCCGACGTCGTCGTCGGTCTCGCGGCGCGCGCCGGCGACGACGCGCTCTACGAGCGCTATCGCGCGGTGATCGCCGAGGCCCGCACGCCGCAGGAGCAGCGACGCTTCCTGCTGAGCCTGGCCGCCTTCCGCACGCCCGCCACCATCCGGCGCACGCTCGACGCGCTCCGCAACGGCGAGATCCCGACCCAGGACATGTCGTTCATACTGATGCGGCTGTTCGCCAATCCGGCCGGCGGCGCGGCGGCATGGACCTTCCTCACCAAGCGCTGGAGCACGCTCAAGAAGCGCATCCCGCCGCTCATGCTGGCGCGGCTGGTCGAGGCCACGCCGGCGCTGCGCGAGCCGCGCTACGCGCGCGAGGTGCGGAGCTTCTTCACGAGCCACCCGGTGCCGGAGGCGGCGCGCGCGCTGCGCCAGGCCATGGAACGCTTCCGCCTGAACGCCGAGCTGCGCCGGCGCACCGCGCCCGGCCTGGCCCGCTGGCTCGAGAAGAGCACATGACGCGCGCGGCGGCGATGCTGGTGCTCGCCACGGCCGTGTCGGCCCTGGCCAACCCGTCGCCGGTGCCGCGCGACGTGCGCCGGGCGCTGGCCGGCGCCACCGTTCTCGTGCTGCCGGCGCAGTGCGGTGGCGTCCTGCTCGAGCGTGCCACGGTGGTGGCGACGGCGCTCCACTGCGTGAAGGACGGTCCGCTGCATCGCGTACGCCTGCCCGACGGCTCGGAACACGCGGCCCACGTCGCGATCACCGACACGGCCGCCGACCAGGCGCTGCTGACGCTCGACGAGCCGGCGCCGGGAACGCCGCTGTCGCTCGCGCGTCGTCCGCCGATCACGGGCACGGTGCTCTACTTCGCCGGCAACCCCGAGCGCCCGCGCCCGCAGGACTCCCGTCTCGACAAGATCGGCCGGTGCGAGTCGCTGCCCGACCTCCCCAATGCGCTGTTCACCAGCATCGAGGGCACCCCCGGCGATTCGGGCTCGCCACTCGTCGACGGTGCGTCACAGGTCGTCGGCCTGGTGCACGGCGGCGCCCGCTGTCACATCGCGACGCCGGCGAGCACGCTGGGGCCGATGCTCGATCGCGTCCTCCCTCACGGCTGATTGCCCGGGCCGCGGCCGCGGGCTATCCCCGCGCATGCCTTCCGAAGCTCCGTCGTGGACGGTGCGCGTCGTCGGTCCGCAGCAGGAGACGGCGGCGCCCCCGCTGGTCGTCCTGCTGCACGGCATCGGCGCCGACGAGTTCGATCTGCTCCCGCTGGCGCAGGCGCTCGACCCCCGGTGCACGGTCGCGAGCATCCGCGCGCCGCACGCCTACTATGGTGGGTGCGCCTGGTTCCACATCGACTTCCAGCGCGACGGCACCGTCGTGCCCGACGTGCCGCAGGCGCGCGCGGTGCTGGCCGACCTGGTGCGCTGGATCGAGGCGGCGCCGGCGCGATTCGGCACCGACCCGCAGCGCACGTTCCTGCTCGGCTTCAGCCAGGGCGCGATGATGTGCATGGGCGTCCTCGGGACCATCCCCGAGCGGCTCGCCGGCGTCATCGCGCTCAGTGGCCGGACGCCGGGCGAGATCTTCCCGCCGACGGCGCCCACCGACGCCGTCGCCCGGGTCCCCCTGCTCGTCGCCCACGGCACGCTCGACGAGGTGCTGCCGGTCGCGCACGGTCGCGCCACGCGCGACGCCTTCGCGCATATCTCGCGCGACTTCACCTACCAGGAGTTCGAGGTGGCGCACGGCATCATCGACACCGAGCTGGCGCTCGTGGCCGACTGGCTCGCGCAGCGGCTCTGACGCCGGATTTGTCCGCCGGCGCGTCCTGGTGTAGGAGCGCGACGCGGGCTGCGCAGGAGGTTCACGTGGGGATGGGTCGAGCGCTGATGGCCATGGGGGTGGTGGTGATGACGGTCACCGCCGCACAGTCGCAGGTGTACGGGGGGCGGCCGCGCCAGCTGGCGTCGTCGGCCACCGACGTGCAGGCCGCGGCCAAGGCCGCGAAGGGCTGCGGCGATCGTCTCGCCGGCCAGGTGTTCCGCTGTTCGGTGGCGGCGGAGAGCGGCGGCACGCTGCAGGACTGCCTGCGCTTCACACAGCCGGGCGCGGTGTCGGACAAGTTCGACATGACGAGCGACCTGGCCGGCATCACGATCGGTTGCACCTGCAAGGCCAAGGGGTCGTCGAAGAAGCCCAAGTTCGGTGCGCTGCCGGTCTTCGAGTGCACCGGTGACGACGGCGACGACGACCTCAGCTTCGAGGGCACGATCGCCAAGAGCGGCAAGAAGATCAGCAAGGGCTTCCTGTCGAACGGCGTCGGTGGCTCGTTCGTGTTCGACTGCACCGCCGACGCCGGCTGCACGGTGGCGCCGTGAACGGCATGCGGGCAGGGAGGCGTGGGATGGGACGATGGGGCATGGTGGCGCTGGCGCTGGTTCTTCCCGCGGCCTCGGCCATGGCGGGGCCGTACGGAGGCAGTGCCGGACGGTGTCCGAGCGCGCTCGTCGGCAAGGTCCAGCGGTGCACGGTCGCGGGTGAAGACGGCAGCACGTTCACCGAGTGCCTGCGCTTCAGCGGTGCCGGCGCCGTGTCGGGCAAGCTCGAGATGCAGAGCGATCTCCTCCAGACCACGCTCGGCTGCAGCTGCAAACCGATCGGCACCGCCGCCAAGCCGACGTTCGCCAGCTCGACCGGGTTCGTCTGCACCGGCAGCGCCGGCGTGTCGTTCGAGGGGCGCATCGCCAAGGACGGCACGGTGCCGCGCGGCTCCGTCGTGAACGACCGCGGCACGGCGTACGTGTTCAGTTGCACCATCGACGCCGCCTGTACGCCGTAGCGCTGGCGCTCCTCGCATCCGTCGCGCCCTCGTGGGCGGCGCCGGAGCGCGTCGATCCGCCGGACGCCGAGCGGCTCCACGTCCGTCCGTTCGGCGAGGGGCTGCCCACCAGCGGGCAGTGGCGCGACGGCTTCGACGTCGCCGACATGAACGGCGACGGGCACCCCGACATCGTGCACGGTCCGCCCCGCAAGGACCCGGGTGTGCCGCGCGTGTTCCTGGGTGACGGTCGTGGACGCTGGCAGCCCTGGGCGGACGCGCATTTCCCGTCGCTCGGCTGGGACTACGGTGCGATCCGCGCCGGCGACTTCGACGGTGACGGCGCGCGCGATCTCGTCGTCGCCATGCACCTGCGTGGCATCGTCGCGCTGCGCGGCGACGGTCTGGGCGGCTTCCAGCGCGGGCTGCCGTTGCCCGGCGCCGAGCCCGGTGGCGGCGCCTTCTCGTCGCGCGCCCTCCGCGTCACCGACTGGGACCGCGACGGCCGGCTCGACATCGTGGCGCTGGGCGAGGGGCCGCGGCTCGGACGCAACGCCGGCGGCTCGTTCGGCCTGCACATCTTCCTCGGTCGTCCCGACGCCTGGGTGCGCCGTACCGAGCCCGAGCCGGCGGTGATCTTCGGGCGCGCGCTCGCGCTCGCCAAGGTCGACGAACGTGCCGCGATCGTCACCGCCTCCAGCGTGCTCGGTCGCACCGACCTGCTCTGCGTCGCCGCCGACGATGGTCGCTGCGTGCGCCGCACCATCGATGCCATACCGGCGCGAGCGTACGTGCGGGCCGTCGCGGCGGGGGATGTCGACGGCGACGGGCGCGACGATCTGGCCGTGGCCTCGGTGGCGTTCGCCGGGGACGCCTCCACCGCGCGCCTCGACCTGCTGCTCGCCGGCGACGGGGGCACGTGGCGCCGGCGTCCGCTGGTGACGCGGCCGGGGGTGGTGGGCGTCTGGTCGCTCGCCTTCGGCGACCTCGACGGCGACGGCCACCGCGATCTCGTCGGTCTCACCCAACGCGGCGAGACCTGGGTCTTCACCGGCGACGGCCACGGCGCCTTCCGCCGCGAACGCCATGGTCCGCCCCCGTTTCCGGGCGCGTGCAGCGGGTCCTTCGTTGCCCTGGTCGATCTCGACGGCGACGCCCGCGACGAGATCGTCGCCGCCTTCGGCGAGGAGCCGAGCACCGAGGACGGCGAGTCGCGCTGTCCGTCGGGTGGCGGCATCACGGCGTGGACGACGCGAGGGGCCGGTTGACTTTCGGGGTCGGAAGCGGAATCAGGGGCCGGGATCGGGCGCAGCTGGATGCGCCCGTGCAGAGGGGACGGGGTGGCATGCGGAAGCTCACGCTTGGAATCGGGTTGGTGGTGCTCCTCTGCTGCGGTGGACGCGCGTCGGCCGCCATCGACGCCATCTCGGTGTCGCCGGCCGCCACGGTGCTGCTGCCGTACTTCGAGGTCGATCCGAACGGCACCGCCGCCAGCGGGCTCGACACGCTGATCGCGCTCAACAACGCGTCGGCGACGGCGATGCTGGCGCACGTCACGGTGTGGACCGATCTCGCGGTCCCGGTGATGAGCTTCCAGATGTACCTGACGGGCTACGACGTCGAGACCATCGACCTCGCCGAGGTGCTGGCGGGTCGGCTGCCGCGCACGGCGTCCGACGGCCAGGATCCCCAGGACACGATCAGCCCGCAGGGCGACTTCTCGCAGGACATCAACTACGCCTCCTGCACCGGCATCCTGCCGCCGCCCGCGCAGCTCTCCGCCGAGTTCGTCACCCACGCGCGCAATGCGCTGACGGGCAAGAGCTCGGAGGTACTCGGCGGCTGTGCCGGTCGCGATCTGGGCGACGGCATCATGCGCGGCTACGTCACCATCGACGGCGTGAACTCGTGCTCGCTGCTGCTGCCCGACTCGCCCAGTTTCTACAACTTCTACAGCACGCAGCAGAACACGCTGTGGGGCAGCTACCAGACCATCGATCGCGGCACGAAGCGCGTGCGGGCCGGTTCGCTGGTGCACATCCAGGCGTCGTTCAACGACCCCGAGGTGACCGTCGCCGGCCAGTATACGTTCTACGGCCGCCTGCACGGCTTCGACGCCACCGACAAACGCCAGCCGCTCGCCACCACCTTCGGTGTCCGGTACGTCAACACGCCGGGCGCCGGCTTCCCGACGGCCACCTACGCCATCGTGTGGCGCGACCCGAAGGTGCCGCAGGCGGCGTTCGCATGCGGCACGAGCCCGTCGTGGTATCCGCTCGGGCAGGAGTCACTCGTCGTGTTCGACGAGGGCGAAGAGCCCGAGGTGCAGCTGGTCGATCCGGTGGCACCCGTCACGCCGGGCGCCGTCCTCACGCCGTTCCCGGCCGCGACGCAGAAGGTGCTGCTCGGCGGTGCCGACTTCCCGCTCGGGTTCCAGCGCGGGTGGATATACATGAACCTCAACACCGCGGTCAGCGGCGCGCCCGTGCCTGCCGAGGACCCCGCGGCCGCGCAGGCCTGGGTCGAGGTGGTGTACGAGGATCGCGATCCTGGCGCGTACGGCGTCCGCGGGCGCACCTCCGTCGCGCATCCGGCGGTGCAGTTCGACAGCGCCACCGACACCTTGCACACCATCGTCGGATTCTGAGCCACGGCCGCGTCACGACCCCGTGGTGACGCCGCTGCGACCGTGGCGGCCGGCGTGCTCGCGGTCGTCGTGGCCGCGTCGCTGCTGATCGTCGCACCGGGCGCGGAGGCGTCGTTCGACGCGCCGAAGCGATTGGTGGCGCTGCTCGGCATCGCCGTCGCGTCGATCGCGATCTGGGCGGTGCCCGGTCCGCGCCGCGAGGTATCGCCGGTGGCGCGGCTACTGCGCTGGCTGGTCGCGGTCGCGCTCGCCGGTGCCGTCGTTGCCGCGCTGACCTCGCCGCGGCGTGCGATGGCGGTCGATGCGCTCCGCGTCGTCCTCGTGGGTGCGCTCTGCCTGCCGCTCGGGGCATCGCGTGCGCTCGACGACGGGCGCTGGCGTCTCCCGCTCGGGGCGTTCCTCGGGGCGGCGGCGATCGACGCGGTGGTGTCGCTGCTGCAGGCGGGCGGGCTGGCACAGCCCTTCGCCCTCGAAGCCGTCGCCGGCCGTGCGCCGACCGGTGCCATGCTGGGCAACGAGGGGCAGCTGGCGCTCGTCCTGGGCCTCGCGGTGATCGTCGCGGTGGGGCTCGTCGTCGCCGTCCGGCGCCCGGCGGTGCGGGCATCGTCCGTGGTGGTGGTGGTCGTCGCGCTGGCGGCGCTGCTCGTGAACCGCAATCTCACCGCCCTGCTCGCGGTGACGGTGGGCCTCGGCGTCCTGGCGCTCGCATGCGGTGGACGGCGTGCGGTGCTGCCGATCCTCGGTGGCGTGGTGGTGCTCGTAGGGGTGGTGGTCGTCGTGCCGCCGCTGCGTGATCGCGTTGCGCGCGTGGTCGACGACGCGCGCGCCGGGCGGTGGGACGACCTCACCAGCAACCGGCTCGGGGCCTGGGCGGCGGCGCTCGAGATGGTGCAGGCGCGACCGCTGTTCGGCGTCGGTCCGGGGACGTTCGGCGCCGACTTCGTGCCGTACCGGCTCGCGGCCGAGCTGCGCTGGCGGACGCGGTTCGTCATCCCGGTGGTGACCAGTACGTTCGGGGAGACGCACTCGGACTACCTGCAGGCGCTGGCGGAGCTGGGCATCCCGGCGGGCACGGCGGCCATCGTCGCCACGGGGGTCCTTCTCGTCGCGCTCGCGCGTCGCGCGGGTCCGGCGTCGCCGGAAGCCGCCGTCCTCCTGGCGTTCCTCTGCGGTGGCGCCGTCGCGGCGCTCACCTGGTTCCCGCTGCAACGACCGGCGTCGGCGGTGCCGCTCCTGTTGGCGGCGGGCCGGGCCTGGCGGCTGATCGCGTGACGGCGGTGCGATCGGCCGTGCTCGTCGCGGCGCTGGCCATCCTGCTCTGGCCGGAGGCGGCGCGGTGGCGTGCCGAGCATGCGCTGCGCACGGTGACATCGGCGTTCCGCACGCTGGCGCAGGCCCCGCGCAGCGCGGATGTGTCGCGCGCGCTCGACGATCTCAGCATGCGGGCGCAGGCGATGGCGCCGTCACTGCCGGGTGATCCGCGCCCCCTCATCCCGGCGGCGTCGGCGCAGCTGGTGGCGGCCGTGCCGGCGCGGGCGCTGGCGCTCTATCGCGACGCCCTGGCCACCGGTGAGCGCGCCGAGATCGACCTCAACCTGGCGCGCGCGCACGCCATGCTGGGCGACGTGCCGGCCGCGGAGGCGGCGCTGCTGCGCATGGCGTGGGTCAGCCCGGCGTTGCTCGAGCGCCTGAACGCGGCCACCCGCGAGCGCATCGGGGTGGAGCTGCAGCGGCTGACCACGTCCCTCCACGACGGCACGCTCAGCGCGCCGCCGCCGCTCCCGCCGTCCTGAGCGCGTCGAGCAACGTGGCCGCGACCACGTCGGGACGGTGGCGCGCCGCGAGCAGCGCGCGCCCGCCGGCGACGAGGCGCCCTGCCTGCGCCGGCGCGGCGGTGATCGCGTCGGCGAACTCCCCAGGCGTCGCGGCCAGGAGCAGCTCCTCGCCGTGGTGCGCCTCGAGGCCGCTCGCGGCCGCGGGCGTCGCCACCACCGGGAGGCCGCGCGCCCAGGCTTCGAGGATCTTCATGCGGACGCCGGACGCCGTGCGCAGCGGGACGACCATGACGGCACCGGCGGGAAACGCACTGGCGCTGTCGGCAGGCGCCGCGTGACGCACGATGCCCGCGGCCAGTGCGTCGCACGGGCCGACGACGTGCAGCACGGCCCCCGGCAGCCGCGCCCGCACCACCGGCCAGGCCTCGCTGACGAACCACCGCGCCGCTTCGAGATTCGGGAACCAGCCGCCGCTGCCGAAGAGGACGACGGCGGGCGCGCCGGGCAGCGCGGGCGCGGGCGCGAGACCGCCGGCCGCGAACGGTGCCGGCACGCAGGTGACGCGCGCGCCGGGTCCGCCGAGATGCGCCAGGCGTTCGGCGTCGGGCGCGGTGAGCGCCAGCGTCAGCGCGGCGGACCGCACCGCCGCGCCCTCGTAGGCGGCGAGGCGGTCGGCTTCGAGGCGCAGCACGGGGGCGGCGGCGGGCGGACGCGCGGGCCGCGCCCACCACAGGTCGCTCTCGACGTTCTCCGCGCGCAGGACGAGCGGCACGCCGCGAGTCCGTGCCGGTGCGCACTGCGGCAGCGCCTGCAGCTGCTCCGCCACCACCACGTCGAAGGGCTCGGCGTCGAGCAGCGCCGCCACGCGCGCGCGGACCGCGGGCTGCATGTGGAGCCGCACGGTGAGCGGGACGTCGCCGACGAGCCCGCGCAGCGCCACCGTCGCGCGATGGCGCGGCGGACAGGCGACGAGATGGAGCGTGGCCGGTGGCGTGGGCGGCGGGGCGACGGCGGTGGAGACCGGCGCCACCAGCGTGACGTGGACGCCGTGGCCGGCGAGGGCCGTCAGGGTCTGCGCCAGGAGGACGCGGCCGCCGTCGATGGCGGGCCACGGCGACTTGGTGGCGACCCAGAGCAGCTTCAGGCGCGCTGCCGCTGCTCCACCTTGGCCCAGGTGTCCTTCAACGTCACGGTGCGATTCCACACCGGGCACCCGGGCTGCGAGTCTGGGTCGAGGCAGAAGTAGCCCATGCGCTCGAACTGCACGCGCGTCCCGGGGGTGGCGTCGGCCAGCCCGGGCTCGAGCTTGCAGCCGGCGAGCGTCTCGAGCGACTGCGGGTTCAGATGGTCGAGCCAGTCGTCGCCGCCGGGCTCCTCCGCCGTGAAGAGACGATCGTAGAGCCGCACCTCGGCGTCGACGGCGTGCGCGGCCGACACCCAGTGCAGGGTGGCCTTCACTTTGCGCCCGTCGGCGGGCGTGCCGCCCTTCGAGGTGGGATCGTAGGTGCAGCGCAGCTCCGTGACCTCGCCGTCCGCGTCCTTCACGACGCTCGTGCAGCGCACGAGATACGCCCAGCGCAGCCGGACCTCGGCCCCCGGTGCGAGCCGGAAGAACTTCGGCGGCGGCACCTCGCGGAAATCCTCACGCTCGACGTAGAGCACGCGCGAGAACGGCACCTTGCGGGTGCCGGCGGCGGGATCCTCGGGGTTGTTCACCGCCTCGAGCTCCTCGACCTGCCCGTCGGGCCAGTTCTCGATGACCACGCGCAGCGGCTTCAGCACGGCCATGACGCGTGGCGCGCGCCGGTTCAGGTCTTCGCGCACGGCGTGCTCGAGCATGCCGATGTCGACGGTGCTGTTGCGCGTCGCCACGCCGATGCGCTCGCAGAACGTGCGGATCGCCTCGGGCGTGTAGCCGCGCCGGCGCAGGCCCGAGATCGTGGGCATGCGCGGGTCGTCCCAGCCCGACACCAGCCGCTGCTCGACGAGCTGCAGCAGCTTGCGCTTGCTCATCACCGTGTAGTTCAGGTTGAGGCGCGCGAACTCGATCTGCTGCGGGTGGCAGGGGGTCCGGAGCTCGTCGAGCACCCAGTCGTAGAGCGGACGATGGTCGGCGAACTCGAGCGTGCAGATCGAGTGCGTGATGCCCTCGATCGCGTCCGAGATGCAGTGCGTGTAGTCGTACATCGGGTAGATGCACCACGCGTCGCCGGTGCGGTGATGCGCCGCCTTGCGGATGCGGTACAGCACCGGATCGCGCATGTTGAGGTTCGGCGACTGCATGTCGATGCGCGCCCGCAGCACGTGTGCGCCGTCGGGGAACTCGCCGGCCCGCATGCGCGCGAACAGGTCGAGGTTCTCGTCGACGCTGCGATCGCGGTGCGGGCTGTTCCGTCCCGGCTCGGTGAAGTTGCCGCGCCCGGCGCGGATCTCCTCGACGGTCTGGCTGTCGACGTAGGCCTTGCCGTCGCGGATGAGCTGCACGGCGTAGTCGTAGAGCCGCTCGAAGTAGTCCGAGGCGTAGAACAGGTTCGTGCCCCAGTCGAAACCGAGCCAGCGCACGTCCTCCTGGATGGAGTCGACGTACTCGACGTCCTCCTTGAGCGGGTTGGTGTCGTCGAAGCGCAGGTGGCAGACGCCGCGGTTCTCGTTCGCGATGCCGAAGTTCAGGCAGATGCTCTTGGCGTGGCCGATGTGCAGGTAGCCGTTCGGCTCGGGCGGGAACCGCGTCGCGACGCGGCCGCCATGCTTGTCGTTGGCCAGGTCGGTGGCGACGATCTCGCGGATGAAGTCCTCGTGTGCCATCCCCCACCATTCCTATCGACGGCCAGCCGCGAGCGCCAGCAGGTCAGGCGCGCAACTGCAGCAGGCGCTCGCGCCGGCTGCCGCGCGGCGCCAGACGCAGGCGCAGGCGCCAGACCAGGTCGACGAGCCGGAAGGCGCGGCTGCCGGTGATGGCGTCGCGATCGGCCGTGACGTGGGCGAGCTGCGTGCGGAGCCCCTCGGCGGTGTGCTCGACCTGCGCCGTCTGCCGGGACTGCTCCTCGAACGCTGCGGCGCCGGCGGCGATCGCCTGCCGGGCGCCGGCGAGCTCGCCACGGGTGGCGGCCAGGGCGAGATCGCGCTCGGCCAGGACATCGTCACGTTCGGCGACGGCGGCGGTGAGGCGCGTGATCTCGGCCCCGTCCCGCGCCGCCGCCGCTTCGAGCG
>CAYOIZ010000035.1:0-67743 GCA_964404165.1 uncultured Binatia bacterium (SeqCode) | reverse complement strand
GCTCGCACGGCACCCAGCCCCCCCTTTTCCCCGCCACGCGTGCTCCCAACTCGCTCATCGGGCGGCTCCCCGCACCGCACCACCCACCCCCATGCGATGTACGCGGAGGCGTCGCGTTGGCTCACGTCACATCCACGCCGACCGACGACCCACGCGACTCCCCAGCTCTCCGTCACGAAGCCACGAGCCCATCGCCGCCCGAGCGGTGGTCGGCCTCGCACGCCTCGCTGGCGCGACGCTCGGATGCCCAGCCATCGAGCGAGTTGGGGACGCCGCGTCCTACGACGTGACGTTGGTCGACACTGCGGCTGCTTCCTGCTCGATCAGCGACGGGTCGGGAGGGTGTTCGGGGGCTGGGGCGCCGCCGAGCGAGCGCGTCGTGAGTACGCGGGTGGGGAAAGGGGGTGGCGTGGTGCCGTGCGAACGCCGCGCGCAGCCGGCGGTGTCCCAGCCCCCGAACACCCGCCCGACAGACGAGACTACGCCTGACGACGAGACGCGGCCGGGCCGTCGGAGGGCCGGTACGCCGCGAGGACGCGCCGGCCCCGCGCGAGCTCGGCGAACTTGCCGGTGATCTCTGCCTGGCGTGCTCGCGCATGATTCACCATACGCGCGTTCGCACCCGCCGCTTCCGCCGCCAGCGCGGCCGAGCCGCGCCACAGTGCCTGGATCTCCGCCGACACCGGGTCGCCGCTGACGCGGTACGGACCGAGCACGTCGCGCAGGGCGCGCAGCTCGGCGGTGAGCATCTCCGCCCGATCGCCCGCCGTGGTGAGACGGTTGGGATCCAGGGCGGCCTGCTCTTCCGTGAGCAGCACCGTCAGGTCCTGGTAGGTCGCCAACAGCTCCTGGTACAGCCGCAGCTCGCGCTGGCTCGCGCCGAGCAACTCCGCCTGCGTCTGCATCAGGCCGCCGTGGTGGTGAAGCCCGCGCCGTCCATGGCAGGGCGCTCGAGGATCTCGCGGTACGCGCCGGCGACCGTCGCGTAGACACGGATGACGTCGTCGAGGTGCTGCACGCTGTGCGTGATGTTCGCCTCGGTGAGGTGGTGCAGCATGTAGTCGTAGAGCCGCGCCAGCTCGACGGCGATCACGCCGCCCTGGGCGTAGTCGAGCGTCCCGAGCAGCTCGGAGATGATGGCCTGCGCGCGGCTCAGCTGCTCCGCGAAGCGCCGCGTCTCGCCCGCCACCAGCGCCTCGCGGGCACCGGCGAGGAAGGTCGCGCCCCCCTCGAACACGAGCAGCAGCAGGCGCCGCCGATCCACCGACGTGACCTGCGCTTCGGTGTAGCGCCGTGTGTACTCTGCCGCGTACATTCCCGATGACTCCTTGCCGTCAGCCGCCGAGCGCCGAGAGCAGGAAGTTGCCCTGCGTCTGGAGCGAGGCGACCAGCGATTCGAGGTTGGCGAACTGGAGCCGGAGGCTGTCCTCGTACGCCTCGACGTTGCGCGTACCCTGGTCGATCTGGTCCTGCATGTCGCGGACGCGCGCGTCGAGCGACGTGTTCTGCGTGGCGAAGGCGCCGTTCGAGCCGGTGACGTCGGCGAGCAGCGTGGCGAGATCGGCGGCGACGCCGTTCGAATCGTCGTTGCCGGCGAACACCGCGGCGACGCCCTCGGGATCGTCCGCGATCGCGCTGCGCAGCGTGGCCTCGGTGAAGAGCACCGAGCCGTCCTTCTGCGTCGCCAGGCCGAGGCTCGAGAGGTTCACGTACGAGCCCTCGGCACCGGAGATGGCCTCCGAGAACGTCGACTGCAGGCGCTCGATGAGCTGACGCACCGTCGAGTTGCCGGCGAGCGGGCCGGTGGCGAGCTCGTCCTTGCCCTGCGCCGTCTCCACCTTCGACTCGTCGGCGACGAACGTCTTGATGTCGTTGAACGCGGCGGCGAGCGCCTTCACCTTGTCGACGATGGCGTCGACGTCGTCGTCGACGGTGACCGTCGAGGTCCCCTCCGAGCGCAGGCTGATCGTCACGCCGGTGAGGACGTCGTTGAAGGTGTTGGACTCGCGCTCGAACGCGGTGGCGAAGCCACTGACGGTGAACTGCGCGTTGAGGCCCGTCTGGCTGGTCTGGATCGCGAGCTGCGTGTCGTCCTGCACGATCGTGATCGTGCTCGACTCGCCGGTGGTCTGGCTCTGCAGCTGCAGCCGGTAGTCGGGGCTGGCCGCGGTGCCCGCGTTGATCGCCGATGCCGTCACACCCGAGTCGGTGTCGTTGATGGCGTTGGCCAGGTCCTGCAACGTCGTCGTGGCGTCGATGCTGATGCTCTGGACGTCGCCGGAGCCGACCTGGAAGCGGAACGTGCCCGCCCCGGCGGCGATCGTGTCGCTGGCGGCGGTCTTGCCGACGGTGGAGCCCGCGACCGACGCGCGCGCGAGCTGCGTCGCGGTGATGGTGGCGGTGCCGCGCTCGGCGCCGGCGCCGGCGGCGGCGTTCAGCACGCTCGTGTTGCTCGAGCTGGCCTCGCGGACGAGCACGCCGGCCGTGGTCTTGAGCCCGTCGGCGGCGGTCTTGAAGGCGAGGAACTTCGCCTGCAGCGTCGCCAGGGCACTCTTCGTGACGTTGGTGGCGTCGATCTCCTTGCCGAGCTGATCGAGCGGACGGCGCTCCAGCGCCACCAGCGACTCGATCATCTTGTTGGTATCGAGGCCCGTGACCAGGCCCCCGATGGAGATCAACCCTGCCATGTAGTCTCCGTCTCGGCCGGACGCCGGGCCGGGGGTCTCGCGACCCCCGACCCGGTGCTACCGAATGTTGCGCCTCGCGGCATCGATTACCGGAGGAGGCTCAGGGCCAGCTGCGGCTGCTGGTTCGCCTGCGCGAGCACAGCGACACCGGCCTGCTGGAGGATCTGCGCCCGGGTGAGGTTGGCGGTTTCCACCGCGACGTCGGTGTCGCGGATCCGGCTCTCTGCAGCGGAGAAGTTCTCCTTCGCGACCCGAAGGTTCGCGATCGAGGTGACGAGCCGGCTCTGATACGCGCCCAGCGTACCACGGGTCTGCGTGACCGTCGCGATCGCCGAGGTGAGGATGCCGAGCGCCGACTGCGCGTTCGAGGCCGTGTCGGCCGCGATCGCCGTCTGCCCGGAGAAGATGCCCGACAGCGACCCGTCGACCGTGGTGAAGTCGATGCGGGAGTTCGCCGAGCCGTCCAGACCCACCTGGACCGACACCGTCGTACCCGAGCTGAGCAGGTTCACGCCGTTGAAGGTGGTGGTGTTCGAGATGCGCGTGATTTCCGACAGGAGCTGACCGAACTCCTGCTGAATCGCGCTGCGCTGCGTGTTGGTGATCGTGCCCGTGGCCGACTGCGAGGCCAGCTCCGAGAGCCGGACCAGCGTGGTGGTCACGTTGCCGAGCGCCTTCTCACCGATCGACAGCGCGGAGATGCCGTCGTTCGCGTTGCGGATCGCCTGCGCCGCGACGCGGACATCGCGCTGCAGCTTGTCGGCGATGGCCAGACCGGCGGCGTCGTCGACCGCATCGTTGATGCGGACGCCCGACGACAGGCGGGCCAGTGATGTCCGCAGGCCGTCTGCGGTCTCCTCGAGGTTGCGCTGTGCGTTGATCGAGAAGAGGTTGGTATTTACGAACAAAGCCATGAGGTGTCCTCCTTGGGTTCATTCGGCCGGGGGTCCGTCCCCAACCGGGTCCCTGACGTTGGAGGTTTATCGGAGGAAGACGGCACCGACTTGAGACGTTCGGGACCGCCATGGCGGCCCCAATGCGCTCTGCGCGGCGACGCTATCGGCCCGAAAAACCTGGGCGGCCGCCCCGAGCGTCGCGCCCGGAACGGCCACCCACGTCGAACCCGAACCCGTCTGCGTCAGCGGAGGAGCTGGAGGGCCAGCTGCGGCTGCTGGTTGGCCTGGGCGAGGATCGCCACGCCGGCCTGCTGCAGGATCTGTGCGCGGGTGAGATTCGCCGTCTCCACCGCGACGTCGGTGTCGCGGATGCGGCTCTCGGCGGCGCTGAAGTTCTCGCGCGCCACCCGCAGGTTCGCGATCGAGGTCACGAGCCGGCTCTGGAAGGCGCCGAGCGTACCGCGCGTCTGCGTGATGGTGGCGATCGCCGAGGTGAGGATGCCGAGCGCCGACTGCGCGCTCGACGCCGTGTCGGCCGCGATCGCCGTCTGGCCGGAGAAGATGCCGGAGAGCGAGCCGTCGACGGTCGTGAAGTCGATGCGGGAGTTGCTGGTCCCGTCGAGCCCCACCTGCACCGACACCGTCGTGCCGGAGCTGAGCAGGTTCACGCCGTTGAACGTCGTGGTGTTCGAAATCCGGGTGATTTCCGACAGGAGCTGCCCGAACTCCTGCTGGATGGCGCTGCGCTGCGTGTTCGTGATGGTGCCCGTGGCCGACTGCGAAGCCAGCTCCGAGAGCCGGACCAGCGTGGTGGTCACGTTGCCGAGCGCCTTTTCGCCGATGGCCAGCGCGGAGATGCCGTCGTTGGCGTTGCGGATGGCCTGACCGGCGACCCGCACGTCGCGCTGCAGCTTGTCGGCGATCGACAGG
Organism: uncultured Binatia bacterium (SeqCode); assembly: GCA_964404165.1. Taxonomy (GTDB): domain Bacteria; phylum Desulfobacterota; class Binatia; order DP-6; family DP-6; genus DASYLJ01. The sequence goes on along the minus strand of CAYOIZ010000035.1, from coordinate 63,230 downwards.
CCGGCGGCGTCGTCGACGGCGTCGTTGATGCGCACGCCCGAGGACAAACGGGCCAGCGAGGTGCGCAGGCCGTCTGCGGTCTCCTCGAGATTCCGCTGCGCGTTGATCGAGAACAGGTTCGTGTTGACGAAAAGAGCCATCGCTTCTCCTCCCTGCGTGGGTCGCGAGGAGCGTCCGTTCCTCCTCGCACATGCTATGTCGGACGCGATTCGCCGGTACTTGAGGCCGATCGATCCGGCTCGTAAGGTCCGGCCCAGTGTCGGGTCGGGAGGAGCGCATCAGGACGGCGGCGCACGCGCTCGGCTTCCCGCTCGCCGGCTGCACGCCGATCGTCCCGCTGCCACGTGAGGAATACCTGGCGGGCTGGATCGCCGACGGTCGGGCCGGCGAGATGACGTATCTGACCACGCGCTCGGCGGAGCGTCTCGACCCGCGCCGCACGTACCCATGGGCCCGCAGCGTCATCACCCTGGCCTGGCCGTACCGCCCGCCCCCGCCGCCCCCCGTCGATTGGCGCACGACGCTGCGCGGACGCATCGCCGCCTACACCGTGGGCGTCGATTACCACGACCGACTGCGCACGACGTTGCGCACCCTGATCGAGCAGCTCCACACGCACTTCCCGGAGGCGACGTTCCGTCCCTACGTCGACACCGGCCCGCTCCTCGAGCGCGAGTGGGCAATGCGTGCCGGGCAGGGCTGGATCGGCAAGAACACCCTGCTCCTCCACCGCACGGCCGGCTCGTATTTCTTCCTGGCCGAGCTGCTCACCAGCCTGGAGCTGGATGCGGTCCCACTCCCGTCGGACCACTGCGGCACCTGCACGCGCTGTCTCACCGGTTGCCCCACCGGAGCGCTCGGCCCCTACACGATGGACCCGCGCCTCTGCATCTCGTACCTGACGATCGAGCACCGCAGCGCGATTCCCACCGCGATGCGCCCCAAGATCGAGAACTGGGTCTTCGGCTGCGACGTCTGCCAGGAGGTCTGTCCCTGGAACGGCGACGAGCGCGACGACGACGCCGCCGCGTTCCTGCATCCGTCACTACCGGACCTGATGACGCTCGACGTGCATCGCTACCGCCTGCGCTTCGGCCGCACGGCGGTGACGCGCACGCGTCGTCGCGGATTGCTGCGCAATACCGCAGTCGCGCTCGGCAATAGCGGCAACCCCGAAGCGATTCCATCACTCCTGCAGGCGTTCGGAGACCGCGAGCCTCTGGTCCGAGCGCATGTCGCGTGGGCACTCGGCCGTCTCGGCGGCTCCACAGCACGCAGCGCCCTAGACATCGCGCGCAGCACCGAGCAGGACGCCGCGGTCAGCGCGGAGATCGTTGCTGCGCTCGGCGGGTGACGGAGAGCGGCGGCACACGATCGGAGCCGCGGCGGTGTCAGCGGCGTGGGTGGTGCGGGCATGGCGCCCCCGCAGGTGCTAGCGCGCGCAGCGATCTACGAGAGAGGTGGCGGTGCTTTGCCGGCGCGCTTGCACCGAGGACCGGGGCGCGTAGCCCGCACCACCCACGCCGCCCCCCGAAGACCGGGCATCAGACGAGCTGCCGCCCCTCCCCCGAAACCCCGAGCTCCTTCAGCAACCGATCCCGCACGACCGCAGCCGCCCGCTCGCGTGCCTCGGGCTCGATGCCGACGGGAATGCGACCCCCGGCGATCTGGTCGTGGCCGCCCGCCGACTTGCTCCCCAGCACCCGCTGCAGGATCTCCCCCGCGTTCACCTCGCGCTCCGTCGTGCGGATCGAGCAGTACAGGCAGCCCTGGTACATCGCCACCGCCGCCGCCCACTCGACGCGATCGAGCCGCAGCAGGAAATCGGCGACCTCGGCCACCATGTCGGGATACTGCACGTCGCCGAGCATGGAGATGACGGCCTTGTCGTAGAGGACGGCGCGATCGATGGCGTCGCGGAAGACGCGGAAGTATTCGCGCGGCACGCGCGCGTTCTCGATCTTCGCGAGTCGGCGCTTGTTGGTGTGCGGGTAGAGGAAGTGCGCCGCCTCGATGTCGGCGGGCGTCGCCTCGCGTCCGAGGTCCTGCGTCTCCGCGGCGATGCCGTAGAAGAGCGCGGTGGCGATCTTGGGCTCGATCTCGAGCCGCGATTCGCGCAGGTACTCGGTGAGGATGGTCGAGGTGGCGCCGTACTCCTCGCGCAGATCGAGGTACGGCACGCCGGCATACTCGGCGTAGGCGGGATGGTGATCGATCACCGCCGCGGGCATGACGCCATCGGGCAGCGAGTTGTTCGGGCGTCCCGGCTGCGTGTCGACCAGGGCCACCTGCACGTCGCCGTCGAACTTCACCTCGCCGACCGGCACCAGATTGATGTTGAGGTAGGTGCGCATCGCCCGGTTCTCGGCGCGGCCGACGATGCCGCCGAGCACGATGTGCGCTTCCTTGTCGATGAGATTGTTGACGACGTACTTGAGCGTGACGGCACTCGCCATCGCGTCGGGATCCGGATTGTCGTGCGGGAGGATCAAGAGCGGGCCGGGCCGATCGAGAACCTGGAGGAGGTTCACGAGGGCCCCGCGATTGGGAGAACGTGCCATCGGGAAGAGGGCCGGATATTGCCTCGACACTTCCGTGCTGTCCATCCCCGACGTGAGGCCCACGCAACCTCGATAGCGCCTGCCCGGGGGCTCTGGTAGCTTCCACCGAATGCTCGATTCTCCGCAGCAGTTCTTCCTGGAGCGCTTCGGCCTCACCGACCGCAACCTCGACCGTGTCCTCGGCACCGCGCTCGAACAACGCGCCGACTGGGCCGACTGCTATTTCGAGTACCGCGTCGTGCAGACCGCATCCCTCGAGGAAGGCGTGGTGCGCAAGGCGACGCGCAACGTACGCCAGGGCGTCGGCGTGCGGGTGCTCGCCGGCACGCGCACCGGGTACGCCTACTCCGACGAGGTGTCGCTCGATCGCCTCGAGCTCGCCGCACGCACCGCCCGCTGCATCGCCGACGAGCGCGGCGGCACCACGAGCCTGGCGTCGACGATGCCGGCGCGCGGCCCGCACGATCTCTACGCGGTCACGCCGGCGCCCATCGAGACGCCGCTCGAGGAGCAGGTGGCGCTGCTGCACCGGCTCGACGCGGTCGCGCGTGCCGCCGACCCCGCCATCACCAACGTGCTCGCGGGCATCGGCATCGAGCACCGCGTGATCCTCGTCGCCACGCCGAGCGGGCTCGTCGTCGGCGACGTGCGACCGCTCGTGCATCTGAGCGTCACCTGCATCGCCGAGCGCGACGGCCAGCGCCGCCAGGGCTCGCACGGCGGCGGCGGACGGTTCGCGTTCGGCGAGCTGGTCGCCGGGCGCGCCGAGCACTTCGCGCGCGAGGCGGCGCGCCAGGCGCTCGTCAACCTGGACGCCACGCCCGCCCCCGCGGGCACGATGAACGTCGTGCTCGGTCCGGGCTGGCCTGGCATCCTCCTGCACGAAGCGGTCGGCCACGGGCTCGAGGGCGACTTCAACCGCAAGGGCACGTCGGCGTTCTCGAACCGCCTCAATACGCGCGTCGCGTCCGAGCTCTGCACCGTCGTCGACGACGGCACCATCGCCAGCCGGCGCGGCTCGCTCAACGTCGACGACGAGGGCACGCCCACGGGTCGCACCGTCCTCATCGAGAAGGGCATCCTGCGCGGCTACCTGCAGGATCGCCTGAACGCGTCGCTGATGAAGATGCCGCTCACCGGCAACGGACGGCGCGAAAGCTTCGCGCACATGCCCATGCCGCGCATGACGAACACCTTCATGCTGGCCGGCGAGGACGATCCCGAGGACATCATCCGCTCCGTCGATCACGGTCTCTATGCCGTGGCCTTCGGCGGCGGCAGCGTCGACATCACGAGCGGCAAGTTCGTGTTCTCGGCGAGCGAGGCCTACATGATCGAGGGCGGCAAGATCGGCCGGCCGGTGCGCGACGCCACGCTCGTCGGCAACGGGCCCGACGTGATGACGCGCATCACGCGCGTCGGCGCCGACCTCGCCCTCGACGACGGCGTCGGCACCTGCGGCAAGGACGGCCAGTCCGTCCCGGTCGGCGTCGGGCTGCCCACGATCCGGATCGACGGCCTCACCGTCGGCGGGACCCAGGCCTGATGGACCTCCGCGATACGGCCCAGTTCCTGGTCCAGGGCGCCCTCGACGCCGGTGCGCGCGCCGCCGATGCCGTCGTCGGCGAGAGCGACGGTCTCGACGTCGGCGTCCGCCTCGGCGAGATCGAGAAGCTGAAGCGCGCGCGCGAGCGTCGCGCCGGGCTGCGCGTCTTCGTCGGCGACTCGACGGCCATCGTCAGCACCGCCGATCTCTCGCGTGACGGCCTCGCCGAGCTGGCGCGCGATGCCTGTGCGCTGGCGCGACTGACCGCGCCCGATCCGCTGGCCGGCCTGCCCGACCCCGCCGATCTCGCCACCGACCTGCCCGAGCTCGACCTCTACGACGCCGCCGTCGAGACGCTCGAGCCGGCGTTCGCGCTGGCACAGGCGCGCGAGGCCGAAGCCGCCGCCATGGCGGCCGACGCCGAGATCGACAACTCCGAGGGCGCCGAGTTCGGCGGCGGCGGTGGTACCGTCGCGTACGCGTCCAGCCTGGGCTTCGTCGGCGCCTACACGGGCTCGAGCTTCAGTCTCGTCGTCACGCCCATCGCCACGCGCGACGGCGCCATGCAGCGCGACTACTGGTACACCGCGCACCGCAAGCTCGCGGCACTCGACGCGCCCGCCGCCGTCGGCCGCGAGGCCGCGCGTCGCACGCTGCGCCGGCTCGGCGGACGTCGCGTACCCACCACGTCGTGTCCGGTGGTGTTCGATCCGCAGATGGCGGCGTCGCTGATCCGTCATCTGGCGGGTGCGATGTCGGGGCGCGCGCTCTACCGTCGCTCGTCGTTCCTGCTCGACCGCCTCGGCGACACGATCGCTGCGCCGTCCATCACCATCGTCGACGACCCGCTGCGCCCCGCGGGGCCGGCATCGCGGCCGTTCGACGGCGAGGGCGTCGCGTCGCAGCGCCGCACGCTCGTCGAAGCCGGCGTGCTGAAGAGCTACCTCCTCGACTCGTACTCCGCGCGTCGTCTGGGGATGCGCACGACGGGTCACGCGAGCCGTTCCGCCGGCGACGAGCCCGGCGTCGCACCGACGAACTTCTACATGGAGGCGGGGCCGCACACGCCGGAGGCCATCGTCGCTTCGGTGCGCTCGGGTCTCTACGTCACCGAGCTGCTCGGCTTCGGCGTCAACGGCGTGACGGGCGACTACTCGCGCGGCGCGTCCGGCCTGTGGATCGAGAACGGCGAGCTCACGCACGCCGTGGAAGAGATCACCATCGCGGGGAATCTCCTCGACATGTTCAGGGACGTCGAGATGGTGGGCAGCGACCTCGTCTTTCGCGGCTCGGCGGCCGCGCCGACCATCAAGATCGGCCGCATGACGGTGGCCGGCGCCTAACGGGCGCCCTCACTCGTCCTCGTCCTCCTCGTCGTCGTCATCGTCGTCGTCGTCCCAGTCGTCGTCATCGTCCTCGAGATCGAGGTCGTCGTCATCGTCGTCGAGGTCGTCGTCGTCCTCGAGATCGTCGTCGTCGTCGTCACCCAGCGCGATGGTGCTGAACTTGGAGCTGGCCAGCCGATCGAACATACGCTCGTCCCTTCTTCCGTGCTCGCGTCCAGAGCGAGTCTCGTCACAACGCCATGGCGCTGTCCATCAGCGCCGGCGCGGTCTCGACCTCGAAGCCGAGAGCCTCGATCATGCAGGCGGCGTCCCGATGCGCCTGTCCCGCGGTGGTGAGATAGCCGTCGACGAACACCGAGTTCGCGGCGAACAGCGCCAGCCCCTGCGCCCCACCGAGATTGCGCTCACGCCCACCCGCGGCGCGGATCTCGGCGCGCGGATTGGTGAGACGGAACAGCGCCAGCGAGCGCAGGCAACGGCCGACGCTCGGCGGATCGCCCGTCGTGAGCGTGGTGCCGTCGATCGGGATCAGGAAGTTCACCGGCAACGACTCGACGCCGAGCTCGGCCAACGCGTACGCGACGTCGACGAGGTCGTCGTCGGTCTCGCCGAGGCCCACGATGACGCCCGAGCACGCCGACAGCCCGGCGCGGCGCGCGCTCTGCACGGTGGCGACGCGGTCGTCCCAGGTGTGGGTGCTGCAGATCTCGGGATAGAAGCGCCGGCTGGTGTTGAGGTTGTGGTTCACGAAGTCGATGCCGGCCTCGCGCAGCGACACCGCCTCGCCGTCGCCCATGAGGCCCAGCGACACGCACAGCTCGACGTCGGGCAGCTCGGCGCGGATGGCGCGCGCGGCGGCGCCGAAATGCCGGATGTCGTTGGCGCTCGGGCCACGGGCGCTGGTGACCATGCAGTAGCGGCGCGCGCCGCGCGCGACCGCGCTGTGCGCGCCGGCGACCAGCTCGGGCACCGACTTGAGGCGGTAGCGCGGGATGTCGGACGTGGCGTCGGCCGACTGCGAGCAGTAGCCGCAGTCCTCGGGACACAGCCCGCTGCGCGCGTTGTTCAATACGCAGAGCTTCACGCGACGACCGAAGTGTGTGCTGCGGACGGCGTACGCGGCCCACAAGAGGGCCGGCAGCTCGTCGTCGGTGCCGGCGAGCACGCGGCGCGCGTCGGCCGGCGTGATGGGCTCGTCGGCGATCGCGCGCTCCGCGAGCGCGCGGTAGTCGCGCGCCTGTGCGAGCGCGTCGGTCGGATGCAGGAGAACGTCGGTCATGGCGACTGACCGTGGCTCCTAGCGGTCCGGCCGGGGTTTGGCAAGAATCCACCATGCATCGCAATCTCGCGGCCTTCCTCGCGGGTCCCGGCCCCCAGACGCTCCTGCTGCGGGGCGATGCCGGCACGCTCCTGCCCACGTTCCCGACGGCCTGCATCGACGCCGTCGTGACCAGCCCACCCTACTGGCGCGCGCGTCGCTACGACGGCACGTCGACGCTCGGCACCGAGCCGCGCGCCGACGACTACATCGCGCACCTGGTCGAGATCCTCGACGGCCTCGCGCGCGTGCTGCGGCCGACCGGGTCGCTGTGGCTCAACCTGGGCGACACCTACACGGCGAAGAACCTGGCCGGCGTGCCGTGGCGCACCGCCATCGCCCTGCAGGCGCGCGGCTGGATCCTCCGCAACGCGGTGGTGTGGGACAAGGTGAAGGGCAATCCGTGCAACGCGCGCGACAAGCTGCGCGACACGTACGAGATGCTCTTCCACCTCGTACGCGGCCCGCGCTACTGGTACGACGTCGACGCCACCCGCCGTCCGCCGGCGGCGCCCACCCGGCGCGGCGAACGCCTCGTCACGCCGACGGGCGTCTCGGGCGTCCGCTACGAGCGACAGATCCGCGACAGCCCCGCGCTGCGTCCGGCGGAGCGCCGCGCGGCGCTGGCCGCCTTGCGCCGCGCGCTCGCGCAGGTCGCCGCCGGCGAGCTCGACGACTTCCGCATGGTGATCCGCGGCTGCCAGCGCACCACCCACAGCGACACGCGCGCCGTCTCGGGGCGCGCCGAGGAGCTCGCCCGTCGCGGCTTCTACGTGCTCCCCTACCACCCGCGCGGCAGCAAGGCGGGCGACGTCTGGCGCATCGTTCCCGAGGACGCCTGGCGGCGCGACGCCCACTACGCCGTCTTCCCGACGGCGCTCTGCCATCTGCCGATCCGCGCCACGTGTCCGCCCGGCGGCATCGTCCTGGATCCGTTCGCCGGCACCGGCACGACGCTGCTGGCGGCGACGGAGCTCGGGCGGCGGGCGATCGGCATCGACACCAGCGCCTCCTATCTCACCGCCGCCCGGGCGCGACTGCGGGCCGCGCACGGTTGACAGGACCGTCCGTCCGCTCGACTATGCGTACAACGTACACGAACCGGAGCCCCACATGCCCGACATCGCCACGACGACGCCCGACGCCACCGCCCTCCAGGCCATCCTCGCCCCCCTCGGCGAGTCCGGCTACGACGCCGCGCGCTGCGCCGCGATGGCCGACGTCATCGCCGAGATCCAGACGCTGAAGCGCACGCGCAACGCCGTCGTGCTGGCGCACAACTACCAGCGCCCCGAGATATTCCAGGTGGCCGACTTCGTCGGCGACTCGCTCGAGCTGGCGCGCCAGGCCACCAAGGTGGAGGCCGACGTCATCGTCTTCTGCGGCGTCCACTTCATGGCGGAGACGGCGAAGATCCTGAACCCCACCCGGACGGTCATCCTGCCCGACCTGCGCGCCGGCTGCTCGCTCGCCGACAGCGTCACCGCCGAGGACCTCGCCGATCGCAAGGCGGAGCTCAAGGCCATCTACCCCGACCTGCAGGTCGTCGGCTACGTGAACACCACCGCCGACGTGAAGGCCGAGTGCGACGCCTGCTGCACCAGCTCGAACGCCGTCAAGGTCGTCGAGGCGCTGCCCGGGCGCAACATCCTCTTCGTCCCCGACAAGAACCTCGCCGCGCACGTCCAGTCGCAGACCACGAAGTCGATCATCGCCTGGGACGGCAACTGCTACGTCCACCACCAGATCACGCCGGAGCAGATCCTCGCCGTGAAGAAGGGGCTGCCGCACGTGAAGGTGCTGGCGCACCCGGAGTGCCGCGCCGACGTGCTCGCCGTCGCCGACGCCGTGCTCAGCACGAGCGGCATGGTGAAGTACGCCAAGGAGGACGCCGCCAGGGAGTTCCTCATCGTCACCGAGTGCGGGCTCTCCGATCGCCTGCTGCTCGAGGTGCCCGAGAAGCGCTTCTACAAGAGCTGCAAGCTCTGTGCGTACATGAAGATGATCACGCTCGAGGGCACGCGCGACGCGCTCCGCGACCTCGCGCCGGAGATCACGATTCCGGAGGACATCCGGGTGCGGGCCGAGCACGCCCTCACGGCGATGCTCGAGCTGGGCGGGTGAGCGCGCATCCGGCGCCCGCGGTCGCCGTCGACGTCGCCCTGTGCACGGTCCGCGACGGTGCGCTGCACGTCCTGCTGGTGCAGGCGCGGCACGGCCCCTTCGCGGGCTGGTGGGCCCTCCCCGGCGGGCGCGTGCGCGAAGAGGAATCGCTCGACGCCGCCGCCGATCGCGAGCTGCTGGCGCAGACCGGCGTCACCGATCCCTACCTCGAGCAGCTCTACACCTTCGGCAGCCCGCGCCGCGATCCGCACGGGCGCGTGGTGTCGGTGGCCTACGTCGGCCTGGTGGCGTCCACCGGTCCCGACGCCCGGCTCTCGGGCCCCGGGAAGTACGACGCGCTGGCGTGGCGCCCGGTGCGTCGCCTGCCGCCGCTCGCCTACGATCACGCCGACGTCGTCCGCACCGCGGTGACGCGGCTGCGCGCCAAGGTGCACTACACGAACCTCGCCTACACCCTGCTGCCGCGCGCCTTCACGCTCGGCGAGCTGCAGGCGGTCTACGAAGCCATCCTGGCGCGCCGGCTCGACCGGCGGAACTTCCGCAAGAAGCTGCTCTCGCTCGGCCTGCTGCGGCCGCTCGGCCGCATGCGACGTGGCCCGCATCGCCCGGCGGCGCTGTACGCCTTCCGCAGCCGCCGGCCGATGACGGTGGCCGTCCTGTGACGGCGCGGGCGGTGCTGGTGGCACTGCTGCTGGCCACGACGGCGCACGCCGCCGACCGTCCCACCTTCAGCGTCGACTACGTCGTGCGTATCGCGCGCGACGATCCGACGCGCGCGCACATCCGCTGGGAGCTCGCCGGCATCGACGAGATCGAGCGCTTCCGCCTCGTCTTCCGCGACGGCCGCGCCACCGACGTCCAGGGCACGGGCCGGCTCGATTGGCAGGGCCGCACGCTCGAGTGGACGCCCGGCGGGCCGTACGCCCACCTCGAGTACACCATCACCATCGACAAGCATCGCCCCACGGGCGGGCCGCGCTACGACAGCCGCGCCGAGCCGACGTGGGTGGCGACGCGGGCGCGCCACCTCTTCCCGCAGATCAACGTGCACTTCCGTCCCGGCGCCGAAGCCGCACGCGCCCGCGCGCGCCTCCTCTTCCGGCTGCCGAACGGCTGGAAGAGCGTCGCCACCGGCGAGCCGTTGGGCGCGCACGCCTTCGTCGTCGAGGAGCCGGGCAAGCGGCTGGCACGCCCGCGCGGCTGGTTCCTCCTCGGCGACGTCGACACCTCCACGCGTCGCATTGCCGGCATGGAGATCACCGTCGCCGCCGCACCCGGCTCCGGGCTCGACGTCGCCCGACTCTTCCGCTTCTACGAGCAGACGATCCCGCTGCTGGCACCGCTCCTCGGCTCGCCGCCGACGCGGCTCCTGGTGGTGAGCGCTCCCGATCCGATGTGGCGCGGCGGCATCTCCGGCGAGGGCTCCTTCTACGTGAACGGGCGCATCGCCGTCCGCTCGCGTGACCGCACCAGCACGTATCTGCACGAGCTTATCCACGTCTGGCAGCCCTTCCGGCCCGAGGGCGACGGCCGCTGGATCTCCGAGGGGCTCGCGGAGTACTACTCGCTGGTGATCCAGCGTCGCGCCGGCCTGCTGTCCGCGGCCGGCTTCGCACGCGGCATCGAGCTGTTCGCGCGTCACGGTCGCTGGGACATCGACCTGTCACGCACCCACGACGCCGCTGCGCTCAACAACAGCGCCCCCCTCGTGCTGCACTGGCTCGACACCGAGATCGCGCGCGCGACGGACGGCGCCAAATCCCTCGACGACGCCGTGCGGCGCCTGGCCGCCGATTCCCGCGAGCTCACCACCGCCAGTTTCCTGCGCGCCGTGAACCGGACCGCCGGGAAGGACTTCACCCCGTCGTTCCGGCGGTACGTCTTTCGTGGCCGCCGGCCGCCGGTGACGGACGAGCCCGTGGCCGGCTTGCCCGGTCCCGCGAGCGTGCGATACAGGCCCCAGGCGCCGGTTCGACGGCGCCGCCCGCAGTGCCCCACATAGCCGCACATTCGTCATCGCGCGACCGCTCGGCGCCGCAGGGCGCCGTCCCGGACGCGCCCCCGCCCGACCGGCCCAACGCGCCGTCGCCGATGGCGCTCGGCATTGCCGCTGCCGCGGGCCTCGCCGTCCTCGTCGGGCTGGTGTTCCTCGCCGACGGGCGCGAGCTCCTCGCGATGGCCGCGGCCATCCCGCCGACCGCCCTGATCGAGCCGCTCGTCTTCTCGGCGCTGTCGTACGCGGCCATGGCCCGCTCCTACCAGGGCATCGCCGGCGCGGCCGACTGCCACCTGCCCTTCGGGCTCTGGCTGCGCATCACCTTCGTGTCGAACACGGTCAACTACGTGGTCACCTCGGCCGGGCTCTCCGGCTTCGCCGTCCGCATGCTGCTGCTCGGCAAGCACGGCGTCGGCTCGGGGCGCGCGGTGCTGATCTCGCTGGTGCAGACGTTCCTCACCAACTTCACCCTCCTCTTCTTCATCGTCGGCGGGTTCCTCTCGCTCGTGCTGCGCCAGCAGCTGGTCGGCGGTGAGCTCGTCGCCGCCAGCATCGCGCTCGTGATCTTCGCGGCGGTGCTCGTATGGGCGATGATCCTGGTGGGTCATCCGCGGCTCCGCCGGCGCACGTTGCTCTGGATCGGCGAGGCGCTGCACCGCATCCTGCGGCGCGTGGCACCGCGCTGGAAGCCGCGCCGCGTCCGGATGTGGCGCTTCCAGCACAACCTCGACGAGGGCTTCCGCTTCCTGCTCGAGCGCAAGCGGCGGATGCTCGTGCCCACCGCCTGGATCTGCCTCGACTGGGTGCTGACGTGCGCCATCCTGTGGTCGGCGTTCCGCGCCGTGCAGCATCCGGTGTCACCGGCGATGGTGCTGATCGGCTTCGGCGTCGGCCTGCTCTTCACGCTGGTGTCGATCGTGCCGGCCGGCATCGGCCTGATGGAGGGGTCGATGGCGGCGGTCTTCGTCAGCCTGGGGGTCCCCCTCGAGCCGGCGGTGCTGGCGATCCTGATCTTCCGCCTGGCCTACCACCTGATTCCGCTGGTGCTGAGCCTGTTCCTGTTCCACGGCATCTTCCGCCAGGCGATTCGCGGCGGCACCGTCACGCGCGTTTGACAGCCTGGATCCGCGACGTTATGCGTCGCGCTCGATGGGAGGGGCGGACGCGGTGGAGGCGACCGATGGGCGCCCGCGCGCGTCCGTCGTGCCCGCCGGTCTCACGGCCTTCGCGGATGCGCTCGGTGGCATCGCGCTGCTCACCCGTGACGCGCTCCGCTCCGTCGTCACCCGGCCGCCGTCCTGGCACGCCATCATGGAGCAGCTCGAGCAGATCGGCTGGCGCTCGCTCTCCATCACGACGCTGACGGCGCTGTCCACCGGCATGGTGCTGGCGCTCCAGCTCGGCACGTTCCTGGAGCGCTTCGGCGCCAAGATGTTCGTATCGCGCATCCTCGGCGTGTCGCTGGTGCGCGAGATGGGCCCGATCCTGACGGCGCTCATGATCGGCGGCCGCGTCGGCGCCGGCATCACCGCGGAGCTCGGCACCATGGCCGTCACCGAGCAGGTCGACGCCCTGCGCGCGCTCGGCGCCAGCCCCGTCCGCACCCTCGTCGTGCCGCGCCTGCTCGCCATCCTGGTGATGCTGCCGGCGCTCACCGTCCTCGCCGACCTGGTCGGCGTGCTCGGCGGGCTCTTCATCGGCGTCTCCGAGCTGCAGGTGAGCGCCGATTTCTACACCAACTCGCTCCTCTACGGCATGGTCATCAACGACGTGCTGTCGGGCCTCGGCAAGTCGGTATTCTTCGCCTACTTCATCGGCATCATCGCGTGCTGGAACGGGCTCCACGTCACCGGCGGCGCCGATGGCGTCGGCCGCGCCACCACGGCCACCGTCGTGCAGGCGTCGATCACCATCCTCATCGCCGACTTCTTCCTCACCAAGCTCTTCATGATCCCATGAGCGCGCCGATCTACATCCGCTGCCGCGGGCTCGAGAAGGCGTTCCACCACAAGCAGGTGCTGCGCGGCGCCTCGCTCGAGGTGTACGCCGGCGAGACGCTGGTCCTCCTCGGCGGCAGCGGATCGGGAAAGAGCGTGCTGCTGAAGCATCTGAACGCGCTGCTGCGGCCCGATCGCGGCGACGTCGAGATCGAGGGCACGCCGCTCGGCGGGCTCGACGAGGAGGCGCTCGTCCCCGTGCGCCGTCGCCTCGGCATGCTGTTCCAGCAGGGTGCGCTCTTCGATTCGCTCACCGTCGGCGACAACGTCGGCTACGCCCTGCACGAGCATCGCCTGGTGCCGCCCGACGAGATCCCGGCGCGCGTGCGGGCGGCGCTCGCCATGGTCGACCTCGCCGGCACCGAGCCCCTCATGCCGAGCGAGCTCTCGGGCGGCATGCGCAAGCGCGCCGCGCTGGCCCGCGCCCTCGTCCTCGAGCCGCACGCGCTCCTCTACGACGAGCCCACGACGGGGCTCGATCCTGTCGTCGCTGCGCGCATCAACCACCTGATCCGCGACCTGCAGCATCGCCTCGGCGTGACGTCGGTGGTGGTGACGCACGACCTCGCCAGCGCGTTCTTCGTCGCCGACCGCATCGCCTTCCTGCACGAGGGGCGCATCCGCTTCTGCGGCACGCCCGACGAGGCGCGCGCCACGAGCGACCCCATCCTCCACGAGTTCCTGACGGCGGCGTGATGGGACGACAGGCGAAGGTGGGCGTGCTCGTGCTCACGGCGCTCGTGGTGTTCGGCGCCACCATCCTGACGCTCGGCCGCCAGGAGCGCCTCTGGGAGCGCAAGGTGTCGTACGTGCTGCACCTCGCACGCACCAACGGGCTCCAGTCGGGTGGCCAGGTGAGCCTCTCCGGCGTCACGGTGGGCTCGGTGGCGGCGCTGCAGTTCCCGCAGAACCTCGCCGACTCGTACATCGAGATCACGATCGAGGTAGCGCGCGGCGTCGCCGATCGCATCCGCGCCGACACCGTCGCCTCGGTGCGCACGCTCGGCCTGCTCGGCGATCGCTACATCGAGCTCACCCCCGGCTCGCCCGACGAGCCGGCCGTCCCGCCCGGCGGCCTCATCACCACCATCGACCCGGTGGACTACGAGCAGGTGCTCGGACGCAGCGGCGACATCGTGACCAACGTCGTCGAGGTGACGACGTCGCTGAAGGACGTCCTGCAGACGATCCAGCGCGGCGAGGGGCTGCTCGGGGCCATGGTGCAGAACAAGGAGTTCGGCGACACCACGCTGCGTGACCTCGAAGGCAGCCTGCGCAACGTGCGCGCCACCAGCCAGCGCCTCGACGACATCCTCGCCCGGGTCGACCGCGGCGAAGGGCTCGCCGGCCGGCTCCTGCGCGACACCCCCGACAGCAAGCGACTCTGGTCGCGGCTCGACCACTCCGTCGCCCAGCTCGACTCGCTGGCGACGCGTCTCGCCACCGGCCAGGGCGCGCTCGTCCGGCTGGTCGACGACGAGACCTACGGCCGTCGCGTCCTCGAGAATCTCGACGTCACCCTGCAGGAGCTGCGCGAGGTGATGAGCAAGGTGAACGCCGGCCAGGGCTCGCTCGGCAAGCTCGTCAACGACCCGGCCCTGTACGACGACGCCCGTGGTCTCGTCGGCGACGTGCGCGAGAGCTGGATGGTGTCGCTCTACCGGGGGTTTGCAGGACTCTGGCCGTTCGGTCACACATCCCCTCCGGAGGCTCCGACGGCGCCATGACGGTCAGCTGCCCGAACTGCGAGACACGCTACCGGTTGCCGCCCCGCTCGAAGCTGGGCGCGCACCCGACGTTCCGCTGCACGCGCTGCGACCACGTCTTCGACCCCGACGGCGAGGCCGAAGCGCCCACCATCGACGAAGAGCCCGAGGACGAGCCCGTCGTCGAGGAGCACTTCTCGCTCGACGACGACGAGCCCGAGCTCGATCTGCCGCCGCCCCCGAAGCCCGGTCGTCGTGCACGGCGCCAGGCGGCGCCGCCACCCGAGGAGCCGGACGAGATCACCGTCGACGACGATGACGACGAGGAGGAGGACGCCGTGGCCGACGACGATGCCGCCGAGTCACGCGCGCCCCGGACACCGCCCAGCGCCGCCCGCTTCGCGTTGCGGGCGATGCTGGCGGTGACGCTCGGCTACGCCCTGCTCTCCGTCTACCTCTACACGCACCCGGCCAAGGTCGGTGAGATGCTCGGCACCCTGCCCGTCATCGGACCGCAGCTCGCCGAGGCGCGTCTCAATCCGGCCGCCATCCAGCTCACCGACGTGCACGGCGACTACCGGCGCGTGAAGGGCGACCTGCTGGTCTTCGTCATCACCGGCGTCGCCATCAACAACGCGCCCGTGCCGGTGAGCGGCATCCAGATCCAGGGGCGCGTCTCGGGCAGCCAGGAGCTGCGCCAGGTGGTCTTCGCCGGCGCGGCACCGCGCGACGTCCGCGACCTCACCGCACGCGAGATCGACCTGCTGCAGACGCTGACCCCACCGAAGGACTGGATGCTGGCGCCCGGGCAGTCGGGGCACTTCCTGGTGGCGTTCGTGACCCCGCCGGTACCGCTCCGCGAGTTCACCGCCGAGGTGGTCGCCGTCCGGCGCGGGGCGCGGCCGCTGACGACCAGCGCCGCGGCTCCATGACGCGTCGGCGCTAGGCGTCCTGCTTGGCCTTGGACTTGGTCGAGGCGACCTCGTCCTTCGGCGTCACGTCGATCTCGGGTGGCTCCTTGATGCCCTTCTTGAAGGACTGGATGCCCTTGCCGAGGCTGCCCATGACTTCTGGCAGCTTCCCGGCGCCGAACACCACGAGGATGATCACGAGGACGATGAGCAGCTCGCCTGCGCCGAGACCGAACATGATGCGCGATCATAGGCAAGGTACCGGAGGCAGGCAAGCTCGGGTTGCGGCCACGGGGGGGCGCACCCTATACTCCCGCCCCTCCGATGCTGCGGACGTATCGCGCCGAATACGAAGGGCTCCTGCCCCTCGTCGAGAAGCCCGGCCGGTACCTCGGCAACGAGCGGGGAGCCGTTCGCAAGGACCTCGAGACCGTCGCGGTCCGCATGGCGCTCGCCTTCCCGGAGGTCTACGAGATCGCGCAGTCCCACCTCGGGCTGCAGATCCTCTACGATATCCTCAATCGACGCTCCGACGTCGCCGCCGAGCGGTGCTACGCGCCCTGGCCCGATCTCGAGGCGCTGCTCCGCCAGCGTGGGTTGCCCCTGGTGTCGCTCGAGAGCCATCTGCCACTCGGGCAGTTCGACGTCGTCGGATTCAGCCTGCAGTACGAGCTGACCTACACCAACCTGCTCACGATGCTCGAGCTGGGCGGCATCCCGCTGCGGGCCGCGGCACGCGGCCCCGAGCATCCGCTCGTGATCGCCGGTGGGCCCTGCGCCTTCAATCCCGAGCCCCTGGCACCGTTCCTCGACGCCATCGTCCTCGGCGACGGCGAAGAGGTGGTGGGCCAGATCGCCGACGCCGTCGCCGCCTGGGACCGCGCCGACCGTCGCACCCTGCTCGAGGCGGTGTCGCGCATCGCCGGCGTCTACGTGCCGGCGTTCTTCACGCCGCGGCACAACGACGACGGCACGCTCCACGTCATGGAGCCGCTCGACCCCGCGCACGCCGTGGTCGCGAAGCGCGTGCTGCCCGACCTCGACGCGTTTCCGCCGCCGGCGGCGCCCATCGTCCCCAACATCGGCGTGGTGCACGATCGCGCCAGCGTCGAGGTGATGCGCGGCTGCGTGAAGGGATGCCGCTTCTGCCAGGCCGGCTACATCTATCGGCCGTTGCGCGAGCGCGATCCGGAGAAGGTCGTCGAGCACAGCACCGCGCTGATGGCCGCCACCGGCTACGAGGAGATGTCGCTGCTGTCGCTCTCGACGGGTGACTACAGCGGCGTCAATCCGGTGCTCAAGTCGTTGATGGACCGTTTCGCGCCCGAGCGCATCGCGGTGTCGCTGCCGTCGACACGGGTCGACGCGCTGTCGCCGCGCATCCTCGACGAGATCCGCCGCGTGCGGAAGACGAGCTTCACGCTGGCGCCCGAGGCCGGCACGCAGCGGCTGCGCGACGTCATCCAGAAGGAGTACCAGGAGCACGAGCTGCTCGACGCCGCACGCCTGTTCGCCGATCTCGGTTGGCGGAGCCTGAAGCTGTACTTCATGATCGGCCTCCCCAGCGAGACCGAAGACGACGTGCGCGGCATCGCCGAGCTCGCCGGCCGCGTGCGGAAAGCCTCGCAGAACCGGCTCAAGGTGACGGCCAGCGTCTCCACCTTCTCCCCGAAGCCGCACACGCCGTTCCAGTGGGCGGGACAGCTGCCCGTCGAGGAGATCCAGGCGCGCCAGTCCCTGCTGCGGCGCGAGCTCGGCAAGCGCGGCATCGAGTTCCGCTGGCACGACAGCCAGCTGTCGTGGCTCGAGGGCGTGTTCGCGCGCGGCGATCGCCGCCTCGCCGACGTCATCGAGACGGCGCAGCGCAACGGCGCCCGCTTCGACGGCTGGTCCGATCACTGCCGCCTGCAGATCTGGATCGACGCACTCGCCGAGCACGGCCTCGACCCCGCCTTCTACCTGCGGCGGCGCCCGCTCGGCGAAACCCTGCCCTGGGAGCACATCGACGCCGGCGTCAGCCGCAAGTTCCTGCTCGACGATCTCGCGCGCGCCGTCGAGGGTCGGCTCACGCCCGACTGCTCGATCGAGCGCTGCACCTACTGCGGCGCCTGCGACTTCAAGACCGTGCGCAACGTCGACTACCATCCCGAGGGCGCGCGCGGCACCGATCATCGCGGCGAGCGCATCTCGCGCTGGGCCGAGCTGGCGGTGCCGTCCGAGGACGGCGCCACCCTGCCCGAGTGGGAGACGCGCACTTGGCGCAGCATCCGCACGAAGGTCGCCGAGCGCCGTGCGGCACGCAGCCCGATCCCCGCCGCGCCGGCGCCGGCCACCGACGCCCCGCTGCCACAGACGCTCGCGGACGGCGACGTCGCGACGCGCGAGGTCACCGGCGAGGGGGCCGCCGAGGAATGGCTCGGCGCGGTGCCGTCGTCGCTCTCGCCCGACGGACCGGCGCGTCCGACCGTGCAGCGCATCCGGCTCCGCTACCGCAAGGTCGGCCCCGCCCGCTTCATCGGCACGCGCGAGCTCGGGACGGTCTTCTTCCGCGCGGCACGACGCGCCGGTCTGCAGATGGCGTACTCGCAGGGCCACCATCCGATGCCGAAGGTCTCGTTCGGACCGGCGCTGCCGCTCGGGTTCTCCAGCGAGGACGAGCACCTCGACGTCGAGCTGACGACGCGCGTCGCCCCCGCCGATCTGATGACGCGCCTCGCCGCGCAGCTGCCCGAGGGACTCGAGCCGCTCGCCGCCGAGGAGATCGCGCGCACGACGCCCAGCATCGACCGCTCGATCGCGGCCTTCCGCTACGAGATCGACCTCAGCGCGCTGCCCACGCCGCCGGTCCCCGAGGCGCTCACCGGTGCCGTGCGACGGTTCCACGACGCCGCCACGTTCCCCGTCCGCAAGCCGGGGAAGAACGGTGCGCGCATGGTCGACGCGCGACGCGCGGTCGAGCTCTCGCAGGTCGGCGACGACCGGCTCGTCATGGAGGTCGAGGTCAGCCTGGAGGGGACGCTGAAGCCGGGTCTGGTCCTCGGCGAGCTGCTCGCCCTCGACGCCGACGTCGTGCCCGTCCTCCGCGTCCACAAGGTCGCCACCAGATTCCACGCGCCGGCAGAGCCGGCCATCCTCCCCGCCGCCTCGTAAGCGCCGCGCACCGTGTCCAAGCAGATCCTCATCAACGCCGCGCCCTGGGAATCTCGTGTCGCCGTCCTCGAGGACACGACGCTGGTCGAGCTGCACATCGAGCGCCTGCACGAGCGCGGCATCGCCGGCAACATCTACAAGGGCAAGGTCGTGCGCGTGCTGCCCGGCATGCAGGCGGCGTTTCTCGACATCGGCCTCGAGAAGGCAGCCTTCCTCCACGTCTCCGATCTCGCGAGCCCCGAGGAGCTGCCGCCCGCCGAGAGCCCCGAGGCCGAGCCCGTCGATACCATCGACCATGCCGAGGTCGTCGAGAAGGCCGACTCCGAAGTCGCGACCGATCCCGACGTCGAGACGAACGGCGACGTCGAGACGAACGGCGACGCCGAGACGAACGGCGACGCCCTCCCCCCGCGCCGCGCGCCACAGGACCTCCGGCCGATCGAGGAGCGGCTCACGAAGGGCGACGAGCTGCTGGTGCAGGTATCGAAGGAGCCAATGGGCACCAAGGGGGCGCGGGTCACGGCGCACATCTCGCTGCCCGGCCGCTACCTCGTGCACATGCCCGGCACGCGGCACATCGGCATCTCGCGACGCATCGAGGACGCCGCCGAACGCGATCGGCTGCGCGAGATCGTCGAGGCCGAACGCCCCGAGGAGGGTGGCCTCATCGTCCGCACCGCCTGCGAGGGGGCCAGCAAGCGGGACATCCACGACGACGTCCGCTTCCTGACGCGGCTGTGGGCCCGCATCCAGAAGATGGCCGACACCGCCACGGCGCCCGCGCTGATCCATCAGGATCTCGACCTCGTCCTGCGCACGGTGCGCGACCTGTTCACGTCCGACGTCGACCGGCTGACGGTCGACCGCGCCGAGGATCACGCCCGCGTCGCCGACTTCGTGCAGGGCATGATGCCACGGCTCTCGAGCCGCGTGCACCACTACCAGGGGGCCACGCCGCTCTTCGACCAGCACGGCGTCGAGACCAAGATCGCGCGCGCCCTCGAGCGCCGCGTCTGGCTCAAGTCGGGCGGCTATCTCATCTTCGACCAGACCGAGTCGCTCACCACCGTCGACGTCAACACCGGGCGCTACGTCGGCAAGAAGGACCAGGAGGAGACGGTCCTCCGCACGAACCTCGAAGCCGCGAAGCAGGTCGTGCAGCAGCTCCGCGTGCGCAACATCGGCGGCATCATCGTGATCGACTTCATCGACATGGAGAAGGCCGCGAACCGCAAGAAGGTGTTCGACGCTCTCCAGGAGGCGGTGCGCAAGGACAAGGCGCGCTCGAACGTGCTGCGCATCTCCGAGCTCGGCCTCGTCCAGATGACCCGCAAGCGCACGCGCGAGAGCCTGGGGCAGCTGCTGAACAGCCCCTGCCCCCACTGCGACGGCTTCGGCCAGATCCGGTCGGCCGAAACGCTGGCCTACGATGCGCTCCGCCGCCTGCAGCGCGAGGCGGTCGGCCGCGAAGACGGCGTCACGCTCGTCCTGCGCATCCACCCGGAGGTCGCCGAGTTCCTGGCCGCGGACCGGCCGCGCGGGCTCGACGCCGTCGAGGCGGCCATCGGACGCACCGTCGTCCTCGAGCCCGATCCCGATCTCGAGCGCGGCGCGCTCGAGATCACGTCGCGGGATTAGGCGGCCTGCGACGACGTCGCGGCGGTGCGTCGCGGCAGCTCGACGGTGAACGTCGTCCCGCGCTGGGGCGTGCTGCTGCACGACACCCGCCCGCCGAGCAGCTCGACGTAGCGGCGCACGATGTACAGCCCGAGCCCGCAGCCGTCGTGCTGCCGGCCGCTGGGCGCCTGTCGATAGAGATCGAAGATGTAGGGCAGGTGCTCCGCGCCGATGCCGCAGCCGGTGTCGGTGATGGTGAGCCGGACGGTGTCGCCGTCGGCGAGCGCGACGTGGACCTCGATGGAGCCACGCTCGGTGAACTTGCGGGCGTTGCCGACCAGGTTCGTCACCACCTGCCGCAGCTTGCGCCGATCGGTGACGATGGCGGGCACGTCGTCGTCCACGATCCACCGCTCCTCGACGCCGCCCGGTCGGAGCAGGCGATCGGTGCCCGCGAGATCGCCCAGGAACGCCCGCAGGTCGAGCGGCTCGGGGTCGAGGCGCAGCGCGCCGGCCTCGAGGCGAAGCACGCTGAGCGTGTCCTCCACCAGGTCGGCCAGGGTGCAGCCGCCGCCCAGCATGCGCTCCAGCACCTCGGTGCGCGCCACCGCCGTCATGGTGTCGCCGTCGGCGATGTCCTCGAGCAGCATGCGCGTGTACCCGAGCAGGATGTTGAGCGGCGTGCGCAGCTCGTGGGACATCATGCCGAGGAACTCGGTCTTCACGCGGTCGCTCTCGAGGAGCCGCGTCTGCGCGGCGCGGAGCTCGGCGTTCTGCTCGCCGAGGCGTCGCGTCAGCGCGTCGCGCTCTCGGGCCAGCCGCTCCTCGTCGTAGGCCATGCCGAGCCGCCGCGCGAAGCTGTGGAGCAGCTGCAGATCGCCGTCCCGGAACGTGCGCGGACGCGTGTCCATGACGGTGACCATGCCGATGACCTCGCCGCGGCGATCGAGGATCGGCACGCCGGCGTAGGTGTGGATGCCGCGCTCGCGCAGGAAGGCGTCCTCGGGATAGCGCGCGGCGACGTCGAAGATGACGCACTCCGCGCGCCGTTCGCGCACCATGGCGCAGGGCGTCCCGGCGAGCGGCATGCGGAGCCCCTCCTGCACGCGCTCGCCGTCGACCATGGCGACGATCAGGATCTCGTCGCCCTCGAGCCGCTCGACGGTGGCGAGCGGGAACTCGAGCAGCTCGGCGAGCGCCCGCACGGAGTGCCCGGCCAGCTCGACGGGCTCGTCGTTGAGCGACACCGCCAGCCGGTAGAGCTCGTCGAACCGCCGTACCGAGTCGCGCAGCTCGCGCTCGATGCGCTGCCGGTCGCGCACGTCACGGACGATGGCCTGGAGGATCCACTCGTCGCCGAGGCGCACGACCGCGAGCGAGATGTCGACCGGCACCGACGAGCCGTCGCGACGGACGGCCGTGGCATCGGCCACGAAGGCGTCGGCGGGGACCGCGCGATCGAGACCGAGCTCGGCCTGTCGGGCCCGGGTCTCGGCGTCGAAGAGCTGCTCGTAGCGATGCCCGGTGAGCTCCGCCGCCGGACACGCGAACAGACGCTCCGCACGGGCGTTGGCAGCGGTGACCATGCCGGTCGCGGGCTCGACCAGCAGGATGGCATCGCCCGCGCCCTCGAACAGCGCCCGGTAGCGATCGCTCGACGCACGACGGTCGGGCCCGATACGCCGCGCGGCACCGTTGAACTGGGCCGCCATCGTCAGCAACGGTGCCTCGATGCTGCCGGTGACGAGCTGGGCGTCACGTCCGGCAGCGAGATCTTCGCACGCCGCTCCCAGCTCGCGCGCGGCGCTGCGATGGTTCTCGTGCTGGAGCCAGCTGAGCGACACGACCACCAGACCCGAGAGCAGCACCAGGGCGGCGAAAGGTCCGGAGCCGCCGCGGGGCGACAACCCGATCTCGACCGCGACCAGCAGCGCCACGACGGTGGGCGTGACCGCGGACATGATGCGCCAGGCCTGCGACACCACGAAGCCGTCGTACGGCTCGACACCGACCGACGTGGCGGCGCGGCGCAGCGTGCGGCTCGCCGGCCGCGTCAGCAGCTCGCCGAGCGTCAGGCTCGCCGCGCCGTAGACCGCCGACGCCAGGAGCCCACCGCGCACGATGACCCAGACGTTCCCCGCGTGCGGCGCGTGCACCGCCTCGAGGACCGCCGTAATCGCCAGGACGAGGAGACCGAACACCACGCCGAGCAGCGCATTCCAGACCGGCAGCCGGACGGCAGCATGGAGCGCGCGACGCACGACGTCCGGGCCGAGCGCCACGACCGCGTCGGGCTCGCTCGCCATGGCCCGATCGAGGTCGGGCACGCCCGGCAGCATCGACGGCAGGCCGATGCCGGCTCCCAGCCCGACCACGGCAAGATGCGCGAGGCTCGCGAGCGTCAGCTGGGTCACGAAGGGCCACTGGATGAGCCACAGCGTCCCGGTCGCGCCGAAGTCGCCGGCGACCGCGATCGCCAGCATCGCGTAGCCCGCCGCCGGCCACGCCGTCAGCAGAATGGTCGCGACGGCGACCCGTCCCGCAAAGCACGTGCGCGGTCCCTGGGGGATCAACACCACGTGGCAGGCAGCAATCGATGTGCCATGGCATCGGCGCGACCCGCGAGGCGCCGCGGTGCCGTCACCGTGATTTCGTTGACGCCCCGCTACGCGCGCGAACGTCGGAATCGTTCTGGACGCATGCCGCCGAGTGGCAGCGCGGTGCGGCCATCGACGATCAGATCGGCCACCGCCTGCGCCACCACCGGCGCGAGCAGGATGCCGTGACGGAACAGGCCCGCAGCGTAGACGAGGCCCGGAAGCGCAGTGGACGGGCCGAGGAGCGGCAGGTCGTCGGGGGTGCCGGGACGCAGGCCGGCATAGCCGTGCTCGAACGTCAGCCCACCGAGGCCCGGCGCGAGGGCGTGGGCCGCGCCGAGGATGTCCGCGGCGGCGGCGAGCGTGACACGCTTCTCGAATCCGACGTGCTCGCGGGTGCTGCCCGCCAGCACGCGGCCGTCGAGACGTGGCACCAGATAGACGTCGCGCCCATAGAGCGGCAGCGCCAGCATACCGGGTGCGCCGCGCAGCACGAGCATCTGGCCCCGCACCGGCACCACCGGTGGCGGTGCGACGTCGCCGGGCAGCGCGATCGCACCCGCCCACGCCCCCACCGCGTTGACGACGACGGGCGCCGTGATCACCCCGTCGGCGGTGCGCACGCCGGCGACACGACCCCCGCGCGCCACCACGGCGTGCACGGGAACGCGCTCGTGTACCGTCACCCCCGCGCGGCGCGCCGCGATGCCCGCGGCCACCATCAGGCGCTCGTTGTTGACCCGGTGGTCGTCGGGGAAGTGCACGGCGCTGCGGATCGTGCGCGCCGCCACCGGTGCGAGCCGGCGCGCCGCCGTGGGGGACAGATCGTCGACACGCAGGCCGGCCGCGCGTTGCCAGCGTGCGCGACGGCGCAGGATGCGCGCATCCGCGTCCGTCAGGGCGACGGCGAGGATGCCGTCGGTGCGGAACTCGACGTCGAGCCCGCTCTCGCCTTCGATCGCCGCCACCCATGCCGGGTAGGCCGCGCGACTGGCGAGACCGAGCCGCAGGACCGGACCGGCGTCGTCGCACTCGGCCTGCGGCGCCACCATGCCGGCCGCAGCGCGGCTGGCCTCCGTGCCGAGCTCGCCCCGCTCGACGAGGTGGACGCGACACCCGCGACGCGACAGCTCGCGCGCCACCGCACATCCGACGAGGCCACCGCCGACGACGACCACGTCGGCGGCACGCGCACGCGCGGCCATCGGACCGCGCGACGTCAGTCGTCGTCCGGCCGGAGCCAGTAGCGATGGAACTCCGGCAGGAACGTCAGCGTCTCCATGGACCGCATGCGATCGATGTAGAGCTTGCCGTCGAGATGGTCGCACTCGTGCTGCACGACGCGGGCATGGAAGCCGTCGGCGGTGAACGCGATCTTCTTCGCCTGCCGGTCGAGCGCCTCGACCCGCACCCGCGTGAAGCGCGGCACCATGCCGCGCATGTCGGGGACGCTGAGGCAGCCCTCCCAGTCCTCGTCCTCCTCGTCACCGACGGGGGTGACGATCGGATTGACGAGCACGGTGAGCGGCACCGCGTCGGCGTCGGGATAGCGCGGGTTGTGCTCGACGCCGTAGATGACGAGGCGCTGCGACACCCGGACCTGCGGCGCGGCGAGGCCGGCGCCGTCGTGGTCGTCCATGGTCTCGAGCATGTCGTCGATCAGCCGCTGCAGCGCCGGCGTGCGGATGGCCTGCGGCGCGATCGGCTCCGCGACCTTGCGCAGGATGGGATGGCCCAGGTGGGCGACCTTCAAGACGGCCATGCCCTCGTGTTTCAGATCGGCCCTGCCCTGGCAAGTTGACCCCGTGCCGCGCGCGGCCTATGCGCGACGCGTGTCCGTCACCGACGCGCTACTGCTCGCGGCCTGGCTCACCATCGCCGTCGACAATCTGCGGCTCGCGGGACGGAGCGCCGCCGAGCGCGTCGTCCATCGGGCCTGGGCGCCGCCGCGCCTGCTGCGCGTCGCGCTGCTGGCGGCGCTGCTCGCCGGCGCGTGGTACCTCGAGCGCAGCACCGGCGGACCGTGGACGTCGCCGACGGTGCTGTCGGTCGCGGGGCTCGTCCTCGCCGCCACCGGCGTCGCGCTGCATCTGCACGCGCGGCGCGTGCTCGGCCGATGGTGGTCGGCGCCGATCACCGTGCGCGCCGATCAGGTGGTCGTCACCGAGGGGCCGTACGCGCGCGTGCGGCATCCGCTCTACCTGGCGATCCTGCTCCTCACGGCGGGGACCGTCCTGGCGCACCCGTCGGTGGCGACGCTCTGCCTCGCCACCGGACTCACGATCGGCGTCGTGCTCAAGATCCCGATGGAGGAGCGCGCGCTCCGGTCCACCCTCGGCGAGCGCTATGCCCGCTACGCCGCGCGCGTGCCGGCGCTGGTCCCGCGCCTCGGGCGCTAGCGCAACGTCGCGATCAGGGCGCGCAGCCCGTCCTCGCCGCCGAGCATGCCGGGCATGGCGTAGAACGCGAGCCGATCGATGACGCCGTCGTACTTGGCGTGCAGGAGACCGGGCAGCTCGTCGTGCGTCCCGGTGACGGCGTACTCGGCGAGCATCTCGTCGGTGATGAGATCGGCCATGCCGGTCCAGTCGCCGCGCGCGGCGCGCTCGCCGAGCTGCCGACTGGCGTCGCCCCAGCCGTGGGCGTCGAGCACGCCCTGGTACGCCTTGGTCGAGGCGTAGAACGCGATCTGCTGGCGCACCGGCGCCTTCGCGCGCTCGACGTCGGCGGGCGTGCGCCCCGTGATCACGAAGGCCGTCGTGGCGAGATGGACGTCGGTGCGCTTGCGGCCGGACCGCGCGAGCCCCTGCTCCAGGTTCGGCATCAGCGTGTCGCGGAGATAGCGCAGCGAGTGGAACGGATGGACGTGGATGCCGTCGCAGAGCTCGCCCGCCAGCCGGCACATGTAGGGATTCACGGCGGCGATGTAGATCGGGATCTTCGGCCACTGGATCGGCCCCGGGCTGAAGAACGGCGTCATCAGGCTGAAGCGGTAGTGCTCGCCCTCGAAGCCCGGGCGGGTGCCGTTCTGCCAGACGTCCCAGATGTGGCGGATGAGCTGGATCATCTCGCGCAGCCGCGGGCCGGGTGCCGTCCACGCCGTCGAGTAGCGCCGCTCGTTGTGGCCGCGCACCTGCGTGCCGAGCCCGAGGATGAAACGCCCGCGCGACGCCGCCTGCAGATCCCAGGCGATCTGGGCATGCACGAGCGGGCTGCGCGGAAAGGCCACCGTGATGTTGGTACCGATGGAGACGCGCTCGGTGGTCGTCGCCGCCAGCGCGCACGGCAGGTACGGATCGTGCCCCGCCTCGGCCGTCCAGATGCCGTCGTAGCCCATGGCCTCGGCCTCGGCGGCGAGATGCCCGACGGTGCGGAGGTCGGCGGTGAGGAGCCCGGTGTCGATCTGCATGGCTCCGCCTACTCGCCCCCGCGCGCGGCGGTCAAGACCGCTCGACGCCGGCCAGGGCTTCCAGGATCGTCACCAGGGCCTGCGTGCCGAGCGCACCGTCGCCGCGCGCCTCGACGGCCGCGAACAGCTGGTGCACGACGGCCGTCGTCGGGAGCGCCGCCCCCACCGCCGCCGCCGCACCGAGCGCCAGGCGCAGGTCCTTCTGCTGCAGGCGCACCATGAAGCCGGGGGCGAGATCGTGGCGCTGCATCTTCGGTCCGAGGTTGGTCACCATCCAGGACGTGGCGGCACCGCTGCCGACGGCCTCGATGACGGCCCCCGGTTCGAGCCCCGCGCGCGCCGCCAGCGTCACGCCCTCGGCGACGGCGGCGAGGGTCACCGCCCCCACCACCTGGTTCACCAGCTTCGTCATCTGCCCCTGGCCCGACGCGCCCATGTGGGTCGCGCGCTTGCCGAGCACCGCGAAGACCGGCGCGGCGCGCTCGAACGCGCCGGCGTCGCCGCCGACCATGATGGAGAGCGTGCCGTCGATGGCGCCCTGCTCGCCACCCGAGACGGGGGCGTCGAGGAACGCGACCCCCTGTTCCGCACACCGCCCTGCGACGGTGCGAGCGATGGCGGGCGCGATCGTGCTCATGTCGATGACGAGCAGCCCGGATGCGGCGCCCGCGAGCAGCCCGTGGGGACCGCAGACGACCTGCTCGACGTCGGGCCCGTCCGACACGCACGTCACCACGACCTCGCTCGCGGCCGCCACCGCCGCCGGTGATGCGACCGCCGTCGCCCCGAGCGCGACGAGCGGCTCGGCACGCGCCGGCGTCCGGTTGTGCACCGTGACCGTGTGCCCTGCCCGCAACAGGTTGCGGGCCATGGGCGCGCCCATGATGCCCAGACCGACGACGCCGACACGCATGCCGGCGCTTGTACCTAGAACTTGACCTGTGCGTCGAGCTGGAGCCGGATCTGCGTCGGATTCGACGTCTTCGCCGGCGTCTCGATGGTGTTGGTGAGGTAGGTTCGCGCCGTCAGCGTCAGAGGATCGAACAGCTGATAGTCGAGCGCGAACACGGGGCCCTGCTGGTTGGTGCCACCGTTGCCGAAGTCGCTCCAGACGAACGAGGAGACGGCTGCCTCCTGCCCCTCGTACTCGTACAGCGCGGTCACCGCCCAGTCGCCGCGCACCTTCGTCTGCCCGAATTTCGCACCGACCTGGACGCCGTCCACGTGCGAGCCGGCGCCCTGCCAGTTGTGGACGTAGTCTCCGAAGAAGCGCAGCGGCATGCCCCAGGCGGCGTCGGGCAGCGTCGCGGCCAGGGTCACGTTGGTCTGATTGAAGGCGCCCACGTACCCGGTGACCACCGTGTCGCCGTCGTCGTCGACGGTGGTGACCATGTTGGTGTTGACGAGGGAGCTGTTCGAGTTGAGCGCCTGCGCGATCTGGTCGGGGTTGAGCCACCAGTACTGCGCGACGCCGCCCTCGAGCTCGAACGGCCCCGCGTGCCCGACGGGATTCACCTGTCCGCCGAACATCCAGCCGTCCTGGACGTTGTCGACCTCGTTGAACGACCACTGCTGGACGTGGACGCGCACCTGGTCGAGATTGCCCCACGGTGCGCCGAGCACGTTGAACGTCTCGTTGAAGCCCTCGGGCGACAGATCGTCGTCGAAGACCATCTCGCCGACGCGGAACATCGGGTTCGGGAACTTGCCACCCGTGACGTTGATCATGCCGGGCCGCAGGCCGAAGGTCTTGCCGGGCGAGACGGTGATGAACGCCCAGTCGAGGTTGATGTTCTTGCGGCTGAAATCGCCCGTGAAGGTCTGGTTCGTCGAGATGGGATCGTTCGGGTTGCCGCTGGCGAGTCGGATCGTCGCCGACAGCTCGTCGCTGTAGGTGTACTTGAGGCCGAAGCGCGCACGGTAGCGTTCCCGGCTGCGCGCGTGCGCCACGTCGCCCTCTTCCACGGGTCGATTGAAGAAGCCCTCGTACCGGACGCGGACGTCACCGAAGAGCGAGATCTTCTCGAGCCACTTCGGCGGCTGGAAGCCCTTCGATTCGGCCTTCGCCGTCTCGGTGGGCGGGGCCTCGGCCGGCTTGGCCGCGGCAGCGGGCGCCGCCTGTTGCGCCTGGAGCTCCTGCCGGAGCTGGCGGATCTCGTCCTGCTGCTGGCGGACCGTCTCTTCGAGGAGACGAAGCCGTCGCTCCGCATTCGATTCCGCCCACGCTGGCGCCCCACAGAGCAGCACCATCACGATGGCGCCGCGCACCCACGCCGAGACCTCCATGTCACGCCTCCCGCGCGCCGCCTCGCACTCGTCGGGTCGGCGGATCGCGCTGCAAACCCACGGCCCATGCCGTCGAGTGCGCGTCTCGTAACATACGAAGGCAAGAAATCCAGGGGTTCACGGCGCCGGAACGGGCTGTTACCGGAGCGTTCACGAGGCTGTAACATTCCCGCAACACGACACTGGTACCCCAGGAACCCAGTTGGGAGGCCATACGTGAGCTCGGGGTCCATGTTCCCCGCCCCGGTCGGATGCCGGCTGACCCACACGACTCGATCGTCCGACGACGTGGCGGGGCCTGACACTAGTGGAGGAGGTTCCGGAATGGTCTCTCGACGAATCCTGGCGGCGCTGCCGGCAATGATCCTGGCAACGGCGTTCGCAACCGACGTTCGAGCCGCCGATCTCAGCGGTCGCGTCGCGATCGATGGCTCGAGCACCGTGTTCCCGATCACGGAAGCCGTGGCCGAAGAGTTCCGTAAGGTTGCCCCGAAGGTGCAGGTCACCGTCGGCATCTCCGGAACGGGCGGCGGCTTCAAGAAGTTCTGCGCCGGCGAGACCGACGTCTCTGATGCGTCGCGCCCGATCAAGCCGACCGAAGTCGAGCAGTGCAAGGCGGCAGGCATCGACTACATCGAGCTCCCGATCGCCTACGACGGCCTCGCCATCCTGGTGAATCCGAAGAACGACTGGGCGTCCTGCATGACCGTGAAGGAGCTGAAGGCGCTCTGGGAGCCCGAGGCGCAGGGCAAGGTCACGAAGTGGAGCCAGGTACGGCCCGGCTGGCCCGACAAGGACATCCACCTCTTCGGGCCCGGCGTCGATTCCGGCACCTACGACTATTTCACCGAGGCCGTCGTCGGGAAGGAACATGCCAGCCGCGGCGACTTCCAGTCGAGCGAGGACGACAACGTCATCGTGCAGGGCATCTCCACCGATCCGCTCGCGCTCGGCTTCTTCGGTTTCGCGTACTACGAGGAGAACCAGCAGAAGCTCAAGCTGGTCGGCGTCGACGACGAGAAGGACGACAACGGCAAGGGCTGCATGACGCCGTCGTTGGAGTCCGTCGAGAAGGGGCAGTACCAGCCGCTGGCGCGACCGTTGTTCATCTACGTGAGCACGAAGTCCGCGGACAAGCCCGAGGTGAAGGCACTGATCAACTTCTACCTCGAGAAGGGTCCCGAGCTGGTGCGCGAGGTCGGCTACATCCCGCTCCCGGCCGATGCCTACAAGCTGGCGCGCGCCCGCTACGACGCAAAGGTCGTCGGCTCGCTGTTCGGCGGGAAGGGCTCGCAGGTCGGCGTCACCATCGTGGATCTGCTCGCGAAGGAGCAGCCCCACTGACCCCTCCCCCGACGACCGAGGTCGGCACCACGCGACGCCCCTTCCCCTTGGAGCGCCGCGTGGTACCCTCCGCCCGGCGAGAGACGCGCCGAACGATGCTGCTACCCACGCGGTCCCACTCATCGCTGTCGGCTCGAAGCGAACGCCCGGCCGGGCGTCGCGTGCTCGAGAGCGTCATCGAAGCGCTGCTCTTCGCCACCAGCGCCATCACCATCCTGACGACGCTCGGCATCGTCGCAGTGCTGTTCTTCGAGACCGTCGCGTTCTTCCAGGAAGTGCCGCTCTGGCGCTTCCTCACCGACACCGAGTGGACACCGCTGTTCGCCGACAAGCACTTCGGCATCATGGTGCTGGCGAGCGCCACCGTGCTCACCTCGGTGATCGCGCTCGCGGTCGCATTGCCCATCGGGCTGCTCGCCGCCATCTACCTGAGCGAGTTCGCCACGCCGCGTACGCGGCAGATCCTGAAGCCCGTGCTCGAGGTCCTCGCCGGGGTGCCGACGGTGGTCTACGGCTACTTCGCCCTGCTCTTCGTCACCCCGCTGCTGCGCGCCATCTATCCCGAGATCGCCGGCTTCAATGCGTTGAGCGCCGGGATCGTGATGGGCGTCATGATCCTTCCGCTCGTGGTGTCGCTGTCCGAGGACGCGCTGTTCGCCGTGCCGGTGGGGCTCCGCAACGGCGGCTACGCGCTCGGGGCGACCCGCTTCGAGGTCGCGACGAAGATCGTCGTCCCGGCGGCGTTTTCCGGCATCGTCGCCGCCTTCGTGTTGGCCATCTCGCGCGCCGTCGGCGAAACCATGATCGTCGCCATCGCCGCCGGGCAGAGCCCGCAGCTGACGCTCAACCCGTTCGTCCCCGTCGAGACCATGACCGCCTACATCGTCCAGGTGAGCCTGGGCGACACGCCGCACGGCACGATCGAGTTCAAGACGATCTTCGCGGTCGGGACGACCCTCTTCCTGATGACGCTCGGGCTCAACATCCTGGGCAACCGCCTCGTGCGGCGGTTCCGGGAGCGCTATGACTGAGCCGGGCGCGGAAGAGAAACGGCTCCTGGCCCGACGGCGGCTCGCCGAGCGCGTCTTCAAGCGTCTCGGGCAGGCGGCCACGTTCTTCGGGGTCGGCGTGCTCGGCGTGCTGCTCGTCGACGTGTTCAGCGACGGCCTGCCGCGCCTCGGCTGGGAGTTCCTGAGCTCGTTCCCGTCCCGACGACCGGAGAGCGCCGGCATCTACACCGCGCTGATCGGGTCCCTGTGGATGCTCTCGGTCACGGCCGCCCTCGCCTTTCCACTCGGCGTCGGCGCCGCCGTCTACCTCGAGGAGTACTCGCGGCGCAGCCGGCTCGACCGCATCATCGAGATCAACATCGCCAACCTCGCGGGCGTGCCCTCGATCATCTACGGTCTCCTCGGGCTCGAGGTGTTCGTACGCATCATGTCCCCCCTGACGGGCGGTCGGAGCGTGCTCTCTGGCGGCATGACCATGGCGCTCCTCGTCATGCCGATCATCATCATCGCCTCGCGCGAGGCCCTGCGGGCGGTGCCAGACACCCTCCGCCAGGGCGGCTACGCGCTCGGGGCGACACGCTGGCAGGTCGTGAGCCGGCTCGTCGTCCCGTCGGCCATGCCGGGCATCCTGACCGGCACCATCCTGGCCCTCGCACGCGCCATCGGCGAGACCGCGCCGCTCATCACCATCGGCGCCCTCACCTACGTGGCCTTCGTGCCCGAGCTGTCGCTGGCGGGCCTCCAGACGCCCTTCACGGCGCTGCCCATCCAGATCTTCAACTGGGTGTCGCGCCCGCAGGCCGGGTTCCACGTCAACGCGGCGGCGGGCATCATCGTCCTGCTGGTGGTACTCATCACGATGAACGCCGCGGCCGTCATCCTCCGCAACCGCTACCAGCGGCGCGGGATGGATTGACCGTCGCCCTTGGCACCCGACATCCAGCGGTCTATTCTGCCCCGCAGTCGCCGCGCGACGCCCACGTCATGACGTCACAGGCTCTCGCCGCTCCGCTCGGCCTACCCATCAAGATCGCCGTCAGCGATCTCACGGTGCACTACGGCCAGGCCCTCGGCCTCGACAAGGTCACGCTCGAGATACCCGAGCACAGGGTCACGGCCCTGATCGGACCGTCGGGCTGCGGCAAGTCCACGTTCCTGCGCTGCCTGAACCGCATGAACGACCACATCCCGGGCATCCGCATCGAGGGCCAGGTGTCGATCGACGGCGTGGCGCTCTACGCCCAGGACGTCGACCCCGTGATGCTCCGGCGCCAGGTCGGCATGGTGTTCCAGAAGTCGAACCCCTTTCCGAAGTCGATCTTCGAGAACGTGGCGTTCGGGCCCCGCCTGCACGGGGTCCGCGAGCGCTCGACCCTGCAGGAGATCGTCGAACGCAGCCTTCGCCAGGCGGCGCTCTGGGACGAGGTCGCCGACCGGCTCGACGGCTCCGCCCTCGAGCTGTCGGGCGGCCAGCAGCAGCGGCTCTGCATCGCGCGCGCGCTCGCCGTCGAGCCCGAGGTGCTGCTGATGGACGAACCCGCCTCCGCCCTCGACCCCATCGCCACCGCGAAGATCGAGGAGCTCATCCAGGAGCTGAAGGACAGCTATACGATCGTGATCGTCACCCACAACATGCAGCAGGCGGCCCGCGTCTCCGACTTCACGGCCTACTTCTACCTCGGCAAGCTGGTCGAGTTCGGCTCCACCGAAACCCTCTTCACCACGCCCTCGCGTCCCGAGACGGAGGATTACATCACGGGACGGTTCGGCTGATGCCGCAACACACCGATCGCGCCTACGAGAGCCAGCTCGGCAAGCTCCGAGCCTCGGTCCTGGAGATGGGAGGCCTGGTGGAGGACCAGATCGCCCAGGCCATCCGAGCCCTCACCACCCGCGACGAGGCGCTGGCCCGCGCCACGCTCGATCGCGACCACACGGTGAATCGCCTCGACGTCGAGATCGACGACCTGTCGATCAAGTTGCTGGCACTCCACCAGCCGGCCGCCCGCGACCTGCGCCTCATCACCACCGCCCTCAAGATCACCACCGATCTTGAGCGCATCGGCGACCACGCAGCGCACATCGCGGAGCGCGCCATCGAGCTCGCGGCCGAGCTCCCGATCAAGCCCTACATCGACATCCCGCGCATGGCCGAGCTCGCCAGCATCATGCTGCACCAGAGCCTGGACGCCTTCGTGCGCGAGGACGTCGACCTCGCCCTGCAGGTGTGCTCGGCGGACGACACCATCGACAAGCTCCACGGCCAGCTCTTCCGCGAGCTGCTCTCGTTCATGGTGGAAGACCCGAAGGCCATCAGCCGCACCATGCGCCTGCTGTTCGTCTCGAAGTACCTCGAGCGCATCGCCGACCACGCCACGAACATCGCCGAGATGGTGATCTTCATGGTGAAGGGGCAGTCGATCCGCCACCTCGATACGCTGCCGCGCGCGCTCTAGCGGCGGACCGCGCCGTCGGCGGCGGGGAAGATCACGCGCACCGTCGTGCCCTGGCCGAGGGCGCTGCTGATCGACAGCGAGCCGCCGTGGGCCTGGACGATGTGCTTCACGATGGCCAGGCCGAGGCCGGTGCCGCCGAGCTCGCGTGAGCGCGCCTTGTCGACGCGGAAGAAGCGCTCGGTGAGGCGCGGCAGGTCCTGCGCCGGGATGCCGATGCCGGAATCCTCGATGGCGATCTCGACCATGCCGGCGTGTTCCGTGCCCGTCGCGGGCACCGCGCGGACCAGCACCTGTCCGCCTTCCGGCGTGTACTTGATGGCGTTGTCCACCAGGTTGATCAGCACCTGGCGGAGGCGATCCCCGTCGGCGTGCACGGGTGGCAGCCCGGGCGCCACCTGCGCCGCGACACGGACGCCCTTGCGCGCCACCGACTCCGCGAAGATCTGGAGCACGTCGTCGACCGCGGGCCCGACGGCCACGGGGGTCAACCGCAACGGCGTGCGACCGAGCTCGAGATCGGAGAGCGCCAGCAGGTCGTTGATGAGCCGGCCGAGCCGCTCCGAGTGCCGGTCGATGACGGCGAGGAACCGGCGCGCCGTCTCACGGTCGTCGCCGGCGGCACCGAGGAGGGTCTCGGCGTAGCCCTTGATGGCCGTGAGCGGCGTGCGCAGCTCGTGCGACACGTTGGCGACGAAGTCGCGCCGGATGACCTCGAGCCGGCGCAGCTCGGTGACGTCGTGCAGGACGAGCACGTAGCCGAACGACTCGCCGTCGGCACCGCGCAGGCGCGCCGCGTTCACCTGCAGCGTCGGCCCGTTGCCGCCGGCGAGCGTGACGTCCCGCGACGCGATCGCCGCGCCCGCCGCCAGCTCCCGCACCACCTCGCCGAGCGCGGGATCGCGCGTCAGCTCGACCAGGGGACGACCGCGCGTATCCACCTCGACGGGGACCGCCAGCAGCTCGCGCGAGCGCGCGTTCATGAGCACGACGCCGCCGGCGAGGTCGGTGACGAGGACGCCCTCGACCATGCCGCGCAGGATCGCCTCGAGTCGTTCCTGCTCGACCCGCAGCTCGGCGATCGTGCCCGCCACGCTGCGCGCCATGTCGCCGAGCTGGGCCTCGAGCAACCCGAGGGCGTCGCGGCGCTCCGGTGCGATGTACGGCGGCGGCTCGCCCGCCGCCAGCTTGCCGGCAAAGGTCACGAGACGCTGGATGCGTCGCAACATGCGGCGTGACAGCGCCAGCGCGGCCGCGAGCCCGAGCACCGACCCCATCAGCAGCCCGAAGAGCACCAGGCCGCGGACGTGCGCGATGTTCTCTTCGACGGCGGTGAGCGGCATCGCGATGCGCACCACCCGCACCTCGCCGCCGCGCGCCTCGCGCGTCGCGGCGTACATCAGGCGCTCCCCGGTCGTGGCGCTCTGCCGGATCGCGCTCCCGGTGCCGGTCGCGAGCGCCTCGCGGACCTCGGCGCGATCGGCATGATTCTCGAGCCCGACGGGCGAACGCGACGACTCGCAGACGACCACCCCGTCGGCATCCATCACCGTGACGCGGACGTTCAGATCGGCCGACAGCCGCGCGCACGCGTCGGCGAGCTCGTTTCCACCCGTCCATGGGATGATCTGCCCGACGAGCCGCGACTCGGCGCGCAGTCGCGCGCCCAGCGTCTCCATCTGATGCGTCGCGAGCGTGCTCGAGACGTACGGGATCGCCACCGCCAGCACGCCGGCCAGAGCGGCCAGCGTGGGCGCGAGGTACTGGAGGACGAGCCTAGGACTCCAGCGCGTCGGGGTTGAACTTGTATCCAACGCCACGGACGGTGAGGATGAGATCCGGGTTGGCGTCATCGCGCTCTATGCGCTTGCGCAGGCGGCGGATGTGCACGTCGACCGTCCGGGGTTCGACGTGGACGTCCTGGCCCCACACCAGATCCAGCAGCTGGAGACGGTCGTACACGCGGTAGGGATTGCGCACGAAGAACTTGAGCAGCTCGAACTCGCGCAGCGAGAGGTTGGCCGCCTCACCACGGATGAAGACCTCGTAGGTGTCGAAGTCGAGGCGGAGCCGCCCCTTCTCGAAGACTTCATGGGGCAGCGGCACCTCTTCACCGTGGGTTCGTCGCAGCACGGCCTTGACGCGGGCCACCAGCTCACGCGGGCTGAACGGCTTGGTGAGGTAGTCGTCGGCACCCATCTCGAGGCCGATGACCCGGTCGACCTCGCCAGCACGGGCGGTGAGCATGATGATGGGAATGTTGTGCGTGGCCTCGGCGCTGCGCAGCCGCCGGCACACCTCGAGCCCATCGGTGCCGGGCAGCATGATGTCGAGCACGACCAGGGCGGGTCGCTCGGTGGCCACCTGTGCCAGGGCGCTCTCGCCGGAGTCGGCTTCCCGAACCGCATAGCCCTCCTGGGCCAGATGGAAGCGGACGAGCTCGCGGATGTCTTTCTCGTCCTCGACGACCAGTATGGTGCGCTTCACTGCCATGGTGTTGCTCGCCGGCGACCCTACGCCGCCCCCATGACGGCCGCGTTACCGCGCCATGAACATCGGCGCGGCGAAGGTAGCGGTCGAAACGCGACCGGGCAAGGGCGGGCTATCGCATTCCACGCCTTGACTGTCACCGCAGGCTTGGGGAATGGAGTACGCATGGTACGGCGGGGTGAGGACGCGGACGCCTCGGGCGAGGGAACTTCCTGGATCGTCCTGCGTCATGCGCAGGCAGAAGGGTTGGGCCTGCTCACGAACGTGCTCCGGGACTTCGGGGTGCATCATCGCTATCTCGACCCGCCCCGCGGCGACGCCCTGCCCCGCGACCTGCGCGGCATCGGTGGCCTCGTCGTCCTGGGCGGTCCCATGGCGGCGTACGAGACCGAGCGCCATCCATACCTCGCGGCCGAGACCGCGCTGATCGAACGGTGCATCTCCGCCGGACGTCCGGTGCTCGGCGTCTGCCTGGGCGCACAGCTCATCGCGCAGGCGCTCGGCGCGCGCGTGTACAAGGGCGAGCGCCGCGAGGTCGGCTGGGGCCCCATCCAGCTCACCGACGATGGCAAGGACGATCCCCTCTTCGTCGGCGCCAACGTCACCGACACGCTCGACGTCTTCCACATGCACGGCGACACCTACGAGCTGCCACCCGACGCCTCGAACCTGGCGTCGACGCCGCTCTTCGAGCAGCAGGCGTTCTCGTTCGGCGAGCTCGTCTACGGCTTCCAGTTCCACCTCGAATTCACCGAGGCCATCATCCAGCGCCTGTGCACCGAGCCCGAGTCGCAGAAGTACATCGTCGAGGCCGGCGTCGACCCGAAGCAGCTCATGGCCGACTCCGCGCAGCACGTGCAGGACGTCACCGACATCGGGCACGAGCTGTTCTCGGGCTTCTTCCGTCAGTGCGGGCTCTGACGCAGGAGTGAGCGGCCCGCCTCGTGCGCGGGCACCGGTGATCCGTCCACGCGTCGCGGCGGGCGCAGGCCCAGCAGAGCCGCGGCAGTGGCACCGACGTCGGCGAGCGACGTGTCGTCGCCGGCCACGACGTCGGCACGCGACGGATGGCCACCGAGGACCGCCAGCGGAATGCGCAGCTCGCGCGGCGAGCCGTGGTTGCCACGCAGGCGGATCTCGTCGGCGTCGACGAACTGGTGGCCCGGCGCCGCGACCGCGAGCAGCTCGCCGGTGCGCGGGTTGTCGAGGTGCCAGTCGGGATGTGCAGTGGCGAGCAGCGCGACCCCCGGCACGGGGATGCGCGCCAGCACCTCCGTGACGCCGGGCGTGTCGCGCACGACGTCGGCGGCGCGCGCCAGCGTCACGGTGTCCGGCGGCTGCGTCGCCGCGTAGAGGTGCGCGACGCCGCCGTCGGTGGCGACGACCACGCCCCGTACGCCTGCGCGCGACAGCACCGTCGCCAGGTCCACCTCGGGGTGCGGCACCGCCGACGACGGAGCCACCTCGTCGAAGCCATGGTCGGCGGTGACGAAGACGATCGACCGGTCCCATCGTCCCTGCGCGTGGAGGGCGTCGACGAAGCGCACCAGCGCCGCATTCGCGGCGCGCACCGCCTGGGTGCGTCGCGGATCGTCGGGACCGACTCCGTGTGCCGTGCGATCGACGTCGGCGAGATTCACCCCCGCGAGGTCCGGCTCGCGCTCGGCGGTGAGCCGCAGCAGCGCGTCCATCGTCGTCGCGTCGTCGGCATAGTGGGTGATCGGATCGACGCCGGACGCACCCGGCTCGGGCGTCCAGTGGACGTCCGGCGCGCGCTGCCGCCCTGGGACGGCCGCGAACAGCCGCCCCAGCTTGGGCTTGCCGAAGACGCCCATGGTCGCCAACGGCGGCGAGGTGGTCTCGGCGACCGTGAACAGCGTCTCGACCTCGATGAGCGTCGGGGCGTCGGTCTTGGCCGGCGGATCCCCGGCCACGCGGTTCCAATAGGTATTGCCGGTGACGCCGTGCGCATCGGGATAGACGCCGCTCAGCAGGGAGACGTGGCTCGGATTGGTCCGGGTCGGCATGGTGGCGCGGATCGTGTGCGGTGGCCCTTCGGTGAAGAGCACGGGCATCAGCTCGCGGGTGACGAACCCCGCGTCGAGGCCATCGACCACGATCAGGTAGACGTGTGCGCGCTCGGCACCCGTCGCCGGGGCGAGCATCAGCAGGAGGAGCACCAGGGCACGCCGAGCCATGGCGACGGGATGTAGACCGGGCCGGGCCCAGACGCTACACACCACCCGTGTCGGTCACGGCGACCCCAGGCCGCACGTCGTTGGTGCTCGTGGCGCCGCACGGCGGACGGCGCGATCCGGTCCGCCGGCCGTGGGGCAGCGCCCCGCTCAAGATGAACGACCTGCACACCGCCGCGCTCACGGACGAGCTCGCGGCAGCGACGGGTGCCGCCACGCTCGTCAACGACGATCTCGACCGCAACGACGTCGATCTGAACCGCCTGACGGCGGTGCACGACCGGCTGCCGGAGTTCCTGGAGCAGCTGCTGGCGCTGGTGCGGGCCGCGCTCGATCGGCACGGACGCGCCACGGTGCTCACGGTACACGGCTGGAACGTCGTCCAGCCGGCGATCGATCTCGGCCTCGGCTGCACGACCGACAGTGATCCGTTGCGCGTCGGTCCACATGCCGCGGTCTCGCCCGCGTTCGCCGCAGGAGGTGTCGCGGCCCTTCATCACGGCTGCGCGACACGTGGCATCGCGGCGACGGTGGGCGCCCGCTATCCGGCACGCGCGCGAGAGAACCTCATCCAGCTGTTCACACCACGGCATCGAAACGATCCGCGACCGTTGGTGCGCGAGCTGGCCGCGCTCGGCGTCGGGTGCGACGCGATGCAGCTCGAGCTCTCCATTCCGCTCCGCTGGCCAGGGGCGTGGCGACGCCGCCTGATCGATGCCTGTGTCGAGGCGCTACCCGCGCTCCACGGAGGGCCTCCGGTACGAGTGGCCGACGTTCGGGTGCCTCCCGTACCACCGTCGAGTGAGCGCCGCACGCTCGAGTTCGTCGCCGGCAACGTCTGCGGGCTCGCGACCCTCGACGCGATCGGTGGACGCCTGCTGCTCTTTCCGCCCGACGGCGGCCTGATCCTCTTCACCGGCGAGCGGGTCGGTCACGCGGCGACGAACGAGGTCGCCGGCCTCATGATGGCGCCCGGCGCCGCCCAGGTCCGCTTTCGCGGGCCGATGGTGCGCTTCCCCGATACGAGGCCGTTCGTCGATCTCGAACACGGTCTCGGGGGCGCTGGGCTCGTGCAGGACGCCGCGCTCGACCTCCGCTTCGTCGCCGACGACGTCGCCATCGGCACCGGCTTCGGACGGGTGGCGGGCGACGCCACGCTCGACGGACGGCATCTCCCGATCCACGGCAGCGGCTTCGCCGTCGAAGGCACGTCGCCGCAGGTCTGGCCCCGCGCGCGCGCCGCGCTCCGCCTTCCCGGCGGCGGCTCGCTCGCCCTCACCGTCGGGCTCGACGACGGCAGCGTTGCTGGTGTCCTGCACGACGGCACCGGTCGACACCCGATCGCGAGCGCGGAGGTCGATATCGGGAGCGGCCACGAGCCGCTGCGCACGCTGCACCTGCGGGTGGCCACGGACAGTGGCCGGTTGCTCATCCTGAAGGGAACGGCACTGCACCGCCTGCCGGTGGTCCGCGGCGGGACCAGCCCTGCCGTGCGCCTGCTGTATGCGGCCATCCAGCTGGAGGACGACCCCCGCACCGCCGGCTGGTGCGAGCTGGGGGGGTACTGAGCCCCCTGGGCAGTGTCCGTGCATCCGCGCCAGAGTCATGCAGGCGCGCACCGGCAAGTGAAGAGAATCGCGTGACGAATCAAAGTCTTCCCCGGGCACCGGCATTGCTGCTTAACTGCTCCCTGTGGCACCCCGCGTCCTGCATACCGTCCGCTCGCTGGCGCTGCTGGCGGCGCTCCTCGCGCTTCCCAGCCTCGTCGTCGCCGCTTCGAAGGTGAAGGTTGCCGCCCTCGGCGACGAAGCCCCAGGTGGCGGCGTCTTCGCGGGCCCAAGCTTCACCGGCACGCCCTCGGCCGCGGGCAACGGGTGGGTGGCCTTCCGCTCCCTGGTGGCCGACGGCAGCACCAACGAACAGATCGTGGTCACCAACCTGGTCACCCGCGAGCGCCGGGTGGCCGCCAGCCTGGGCCAGCAGGTGACGGCCGACATCGGTCGTCTGAAGCAGTTCATCGGCCGTCCCACCGTGAACGCGCAGGGCGACGTGGCCTTCGCCGCCGTCGTCACGCCGCCCGAGGACAAGAAGCGCGATTTCCTGGCGCCCACGCCGGCGGGCGTGTTCCTGTTCTCCGGCAGCACGCTGACGGCCGTCGCGCCGCCGGACCTCGACACCGGCATCGGCATCCTCGACCTCACGAGCCTCATCAACCTCTTCACCGACGCCACCAGCATCGACGTCCCGGAGCGCACGCCTGCGCTGAACGACGCCGGCGACGTGGCCTTCGTCGCCGCCACCGTCGACATCTCCTCGGGTCGTCCCGCCGGCGGTGCCATCTTCCGTCGGCCGGCGGGCGGATCGTTGGCACCCGTCGTACGGCTCGGCGACGCGTACGACGGCGGGACGTTCCAGATTCTCGGGCCGCCGGCGCTCAACGGCAGCGGTGGCCTCGCCTTCCGCGGCTTCGTCGACGGCGCCAACACGCTCGACGGCATCTTCGTCCTCGAGAACGGCGTGCCGGTGCTGCGCGTGCGCGACGGCATCATCCCGACGCGCGCCGACGCCGGGTTCCCGAACGACCAGCCGCTCTCCGCCGGTGGCTTCGGCGACACCGTCGTCATGAACGACCAGGGCGACATCGCCTTCACTGTCGATCCCTTCTTCGACGGCTCCGACAACGCCAGCCTCGACGACCTCGACGGCAGCCCCGGCGTGCTCGTCTACCATGCCGGCATGACATTCATGGTCGGCTACCCGGGCCAGCCCATCCTCGGCAACGGACGGATCACCGGTACGCGGCTGTCGCCCACCGTCGGATCCGCGGCGACCGCGCCGGCGCTCGCCCCCGACGGCAGCGTGGTCTTCTTCGGCTCGCTCAATGGCGGCAGCAGCGAGATGATCCTGCGCTCCGGGCCGCTCGATACCGAGCCCGACACCCTGGTCGAGCTCGGCGGCAGCTCCCCCGACACGTCGCCGGCGGGCGGAACCTACCTGCTCGCCACCTCGGCACCGGTCGTCGACGCGGCGGGGAGCCTTGTCTTCAGCGCGCGGCTCGCCGGTGCCACCAGCGCACAGGCCCTGATCTATCAGCCGCTCGAGGGCGCCGGATCGGTCGTCCTCATCGGCGACGCCGCGCCGGCCCCGACCCAGGGCTTCTTCGGCGGACCTCCCTTCTTCCAGCCGCACCTGAACGACCGCGGCGACGTCGTGTTCAAGAGCTTCGTGGCCCGTGGCCCCGGCCTAGGTATCTTCCGCTTCCGCGATGGCGCGCTCAGCGCGCTGGTCCGGCTGCGCGATGCCGCGCCGCTGCCGGGCGGCCCGCCGATCCTCGACCTCGTGGGAGAGCCCAGCCTGAATGCCGCGGGCGACATCGCGTTCGGTGCGCTGGTCCCCGTCGCCGACGAGAATGGCGAGAACACCACCGCCCGCCGCGGCATCTTCACGGCTTCGGCCGCCGGCCTGCGTGCCATAGCGATGCCGGGCGACGTCATCATGCCCGCCGATCCCTCACGTCCCGGCGCCGTCTTCCGCAAGGTCGCCCCGAATCCGGCCATGGGCGATTCCGGTGCGGTCGCCTTCCGCGCCAACATCGAATATCTCGACCCCCTCGATCCGATCTTCCTGCCGACGCTGAAGGAAGACGGGCTCTTCTTGGCAGACGCCACCGGCATCCACCTGCTCGCGGTTGCCGACCCGGCGCTTCCTGACGATCCGAAGGGCAACTCCGGGACGCCCGACCCGTTCCTGCGCTTCCGCGATCCGACCGTGTCGACCGATCGCGTCGCATTCCGCGCCTCCCTCGGTGCCGTCATCGAGCGCCGCAACGGCATGTTCCTGGCCGACGCCTCGGGAGTCACGCCGTTCGCCGTCGAGGGCGACGATCTCGGAGGCATGATGCTGACGGCGCTGTCCGGGCGGCCGGAGCAGGACGACTCGGGTGCGATCACGTTTCCGGGCAAGATCCGGCGGCCCAACGCGGGTGAGGTCGGCGCCATCATCCGTCGTACCGGCACCACCTTCAGCACCATCGTCGAGACGGGGCAGCTCGGTCCGAACGGCGGCAAGCTGCGCAGCATCGGTCGACCCGCCGTGAGCAGCAACGGCCACGTCGTCTTCCGCGCCAGCTACGAGCCGTTCAGCGGCGGCACCGCCGGCTTCCTGCTCGCCACGCCGGGCGGTCTCGGTACCTATCTCCGCGTCGGCGAGGGTGCGGCGGCCGCCATCGGCGGTCGCCTCCTCAGCCTGAACCAGAACTCGTCGATGAACGCGCGCGATCAGCTCGCCTTCATCGGCACCGTCGGCGGCGGCAACGCGCGAAGCGCGATCTTCCTCGCCGCGCCCACGAGCCTCGACGCGGGCATCACCGTCCGTCGCGGCGCGCCGCCCAAAGACGACGCCGCGAGCCTCGTACCGCGCGACCGCATCGCCGTTCGGGGGACCCTCGACCCCGCGCTCGGTCTGCCGCGGGCATCCGTGGCGGCCACCACCAGGGGCAAGAAGGGCCCGAAGCCGACGCGGGCCGCCATCCAGGTCGCCGTCGCCGATACCAAGGGGACGCTGTTCGCCGCGAACGTCCCGGTCGGCTCGATCGAGGTGCGCGGCCGTGCGCTGGTCTTGAAGCCCGGCGCGCCCGAGCGCGCCCAGGTGAAGTCGCTCAAGGTGAAGGTCAGCCGCAACGGGCAGATGAAGCTGACGTTCCGCACCGCCCCCTTCGACCTGAGCTTCGCGTCCGGCGTCCGCTCGACGGACGACAATGGCCAGGTGATCCTGGAACCGCCATTCACCGTACGCGTCGACGTCGGCGACGAGGGCGGCACCGTGGCCATCCCCTGCAGTGGCAGCGGTCGCCGCTTGAGTTGCGGCAGCTAGTCGTCAAACCCCGGCCAGGACACCGGGGCGCTTGAACGCGGTCCAGCCACGGTCGCAGGTGATGACGGCGCCGGTGAGGCTCGACGCCTCGTCCGACGCCAGGAATACGACCATGGCCGCGATCTCCTCCGGCGGCTGCACGCCCATGGCGTGGTCACGCGCGAAGGCGTCGCGAAAATCGTCGTTGCCGAAGATCATCGCGTTCATCGGCGTGTCGACGTATCCCGGGCAGATCGCGTTGACGCGGATACCGAGCTGGCCACAGCCGGGCGCCAGCGAGCGCGTCAGGCCTGCGACGCCGGCCTTCGAGGCGGCATAGGCGTCCATCATTCCGAGCGGCAGTACCGCCATCGACGATGCCGTGTTGACGATCACCGCGCCCCGACGACCCGCCATCACTGGGATGGCATACTTGCAGCACAGGTAGACGCTGG
The DNA here is from genome assembly GCA_964404165.1 of uncultured Binatia bacterium (SeqCode). Lineage (GTDB taxonomy): Bacteria > Desulfobacterota > Binatia > DP-6 > DP-6 > DASYLJ01. The sequence goes on along the minus strand of CAYOIZ010000035.1, from coordinate 19,868 downwards.
TCAGGTTGACGCGAAGGACCCAGTCCCAGTCGTCCTCGTCGATCGCCGGCGTGAAGCCGTCGCGACCCACCGGCGCAACGCCGGCGTTGTTGTAGAGGATGTCGAGGCCGCCCAAGCGGTGCACCGTCTCGTCGATGAGGTGCTTCGCCTGCTGGCGGTCGCCGGCATCGGCGGGAACCCCGATGGCGGTTCCGCCGGCGGCGGCGATGGCCGCGACCGTGGCCTCGGCGGCGGCACCGTCGAGGTCGCTCACCGCGACGCTGGCCCCTTCACGAGCGAGGGCGAGCGCACCGGCACGGCCGAGGCCGGAGCCGGCGCCGGTGACGATGGCGATACGGTCCTGGAGGCGCATGGGCGGGAGCTAGCACAGTCTCGCACCGCGAGCACCAAACGACACGTGGCGGGGGCCGGCGTGCGGCCCCCGCCACGTGTGCGGTGGGGTCTTTTTGGTGGGAGGAGTCTCAGCGGTCGCTGGCGCAGGCGCCGACGCAATCGCTGAAATCGGCGGTGCAGCTCTGGAGATTCGCTGCCTGCTCGGCGGCGGCCGCCTGGATGCAGGCGAACTGGGTCAGACGGGCAGCCGCGGCGCAGGCCTGCGGATCGACATTGTCACGACAAGCCTCGATGGCCGCCTTGCCGGTCGCGCGACACGCGTCGCCGTCGGCCTTCTGGGCGGCGGCAAAGGGTGCCTGGCACTCTGCCTGATCGGCCTGACACTCGGAGGCACAGGTGGCGCCGGGGCCGAAGCAGCTCGAGAACTCACTCGAGTAGTTGCTACGCGCCGTGTCGCGGCAGGCGGCCGTGCTCTGCTTGAGCCGATCCCGTGCCTCCTTGACGCACACCCGCGTCTTCACGGTGATGGCGTCGGCGCTCGGAACGGCGACTGTGAGGCCGAAGACGGCAAGGGCGGCTGCGGCAATGAGAGCTGGGCGACGGATCATTCTGTATTCCTCCTTAGTCGAGTCGGGTCGATGCCGGACGGGTCGGGTCCCCCCCGGAGGCTGGAGCGATGTAGCTCAGTTCTCCCTAAAGCAGAAGCGGTGCCATACGCTGCGTGGGCAAGCACCGTAAACACTAGCTTGGTTTCGACTGCACTACGCACTGCACCATGCAACCCTGCACCGTATTGCAGACCCGCTGTCGTTGCGCGAAACGGCGCCCGGAGGTCGTACGACCCTACAGCCAGCCGGTCTTCTTGAAGCGCCAGTAGAGGAAGGCCGCCGCACCGAAGATCAGCGTCAGCGCCATGGGGTAGCCGTAGGGATTCTTGAGCTCGGGCATGACCTCGAAGTTCATGCCCCAGATGCCGGCCAGCATGGTCGGGACGGCAATGATGCCGGCCCAGGCCGCCAGCCCCTTCATGGTCTCGTTCTGGCGGATCGACACCAGGGCCAGATTGGCCTCGAGCGCGTCGCCGAGGGCGTCCCGGATGGAGTCCACCGACTCGTTGATCCGCACCACGTGGTCGTAGATGTCCCGGAAGTACGGCCGGGCCACGTCGGTGATGAGCCCCTGATCGAAGCGGACCAGGCGGTTGCAGACCTCGATGAGAGGCGCCACCGCACGTTTCACCGCGATCAGCTGACGCTTCAGCTGGTAGATGCGCTGCGTCGACTCCTCGGCCACCTCGCCGCCGAAGATCGCCTCCTCGAGCTCCTCCATCTGATCTTCCAGGCCGTCGATCACCGCGAAGTAGTGGTCGACGACGTAGTCCATGATGGCGTAGAGGACGAACCCCGTTCCGTGCCGCAGGAGATGGGGCGTGCTCTGGCAGCGCCCGCGCACGGGCGCGTAGGACGGCGACTCGCCATGACGCACCGAGACGACGTAGTCGCGGCCGATGAAGAGATGCGTCTCGCCCCAGTCGACGGCCTTGTTCGTCTCGTTCCACTGCGCGGTCCGCAGCACCACGAAGAGTGACTGGCCGTACTCCTCGAGCTTGGGGCGCTGGTGGGCGCGGCGGGCGTCCTCGACCGCCAGCTCGTGCAGCGCCAGCTCGGACTGCACCTTGTCGAGCTCGGCGTCGGTGGGCTCGTAGAGGCCGACCCAGATGAAGGTGTCGTCGCGCCCGACCCACTTGTCGATGTCGTCCAGCGGGACGTCGGCGATGCGGCAGCCGCCCCCGTAGGCGGCGCAGTCGACCAGCATCGGTCACCCCCCACTGGCGCAGGCGATGAGGCAGTTCTTGAACGCCTCGGCGCAGCGCTGCTTTGCGGGCGCCGTCACGGCGGTGCACTTCTGGCGGCACTTGAGTGCCTTCACGCGGGCGGTCTGCTGGCATTCCTCGAGCGCGACCTCGACCTTGCAGTCGCGGAGCGCCGACTTGAGGTCGGTGCCGCACGCGATCTTGCAGCCCTCCTGATTCGCCGACGGGTCGACCTGGCAGCGTCCCTCGTCGGCCTGACACCCGCGGACGCAGGAATTGTCGGCGCCGAAGCAGTTGCGGAGCGAGGTGTCGAACTCGGTCTTGCAGCGTTGCTGCGCGTCGCGCTGGCAGCTGCCGAAGGTGCTGCGCGCGTTCTTGAGACAGGAGAGCTTGTCGCGGTCGGCCGCGCCGCCTTCGCCGCGCATCAGCGCGAGCAGAAGGACGGCGAGAGCGGCGCAGCGGACCGTCGGGCTCACGACTTGCTGAGCGTCCAGTCGACCTTGGTGTCTTCCTTGGCCTTGATCGTCACCTTCTCGGTCTTCTTGCCGAGGGTGGCGTGCCACACTTCGACCTCGTAGTCGCCGGGCGGCAGATCGGTGATCTTGAAGGCGCCGCTCGCGTCGGTGACCGCGTAGTACGGCTGATCCATCGACATCCAGTAGGCGTGCATCCACGGATGCGCGTCGCACTTGACGGCGATGGGCCACTCGGCCTTCTCGACCTTCCAGTCGACCTTCTTCTGGAACTTCGGCATGGCGCGATTGGCTTCGGGGTTGGCCTTGCCCATCACGTGCACGTTGTGGAGCACGCCGTCGGGGTTCAGCACCTGGATGGTGCTGCCGGCGGGGAACGCCAGCACGTGCGGATGGTACTCGCAGCCCTTCTGGTCGAAGGTGATCGGCGCGGTCGGGATCTCGAGCGCCTTGCCCTTCGACGCCTTCACGACGACGGCGACGTTGGCGATGCCGCCACCGGCACCCACGTCGAGATCGCCCTTCATCTTCTCCTTGCCGCACGCCTCGACGTCCTTCGTGACCTCGAACTTCTCGGGTGCGGGCGGGGTACCGACGAACTTCACGACGCCGCTGAGGCCGCCGCCGTCGGTGACGGCGATCGCCTCGTAGGCATTCGCCTGGCCGGCCAGCGTCAGCGCCAGTCCGAGGCCGGTGACCAGGATACGTCCACTCATCATCGTGCAATCCTCCTTGCGAGTCAGTGTCTGGTTACTGGGTGGCCCCGGGGCCGGCGGACACGATGCCCGCCGACTGCGCAGGCGGGGGCGTGAGCGACGGCATACCGAGCGAGATCACGTAGTCACGCAACGCGCGGATCTGCGCGTTGTCGTCGCCGCCGAGCACGTCGGGCGGACCGTCGGTGACGTTCGGATCGGCGTAGAACGTGGGCATCTTGGTGCCCGGCATCAGCTTCTGCGGATCCTCGAGCCACTTGACGATCCAGTCGGGATGCAGCCGGCTGGCGGCCATGGCGAGGTTGGGGGCCCAGCTGTCCGGCGACCCCTCGGGGTTCTGGCTGCCGCGCACGTGGCACGAGAAGCACGACAGGTAGTCGGTGGACGCGAGCAGCGCGCCCGCCTCGACCATGGGCGGCGTCAGCGCCGCACGATCGATGTGCGTGAACGGCACCGTGACGTCGTCGAGTGCCGCGAAGTAGTCGACCGCGGTGGTGGTCTCGTGGTTGTCGAGCCCGAAGGTGGGCATGCGCACCTGCAGCCACGGACGGATCGGCGTCGGCGCCTTCAGGAAGTTGAACAGCCAGGGCTGCTGGACCTTCGCACCCTCGCCGAGCAGGTTCGGCGGCGCCATCGTGATCTGGGTCTCGTAGAGACGGCGGATGTCACCGCCCTTCCCTTCGATGATGTGGCAGCCGGTGCAGTTGTAGCGCGCGACGAGCCGTTCGCCGTGGACGACCTGCTCGGCGTCGGCCGACTTGAACCGGTACTGGCCCGGTACCTTGAGCTCGGTGCGGCTGGTCAGGAACACCCTGAGCGCGTAGATGTCCTCGTCGGCCAGATCGAACTGCGGCATCAGCTGCTCGATCCACTGCGTGGCGTAGCCGCGCGGCTCCTTGATCTTGTGGTACGTGAAGACGTCCCACGTCTCCTGGAGATCGGTGCGGTCGCCGAAGAAGAGCTCTTCCTTCGTCTTGTTGCCGTAGGTGGACAGCTCGGCGCCGATGCGCGACTCGCTCTCCATACCCGGGATGTCGTGGCAGCCGGCGCAACCGTACTTCCGCACCAGCGCCTGCCCGTCGGCGACGTTCATCGGATCCGCGAGCCGTGTGGCGAGCCCATCGACCGGGGGCGTCTTCTCGCCGAGGGTGAGCAGGTAGGCGGTGATGGCGTTCGCTTCGTCGTCGGTGAGCCGCAGGCTGGGCATGCGCGACACCGAGGAGTAGCCGCGCGGATCCTTGATCCAGTGGTACATCCAGCGGCCGTCGGTCTTGGCGGCGATCTGCGACAGGTTCGGCGCGATGTCCTTGTCGGCGCCGAGCTGCCCGGCGACCTCGTCGGGTGCCAGCGCGTGGCAGGCGCGACAGCCGAGGGTGTCCATCAGCTGGCGGCCCTTCTCGGCCTGCGCGCCACCGGCGCTGATGCCGGGATCGGCATTGGCGGCGAGCCATTCCTGGCTCGGCGCCTTCGAGGTGTCGAGCAGGTAGGCGGTGATCTTCTCCGCCTGCACGTCGTTGAACATGAAGTTCGGCATGCGCGTGCGCGGCCGGTAGACGTGGGGGTTCTTCACCCACTGCACCAACCAGGCCGGATCGGCCTTGGCTCCGATGCGACGCAGCGACGGACCGATGGCGGTGACGCCGTGCTCCTTCGAGAGATCCTCGTATCCCTCGGCGAGGTGGCAGCCGTGGCAGCCGAGGTCGATGAAGAGCTTCTCGCCGCGCGCCAGGACCTCGGCGCCCTCGAGATGCTGCACGCTGGCGTGACACTTGATGCAGTTGGCCTGCATCTTCGGACCGCGGTACAGCGCGAGCGCCTCGCGGAGATGGACCTCTTCGAGCGTGCCGTTCTCGTCGTAGTAGTCGCAGTGCGCGTACTTCTCGCTGTTGACCGCGGTACCGTCGCCGTTGTGACAGGCCGTACAGCCGAACTTGCCGGGATCGTGCTTGCCGAGGAACAGGTCGCGACGCGGATGCGTCTTCCAGGGATTCGGCTGGTCGTCGAAGCCCGTCTTGTTGATGCCGATGTGACAGGTGGGGCAGCGATCGACGCGCGCGACCGGCTGGTTGTACGCGTTGCGGTCGTACTCCTCCAGCACGACCTGCTGGATCTTCGGGATCTTCGGCTGCCATTCCGTCTTGATGAACGGCGGCGAGAGCGTGGGGCCGGGATACTTGCCGAGCGAGACGGTCTCGAGCTTCTGCTGCAGGTCTTCCTTCGCGACGCTCAGGTCGGCGATGGCGTCCTCGGCGGACTTGACCGCGGCCTGCTTCTCCTTGATCGCGTTCTCGATCTCCGCGATGTGCGCCTGCGACTCGGCGAAGATCTTCTGGCGCTCGGCGCGAAGCTGCTCGCGCTTCTCGATCTCTGCCATGATGCCGTCGGTGGGGTGACCGTGATGCTTGGCCTCGTCGAAGTGGTAGCGCAGCTCCTCGAGCTCGCTCTTCACGAAGCGCAGGTTGAGGTCCTTCTCCTTGTCGACGAGCCGCGCCTCCGCGAGCTTGCTCTCGAGTGCGCTGATCTCCGTGGCCGTCTCGCCCGAGTCGACCTTGGCCTTCGCCGCCGCCAGGGCCTTCACGGCCTCCTGGTACTTCGGGTCGGCGTCGAGCTTCGCCTGCTCGGCGGCGATGGCGTCCTCGATGCGGGAGATCTCGAGCCGACTGAAGCCGGCCTGCCAACTCTTCCACGGACGGCGGAAGAAGTTGTCGTCGGCGACCGCCCACAACGCGCAGACGAACAGCACGAGCGACAGCACCAACCAGAGCGCTCCATAGGAGCGCTTCTCGTCATCCTGCGGGGTGTTTTCTCGACGTGGCATCGTTCAGCTCACGCTCTCCGCTCGAGGAACCGCCCGGTGTAGAACACCGCCAGCCCTGCGAGCGACAAGTAGAGTTCCTTCCACATGTCGTCCCGTCCGATGCCCCAGTAGAGGCCGTAGCCCACGTAGGTGAACCCAGCCGCCTGGAGGAGTTTCGAGAAGAGCCACATCTGACGTCACGTCGGATCGCGACGTCAGATGTTGATGCTGAAGTACGGGGTCTTCAGCACCATCACGTATTGGATGTTGAAGAAGTGCCGCAGAATCATCTTGACGACGACGGCCCACATGTTCACCAGCAGGAAGCCCGTCAGGAAGAATCGCGCCGCGCCCCACCGCTCCATGAACGACTCGAAGTCGGGGCCCTTGATGGCCTTACACATGTAGTAGAAGCCGATCATGCTGCCGACGAGGAACGCCACCACGAGCCCCAGACCCACGACGAACGCCGTCGTCTGATCGCGCACGCCGAGGAGATACGGCAGGTCGACGTTGGTGAGTGACTCGACCTTGTGCGCGTCCCACTTCTCCCAGAACCAGAACCAGTTCCAGCCCGGGCCGCGCAGCAGCGTGCCGATGACGATCAGCGAGACCCACAGGATGTGGAAGCCGACGATGAACGTCAGGATCTCCCACTTGCGGTCCTTCCAGCAGTAGTAGCCGTTCCCCTTCGGATTGATGTCGATGTAGGGGATGACCATCAGGCCCACGATGATGAACGTGGGCAGCACGACGCCCGCGTGCCACGGGTCGAAGAAGACCAGCATCTCCTGAAGGCCCAGGAAGTACCACGGCGCCTTCGACGGGTTCGGCGTACGGGCGGGGTTGGCAGGCTCTTCGAGCGGCGCGTCCACCAGCAGCGCCCAGATGAGCAGCAGGATGGTGACGAGCACCGTCATCAGGAACTCGGCGCGCACCAGGTGCGGCCACGTGTGGACCTTGTCGTCGCCGGGGCCCGTGGCCTTCTTGATCGGGACCTCGACGCGCTTGCCGCCCGCGACCGGCGCCTTCGCCTCAGGGGTTGCCATCGGTCGCCTCCTCCTCTTCCCGCTCGATGCGCTCGGCCGAGCGACGCGCCGACCAGAACAGCAGGACCAGGATGAACACGAAGAAGAACGGCAGCGTCATGACGCGTCCGCCGTGCGTCAGGTACGACAGGATCGTCAGCGCCAGCGCCAGGAGGGCATATTTGGCCTCGGATGGCATGTCGTCCTCAGAGCGCGGGGCCGGAGAATCCGTCGCGACGGATGCGCCAGAAGTGGACGGCGAGGAAGATGCTGGTGATCAGCGGGATGAAGATGCAGTGGAGGATGTAGAAGCGCAGCAGCGTGTGCGGACCGATCTCGCCGCCGCCGAAGAGGAAGGCGCGCGCGTCGTACACGTTGCTGAGACCGGGGATGAGTTCGTGGCCCGGTCCCTCGTGTCCGAGCAGCGGCGTGGCGCGGCCCATGTTGGACCCCACCGTCACCGCCCAGATGGAGAGCTGATCCCATGGCAGCAGGTAGCCGGTGAACGAGAGCAGCAGCGTCAGCACGAGCAGGATGACGCCGACGATCCAGTTGAACTCACGCGGTGGCTTGTACGAGCCGGTCAGGAAGACACGGAACATGTGCAGCCACACCGCGATCACCATCGCGTGCGCCGCCCAGCGATGCATGTTCCGCATGAGCATGCCGAACGGCATGTCGTACTCGAGGTACTTCATGTCGGCGTACGCGTACTCCGCCGTCGGGCGGTAGTAGAACATCAGGTAGACACCGGTGACCGCGGTGACGAGGAACATCAGGAACGTGATGCCGCCCATGCACCACGTGAAGCGCAGCCGCGTGGCATGCCGGCGCACCTTCGACGGGTGGAGGTGGAGGAACACGTTGCCCGACACCATCAGCACGCGGTTGCGCGGGGTGTCGTCGTAGCCGTGCCGGAAGATGGACGTCCAGACCGGCGACTCGGTGATCTGCTTCTTCAGCTCTTCCCACTTGGACATCGCGTCAGATCCCCTTCGTCACACCTTGAGGAACGCACCGGGCTTGTTCCAATCGCCCTTCTCGTAGAGGTACTTGATCGCCTTGTCGACGACGAGCTGTCCGTCTTCCGACTTGCTGACGCGGACGCGCTCGAGCGGACGCGGCGCAGGCCCCTCGAAGTTGATGCCGCTCTTGTAGAAGCCGCTGCCGTGGCAGGGGCACTTGAACTTGCTCTCGGCGGGCAACCAGCGCGGCGTGCAGCCGAGGTGGGTGCACTTCGCCCAGATGGCGTAGATGCCTTCCTCTTCGCGCACGATCCAGACGCGCTGATCCTTCTGGAACTTGGTGCTCACCTCACCGATCGTGAAGTCGGTGGGCAGGCCCGCTTTGAAGGAGGTGGGCGGTTGGAAGAGCACGCGCGGGAACGCCGATCGCAGCGCACCCAGCAGCGTGATGCCGGAGAACACGCCGAAGATCGACCAGGCGAAGCGACCGAAGACGTCACGACGGGACCAGAGGCCCCCGAGACTGGCCTTCGCACGCAGCGCCTTCTCGCGCTCGAGCCCCTGCTCGATGACGCGCTGGGCGGCGGTGGCCGCTTTCTGCTCCGCGGTAGCGGGCTTAGCCATGGACCCCGGTTCCTTTCAGAAGGCGATCTTGCATCGGAACTCCCTCGATCCGGATGACGCCTAGCGACGGCGCACGAGCGTCCAGACGACTCCCCATACTCCCATCACCATCGCGATGGCGAGCAGCGTGACGCCGACCGGCGGGAACAGCAACAGCGCAGGGAGCGCGAGCATCCCGAGCAAGAGGGCGATCCCGATGGGATTCGATCCGGCAGCATTCGTCTTCGCGTTCCCGGACTCTGCTGGAGGCGCATCCGCGACCTCCGTCCCCTCCCTGAGGAGCTCCATCGCGTACTCCCGGAGGTCCTGCCGATGCTCGGGCCCGGCCGTGTTGACCACCTCGGCGATACGTTGCGCGAGGTGTTCAACCTTGGCGTCGAGCTTCCGCTGTCGCTTCGCGGCAGGATCCGGCGTACGCCGTTCGTCAGTCAAATCCGCGGCCTTTTAGGATGCTGCACCCGCGCTTGTCAACGAGCGAACCGCTCCGACGGCTCAAGCTCGCACGCCGACCCGCCGACACTCCAGCCGGACGCTCCACATGCGCGCACCGCACTACGGACCGGCACGCCGTGCCCTGGCGCTGGCTGGGGGTGGCATCACCGGTGGACTCTACGAGATCGGCGCGCTGATCGCCCTCGACTCCCTGTTCGACGATTTTCGCGTCCGCGACTTCGACCTCTTCGTCGGCACGAGCGCCGGCGCGCTGGTGGCGGCGCTCGTCGCCAACGGGGTGAGCCCCCTCGACATCCGCGACACGCTCGAGAGCGACCGCCGGACCCTCCCCCGCCTGTCGGGAGCGCGCTTCCTGTCGATCCCGTGGGCACATCACCTGGGCACCATACCTCGAATCGCCGCCGCACTACCGGGAATCGCACACGACCTGTGGGCGAACTGGAAGGACGTGCTGGTCCTCGACACCCTGGCCTCGCTGACCCGTCATCTCCCGCACGGCCTCTTCTGCCTCGACGGCCTCGAAGCCTACGTCCGGCAGGTCCTCACCAGCAATGGCCGCTCGGACGAGTTCGCCACCCTCCCGAGCCGGCTTCTGATCCCCGCCACCGTCCTCGATACCGGCGGCATCCACGTCTTCGGCGGTACACGCGGAGAGCGGACGCCGATCTCCCGGGCCGTGGCGGCCTCGGCGGCGGTGCCGCTGCTGTTCGAGCCGGTCTGTATAGACGGTGTCGACTACGTCGACGGCGCCGTCACCAAGACCGCCCACGCCAGCCTCGCCACCGAACGCGGGGCCCAGCTCGTCATCGTGGTGAACCCCATCCGCCCGCTCGTCCTGGATCGTCCCGGCACCCTCATGCGCGAGGGCGGCGCGCTCGCGATTGCGGGTCAGGCGATGCGGATCGCGTTGCATCGACGCCTGAAAGAGGGATTGGGCCGTCATCGGTACGAGCACCCCGAGGCCGACGTCGTGCTGCTCGAGCCCTACGAGGCCGATCTCGAACTGTTCGATCTGCCGCTCATGACGTACACCCTCCGGCAGGAGGTCATCCGTCGCGGATACCGCACGACGGTGAAGACAATCCTCAACGATTTCGAGCGTTTTCGTGCACTCTTCGGTCGTCACGGGATCGCCATGGCACCCCGCCGTGACATCGAGCGCCGGGCCAGAAAATGGAGCAGTGGGGCCCGAAAAGTTGCGTAATGCCGCAGAGAAGGCTATTGACGCGTCGCGGCCACAACGCAGCATGCTTGCGACCTGGCAGCTGCTATGTCACCTGATGGTACCAACGACGTGAGTAACACCATCTCAAGACGAGAGGGGGAGTGAAGGCATGAGACGAATGAAGCTGATCGCAGGGACCCTCATGGTGGCTGTCACCATGAGCGGCTGCGCGACGCTCCGCGAGCATCCGGTGGCCTGCAAGGTCGGCGCCGGCCTGCTCGGCGGCACCCTGGGTGCTGTTGGCGGAGGCGTCGGCGTAGACCAGATCGAACGGCATCGCACCACGCTGACCGAGCGAGCTGCGGGCGCAGCCGCCGGCTTCGCCGTCGGTGCGCTGGTCGGTGTCGTGGTTGGACACTTCGCGTGTCCTGAGGAGGAGCCGCCGCCGCCTCCCCCGCCGCCGCCGCCGCCGCCGCCGCCGCCGGCACCGCGGAAGATCGAGACCCTCCAGGGTCCGCACTTCGACTTCGACAAGGCCACGCTGAAGCCCGAGGGCGTGCGCAAGGTCGAGAGTGCTGCTCGCACGCTGCAGGCGAATCCGAGCTCGCGGGTCACCGTCGAGGGCTTCACGGATTCCATCGGCTCCGACGCTTACAACCTGCGTCTTTCCGAGCGCCGCGCACAGAGCGTGCGTGACGTCCTCGTGAAGAACGGCGTGAGCGCCAGCCGCATCACCACGAAGGGCTACGGCAAGGCCCGTCCGGTCGCCAGCAACTCCACGGCCGAAGGACGCGCCAAGAACCGTCGCGTCGAGATCATCGAGAACTAAGAGCACCAGTTCTCGGGCAACACCGGGGGGACGGTCCGAAAGGACCGTCCCCCTTTTTTTGTTCTGCGGCCTCGATTCGCACCTTGGCGGCAACGCCGTGCACAATCGCCGATGCCACGCGCCGATCAGCGACCAGCCTTCAATCATATATCCGTGACATCACATCAACACATCTTGTGTTGACTTCTCGTGGCCTACACTGCTAGGCGACCGCCATGCCAAACACCACTCGCCTTTTGGTCGTGGCATCGCTCGCGTTCGCCCTGGCCGGTCGCGCCGACGCGACCATGATGGTGAGACGGCTCTCACTGGCGCAGGTGACCAGCGAAGCCGTTCGCATCGTTCAGGGGAAGGTGATCGACGTCCAGTCCGGTCGTGACGAGTCGGGACTTCCGGCCACCTGGGTCACCGTCGCGGTGGAGCGCACCCTCAAGGGATCCACCGATGCGCAGGTCGTCGTGAAGCAGTTCGGCACGACGGAGCGCCTGGCCGACGGCGCGCTCATCCATCTCGCGGGGCTTCCGACCTACGCACGCGGCGAAGAGGTCGTCCTCTTCCTCCGCCGTCCGAGCGCTCGGGGCTTCACGAGCCCCGTGGGACTCGGACAGGGTGTGTACCGCATTGAAACCGACGGCGCGCGACGGACCGTTCGCCTCGACACGGGGGCGGGCAAGCAGGATCTCGACGTCTTCCTCGCCACCGTGGCCAGCCACTCCGGCTGGGGCCGCTAGGAGACATGCCGATGTTGCACTCCAGAATCGGCATCGCACTCGCGCTCGCACTCGCGACTCCCGCGCTCGGCCGCGCGGCCGGTGCGCTCATCGTCAACGGCGCGGGTGACCCCGTGGTCTGGGTCGGCTCGGTGCCCTACAACCCGGATCAGGGCACACTCGGATCACTCTCCAACGTCGCCGCGGTGGCGTCGGTGAGCGCCAGGTTCGGCACCTGGCAGGCGGTACCGAGCGCGAACATCTCGTTCACGAACGCCGGCGCCCTTCCCGTCGACGTGACCGTCGCCAACTACACGTCGTACCTCTCGGTGTGCGGTGACGGCCTGAGCCCGATCATCTTCGACACGGACGGCAGCATCACCGACGACGTCTTCGGGATCGGCGCGAGCGACGATGTGCTCGGCTTCGCCGCGCCCGACTGCGGCACCAGCGTCCCCCCCGTGATCGAGGAAGGCGTCGCGGTCCTGAACGGCAAGTTCATCGACGGGGTTCCCGGCACCGAGATCCCGCTCGCCGATTTCGAAGCGGTGTTCCTGCACGAGTTCGGACACTACGTGAACCTCGACCATTCGCAGATCAACCTGATCGAGGCGTTCGACGGCATTCCCGGCAATGACGACGCCATCGCCACGATGTTCCCCTTCCTGATCAACGGCGCCGAGGCGGGGACCCTCAATCTGGACGACACGGTCTCGCTCTCGACCCTGTATCCCGATCCGTCGTTCGCCACCGGATTCGGAACCCTGAGCGGAACCGTCTATCGCTCGAACGGCACCACGATGTTCCAGGGAGCGTACGTGATCGCCCGTGCGATCGGCGACCCCCGCGTGACGGCCGTGGGTGTGGCCTCGGGCGCGCGATACTTCCCCGCCGCGTTCGGCGGCCCTCCTCCGGCAGCGCTGGAGGGGGCGTACACCATCCCAGGCCTGCCGGCGGGCAGCTACACCTTGGAGGTCGAAGCGATCGACCCGTCGTTCACCGATGGGTCGAGCGTCGGACCGCTCAGCCCCCCAGCCCCGCTGCCCGGCGTGCCGGAGTTCTACAACGGCGTGGACGAATCCGGATCGGATCCGCCCGACGACCCCGCGATCGCGACCCCGGTTTCCGCCACTGCCGGCTCCGTGACGGGCAGCCTCGACATCGTGCTCAACGCGCTGCCCCCAGCGGCCAACGACGCGTGCGCAAATGCGACGCTCATCCTCTCGTTCCCATACGCCGACGTCGTCAACACCACCGCTGCCAGCACCGACCCCGGCGATCCGCTCCAGTCATGCACCTTCAACGGTCCCGCACAGAATTCGGCGAGCGTGTGGTATGTCCTCACGGCACCCGGTGACGGCGTGATCCATGCCACCACGACCGGCAGCGACTACGATACCGTGCTCACCGCACACGTCGGGTCATGTGGCGCCCTGAGCGAGCGCGCGTGCAACGACGACTTCGCCGCCGCCCTGCAGTCGGACGTCCAGTTCGCCGTGAGTGCAGGGGAGACGATCCTGCTCGAGGCCACGAGCTTCGGCACGACCGGCGGCGGCTCGTTGAGCATCGGCGTGGAGTTCGTGGCCGTGACGTCCTACCCGGGCACCTATACCGACCCCACCGGCGACACGTTCGGCTCCGGGGCGGTCCAGACCGACCTCGGCGCCCTCTCCGCCTGTCATGCGCCCTCGCACCTCGTCGTGGACCTCGCCTTTGCGACGCCGATCAGCGCAGGGACGAGTGACAATCCCGACGCCATCGGGGGCTACGTCGATCTCGACGTGGACCAGGACGCCGGTACCGGCATCACACCGCGGACGGACATCTTCACCGGTGCGACCACCGGACTCGGCACCGACTACTACATCGACCTGTTCAGCTCGACGCCGGACGGCTCGATCACCATCCTCGATACCAGCGGCACCCCCGTGGGGACCGGCACCGTCGACTTCGGGCCGAGCTCGATGTCGATCGCATTGCCCCTGACCATCCTCGGCGGTGACGACGGCAACGCGAGCGTGGCCGCCGTCGTCGGCACCGGGTTCGAGGCGACCGATGGCGCGCCGCCGGACGGACACGTCACGGCCATCCCCTGCCCCGGCCCGCCGACCTGTGGCGCCGCACCGCTCGGTGGTTGCCGGCAGCCGACCCAGCCTCAGAAGGCACTCGTAAAGCTCATCGACAAGACACCGGACACGAGCGATGGGCTCCAGTGGAAGTGGACCAACGGGGCGGCGACGGCGAAAGCCGACTTCGGGGACCCGATCGGTCCCGTCGGCGGCTACACCGTCTGCATCTACGACGGCATCGGCGGCACTCCGACGCTGATCCACCAGGCCAGCATCCCGTCGGGCGGCGTCTGCTCCGGCAAGCCGTGTTGGAAGGAATCCGGCACCGGCTTCAAGTACAAGAGCAAGACCAATCCCGACGGGATCCAGAGCGTCGGCCTCAAGGCGGGCGCCGCGGGAAAGGCGAGCATCACGATCAAGGGCAAGGGAACGCCCCTCGCCATGCCGACGCTGCCGCTGATGCAGAACGCCACCGTGACGGTGCAGCTCCTCGGTGGCGCCGGCAACGTCTGCTGGGGTGCCAGCTTCAGCGCGCCGGCGGGCAAGAACGTCGTCCAGATGTTCCTCGACAAGAGCGACTGACCGGTGGTGGCGGAGGGGCCCCGCGTCCGGGCGCCGCTCCGCCACCGGCACTAGCCAAGGCGCGGACATCTACAGTATGACTCGTCGCCTTCCGTCCCCATGGATGTTCTGCGGCGATTCCGGCTCGCGCTCGAGCTCGGCCTGCTCGTGCTCGTCATCGCGCTGGCCGCGTACGGCGTGAGCGGAGCGTTGCGCGCCGCTGCATGGACGCCGCCCGCCGACGACGTGGCGACGGCGTCGAGTACGGCCACCCGACCGACGCTCGCCCCGCTCGACGCCTACGCCGTGATCGCCGCGCGCGACGTCTTCAATCCGGCGGCGTCCCCCGGTCCGCTCACCGACGGCCTCCGCCTCTGGGGCATCGGCCTCCACGGCACCACGGCCCACGCCGTCATCGAAGACACGGCGACGCAGCGCCAGTCGCTGTATCGCGTCGGCGACGAGGTGCGCGGCGCACGCGTCACCGCCATCACGTGGGATCAGGTGACGCTGGCGCGCGGCGACCTGGAGGGCACACTCGAGCTCGGTCCACCGCCGGTGACGAACGACGCGGCCACTGCGGCGCCCGACGCGCCGGCCGCCGAGAGCGCGGCGCGCATCCGTCGTACCGGCGGCGACGCCTGGATCGTCGATCGCCGCGAGATCACCGGCGCCGTCGACAACATGAGCGGCCTGCTGACCCAGCTGCGCGCCGTCGCCGAGGTGCAGGACGGGCGGCCCGCGGGCTTCCGTCTGTTCCAGATGAAGGACGACAGCATCTTCCGCCGCCTCGGCCTCGAGAACGGCGACGTCGTCCAGCGCATCAACGGCACCACCGTCGCCGATCCCGCGTCGCTCCTGGCCTTTCTGCAGCGCCTGCGCAGCGAGCCGCGCGTGGCGCTCGACATCGTGCGCAGCGGCAACGCGCGCACGCTGGTCTACGATCTCCGATGAGGACCGTCCTCGCGGCACTCGCCCTCCTGCTCGCGGTCACCGCCCA
Organism: uncultured Binatia bacterium (SeqCode); assembly: GCA_964404165.1. Taxonomy (GTDB): domain Bacteria; phylum Desulfobacterota; class Binatia; order DP-6; family DP-6; genus DASYLJ01. Next base: position 4,332 of record CAYOIZ010000035.1, on the reverse strand, counting down.
CGCGGCCGACGACGCCACCGTCGCGCTCAATTTCCAGGACGTCGAGCTGCCGGTGCTGGCGCGGTTCGTGAGCGAGGTCACCGGACGCAACTTCATCGTCGACGACCGCGTGCGCGGCAAGGTGACGATCATCTCGCCGACGCGCATCACGCCGGAGGAGGCGTACCTCGTCTTCCAGTCGGTCCTGCAGGTGAAGGGCTTCACCACCGTGCCGAGCGGCGCGTTCACGAAGATCGTCCCGGCGCGCGACGCGCGGGAGACCGCGGTGCCGACCGGCGCGCGTGGCGGCGACCAGATCGTGACGCGTATCCTGCCGTTGCGGCACGCCGACGCCGCGGCACTCATCCCCGTGCTGCAGCCGCTGGTGTCGAAGGACGGCGTCCTCACCGCCTACGCGCCGACGAACCGCCTCGTCATCGTCGACGCCGGACCGAACGTCGAGCGCCTGGCGGCGCTGCTCGCCGACCTCGACGCGCCCGCCAGCGAACGGCACGTCGAGTCGGTTCGCCTGCGCTACGCCCCCGCCGACGAGCTGGCCGCCCGGCTCCGCGACGCGCTCGCCGAGGACGGGGCCGTCGCCCTGCGCGTCGTCCCCGAACGTCGCACCAACAGCCTCCTCCTCACCGGCCCGCCCGACGACGTCGCGCACGCCCGCTCCCTGATCGCGCGCCTCGACGTCTCGCTGCCGCCGGGGGCGTCGCAGCTCCACGTCCATCGCCTGCAGTACGCGCAGGCCGACGCCCTGGTGCGTGTGCTCTCGCAGCTGCTCGGCCTGCCGCCGCCCCCGCCCCAACCCGAGCGACCGCGCGGCAGCTCGCTGCAGCGGGCCAGTGCGCGCGAGTCGCAGGGCATCGGCTACGACGGCGGCATGGGCGAGCCCCCGCCGCCCGCGCCCACCGAGGTCACGGCGCAGCCGGTGAGCACCGGCAATCAGGGCTCGATCCCGCTTGAGGCGCCGGTGCGCATCACCGCCGACCCCGCCACCAACATGCTGATCGTCAGCGCCACGCCGCCCGACTGGGAGACGCTCCACCGCGTCATCCAGGAGCTCGACGTCCGCCGCCGTCAGGTGTTCGTGGAGGCCATCATCCTCGAGGCCTCCGCCGACCGCATGCGCGCGCTCGGCATCGAGATCCAGGGCGCCGCCGGCACGGGCTCGGGGGCGGCGTTCGGGCAGGTGAACCTGTCGGCGCTCGGCACCGCCGCGACCAACCCCACCTCCCTGCCGGGGCTGCTCCTCGCCGCCGCCAGCAGCCAGACCATCCGCCTGCCCGGTGGCGAGGAGGTTCCCGCGTACACGCTGCTCCTGACGGCGCTCCAGACCGAGAGCGACGTCGACGTGCTGTCGGCCCCGAACCTCGTCACCACCGACAACGAGGAGGCCGAGATCGTCGTCGGTCGCAACGTGCCGTTCGTGGCGAGCCGGGCCACCAGCTCGTCGAACCTGGAGAACCTCTTCACCACCATCGAGCGTCACGACGTCGGCATCACGCTGCGCCTGACGCCGCAGGTGACGGCCGACGACTTCGTGCACCTCACCATCTTCGAGGAGGTCTCCGACCTCGATCCCATCCCGGACCCCGCCGTCGGCGATCCGAACCTCGTCGGTCCCACCACCACCGTACGCTCCGCCAGCACGGTGGTCGGCGCACGCAACGGGCAGACCGTCGTCATCGGCGGGCTCCTCGCCGACACCGTGCGCACGAGCGAGCGCTCGGTGCCCTTCCTCGGCGACATCCCGGTGCTGGGCGCGCTCTTCCGGCGTGACGACAAGCGACGCATCAAGACCAACCTCCTGGTCTTCCTGACGCCGCACGTGATCGGCGGCGACCAGGCGATGGCCGACAACTCGATCCGCCAGCGCGACCGCATGCCGCGCGACCTGCAACGCGCTCCCGTGCTGCGCGAGCCGCAGTGGGAGGTTCCGCCGGAATGAGCGCCGCGCAGGACCTCGCCGCGGCGTGCGCCCTGCCCGTAGCGCCAGCGCCGCCCGCCCTGCCCGACCGGACGCTGCTGGCGTCGCTGCCGATGCAGTACGCGCGCCGTCACCTCGTCCTGCCGCTCGCGCGCGACGCGCACGGTGTCGACGTCGCCATCGCCGACCCCGCGGATTTCGCCCCCCTCGACGACCTGCGCTTCCTCTACGGCCTGCCGGTGCGCCCGCTCGTCGTGCCGGCGGCGGCGCTGCGCGAGGCCATCGGCCGCGCCTATGACGCCGCCGCACGCGCCGACGCGGACGCGCCCGACGGCAGCCTCGAGCAGCGCCTCGAGCTCGAGCCGACGCCGCTCGACGACGCCAACGAGCCGCCCGACCTGCTCGAGGCCGGCGGCGAAGCGCCGGTGATCCGTCTCGTCAATGCCCTGCTCTTCGAGGCCGTGCGCGCGGGGGCGAGCGACGTCCACGTCGAGCCCTTCGAGCGCGCGCTGGTGGTGCGGCTCCGCATCGACGGCACCCTGCACGATCTGCTGACGCCCCCGCTCCGTCTCCATGCCGCGCTCGTGTCGCGCGTGAAGATCATGGCCGGGCTCGACATCGCCGAACGCCGGCTCCCACAGGACGGCCGCATCGCCATCCGCGTCGGCGGGCGCGACGTCGACCTGCGCGTATCGATCGTGCCCACGGCGTCGGGCGAGCGCGTCGTGCTGCGGCTGCTCGACCGCGCCAGCGTGCTGCACGACCTCGCCGACCTCGGGCTGTCGCCCGCCATCGCCGCGGGCATCGAGGCGCTGCTCGCGCGACGCCACGGCATCGTGCTCGTCACCGGCCCCACCGGCAGCGGCAAGACCACGACGCTCTACGCGGCGCTGCGCCGACTCGCCAGCGGCGAGCGCAACGTCATGACGATCGAGGACCCGGTCGAGTACCAGCTGCGCGGCATCGGGCAGATGGCGGTGAACCCGCGCATCGGGCTCGACTTCGCCGCCGGCCTGCGCTCGATCCTGCGGCAGGACCCCGACGTCATCCTGGTGGGCGAGGTGCGCGACCGCGAGACGATGGAGATCGCCCTGCAGGCGGCGCTCACCGGGCATCTCGTCTTCGCCACCCTGCACACCAACGATGCGCCGAGCGCCGTCACCCGCCTCCTCGACATGGGCGCCGAGCCGTTCCTCATCGCGTCGTCGCTCACTGCGGTGCTGGCCCAGCGTCTGGCGCGGCGGACGTGCACCGCCTGCGCCGCCGTCGGCTGCGCCGCATGTCGCGGCACCGGCCACCGCGGACGCACCGGGCTGCACGAGCTGCTGCTGGTCGACGACGCCATCCGCGCGCTCGTGATGGCGCGCGCCGACGCCGCCAGCATCCGTCGCACCGCCCGCGCGGCCGGCATGACCACGATCCGCGAGGACGGCCTCGGCAAGTCGCGCGCAGGCATCACCACCGAGGCCGAGGTGTTGCGCGTGACGCACGACGAGGAGGCGTAGGCGCGCGTGGCGTTGTTCGCATACCGCGCCCTGACCCCGGCGGGCCGTTCGTGTGCCGGCGTCGTCGACGCCGACAGCCGCACCGGCGCCTGGGAATCGCTGCGCGCGCGCGGCATCTACCCGACGGAGCTGGCCGAGCATTCCACCACGACCGGTCGCGCCGCCGGACGGGTGCCCGCCGTCGAGCTGGCCGGCGTCACGCGCCAGCTCGCGCTCCTCGTCCAGGCCGGCGTCCCGGTCGCGGACGCGCTCGATGCCGCCGCCGAGGCCACCGCGCACCCGGCCCTGCTGCAGGCCCTCACCCACGCACGCGCCGCGGTGCGCGAAGGCCGGCCGCTGGCCGACGCGTTCGCCGAGAGCCCACGCGTGTTCCCGCCGCTGCACTGCGACCTGGTGCGTGCCGGCGAGGCGGCGGGGGCGCTCGGACCGGTGCTGGCACGGCTGGCCGCCTACACCGAGACGTCGGCAGCGCTGCGCGCGCGACTCCGCGCCGCGCTCACGTATCCCGCCGTGATGGCGACGGCCACCACCGCGGTGCTCGTCTTCCTGCTGACGTGGGTGCTGCCACAGATGGCGACACTGTTCGCCGACAGCGGTGCCGTGCTGCCCCCGGCGACACGACTGCTGATGGCGCTCGGGTCGTTCACCGCCGCCACCTGGTGGCTCTGGCTCGGCGTGACGCTCGCCGCCGGCATGGCGCTGCGAACGTGGGCACACACCGACGACGGCCGTCGCGCGATCGACGCCGGCCTGCTCCGCGTCCCCGTGCTGGGCCGGCTGCTCGGTGCCGCGGCGCTCGCTCGCGTCACGCGCACGCTGTCGACGCTGCTCGCGAGCGGCCTCCGCCTCGAGCACGCGCTCGCGATGGCCGCCGATGCCGCCGGCAATCGCCGCGTCGCCGCCGCCGTGCTC
>CAYOIZ010000034.1:0-71374 GCA_964404165.1 uncultured Binatia bacterium (SeqCode) | reverse complement strand
GCGCCCTCGCGGCGCTCGCGCCGAGCACCGTCTTCCAGCTGCCGCGCGGCGGCGGCCGCGAGCTGGCGGCGCTCGCCGGCCTCGTCCGGGCGCTGCCGGTCTGGGAGCTGCAGGTCGGAACCGCGCTCGACGGCGTCGTCGGTGCGCTGGTCGACATCCTGGAGGCCGCATGACTGGGCCGGCCGTCGTCATACCGGTCTGGAACGGCGCCGCGTACCTCCCCGAGGCGCTCGCCAGCCTTCGCGCGCAAACGTTGGCGCCGAGCGAGGTGGTCGTCGTCGACGACGGCTCGACGGACGGCTCGGGCGCCCTGGCTGCGGCGCTCATGCCCGAGGCGCGCGTCGTGCGGCAGGAGAACGGCGGCGTCGCTGCCGCGCTCTTCCGCGGTGTGCGCGAGACGACGGCCGGGATCGTGGCGTTCCTCGAGTCCGACGACGTCTGGCTGCCGGAGAAGCTCGCGCGCGAGGCGGCGATCTTCGCGGCCAACCCGGACATCGCGTGGACGCTGTGCCACGCCGACGTCTTCCTGCAGCCCGGATGCGCGCTGCCGGCATGGCTGCGTCCGGGTTCCCTCGACGGTCCGACGCTCGTCGCCTTCATGAGCGCGCTCGCCGTGCGGCGCGAGGCCTTCGTACGGGCCGGTGAGTTCGACCCGAGCTATCCCTACGCTCAGGACACCGAGTGGATGACGCGGGCGCAGGCGGCCGGGCTGCGGCGAGCCACGCTGCCGGAGGTGCTGGTCCGGCGGCGCGTTCACGACGCCAACCTCTCGGGGCGGTCGGACCACCCCGCCACCATGCTGCGCGTCTTGCGCGCCGCCGCGCGCCGGCACGGGGAGCGTTCGTGACCCGCCTACCCCAAGCGCTGGTGAGCGTCGTCGTGCCGGTACGCGACGGCGCGCGCCATCTCGGTGCCGCGCTCGACAGCGTGCTCGTGCAGGGTGAGCGCGTCGGCGAGATCATCGTGGTCGACGATGGTTCGACGGACGCTTCCGCCGACGTCGCGCGCTCGCGCGGCGCCATGGTCCGGGTGATCGCGCAGTCGCCGTCCGGTGCCGGTCCGGCGCGCAATCGCGGTGCGGCCGCGGCGTGTCATCCGCTGCTCGCCTTCCTCGACGCCGACGACCTCTGGCCCGATGGCCGGCTCGCCGCGCAGTGCGACGCGCTCGACGCCGCGCCGGAACTCGACGCGGTCTTCGGGCTGGTCGAGGAGTTCATGAGCCCGGAGGTCGAGGCATCCGTCGCCGCCACGATGCGCTGCAAGCCGATCGGCACCGGCATGCTGCCCGGCGGCATGGTGCTCTGGCGCGAGGCGTTCGCGTTCCATGGCGGCTTCGACGCGCGCGGGGCAGAGTTCGTGGCCTGGTTCGTCCGGGCACGTGATCGCGGCCTACGCTGGCGGGTGCTCGACCGCCTTGTGCTGCGGCGGCGCCTGCACGGTCGCAACCGCGCCCGCGTCGATCCGCGTGTCGCCGCCGACTACCTGCGAATCGCGCGGGCGCGCGTCGCGGGGCGGAAGCCATGACGTCGTCCTGCTGGCCGACGGCGGACCAGGAGCTGCTGCTGCGTGCGTGCTTGTGTCCACCGGCGCACGCGATCGAGGCCTGGCGGCGCTGGCGCAGCCGCGTAGACCTGGACGATGTCGACGCCGCGTCGTTCCGGCTGCTGCCGCTGCTCTTCCGCACGCTCCAGCGCCACGGTGTGACGGACGGCGACCTCGCGCGTCTCGCGGGCGTCTACCGCTGGCACTGGGTGCGCACGCAGCTCCAGGTCCGGGCCGCCGCGCGCGTGCTCGACCGGCTCGCGGCCTCGGGCGTCCCGACGCTGATCCTGAAGGGCGGCGCACTGGGCCCGCGCTACTACGGCGAGCACGGCGTGCGTCCGATGGACGACCTCGACGTCCTCGTCCCGCCCGCGCACGCGGCGGCAGCGCTCGCATTGCTGCACGAGGACGGCTGGACGTCGCGCAGGCCGGATGTCGCACGTCGCCTACAGTACCGACACTCGGCCGACCTCCAGCACCGCGACGGCGGTGCCGTCGATCTGCATTGGCACGTATTCAACGAGTTCAGCGGGGCACCGGACGAGGACGCGGTGGCGTGGGCCGATGCCGAGCCGCACCAGCTCGCGGGACGCGAGACGCGCGCGTTGTGCCCCACCGACGAGTTGCTGCTCGCCTGCGCTCATGGGTTGCGGTGGAGCCCGGTCGCGCCGGTGCGCTGGCTCGCCGACGTCGCGACGATCTGCGCGGCGGCCGGAGATCGTCTGGACGCGGAGCGATTGCGCCGTAACGCCACGGCGCGCGATCTTGTGACGCCCGTGGCGGAGACCGCGGGCTGGCTGCGGGACGTCCTCGGTCTTACGCTCCCGCCGGCGCTCGAGGGCATGGAGACGGCGCGCACGCGCTGGCGCGACCGCTGGGCTCATCGCGTCCGCATGGCGCCGCATTGGGCGGGCGAGCGTCTGGCGCTGCACACGCTCCTCTTTGCGCAACGCTGGCGGTGGCGCACGCCGGGCTTCGCCTGGCGCGAGTACCCGGCGTTCCTCGCATGTCAGTGGGAGCTGCCCGAGGACGCGCCGCCGCTGCGCACCGCCGGGCGGCTCGTGTGGAGCGAGATGCGCGGCCGCACGCCGTGGCGCACGATTCGCCGTCTGCGCGCGGAGCGCGACGAGCTGCGCGCCCGCCTGGCCGACCTCGGACCGGAGGCGGCGCGTCTGGCTCCGCACGTCACGCCGGCGACCGTGTCGCACCTGTTCTGGATCGATGGGCCGTCGCTCTGGCTGCGCGCGAGCGACGACGTCCGCCTCTTGGGCTGGTGCCTGCGCCGCGACGGAGAGCCGATCGCCGCGCTGCGCGCCCGCACCCGGAACGGTGCGGTGTTCGCCGCCCGGCGCGGGCGCCACCGTCCCGATGTCGCGGCCGCGTTCCCGAACCTGCCGGGCGCGGCGTGGGCGGGCTTCGTGCTCGACGTCCGCCTCGGCCCCGGTGAGCGCCGCGTTACAGTGGAGGTCTGCGGTCGCGACCGGGTGTGGGAGCCGCTGTGCACGGTGACGGCGCACGATCCGACGTCGAGCCCGCTGGCGATCGCCGACGTCGGGTGAGCGTCGACCGGCTCGGGCTCGCCGCGAGCCGCGAGCGCATGCGCACTATCCGTCGCGCTCCGCCGCGAGTGCGATCCACTGATCGAGCAGCGGACGCAACACCACGGCGGGGACACCGTCGATGTCGTTGCGCTGGCCGGCGGCGGGTCTCCGCGCCAGCCGGGGGTCCCTGGGGACGCTCACGGCGGACGTCCGATAAGGGGCGGCTCGGTCAACTTCGCTGGGTTGTCCTTCCTATCGTCTCGTCCGAGTTCCAGCGCGACGGCGGGCCACCGGTGATGCTGGTCTCGCTCACGGCGGGCGGCACGGGACTCAACCTCACCGCGGCGGACCACGTCTTCCTGATGGATCCGTGGTGGAACCCGGCCGTCGAGGACCAGGCGGCGGACCGCGCGCACCGCATCGGGCAGGAGCGGCCGGTGCTCGTCTACCGGATGGTGGCGAAGGATACGGTCGAGGAGCGGGTGCTCGGGCTGCAGGAGCGGAAGCGGCGCGTGGCGGAGGCCGCGCTGGGCGTTGGCGGCGGTGCGGCGGCCATCACGCGAGAGGATGTCATCGACCTTCTGGCGTGAGAGCGCGTTGGCCCACTCGCCTGCTTCCGCGGCACCCGGATCCGTCTCGCCGCACGGCTTCGGCGTACGGTACGTGTGGTTCCTTCTGCAGCACGGAAAGTGGCTCCTTGTCGGGTGCCGAGACGTGGCGGTAGGTCCCGTGCTATCCCACGTCCGGTCATGGGAGCCCTATGAGATCGAACCGACGACGATGGACGCGCGACCTCCTGCTTGGGATGCTGGCGCTGACTGCTGCGTGCGGCGCCCCGGCGCACGCGGCCACGATGAAGTTCTCGGACGCCCTCGAGCAGGTCATCCATCTCACCGGCGCGCTCGGCACGGATTGGCGGGTCGCCAACAACGGCGGAACCGACACCGGCCTGCCCACCGGGTCGTGTCTCGACACCGCCCCCGGGCTGACGATCATCGACGCCGTCTTCGATCCCACCGGCGTCGACAAGCGCGACGCGTACGACAACGGCTTCACGTTCTGGGTCGACAACCAGATCTTCGTGTCCCCCGACAGCGTTGACGTCACCGGCCAGACCCTCACCAGCGGACCGCAGTCCATGTCCGGGCTGGACGTCACGGTGCAGTATACCGCCCTCCAGACGATGCCGGTGCTTCGGATGGTGGTCACGCTCCACAACCCGACGGCGGAGTTGATCCGGCCCCGCTTCAGGATGGTGACGAACTTCGGGTCGGACGGGGGTACGACCTACCTCGCCACGTCCGACGGCAGCCCGACCCTCGAGTACACGGACACCTGGGTCGCGAGCAGCGACAGCGCAACGACGCCATCCGACGTGCCCGAAGTCGTCGCATTCTGCGGCAGTCCGCCCAGCGACTTCACGTCATCGGCAGCGCCGAGCTGCTTCGGGCCCGACGAGGGGGCCTTCGCCTGCAACGGGGCGCAGGGCGTCACGGCATCGTTCATCACCGACGTGCCGGCGGGACGTACCATCCACTACATGTTCTTCGGCCAGCTCGCGGCCACGAACGACGACGCCATCGCGGCAGGCTTCACGTACAACGTGAATCCCGACGTCACCAGCGAATTGATCGCCGACATTCCGGAAGGGCAATTGCTGACGACCTGGAACTGGAACTTCTTCGGCGAGCACCGCCTCTTCGGCGGTGGCGCCGGAATCGGCACGTCGTGGGCGATCTGGAACTACGCCGGGGCGCCCGATCCGAACGGATACTGCGAAGCGGTCCCGGGTCTGTCCGTCTACGATGCGCGACTCGTCGATCCGGAGCGCGGCAACGCCTTCGACAACGGCGCGATGCTCTACGTCGACGGCCAACCGTTCGCGAGCCAGCTCCACCCCCTCATCACCGACCACCATCTCCTGGCCGGTCCGGTGACCATGTCCGGGCTCGGCGTCACGGTCGACTACACCACGCTCGCGGACGCACCGACCCTGCGCTCGATCTTCAGCTTCACCAACCCGACGGATGCGGCGATTCCCGTCGTCGCCCAGTTCGCGTCCAACCTCGGCTCCGACGATGACACGGTGATCCAGGGCACGAGCAGCGGGGACACCGGCTTCACCGCCGACGACCGCTGGATCGTCACCGGTGACGGGTCCGACCTCGACTTCTATGCCCACGTGACGCACGTCCTCTTCGGCCCCGGCAACGTGACCCCACCCGCGACCCTGTCGGACACCACGTTCGAATGCATCCGAGACAGCGCCAGGGGCATCGCCGTGACGTTCCTCGTCACCGTTCCGCCTGGCGAAACGCGACGGCTGATGTTCTTCAACGAGTTGTATGCCAGCGGGCCCGAGGGCGTTGCCGCCGCGGGGCTCTACGACACGACCCCCGCCCTCGGCTCGTCGCGCGTGGTCGGCCTCGACGCGTCCACGTTGCTCGAAACGGTCAATTGGGCCTTCTGCAGCGACGGCAGCTTCGACAGCGTCGGGTGTCGGCTCGAAAGCCTGCGGGTCGCCGTCGGGAAGAACGTCGCCGCCGGCGCGCTGCAGGACCGACTTTGGGCCGCCGTCGACAAGGCACGGACGCAGACGAGCAGCGCGCAGACCCTGAAAGCGGCGGGCAGCAAGGGGCCGTCGCGAAAGGCGATCGCCAAAGCGATCAAGGCGCTCCAGTCGTTCGTGCAACTGCTCAAGACGAAGAAGGCCAAGGCCGTCGCGCCGGTGGAGCGGGACGCGCTGGCGGCGATCGCGATCGCGCAGCGCGTTTCGTTGGCCTCGCTCAAGCGGGCCGGCTGAGCGCGGTTGGCAGTAATCGCCGCCATCCTGCTCGCGCTCGCGACGCTGGTCACGCTGCTCGTCGTGTCGCTCGTGGCCGATGCGATGGGGCTCGTCGTGATCCGCGCCAGCCGGGGGGGGCATGGGGAACAGGGTTGGCGGGCGTCCGATAAGGCCGGGCTCGGTCAACTTCGCCGGGTTGTCCTGCCTATCGTCTCACCCGGATCCCGCACAATTCGATTGCCGGCGAGCCCCGGGGGCGCGTAGCATCGACGCTTCCACCGGAAGGAGCTCTGCATGCGCCGCCTCGAACGTCTCCGCCTGCTCGCCGCCCTGCTCGCGTTCCCGGCAGTGCTCGCGGTCGGCGGGGGGCTGGTCCACGCCCAGGGCGTCTGCGTCACCGCCGCGGCAGACGCGCAGAATGAGCTCCCCTGCCGAACGTACACGACCTACGGGGCGTGCACCGTGGGTTGTGGAGCAAACCTCCTCTTGACTTGCCCGTGCTTCTGGGACGATCCGACGAACCCGAACCCGTTCCCGGTTGACATGGGCTTCGGCAGCGGCGCCGGGACGAACTGCACGCCGGAGACGCCCTGCTGCTGGAACAAGCCGTGCTTCGCGTTCCAGGACGACGCCGCGTGCGCCATTGGGGGCGGCGGGAGCGTCGACGACAGCACCAACACCATCGTCGAGGACAATTGTCATTGGTTCCCCGAGGAAGGGCGCTGCGGCTGCCGGCCGCCGCTGGTCGACGTCCTGGCATGCTTCGAACAGCCCTCCCCGTTGCTTTTCGCCCCGTTCGACTGCCAGTGCCCCTACCTGACGCGTGAGGAATGGCTCGCCCAGGGCGGCCGCGGCGCGTGCGGCCCGCCGGCGCTCGACCACTTCACGTTCTACAAGGCGAAGAAGAGCGCGGGGGCGGCCAAGTTCGTGCGCTTCGGGCCGGTCGTCCTGAGCGACGCCTTCCAGGCGAACGCGCCCTACGAGGTCACCAAGCCTGCGACCCTGGGCCTCCCCGCGGACAAGAACGGCGAGGGCGTGAACGACCCCGACACGCACCGCGAGGAGTACTTCGTCAAGCCGGTGAAAGGCTCGCCGGCGTTCACGCCGCGCGCCGTGCGCGTCGTGAACCAGTGCAGCGACATCGTGGTCGACGTCGTGAAGCCGGTGAGCCTGCTGGTGCCGACGTCGAAGAGCCTCACCGGGCCCGTCGTCGCCCCCGAGCCGCTGCACCACAACCTCGAGCACTTCCTCTGCTACCAGGCGAAGGCGCAGACGAAGCTGCCGACGGGCGTCCAGGTCGACGTCGTCGACCAGTTCCAGTCGCGGCGCTACGACGTCCTCAAGATCACCAAGGTCTGCAACGCGGCCGACAAGGCGGGCACGCCGACGCTGCTCGCGGGGCCGAACAAGGGCCAGGCGAAGCCGATCACGCCGGCCGTCCGCACCACCCCCGACCAGCACCTGGTCTGCTACCAGATGAAGGCGGCCACGAAGTCGATCGCTCAGAGCGGATGCGGCCCGACGACCCCCGGCGCCAACGGCACGTCGATCGTTCCCGCGCAGCCGAAGCACGTGCCCGTCGTAGGCGTCCACCTGGCGAACCAGTTCGGCACGGAGCGGCTCGACACCGTGAAGGAGGCGGAGCTCTGCATCCCGTCGTCGGTGGAGTGATCGTCGCGCGATCGTGCCGATGACCGAGCGACGCAAGGACGACGTGCGGGCCGCCGTCGAGGCCGCGTACCCCGGCAGGCCGCGACGGTCGTCCTCGGCGCTCCGGTGCACGAGGGCGACGGCATCCCCCAGCCGCTGATCGGCATCCCGCGCCAGCGGGGGGGGCATGGGGAACAGGGGAACGGACGTCCGATAGGACCGCGCTCGGTCAACTTCGCCACGGTGGGCGATCACCTCCGACGATCAGGCGCCCCCGGACGCAGATCCCGTGAGCACGCACGTCGTCGCCGGACCGGGCGCGCCCGTGCTGCCGGCGCTCGGCACCAACGTCTTCGAGTGTTCAGGGGGCCCCACGGGGAACGGCCTCCTTGCGACCTACGTCCTCGAGGTCGGCCCGGGCGCGACGCAGACGCTGCTGCTCTTCAACCAGGTGCACACGCTGGTCGAGGACGCGACCACCGACGTGGCGACCTTCGACGAGACCCCAGGGGCGAGCGACGCAATCCTCGCGGATCTCGAGTCGCCGATCCTCTCGTCCGTCGTCAACTGGAGCCTGTGCCGCCGGACGACGTACCCCGATGCCGTCTGCCGCGTCGGTGGCCTCCAGCGCGACACATTTCTTGCCGCACCCGCTGGCCCGGTGGGAGACAAGATGCTCGAACGTGTGGCCGCGGCCAGCAGCGCGATCGAGGACGCCGAAGCGGTTCTCGGTAGGAGACGTACTGTGAAGAAGCTTCTCAAGAAGGCGCAGGCGTCCCTCACGGCCTTCGAGAAGTTGCTCAAGTCGAAGAAGGCGAAGGCGGTCGTCGCGGAGGTCGCCCGGGTGCGGCTGACGGCGACGTCGGCGGAGATCCGGACGACGGTGAAGGCGCTCGCCGCCCAGCGGTAGCTCGACGCTCTAGTCTCCAGTGACGCGCATCACGGCTGGACGGAGATGTCCGGATCGTTGCCGCTGGCGGTGTTGCCCGCCGCGACCACGTCCGCGGCCGTGGTGAACGGATCGCTGTTCTCCAGGCGGATGCCCGCCGTCGCGTTGTCGATTGCGACGTTGTCGGTGAAGACGAGGCCCGGCGAGTTGATCACGCGAAAGCCGCGCGCGTAGCCGTCGCGCGCGCTGCACGACTCGATGCGCGCGTCGGGCGAGTACTCGACCTTGATGCCGTCCGACCCGTCGCTGTCGGCGACGTCGACGTCGGTCAGGCGGATGCGGTCGGAGTTGCGGACGCGGACGCCGCCGAACGCGCCCGCACTGACGGTGAGCCGTTCCAGCACCGTGTCGGGCGCGTACTCGATCCAGATGCCCTGCTCGACGCGCGTGATCGGGATCGTGCTGTCGCGCAGGACGTGCCCGCCACCGCCGTTCAGGCGGACGCCGAGCGCACTGTTCTCGAGATGGAGGTGCTCGAGCAGCGCGTCGTTGCACTGGTTCAGCCGGATGGCGTCGTAGGCGCCCACGATGCGCAGGTTGCGCACGGTGAGGTCGTCGACGAAGTCCGCGCGGATGCCATCCATCTTCGAGCCGACGACGCCGACGATGGTCGGCGGATTGGCCGGATCGGCCGCTTCGATCGTGAGGCCGTCCTTCGTCTCCGGCACGAGGATCGATTCGTGGTAGTCGCCGGCCGCGATGCGGATGGTCGCGCCCGGCGCGGCGACGTCGACCGCAGCCTGGATCGTGGGCCACTCGGCGGGCACGTGCAGGACGCCGCTCACGAGCGGCTGCGTGGTCGTCGTCGTGGTGGACGCGGGCGTCGTCGTGCTCGTGGACGCTGGAACCGTGGTGCTGGTCGTGGTGCCCCCTGGCACGAACGTCGTGCTGGTCGTGGTGGTGGACCCGGGCACGAGCGTCGTGCTGGTCGTCGTGGGCGGACCGCCGTCGAGCAGCGCCGGCACGCAGACCTCGCGTACCACGCGGCGATCGAGCTGCTCCGGCCCGAAGGCTGGATGCGTGAATTGCGCGAGCGCCGGCGTTTTGCCCGCCGACACGGCGTAGCACAGGAGGTGCGGCCCCTCGCGTGCCGCGCCGATCCCCAGACACAGGCGCCGCACGCGGCGCAGGCGACGCGCCGCAGGTCCGCTGCCCGTGTCGAGGGCGAGCGCCTTCTGCTGGAACGTCGAGGACCGCACCTTGGCGGCGTAGCACTGGTACGAGGGATGTTGACCGACGAGGGGCGCGACCGGTGCCGCGCCCGCGGCCGTCGGCACGAGCAGCTCCGTCGGTCGGCGCACGTCGAGCGCGAACGTGTCCGTGGCGGTGACGATGCGCAGGCCGCGCGACGAGAGCCCTGTCCGCTGCCGGCCGCGGGCCTTCGCGCGATAGCGCTCCCAGTGCGTGACGGGGTCGGTGGGCGCGCTCGCAAAGCCCGCCGGGACGCACAGCCCCTGCGGGCGGATCACGTCGATCCGGCCGTCGGCGAGCACGTCCGCCGCGGGCATGTCACGCACGCGGGCGAAGGGCCCGCCCCGGGCCGCGTGGCAGACCACGGGCGTCCCGTCGGCGAGTCCGGGCGTGGCGGCCGAGGCACGATCGACGGGCATGCCGAACCAGCATAGCGCGAGCCAGAGCAGCGCCAACCGTGCATCACGGCGCCGAAGCATCCGGCCATTGACACCCCGAAGCGACAGACCGTCAAGCGAAATCTCAGGCGGTGCGGAGAGCCGTGCGGGCTGCCACACGCCCTGCCGTGAACCTTGCGCTGCGGAACGATGCGGATCGGACGCCCGCCCCCGAGCTCCCACTGACGCCAGGCGGACGTCCGATAAGGGCTGGCTCGGTCGACGAGGTATGCATCCCGTAGCGGCACGCTGCTGCGAGCGGCGCCCGCCGCCCGCCGGTGGTGCTGCTGTCGACACGAGCTCAGGCGTCCGCGCGGAGCTGCTCCAAGACCGGCCGCGGCGCTCGCACGCGAAATCGGCAGCGTGTCGGAGGTGGCGGCACCGTAGGCGGCGTCGCCCGAGTACGTCGCGGTGAACTGATACGTGCCGACCGGCAGCGCGTCGCCGACGTCGCAGGTCGCGAGCCCCGCGACGAGCGGCACGTCGGCACACACGACGGCATCGCCGTTGCGGAAGGTGAGGCTGCCGGTGGGGGGCGTAGTGGTCAGATATCTGACGCCGGTGGCCACGCGCGCGACACGCAGCGTGGCGAACGCACGTGCCGTCTCTGGCGGGCAGCGGCCCGCGCCTTGCATCGCTGGCCGCATGCCCTTCCGCCGCCTCCTCCTGCTGGTCCTCCTCCTCGTCGTCCCGGCCGCGGCGCGCGCCCAGACCGACGGGCTCGTCCACGCCTGCGTGCGCCAGGGCAATGGCAAGGTGCGGATCGTCGCCGCCGGCACGGCCTGCAAGGCGAAGGAAACCGCCGTCAGCTGGCCGGCGCAGAGCCCCGACGTCTCGGGCTTCTTCACGAAGACGGAGAGCGACGGGCGGTATCTCTCGGCCGGCGGTACCGCCGTCAGCGCGCAGGCGGCGACCACCTGCGCGTCCGCGCAGACGGCCGACAACGCCACGACGTGCCAGTCCGCGCAGTCGGCCGCGACGTGCGACTACGCGACCGCCGCCGGTGCGGCGACCACCTGCGAGACCGCCACGTCGGCCGGGTCGGCGACCACGTGCATGACGGCCGACACCGCGACGACTGCCCTCGACGCGCAGCGCGTCGGCGGCGTCATGGTGCATCCGTTCGCCTGGGAGGCCGCGCTGGGCGACACGCCCGCAGTCGTCGTCTCCCTGGGCGGGCTCGCGCTCACGGCGGCGTGCGTGTGGTACGACCCGTTCCCCGAGGCCGTCCCGCCGGTGGCCTCGGTCGAGCTGACGCCGTCGACGGCGGTCGACGATGCGAGCGTGCACTCCCTGCTGAACGACCTGGCCCCGGTTGCCGACGCCGACTTCGACGCCGCCGACCCCGGGCCGATCGTCCGGACGAGCTTCGTCGGCCAGGGCCGCATCGCCTACGCCACGCCCGACGGCGGCGTCGTGCTGGTCGACTGGATGGCGGCGCCCTTCGCTTTCGGGACCGGGGACTGCATCGCGCGCGGCGTCGCCGCGAGCACGCCGAAGTCGCCGCAGCCCGGACACCAGATCGGCTTCACGTCGGACTTGAACTCGCGCGCGTCGGTCACCGCATCCATCGTGTCAGCTCCGTGTGGATCTCGTGGGGCCGGAACGGGAACGGTCCGGCGCGATGCAGGGATTCCAGCGGAATGGTGCCGTCGAGATGCGCGCGCAAGTGGCGGTAGAGCTGCGCGCTGTGGTTCAGCTCGACGACCAGCGCGTGGTGCGCGCCGGCGAGCGCCGTCGTCAACGCCGCCACGGGCAGCGGCGCCAGCAGCCGCAGCGCGATCAGCCGGACGTGGCCGGCGACGTCGCCGGCGCGCGCGATGGCTTCGCGAACGGGCGCCACCGACGATCCCCAGGTGACGATCGCGAGCTCGCCGTTGCCTTCGACGCCCAGCGCGTGCCGTAGTCGTGGGCGACGAGCTTCCGCAGCCGCTTGTCGAGCTGCGCCGCATGATCCGAGCCCGTGCTCGACGGCGTGCCGCGTTCGCCGTGCGTCAGGCTCTCGGCGATCCATTGCCGGCCGGCCTGGCCCGGCACCGCCATCGGCGAGACGCCGCTCGGGGTGACCGCGTAGCGGCGATACGCTCCGTCCGGTGGCGTGGTGAGGCGCTCGGTGCGGATCGCCGGCAGCGCGGGCGTCGGCACCACCGCGCGTGCCTGTCCCATGAACTGGTCCGACAGCAGGATGGCCGGTACCTGCAGTCCCTCCGCCAGCTCGACCGCCCACTGCGCGGTGGGCGCGCAGTCCGCGATCGACGTGGGTGCCAGCACGAGCCGTGGCGCATCGCCGTGCGCGCCGTATACCGCCAGGTTCAGGTCCGACTGCTCGGTCTTGGTGGGGATGCCGGTCGACGGACCGCCGCGCTGGACGTCGATCACGAGCAGCGGAATCTCGGCGGCCACGGCGAGGCCGAGCGTCTCGGTCATCAGGGAGAGGCCGGGCCCCGAGGTGATGGTCATCGCCGGCACGCCGCCGTACGATGCCCCGACCACGAGGTTGAGGGCGGCGAGCTCGTCCTCGGCCTGCACCGTCTGCCCGCCGAGGCGCGCGAGCCGGGGCAGGACCCACTCGAGAATCTCCGTCGACGGCGTGATCGGATAGCCGCCGACGAACCGGATGCCCCCGCGCAGCGCGCCCAGCCCGATCCCCTCGTTGCCGGAGAGCAGCCATCGCGGCCCGTTGCGCGTCGCCGGCGGCAGCACGAAGCGTTCGCCGATGCCGCCGGCTTCGACGTAGCCGCGCGCGATCGCCGCGACGCTCGCCGTCGTCACGGCGGCGGGCTTCTCCGCCAGCCACTCGCGTGCCACCGCGGCGACCGCGTCCTGCGGGATGCCCAGGATGCCCGCGAGCCAGCCGAGCGCGATCATGTTGGCTCGCCCGCCGGGCACGGCTCGCGCCAGCTCGCCGAACGCGACGGGGAGCGCGGTCGCACCGGACGCGGCCACCGCCGCCGGCGGCGCACCGCTCGCCGGATCCGCCACGATGAGGCTCTCCGCGGACAACGGAATCTCCGCCGCGAAGCGTTCGACGTGCCCCCAATCGAGCGCGACCATCATGTCGTAGCGATCGGGCGCACTTTCGACCGGCGCCGTCGCCAGGCGCAGCAACGCCGCCGCCTCGCCACCGCGCACCTGGGGGCCGGAGAGCCGGGTGAACACCCCGAGGTAGCCGGTGCGCGCGGCCGCCTCGAGGAGCATGCCGCCGACCGTCATCACGCCGGCGCCGCCGCTCCCGACGACGGCGATCGCGCGCCCGCTCACGAGGTCGCGCTCCGGGCGTCTGCCGCGCGATGCAGGAGGCGCGGGAGGAGGGCACGGTTCGGATCCCGATCGCGCTCCGTGAGCAGGGCGTCGATGCCCGCCTCGACGGAGTGCCGGACGCGTTCGCGGACCGCGAAGCAATGCACCGGATCGTCGGTGCGTCCGGCGACCCCGGCGGTCTCTATCGGTGACAGGAAGCGGAAGTACACCCGCTCCGGCCGCGGCAGGACCGACAGCCCGATGCCGCGCACCACCGGTGGAATGAGGTCCGGACGCGGCGCGAGACGGCGCAGCAGCGGACCCAGGGGAGACGCGAGCAGATCGTCGGCGTCCCACACGATGTCGAACATGTCGTCGACTCCAATGCTCGCGAACGGCACGATCGGGTACCCGAACTCGATCGCCAGCCGCGCGAACCCGCAGCGCTGCCCCCACAGCAGCCGATACTGCTCTCCCTTGTGCTTGAAGACCTCGCGCCCGCCGCCGGGGAAGACCAGGAGTGACTCCCCGGCGCGCATCAGCATGCGGACGTTGTCGGGTGTCCCGTCCACGACGCCGAACTGCTCGAGCAGCTTGCGCCATCCCGGAATTGCGAAGTGCAGGTGATCGCCGAGCGCCCGTACCCTCACACCGAGGCGTCGTTCCAGCTCGAGCACCATCAGCGGCGCATCGAGCACGCCCATCAGCGTGTGGTTGCCGGCCAGCAGGAACGGACGGTCGGTGGGGACGTGCTCGAGGCCGGACAGCCGCGGCGCGGTGATCCATCGCCACGGCGCCAGGATGGCCCGCGCCGCCTCGCAGTCGCGATGGGAGGGACGGTGGCCGACCGGCGTGGGCGGGTGACGATCGATCGACATGCGCTGTCCAGCGGTAGCGGGCGGCGTGCCAGCGGTGCACGCAGCACAGCGCTAGACGTCGATCGCGATTGCGGTAAAGCCGGCGCGGTTGCTTCCGATCTCCAGGAATGTGCCCTCACCTGTCTCCGTGACCCGACGCCCGACGGCCAGATGGGCGGGTCGACGGTCCAGGCGCGGCCGCTCCAGCGGGCGGTGGCCGGTCTCCTGGGGGCGACCGAGCAGCAGACCGTCCGCGCACGTCTCCTCGCGAGCCTCGGATGGGATCGGCCTCCGGAGGTCGTCCGTGAGGTGATGGCCCGCGTACGGAACGACGAGAGCGGGATCGATCCCGGGGAGGCCGCAGCGCGCTGGCGAACCTCGTGACCCGGGCGAGCGACGGGGAGCTTCGGAGGACGGTATTCGCCTACGCGACGCCCTCTCCACCGACGAGGCGTCGCAAGCAGCGCGCGGCGGACCATGATCCTTCGCCCGGGTGGGCGGGGGCGACGCGCGAAACCGTCGGTAGGGCGACGAACGTATGGCCGGGCTCGCCCGTGGCGCGTCGTAGTCCCACCCGCCAAGGTCACGATCGACGGGAGGCAGACGCACTCGACGTCGGACGACGCTCCGCACGCTCCGAAAGCCGACTGGCGCTGGCGCCCATCCATGATTGGCTACCGTCGCCGGCTCCTCGCCATAACTCACTAGCATGAATGGCATGCGTGATGACGTATCCATACATCCTCGAGCGCACGATGCGGACTATCACTCTCTGGATTGGATGCGTGAAGCGCCCACCGCTCTCCAGGTCGCACTGCGCCCGCGCACCGACGAACGGTTGGAACGGCGTGACGTCATCCACGACGACGCCGCCGCGCTTCGCGAAGGCAGCGCGCAGTGCTCACGGAAGGTGCGGCGCATGACGCCCCGATGAGCAGTAGCGGGGATGCGCACGCGCCGGGCCTGCGAGGCGGGGGCTGCGGAGACGCGCGCCGGCGGCGCCGCGTGCCTGCGATTGCGGACGCCCGGCTCGTCGATATCCCGGCCAGCACGCGCGATTCACGGCACGTGGACGCGTGCGCGCGCACGTGGCGCGTCTCTCCCCCGCGAGCGCCGCGCGTGCGGGCACACGCCTTGCTCTCCATGTCCGGATCGATCTCCGTGCGCGTCCACGTCGGCGCGCCAGCGCATCACGTGAGCGACGCACCCAAACGAAGGGAAGGTCTGACATGCTTGGAACCAACGGAACGCGCCGGCGGAGTCTGCTCGGCGCGTTCGCCACCACGGCCGTGCTCGGCGCCATCCTGGCGTCGCCGGCCTCCGCCAAGAAGTTCGACGTCGTGGAGGCGACGATCGAGGAGTTCAGCGCGCTCTACGCCGCCGGAAAGGTCTCGTCGGTCGAAGTGACCAAGGCCTACCTGGGGCGCATCCACAAGCAGGACGCGCGCGGCGCGCACCTGAACTCGGTCATCGTGAACCCCAACGCGCTGGCGGAGGCGGCTGCGGCCGACGCGCTCCGCAAGAGCGGTGTCATCATCGGCCCGCTGCAGGGCGTTCCGGTGGTCGTGAAGGACTCGTACGCCGTGAAGGGCATGGCGACCACCAACGGCATCGCCGGCTGGAAGGCGCTCGTCGCCACGGAGGACTCCTTCAACGTGAAGCTCTTCCGCGAGGCGGGCGCCGTCATCCTGGGCAAGGCGAACATGTCGACGTTCGCCTTCTCATACGACGGCCTCAGCGAGGCGTGGGGGCCCGTCAAGAACCCCTACAATCCGAACCGCACGCCGGGCGGCTCGAGCTCGGGGACCGGCGCGGCCATCGGGGGCAACATGGCGATGGTGGGCATGGGCGGCGAGACCGGAGGCTCCATCCGCGTCCCGTCCGATTCGCAGGGCCTGGTCGGGCTCAAGCCGACGCTCGGCCTCGTCTCGGTCAACGGCGTCGTGCCGCTGGTGCCCGACCGCGACGTCATCGGTCCGATCGCCAAGACGGTCACCGACGTCGCGCTCACCATGGACGTGCTTGCGGTGAAGGACCCGGACGATCTCTGGGACCCGGAATATCTGTGGGACCCGACGCCCGAGATGCCGGCACGGCGTCCCCCGACGTACACGGCCTACCTCGACGACACCGCGCTGCAGGGCAAGAAGATCGGCGTGCTGAAGCCGTACATCGGCGAGGGTGATCCCGCGCTCGGCGTCTCGAATCCGATCGATCCCGAGACCAAGCTGCTCTTCGACGAGGCGCGCGCGGTACTCGAAGCACAGGGCGCGACGCTCGTCGAGGTGACGCCGCCGGCGCACACGACGTACTTCATCGATCAGCCGACCGGCGCGGCGTGGACCAGCCTCGGCATCCCCGATCAGTACGGGGCGTTCGACGCGCCGAGCGGCATCCTCGGCAACATGGCCTACTACTACGACCTGTTCTTCCAGCTGTACGCGCCGTCGCCCTACACCTCGCTGCCCGCGGTCGGGCCCATCACGTCGCCCGACGTGCCGGACTTCAACGGCTTCTACCTGCAGCTGATGAGCGCGTACGACCTCGGCAACCTGCGGCCGCACAGCGACCCGATGGTGCAGGCCTACATCGCCGGCATCAAGCTGCTGCGCGAGCGCGATCTCGAGGCCTGGATGGCGGAGGAAGGCATCGACGCCTTCGTCTGCCCGACGATGAAGATCCCGGCGTTCCTGCAGGGCCCGGGCATCGACCTCGAAGTCTACGGCGACACGCTGAATGGGCGCTTCGAGTCGAACATCCTCGGGCTGCCCGCCATCACCGTGCCGATGGGCTTCTACGAGAACGGCGTCCCCGGGACGCTGCAGTTCATCGGCGACTTCTACGGCGAGGCCGAGATCATCGGTTACGCCTACGACTACGAGCAGGCGACGCTGTTCCGCACGGCCCCGAAGCTGCGGAGGGCACGTCGCATCCGTGAGTGTCCGGAGGGGCCGAACGGACGGTGCGCGGTGGTCGGACCGGGGGCGTGACGCCCGCGTCGGCCGCGCGGCGGACCCGCTTCTCGGGTCCGCCGGCGGCCGTCGACCGTGACGGAGCGCCCGTGACGGCCGACGAGCTGCAGAGTTCACGCCGGCGCGGCTCACGGCGCTTTTGGGTCGTCCTGCCTACGGCCTCGGCTCTCCGTTGGACCGACGGTGGCCCGTCGAGCCAGCGATTTCCTTGACGCTCGGTTCCCCACGGCGTTACGGTCCTCCAGGCTCGGATCCGGAACGATGAGTGCCATGCACACGGGAGCAACGACGAGGCGACGAGGACACACTCGTGCCGGCGTCCTGTTCGGCGCCGTCCTCCTCCTGCTTCTCGCGTCCTCGGCCGAGGCCGCGTCGCTCGCGAAGCAGTGCCGGCGCGAGTGCAAGGACGAGACTCGCGTCTGTCGTGAAGGGTGCACCGGGACGAGCGTCGGACTGCGGCGGAAATGCCGGAAGAGCTGCAAGCGAACGCTCATCGGACGGTGCAAGACCGAAGGACTGACGGTCTGCGACGGCTCGGGCGATCCCTGCAGCAACGCCGCGACCTGCGATCGCCGGAGCGTGGGTGAGGACGAGGTCGTCACCGGATCGACCGACACCGGGTATCGGACGGTCATCCAGGGAGCCGCCGGTGCTGCCGAGATCGTCTGGACCGTGTCCGGCGTCTCGACGACCTTCCAGTATCGGCCGCCCGGCGGCGCCCCGGGACCGGTGGTCACCGTTGCAGGCACGCCTGCCGACGCGGCGGGGGTGAGCAGCGCTGCGCTGCTCCTTCACCGGAGTCGCGCGACCGCCGCAGGAGTCACTGGCGCCTATACCGGCCCCAACACGCTCTCGAACACCTCCGGGTGTGATCAGCTCCACGAGCTCGACTGCGGCCCGATCGGCAAATGCTGCGACGTCCACGACGACTGCATCACCACGCATTGCGGTGGTCAGGGGGAGTGCGGCAACGTGTTGGGCGCCCTGGAGGCTGCCTACGGACCGGCGCCGTGCTCCGCGGATTGCCTCGAGTGCCACGGGCGGGTGGTGAAGTGCTTCTTCGACGGTTCGCAACCGGGCCCGAGCGATTGCTGCGAGGGTGGCGACTGCGGTCGGTCCCAGGAGTGCATGATCGCCGGGCGGGTGATCACCGATCCATGTGTTTGCAAGGATGCGGGAATCGCCAGCGTCAACGAATGTGCACGGACGTGCGGCGAGTGCACGCCGAACTTCGCCGGCTGCCTGCCCGACGGGGCGTTCTCCCAGAGCCCGCGCTGCTGCTGCTCGTGCAAGCTCAGAATCCCCGGCGGCTCCATTCCGAACCACTGCGCGTGTCAGGAGGACTGCTGCCCGGATATGCCGGGGTGCGCGCCCGCCGGCACCGGCGTCAATCACTACTCGGCGTGTTGCTCCTGTTCCGTCGGCGGGTCGGGCCTTTCGGGCACGTGCCAGTAGGCGCGTCTCGGCGACGTCGAGCGCTCACTCGCGAAGACGCGCAGCTGCCGGCGTTGCCCGCGTGCGGTGCGCCGACTGCGCGTTCCAGCGGGTCCGCCACCCATCCTTTTCCGAATTGCCGACGCGAAGTCACACGCAGAATCTCTATTGTCGGCTGGCGGCGCACCGTGCTAGCCGGCGGACATGCGGCGGCAGCGCGGCCTGCTCGTTCTCCTCGTCCTGACGGTGCTGGCGACGGCGCGCACCGCCGGCGCCGCCGCGATCCTCTACAACATCTACGGCGGCTTCGAGATGGTCGGGGAGCTGAGCGTCCCGCTCGATGCGGTCGGCGGCGGCGACGTCCCCGGATTCGTCCAGGGCGGACCGCGCACGCGCGGCGGCGCGATCTGCCCGTCGCCGGATACGCCCGACTTCATCTGCGCCTTCGCGTTCGCGAGCACCGATCTCGTCGGCGGCGCGTTCACGCTGCGGGCGGAAACCCGCCTGGAGCGGCGTCAGGCCGTCGGCGTCGGCGCCCCTGAGGTCGCCTATGGCGACGCGCGCATCGAGGTGTTCGGGGTCACCGGCGTGCTGCTGCCACAGTCCGGCTACGCCAGGTTCAACTTCATCCTGACCGGCACCACCTCGCAGACGCCGAGCAGCGGCCAGGTCACGGTGGAGGCGCTGGCGACCGCTCGACTCGAGGTGAACGAGAGCCGGAGCCTCCAGTGCCTCGGCACGACGTGCCCGCCGATCGAGGTGCGCTACGATCCCAGCAACGCGAACGCGTGGAACGGTAGCTACATCGGCCTGTTCCTGCGCGCCGACTCGCGGATCACCGGTGCGAACGGCGCCAGCATCAACGCCGAGGCGAACGTCGACGTCAGCGACACGATGCAGCTCACCTCGATCGAGGTGCTGGACGACGATCGCCAGCCGGTGCCCGGCGCGGCGTTCGTCGTCGACCTCGGCGGCGGCAACGTGATCACCATCCCGAGCACGCCGCCGCCGTCCACCACGACGACCACGACGACGACACCGGGCGGCAGCACGACGACGACCACCACCACACCCGGGAGCCTCACGCAGCGCTTCGTCGCCGGCAAGACGCTCGCGCTCAAGGACAACGCCAAGGCGACCAAGCGCAGCGGAGTCGTCATCGTCACCGGCGACGTCGCCGGGCTCGATCCCGCGCAGGGCGGCGGCGAGCTACGCCTCTACGGCGCCGCCACCGCGACACGCGACACGTGGGCCATGCCCGCCGCCGGCTGGAAGAAGTCGAAGAAGGGCTACAAGTACACCGACAAGGCGCAGGCGAACGGCCCCGTCACCGCCGCGGTCATCGCCGGCGGCAAGCTGGTCGTGAAGGCCAAGGGGCCGGCCATCGCCTTCCCACTGCTCGGCACCGGTCCGCAGCTGGCGATCGCGACGTCCGCGGTCTTCCCGGGATCGTCCGTGGTGCTCTGCGCCGACTTCACGACGCCGAAGAAGGACGATCCGGCGAAAGGCATCTTCGTGGCCAGCAAGGCCCCCGCGCCGGCCGTCTGCCGCGCCCTCTGAGATCGGAGGGGCGACCACGGATGAGTCTTCGATCGTCGCCGGCAGCCGCAGGCGACTGTGTCCATCGAGGTCACCGACCGAAGCCGACCGATCGCCCACATCGTCCCGATCCCGCCCGGCGAGGGCTCCATCCAGATCCGGGCCGTGGGACTTCCTGTGGTCGGCACGCTTCGTCGAACAGCGCTCCGGTGAGGAACGCAGCCAGATGCGTGCGCAGGGGTGGTCGGCCCGAAGCCGCCGAGTGGCCTCCCGCCGAGTGCCCCCCTTGACCGAGCGGGCTCGCATTCTGCATGTGCCTCTCGGACCGTGCCCGAACCCTCGACGTATCGCTACGTGGACGCGAGCTACGCCCATCTGGAGAGCACCCGGGTGGACGCGCGGGAGGTCGTGCCGGCTGTGCTCGGGCTCGTGCCCGCGCGGTCGGTGATCGACCTCGGGTGCGGTATCGGAACGTGGCTGTCCGTCTTCCGCGAGCTGGGCGTCACCGATGCGATCGGCGTCGACGGGCACTGGGTCGATCGCACGCGGCTCACGATCCCCGACCAGGACTTCGTCGTGGCGGATCTGGCGTACCCCTTCGCGCTGGGACGGACGTTCGATCTCGCGGTGTCGACTGAGACGGCCGAGCACCTGCCGCCCGAGAGCGCGGCGAGCTTCGTCGACTCGCTCACGCGGCTGGCACCCGTGGTCCTGTTCTCCGCGGCGGCGCCCTTCGTGCCGGGGAACCAGCACGTCAACTGTCAGTGGCCGTCGTACTGGGTGCGCCTCTTCCGCGCGCGGGGCTTCTCGGCGTCCGACGCGATCCGCAAGCAGGTCTGGAGCAACAAGAAGGTGCGCTGGTTCTATTCGCAGACGATGCTGCTCTTCGTCGCCGACGCCGAGATCGCCCGCCGCCCGCAGCTCGCGGCCGATCTGGTCGACGTCACGAACGCCTGCGTCGACGTCATCCACCCCGACTACTATCTGTCGCTCGTCGATCGCGGGTAGGACGGGGCCCATGCGCGCCGATCGCGATCCCGCTGGATCGGTGCTCGTGTTCTCGATCGGGATGAATGGCTACCGGTGGGCCTGGCGTGCGTGCATTCGCAGCCATCGACGGTATGCCGTGCGCTTCGGGTTCGACCATGCCTGCGTGGACCTGCCGTGGACCGTGTCGGCGGCCGACGCCGCCTGGTTGAAGCTGGTCCTGATTCTCCGGGCACTCGACGCGCCGGGCCGGGGCTGGGTGCTGTTCGTCGACGCGGACGCCGAGCTGCGACGACGGTGCCCGGACGTTCGCAGCGTCGCGGTGGCGGGTCGCGACATCTACATGGCCCACGGACACAGTGGGCGGTTCAACTCGGGCGTCATCATCGTGCGGCGTTCCGACGACAGCCGCAGCTTCCTTCGCGCGATCGTGTCGGACTGCGACGGCGACGTGTCGGCGCCCGACGTCGCGCCGTACGAGAACGGGCACGTCATCAAGCACGGGAAGTCGGCTCCGGTCGTCGGTCGACTCGAGCGCGTGTGGAACAACACGTCGGATCCCGGGCTCGACGACTACGTCCGGCATTTCACGGGACCGATGGCGGCGCATGGAACGGTCGATCGCGCCACAAAGGCGCGTTGGAAGACCGTGGCGGCGGTGCGGAGCCGACTCGCGAGCGCATGGGCGGGCGAGCCTCCGCGTGGCCCGCTGGGACGGCGCCTCGAGCTGATGGCCGACGCGGTCGCGCTGCGCTACCCGGTCTTCCGCGGCTCACCGTCGTCGCGGAGCGGTGGCTGACCAGACGCCGAGCGGGTGGACCTGCGTATTGGTGGCGATGCCCGCGCCGATGGGTACCGATGCCGCCCAGTGGCCGTCCGGCATCTCGAGCGTGTCGCGGAAGAACTCGTCGGGTCCGGCGAGCAGATGCTGATAGTGGTTGGTCTGCCACCCGTCGCGCTTCCGTTGCCGGGCACGGGCGACGGCCTGCTCGGGGGAGCGGTAGTTGTACTGCTTGACGACGCACTCCGACTGCCAGGCGTCGAGGCCTGGCGGGACGGTGCGCGAGTGGCGCGTGGCATCGTAGTCGGCGTGCCCCGCGTCCCAGAAGATGCGGTCCTCGCTGATGGGTGGGAGCATGTACCACTCGGCGAGGGCTTCGATGGATCGATCGGGTGACGCCGGCGCCCCGTAGTCCCACGTGTGGCGCTGCGACGTGTGCGGAAAGAAGTGGTGGAACCGCACGGCCATCACGTCGCGGTCCGGCGGCATCAGGTCGAGATGCGGGCGCGGGTCTTCGCCCCAGATCTCGTCGCCGTGCAGGAGCGCGTACCAGTTGCCGCGACCAAAGGCGCTGCGCGCGCGCTCGAGCAGGAACTGGCGCGCGCCATCGGTGAGCGGCAGCGGCAGTCCGGTGTCGGCGTCGCGCCAGTACTCGCGCACGTTGGGAGACGTCGCGAGGATCCGGCGCGTGAGCGCCTGGGACACCCCCTGGCTGCCGTCCAGCACGAAGATCGGGTCGCAGAAGCGCGCATGATTGCGCAGCGCTTCCGCCAGCATGTCCTCCTCGTCCCGGATCATGAGCAGGCCGATCAGGGTGCGACCGTCGCCGGGCCGGCGCGGGGTGTCCGCGGGAATGCTCGCCGGACGACGCGTCCTGGCACGCGCCACCCGGACGCGGAACGCGTCGACGGTGGCCCGCGTATCGCGAGCGAGGCGCTCGATCGTTGGGCGTGCCTGTCGCAGATCGGCGACCGCGTCGTCGATCGCCGCCGCGAAGCCGCGCGTGTCGCCCGGCGCGACGCAGGAGGTGACGAGGCCGATCGAGCGCGCGTAGTCCCAGCACTTGCGCTCGTAGGCGACGAGCACCGCGGGGATCCCGAGCACGTGTGCCAGGACGGCGCCGTGCAGGCGCTCGGAGACGATCAGCCGACGCGACGCGATCCAGCGCAGGAACGTCGTGAGGTCGCGATAGGGCTCGACGGGGGCCCAGAGGGCATCGGCCGCGCGGAAATCCCATTCGCGGTCGCAGGCGAAGAACCGGACGTCGTCCCGCACGGCTCGCCCCGCGCCCTCGAAGTAGCTCCGGAACATCTCCAGCGTCCGGGCCTCGCCGCCGTCCCGCCGGACGCGGAGATTCACGCCGATCCCGCTGCGACCGTCCCCGGCGCCGGTGTCGTACGGCCGCGGGTCCAGCAGCAACGCGGTATCGCCCGCGACGGTGACGGGCGGGCAGGCCGATGCCGATGCGCGCAGCAGCTCGACGGAGAGCGGCCCGCGGACGCCGCGCGGATGGGTTCGCGCGAGCAGGGCGGCGATCTGCCGCGCCACGTCGTCCGCGAGCGCGGTCTGCCCCTCGTCACGGATCCCCGTTCCGAACATGCCGATCGGCACGCGGATCCGCGCGGCGGCGCCGTTGTCGATCAGCCACGTGGCGATGTTGCCGACGATGGTGCCGCCGCCGACGACGAGTCCGTCGCAGCCGTTCACCACCGCGAGGGCACGCTCCACCGGCTCCCAGATGTCGATGGACGTCCATTCGACGTCGGGCCCGAAGGCGTCCTCGAGCCCGCGTTGTGCCGCCTCGTCTCCGGCGTTGGCGCCGAGCCAGCGATAGACAGCGAGCTTCATCGCGGCCGTGTGCCACACTTCAGGCGCGAGCGAAACAGCGCTCCCGATGCGAGCGCATCCTCGCCGTGCCATCCGGATCCGACGTTTCCGACCCTGCAAGGGCGGTGCTGCGCACGCGCGAAGCCGATGCGAACCCCGTGATGGCGGTGCTGCGGCCGACCGGGAACCCGCCGAGCAAACAACCTGGGCCGTCACGCAACTCACGACCTCGGGATCGCGGGTCTGCTGCGTCCTCGCTACGTTCGCGTTGCTCGTGCCCGCTCCGCCGGTGTTCGCCACGTATCCGGGGCGGAACGGGCGCCTCGTCTTCGAGGCGCCGAGCGGGGTCCCGGCCGGCGGGACCGTGATCGCCACCGACGCCGGACCGCTGACGTCCGTCGTCGCGAACGAAAACGACCGATCGCCGGTGCCGCCACCTCGTCCACCACGAGCACCACCGCCGCCGTCACCACGACCACCATCACGACCACCCCCAGCTTCCCCTCGACGATCCCGGTGTCGACCACCTCGACGAGCACCTCGAGCTCCACGACCACGAGCTCGACGACCACGGGCTCGACGACCAGCACCACCCTGTTCGCATGCGGTGCCGGCCCGGTCGGCGGGTGTCGGCCCGCGGCTGCGAAGAGCGCCAAGGTGCAGCTCGGCCGCGGCAATCTGTCGTGGAAGTGGACGAGGGGGCCGACGTCCTGGCCTCCGACTTCGGTGACCCCACGACGGACACCGAGTATCTCCTCTGCATCTACGATCAGACCGGGACACGGTTCTCCGTGCGCGTTCCGCCTGGCGGGAGCTGTGGCACGCGTGTGCCGAAGCCGTGCTGGAAATGACAAGAGCTCGGCTACGACTACACCGACAAGGCGGGTGCGGCCGACGGCGTGAAGAAGGTCGTGCTCAAGGCGGGGGCGGCCGGCAAGGCCAAGCTCCAGGTGGCGGCCGCGGGAGGAAACGTCCCGGTCCCGACCTTGCCGCTCACGATGCCGGTGCGGGTGCAGCTCCGCAGCAGCGCAGGCGGATGCTGGGACGCCACGTATCGCGCGGGCACCAACACGGCCAAGAAGTTCAAGGCCAAGTCCGACTGAGGGCCGGGTTCACGGCGCTGCGACCGACTGGCGGCGCACGACGCGGGGTGATCATCGCGTGAGGGGGAAGCGGGCGATCAGCCGTCGCGGTCCTCGCGTGTCCCCGACCCTGGCCCCGATTGCCACGCCCAGATCGCTGACGGCGAGCCCTACCAGCCCGTCGTCGTTGACGCCGGACGAGCAGCCGGAGCGGTCGTTCTCCGCCCGTCCGCGCATCCGGCGCCGCCCGCGTTCGGTCCCGGTCGTCGCCGAGAGGTCGAGCAACACGAAGTCCCGGCAGGTGCGACCATCGAACACGTCGGCGCCGACCAGCAGGTCGCCGGCCGGCGTTCGCGCCAGGAGCCCGGGCTCGGCGTCGAGGTCGTGACGCCAGACGACGTCGCCCGTCGCTCGCGCGAGGCGAACGGTGACGACCCGGTCGTCGACGCTGCCGGTCGCGGCGACGTCGCCGTCGGGCAGGAACGTCGCCGCCGCGACGTAGTCGCCGACGGACGTTCCATCCGCGGGCTCGATGCGGCGCTCCCAGATCGGGTCGCCCGAGGCGCCGAGCAGCACGACCGTGAAGCGGCTCGTCGGGTTGAACAGGCCCAAACCGACGGCGAAATGCGCGCCGAACACGATGGTCCCGTCGCCGTCGATGGCCAGACCACGGGGATTGCCGAGATTCGGGAACGTGCGAATCCACCGCGTCGCGCCCGTGCCGCCGTCGAGCCGTGCGAGCACCGCGCCGGGCGCCGTCGTGTCGCCGGCGACGACGACGTCGCCGTCGGGAGCGATTGCCACGTCGTTCGCGCCCTCGTACTGGCCGATCGGCGCGGTGCTCGATCGCCAGCGCTCGGTGCCGTCCGTTCCGCGCAGCGCGAGCACGACGATGCGGTCGCCGATTGCGGCGCCGACGATCACGTCGCCCGTGGGATCGAGCGTCATGTCGGCGAAGCGGTCATGGCGCGACGTCGCGGGCACGTCGTGGCGCCACACGACGGTCCCATCCGCGGCGGCGAGGCGCACGATGGTGAAGCCGGTGCCGTACGGTCCGAACCGTCCCGCCGCGACGACGTCGTCGCCGGGCGTCGTCAGCACGGCCTGCACGTACCCGCGATCCGCATCGTCGAACCGGCGGCGCCATTGCCGACGTCCGCGCGCGGCGGACAGCTTCACGATCTCCGGGAAGCGCTTGCGTCCGACGCGGTGCTCGGTCGATCCGACGACATCGCCCCGCGAGTCGATCGCGACGTCTCCACCCGGGGAGTGCACGTTCGACCCGACGCGAAGCTGCCACGCGTCGGCCGGGCGGGGCGAGAGAGCGAGAGCGGCGAGCAGCATGCCTACCGCGAGTGTCCCGTGAAGCATGGTCCACTGGTTAGCGTGATTGCTATCCGCGCTACAACGGGACTTTCGTCGGAGCCTGTCCTTGCACGGACGCACGGGTCCGCTCGGACAACGGTGCAGTCGTCGCACGCCCATGGGGCCGCCTGCGGCAGTGGGTGGAGAAGTACACGCTGCGCGAGGGGGCGGGGCCGACCTCCGCCCTGCCGCTTGCGGGAGGCGCGCGGGACGACTAACTGCGCATCGCATGAGTACGAACGCAGAGAAGGCTTTCGCTCTCTTCCAGGCCGACATCGGCAAGGAGGAAGGGGTCGGCGAGTGGTTCACCGTCGATCAGGCACGGATCGACCAGTTCGCCGACGTGACGATCGATCACCAGTTCATCCACGTCGACCCGGAGGCCGCGAAGGCGACGCCGTTCG
This sequence comes from uncultured Binatia bacterium (SeqCode), assembly GCA_964404165.1. Taxonomy (GTDB): domain Bacteria; phylum Desulfobacterota; class Binatia; order DP-6; family DP-6; genus DASYLJ01. The sequence continues at coordinate 44,791 of CAYOIZ010000034.1, read as the reverse complement.
GGACGACGATCGCGCACGGCTTCCTGACGCTCTCGATGCTGACGCATCTCGACACGTCGATTCCGAAGGGCGACCCGGCGCGGTACGAAGGCCTGATGATGGGCCTCAACTACGGGTTCGACAAGGTGCGGTTCGTCAGCCCGGTGAAGGTCGGTAGCCGCATCCGCGCCCGCGCGGTCCTCGCGGCGGCCGAGCTCAAGGGGCCCTGGATCCAGACGACGCGCACGATGACCGTGGAGATCGAAGGCGAGAACAAGCCGGCGATGGTGGCCGACTGGATCACGCGCATCATGTACGCGTGACGGCGACCATGTGACGGAAGGTCAGGTTGACGCGCGGCCCGACGGGCCGCGTCGTCTTCGGGATGCGATGCGACCAGCGCGCGACCGCACCCGCCTCCATGAGGAGCAGCGAGCCCGGCTCGAGGTCGATCGCGGCGGTCGCGCCTCCCAGACGTTCGCGCAGCTCGAAGCGGCGCACGGCGCCGAAGCTCACGGAGGCGACCGCCGGCTGACCGCCGTGCGCGTAGTCGTTGTCGCGATGCCAGCCGACCGAGTCGCGCCCGTCGCGGTAGAGGTTCGCGAGCACCGAGTTGAACGCGAGGCCGGTGGCCGCCTCCACCACGGCCCGGATCGCGTCGAGGCAGGCCGGCAGCGCCAGGGGCGGATGCACGACGCGCGAGTAGCGGTAGCCGACCGGCCCGTACATCGCGATGCGTCGCGGCATCGGCATCGTGCGGCCGTAGATGGTGAACTGCTGCTCCTCCCACGCGAGGTCCGACACGAGCTTCGCGACATGCCGCACGCTCGCCGCCGGGTCGAAGACGCCGGGGCGGTAGACGAAGCCGGGCGGCAGGGCCATGAGGGGATCGTGCGCCGCCGAGGCGCCCGACGCCAGTGATGCTCCCGTACTTTCCCGTCACCGACCCCCATCACATGCCGGGCATCCAGCCACGGCTCGGTGATGATCGCGTGGGGTCGACGGTCTTCGAGTTCGGCGACGACGCGGAGCACTACCTCGCGGAGAAGCGGCGACTCTGGTCGGGCCGTCGACCGGCCGCCCTCGACGTCGCGACGGAGGTGCGCGCCGTCCTGGCCTGGCTGCGCGCGACGATCGCCGCCGAGCATCCCGCCGTCCTCGAACGCTTCGCCAGGGTGACGTCGCTCGACGAGGCGATGCTCGGCGTGCAGGAGGATCTCGTCGTCATGCGACGTGCGCCGGGCGACGATCCCGCCGCGGCGACGGCCGTCTATCTGCACGTCTCGTTTCCGACGAACTGGTGCCCGGAGTGTGCGCTCGGTCGGACGTTCCTCGAGCTGCACGAGCCGGTGCCGGCCCTGCACGCGTTCAGGGCGACGAATCGCACGCGGCTCGCGCGGAGCCTGTTCGACGCGCGTCGGACCACGGCGCGATTCGTGTGGAGCCTGACGCCCGATCCCCGTCTCGACCGTCTGCGATGTCCAGCGGGCATCCATCCGTCGGTGCCGGCGCAATGGGCGGAGGCGTCGGCGGCGTGGCTCCGTGTCGAGCGGCAGGTCATCGTCCCGCTGAGCGACGTGCTGAGCCTCTTCGTGCTTCGCGTCTACCACTCGGACGTCCGCTGCTTGTCGCCGGACCAACGCGCAACCCTTCGCCGCAGCGTCGCGGGCATGGAGCCCGACCTGGCCGCCTACAAGGGGTTCGGCGCGAACGCGGATCGCATCCTCGCCTTGCTCGCGGAAGTGGTCTAGCGGGTTGGTGGCGTCCTGGTGGCGGGCCCCGGGCCTCAGCGCTCGGCGGCGGATCGTGCAGTGCGGGCTGGAGCGGCGGCGGTTGGCGTGTCGGCATCGTCACCCGGGCGCAACCCGACTCCCAGACACCGGCCTTCGCCGTCGAGCTCCGTCGTCGCCCCGACACACCGCCCGCTCATCGAGGCACCGACCCCGTAGCCGAAGAGACTCGCTCCTGCGGAGACACCGCGTTCCTTCTGACGCTGGTCGATCCGCGGAGCAGCCGCGAGGTGCTCGCGGCTCTCCGCACCACCGGCGACCGACACCGGAGCGTCCGGGGCGGTAGGCTCCTTCTTCACCGTCTCCTTGTCCTTCTGGACTCCGACGCCGAGGCAACGCGCGTCGCCGTCTACGCCTGAGACCAAACCAAGGCAGCGCGAGCCGACCGAAAAGCCGAGACTCACACCCATGATGCTCCCGCCCGCCGAGAAGCCGGTGTTGGCGAGCTCGTCGCGCTGAACCGACGGCACGAGTCGGAGATCACCGGCCTGGCCGACGGGAATGCTGCACGACGCCGCCACCAACGAGAGGAGCGTCAAGGTCATCCGGATATCCGTCGCCGCCTCCTCGCGGCCCGAGGGCCGCTACCTGCAACCCTGTCGGATCTCCTCGCTTCGACAACCCCCAAATCGCTGGCGCGTGCACGGACGCTTACGAGCAACGCCGACAGGGCGCAGCTCCGTCGACGCGCTCCCTACGCTCCGGGTTCCTTGGCGTGCCGCGCCCGACATCGTCTGAGCCTCATGGGCCGCCCCATCATGTCGAAACCGGCTCGACTCGTTCGTCCCAGAGCGAGAAAAAGGAGAGAGCCATGAGAAAAGTCATTGTCGGCGCCTTCGTCTCCATGGACGGCGTGATGCAGGCCCCGGGTGGGCCGGATGAAGACCCCACCGGGGGCTTCGAGTACGGCGGCTGGGTCGCTCCGCACGCGGACGTCGACCCGGTGTTCGGCGAGGAGGTCGGCAAGCTGTTCGGCGAGCCGTTCGACCTCCTGCTCGGCCGGCGCACCTACGACATCTTCGCGGCGCACTGGCCCTATGCGGAAGGGAAGCAGTACGACGACATCGCCACGACCTTCAACCGGATCACCAAGTACGTGGCGACGCGCAAAGGCGTCGACCTCACCTGGAAAGGCTCGGTCGCGTTGCGCGACGCCGCCACGGACGTCGCGAAGCTGAAACAGGAGGACGGCCCGGCGCTGGTCACGCAAGGCAGCAGCGAGCTCGTGCATGCGCTGCTCGCGGCCGGCCTCGTCGACGAGATCCGCACGTTCACGTTCCCGCTGCTGCTGGGCAAGGGCAAGCGCCTGTTCGCCGACGACAGCGAGCCCCGCGCCTTCACGCTGACGCACAGCGCGGTGTCGGCGAACGGGCTGATCCACGCGACGTACGTGCGCGGCGGCGAGGTCAGGACGGCCACCATCGGCGGCGCGGAGGAGCCGACACCGGCCGAGCTGGCGCGGCGCGAGAAGCTCAGGCGCGAAGGGTAGCCACGACACCCGCTGACGATTGACTTCCGGGGCGGGCTCGCGGGAGGAGGGGCGAATGCCCCACGATGCCGAGCACGTCCACCATCTCGAGCGGGAGCGGCTGTGGCCGCGCGTCTGGCAGATGGCCTGCCGCGAGGCCGAGCTCGCCGCGCCAGGTGACTTCGTCGTCTACGAGATCCTCGACGACTCCATCCTCATCGTGCGGACGGGGCCGGGCGCGGACGACCTCGCGGCGATGTACAACGTCTGCCAGCATCGCGGGCGCCGGCTCTGCGACGAGCCGCGCGGGCACATTGGCAAGGCCATCCGCTGCCGCTTCCACGGCTGGCAGTACGACCGTCTCGGCGCGCTCACGCACGTGCACTTCGAAGACGACTGGCAGGGCTGCGCCGCCTTCGACAAGGCGAAGCTGGGCCTGCCGCGCATCGCACTCGGCCGCTGGGGCGGGTGGGTCTGGATCCACGAGGACCCGCATGCAGAGCCCTTGGCGCAGTTCCTCGGCATGGTGCCGCAATTCCTCGACCCCTTCGCGCCGGCGGACATGCGCCCGCTCTGGTGGAAGACCATCGTCGCGCCCGCCAACTGGAAGGTGCTCGTCGGGGCCTTCATCGAGGCGTACCACAGCGGCGCCACGCACGTGTCGGGCATCAACTACCGGAGCGCGCGCGTCCCGGGCCTGGCACTCGGCGACCACGCCATGCTGTACGGCGAGCCGGGCCCGTTCACCGAGTACCGGACCGAGGACGGGCGCTGGGTGACGCCGACGTCGCTCCAGGAGAACCTGTGGGCCAACTTCGCCCACCTCGGCCGCACGATCGGCGCGATGACGCTGGAGCCAGGAATGGCGGCGTACGCCCGGCTGCGTGCACTCCCCGACGACACGCCCGTCGACGTGGTGATGACGAGCCTGTTCGAGTTCCACCGCGAGGAGATGGTGAAGCGGGGCATCGCGTGGCCCGAGGGACTGACGTTGGAGGCGTGGGCGGCGGCCGGCCTCGACTGGCACATCTTCCCGAACAGCATCGTGCTGCCGACCTTCGACGGCGCGCTCTGGTACCGGATGCGGCCGAACGGCGACGATCCCGACAGCAGCATCGTCGACATCTGGTCCCTCGGGCGCTTCCCTCCGGGCGGAGCGCCGGTGGTCCAGCAGGAGACGTTCCGCGGCTTCGATGCCTTCCGCGGCCAGTGCGAGTTCCTCGAAGAGGACTTCGCCAACATCGAGGCCGTGAACCGCGGCATGAAGTCGCGCGGCTTTCGCGGCGCGATGCTGAACCCGGTGCAGGAGACCGCGGTGGCGAACTTCCACGCGGTGCTCGATCGCTACCTGGCCCGCGAGTGAAGGCTACGGCGTGTCCAGCAGGCAGCCCGCCTGTGTGCGCGCGTCGACGAACGGCAGCGCGAGCGCGGCGCGGCACGCCGGATCGAGCTTCCGCAGCTTGCCGGCGCGACGCTCGCCCTGCGCAAGGCGGCGGGTCGTCCCGCGCAGGAGCCGCCGCCGTTTCGCAGCGGTCGCCGTTGCCGCGCGTGCCGCCTGCCCCCCGGCGGCGCCGAACAGGCGGGTCAGGGACGCCGGCACGGGCGTGCCCGGGCACGGGTCGCCGAGGCCCGCGGCGAACGTCGCTGCGAGCGTGTCGAATCCGGCCGCGGTGACCTGGCACCCCGCCGTCGGGGCACAGACGTCGATCGTGCAGGCGTCGCCGTCGTCGCAGCTGAGTGGTGCGCCGCCGCCGCAGAGACCCGCTCCGTCGCAGAGCTGTCCCGTCGTGCACGCGTCGCCGTCGTCGCATGCCACGTCGGCGGACGCCGGAACGCAGCTCGCCGAGCAGCAGTCGTCGACGCGGTTGCCGTCGTCGCACGCTTCGCCCGCGTCGACGGTGCCGTCCCCACACGCGGTCAGCACCCACAGCTCGCGGCCGACGACGCCGTCGTCGGCGGTGAAGAGCAGCTTGCCGGCGAACGAGACCAGTCCCTCGGGATCGCTGCCGCCGGGGCCCGGGAGGACGTCGGCGGCGAGGACGGTCCCGGCCGTGGTGCCGTCGCTGCGCCACAGCTCGCGTCCGACGACGCCGTCGTCGGCGCCGAAGAAGACCGCTCCGTTCCTGGCGAGGAGGCTCGAGACCAATGAGCTCCCGACACCCGGGAAGATGTCCCGCACCAACGCCGTGCCCATCGCACTGCCATCCGTGCGCCAGAGCTCGTGCCCGGAGGCGGCCTGGCTCGCAGCGAAGAGGAGCGTGTCGCCGAGCGGGGTCAGTCCTTCCGGCGACGACTGGGCCGTGCCGGGGGCGATGTCCGCCACGATCACCGTCCCCATCCCGCTGCCGTCCGTCTTCCACAGCTCCTCGCGCGCCGTGGCCTCGTCGGCGGTGAAGAACAGGGTGTCTCCGGCGCGGGCGAAAGGGGACGACGGAAACGCGAGGGAGTCACCCGACCCGGTTCGGATGTCCTTCACCAGCACGGTTCCCGCGAACGTTCCGTTGCTCTTCCAGAGCTCCTCGCCGACGACGCCGTCGTCGGCGAAGAAGAAGACCGTGTCGTCGAGCGCGCCGAACTCGGTGCCGAAGAACGGCTGCGAGCCGGCCCCGCCGGCGCGGATGTTGCGCACGAGCACGGTGCCGGCATCGGTGCCGTTGCTCTTCCACAGCTCGGCGCCGTTCGTCCCGTCGTCCGCGAAGAAGTAGAGCGCGTCCCCGGCGACGATCTGCTCGTCGCCGAAGCCGAGGGAGCCGGATTGGCCCGATCGGATGTCTTCGACGAGGACGGTGCCCATGGCCGTGCCGTCGCTGCGCCAGAGCTCGCGACCGCTGGTGCCGTCGTCGGCCTGGAAGAGCAGGAGGTCGCCGACCGCCACGAGGCTGGTGGGCGAGCTGCCGTCCGAACCCGGGCGCACGTCCTTCACCAGGACGGTCCCGGCCGCGGTGCCGTCGGTCTTCCACAGCTCCTGCCCGTTGACGCCGTCGTCGGCGGTGAAGAAGAGGATGCCGCCGACGACCGTGAGGTCGCTCGGGAACGACGAGTCGGCGGGATCGACGTCGGCCACGCGCACCGTGCCCGCCGCGGTACCGTCGGTCCGCCAGAGCTCGACGTCGCCGTTCTCGTCGTTCGCGACGAAGACCGCGAAGCTCCCGAACGGCGTGATCTCCCGCGGAAACGAACCGGCGGCGCCGCGCGCCACGTCGGCGACGAGGAATGCGCTCTCCGCGGCGGCCGATCGCGAACCCAGCGCGAGCCCGATCGCGAACAGCACGGTCACGAGACGGCGGCCGGTTCCCATGCGACGTCTCCTCATGGCGGCACCAGGCAGGTCGTCTGCGTCCGTGCCTCGGTGAAGCGTGCCGCGAGGGCCGACCGGCACGCGGGATCGAGACGCCGGAGCTTCGCCGCCTTCCGTTCGCCCTGCGTGAGACGCCGCACCACACGGCGCAGCAGCCGCTTCTGCTTCGCGGCGGTCGCCGAGGCCGCACGCGCCGCCTGCTCGCCAGCGCTCGTGAACGAGCGGACGAGCGGCGGCGGTACGGTCGCACCGCCGCAGGCGCCGCCGAGCCCGGCGGCGAACACGGTCGCCAGCGTCGGGAACGCGACCGGCGTCGCCTGACAGCCGGCGGTCGCGTCGCATGCGTCCACCGTGCAGGCGACGCCGTCGTCGCAGGCGAGCGGCGCGCCGCCGCCGCACGTCGCCGCGGCGTCGCACGTCTGGCCCACGGTGCACGCGTTCCCGTCCTCGCAGGTCGCGTCGGCCGGCTCCGCCGTGCACGCGGCCGCGCAGCAGTCCCCGTCGAGACGATTGCCGTCGTCGCAGGTCTCGCCCGGATCGACGACGCCGTCTCCACACGGTGTCAGCATCCACAGCTCGGGACCGGTGATGCCGTCGTCGGCGCGGAAGAAGACGCGGCCGCCGACGACCGCGACGTCGTCCGGGAAGGAGTCGCCCGGGCCGGCGAGGACGTCGGCTATGAGCGCCGTTCCGGCGGCGGTGCCGTCGGTCTGCCACAGCTCCTCCCCGCGCGCGCCATCGTCGGCCTCGAAGAGCGCGACGGATCCGACGACGAGGGGCGCCCCCCCGACCCCGCTGCTGAACCCCGGAAACAGGTCGCGGACCAGGACGGTGCCGTCGGCGGTCCCGTCGCTTCGCCAGAGCTCGGAGCCGTGCTCGCCGTCGTCGGCCTGGAAGAGGAGGACATCGCCGAGCGCGACGAGGTTGCGCGCGTTCGAATCGTCCTCGCCGGGCGCGATGTCCTTCACCAACCGCGTCCCGTCGGCCGTGCCGTCGCTGCGCCACAGCTCCTGCCCGTGGACGCCGTCGTCCGCGGTGAAGTAGAGCACGCCGCCGACGGCCGCGAGGTTCCGCGGGAAGCTGTTGTCGTCGTCGGGCCCGATGTTCTTCACCATGACGGTGCCGTCGTCCGTGCCGTCGCTTCGCCAGAGCTCGGTGCCGTTGGTGCCGTCGCTGGCGGAGAAGAACAGCGTGCCGCCGACGTCGGTCAGCTCGCTCGGGTTCGACCCGAACGCCGGATCGATGTCCTTGACGGGCACGGTGCCCCCCGGCGTGCCGTTGCTCCGCCAGAGCTCGCTGTCGATGACGCCGTCGTCGGCGACGAAGTAGACCAGGTCTCCGATGGCGACCATCTCGGTCGATATGAAGACGCCGTCCAGGCCGGCCGGGCGGATGTCCTTCACCTGGAAGGTGCCGCCGGGCGTGCCGTCGCTCGTCCAGAGCTCGCGACCGCCCGCGACCGTGTCGGCGGTGAAGAACAGCGCGCCGCCGGCGACGACGAAGTTGGCGGGAACCGATTCGCCGGCCGGCTCGATGTCCTCGACCAGCACGGTGCCCCCCGGGGTGCCGTCGCTCTTCCACAGCTCGCGTCCCGTCGTCCCGTCGTTGGCGCGGAAGAAGAGGGTGCCGTTGACGTCGGTGAGCTCGGAGGCGCCGGAGTTGCCGGTGGGGTTGATGTCGGCCACGAGGACGGTCCCCGCGGTGGTGCCGTTGCTCCTCCACAGGTCGACGCTGCTCTGGGCGGCGTCGACCGCGACGAAGAACAGGACCGACCCGACCGCGGTGAGGTCGTCCGCGTTGGATCCGAACGGGCCCGGTGCGATGTCGCGCACGAGGATGGCGGCGGCGTCCGCCGGTGTCGCCTGGAGGATCAGGATGAGCAGAGCGGCGCATGCGCTCGCTCGTCGGACTACCCGGCACGCTCCGACCACGACCCTTCCCATCACGCGCCCCCTCCGGCAGCCCAGTAGGATGCGGCGGGCTGGTCGTCAAGCCTATCTATTGGACGTCGTCCGCGAGGCAGCGCATGTCTCCGACGAAGCAGGGGACCTCACCAAAGTGGTCGTAGCGCTCCGTGTGCGAGACGAGCCCGAGGCGGTCCGGCGCGAGCTGCATGTAGTCGAGCGCGTCCCGGGTGAAGAGCGCGTAGTCGGCCTCGCGCGGCACCGCGTTCTTCAAGAGGCGATGGGCCAGGATGACGTCGCGCCCGGCGGTCTGCGCATGCCCGCCCACCGTCTGGACGAGGAACGAGCCGTAGTGGCCGATCGTCTTGAGCCGCAGCCGTGCGACGTTGCTGCACGCGCCGCAGTCGCAGCTGTCGTCCGCCTCGAGCTCGCGCTGCTTCTCGTGGAAGCCGACGAAGGCGCCGTGCAGGATGCCGAGCAGCTTCGTCCGTGGCTCGAGGGTGCCGTCCTCGCCGAGCGCGTACACGGCGTCGCCGGCCACGCCTTCGATCTCGAGCGGCGGCGAGATGCGTCGGATCACCTCCTCGAGCAGCGCGGCGATGATCGGCGGGCCGTGCTCGAGCTCGGTCTCCGTGACGAACCGTGTGAACCCCGAGATGTCGGCCAGGATCAGGAGCCCGTGCTTCGTCGCCATGATCGATCCTCCCCGTCGCGTCTTCTACCGGACTATACGCTCGATCATGGCCGAAGGGGTGGAAGGGGGCTCTGCGAAAATTGCGGTACCTGGTCAGGGCGGCGCGGGACATGTATCGCGCACGGGAGGAGGACAGCGACGATGCGCGACGCAGGCAAGTTCGGTTCGGCCACGACGACCGACGAGGTGCTGGACGGGATCGACTGCACCGGGAAGCGGGTGCTCGTCACCGGCGGCTCGAGCGGGATCGGCCAGGAGACGGCGCGCGCGCTCGCGGCGCACGGGGCGGAGGTGATCCTCACCGCACGCGACACCGCCAAGGGCGAGGCCGTCGCTGCCGGCATCCGGGAGAGCACGGGCAACCAGAAGGTCTCGGTCGAGGCCGTCGAGCTGGGGTCGCTCGCGAGCGTGAGGTCCTTCGCCGACCGTTTCCTCGCCAGGTACGACACGCTGCACGTCCTGGTGAACAACGCCGGCGTGATGGCCTGCCCGTTCGGTCATACCACCGACGGCTTCGAGACGCAGTTCGGCACCAACCACCTCGGCCACTTCCTCCTGGCCGGGTTGCTGCTGCCGGCGCTGCGGAAGGGTGCCCCCGCACGCGTCGTGTCGGTGAGCTCGCGCGGCCACCACATGTCGCCGGTGGTGTTCGACGACATCCACTTCGAGCGCCGGCCGTACGACAAGTGGCAGGCCTACGGGCAGTCGAAGACCGCCAACATCTTGTTCGCCGTCGGTCTCGATCGCCGGCTGTCGTCGCAGGGCGTCCGCGCGCTTGCGCTCCACCCCGGCGCCATCATGACGGAGCTCGGCCGCCATCTCGTGCCGGAGGACATCAGGTTCCTGCAGTCACGCGGTGGGTCGGGTGGACTGCAGTTCAAGACGGTCGAGGCCGGCGCGGCCACGTCGGTCTTCGCCGCCACCGCGCCGGAGCTGGCGGATCGGGGCGGGGTCTACCTGGAGGACTGCGGCGTGGCGTCGATCAACGACGCCGAGGGTGCGCTCGCGGGTGTGAAGTCCTATGCCGTCGATCCGGCGTTCGCGGACCGTCTGTGGACGCTCTCCGAGGCGGCGGTCGGCGCGCGCATCGCGATCTAGCATCTGCCATGCGGTCGCGCCGGGGCTTTGCTCCCGACGCGACCGCGGGCATCATCGCCAATGGTCGCATGCCCTTCACGCTCGCCCATCCCGCCGCCGTCGTTCCCCTGCATCGCGTCTTCGGCCGTCACGTCGTGCTCTCGGCGCTCGTCATCGGGAGCATGATGCCCGACGCGGTCTACTTCCTGCCGCTGCGCGTGAGCCAGCCGGAGAGCCACTCCGTCTCCGGCGCGTTCTGGTTCTGCCTGCCGCTCGGCCTGGTCGCGTACGGTGTGTTCCATCTCCTGCTCAAGGTGCCGGTCGCGGCGCTGCTGCCGGTGGTGGTGCAGGAGCGGCTCCCGCGCCTGCGGGTGATGCTGCCCCACGTGTCGCCCGTGGCGGTCGTGGTGTCGCTGGTGGCGGGCGCGCTGACCCACGTCGCCTGGGACGCGTTCACCCACGCCGCGACGCTGCCGGTGACGTTGCTGCCCGGGCTCCGCACGCACCTCTTCACGGTGAGCGGCTTCGACGTCGCGGTGTGGAAGCTGCTGCAGCATGCGAGCACCGTCGTCGGGCTCGCGCTGCTCGCCTGGTGGAGCTGGTCGGCGCTGCGCGTCCGGCCCGCGATCACGCAGCCCGCGATTCCCGTCGTTGCGCCCGGTGTGAAGGTGGCGGTGCTCCTGCTGCTCGTCCTGACGGTGACGACCGCCGCCGTGGCGGGGCTCCTGCACACGCCACCGTCGGAATGGACGCTGGCGGCGTTCCGTCTGCCGGTGCGACGCGCGGTCGTGGCCGGCCTGCAGGCGCTCGGTGCCGCGACGCTCGCCCTGGCGCTGTGTCTCCGCGCCGCGGCGGCGCGCCCCCTCACGACCCGTCGCTGACCCGGACCGTCGTCATCATGCCGGCCTCGGCATGCTCGAGGACGTGGCAGTGCAGCATCCAGTCGCCGTCGTCGAGCGGCACCAGGCCGACGTCGATCGTCTCCTGCGGATGCACCAGCGCCGTGTCGCGCCAGTACGGCTCGTCGACGGGCGTGCCGTTGCGCGCCAGCACTTTGAAGAACGTGCCGTGGATGTGCATCGGGTGCAGGCGGTACGAGCGGTTGGTGAACCGCATGCGCGCGAACCGACCGCGGGGCAGGGTGGCCAGCGGCGTCATCGCGTGATGGCCGACGTGCGCCGTGCCGTTCAGCGTCCACTCGATGCCGAACGGACCGCCGCGACGCGCGTCGATGTCGACCGTGGTCGCGGGGATCTCGTCGGGGACGCGCCACGCCGGGACGTAGCCCTGCGCCGGTGACGGGAAGTCGGGTGTCGCCACGGGCTCGCCCGCGACGCGGATCGTCGCGAGCGGGAACGGACGGCGCGTGAAGCGATCGGTCACGACGATCTCGCGGCCGGCCTGGTCGCGCGGCACCGTGACGTCGAGATCGAGCCGGTTGCCCGGCGCCAGCTCGAAGCCGCCGAGGCCGAGCGGTTGCGGCGTGTAGAGGCCGTCGACGGCGATCACCTGCGGCGCGAGCGCGCCGAAGTCGGGCTTGAAGACGCGACCGTTGGCGGTGTCGAGGAGCCGGAGCCGGATGCGCTCGCCCGGCCGCACCTCGAGCACCTCGTTCAGCGTTCCGTTCACCGTCACGACGTTGCCCCAGCGGCCGTCGTGCATGAGGTCGCCCGGCGTGTTGAAGCGCGAGTCGATCTCGCCGTCGGCGCCGAGACGCCAGTCGTCGAGCACCCAGACGACGTCGCGCGAGTACGGCGGCGGTGTGGCCTCGTCGACGATCAGCACGCCGTAGAGACCGCGCTCCACCTGCTCGCTCGAGCGCAGATGCGGATGGAACCAGAACGTCCCGGCGTCGCGCGGCACGAACTCGTAGACGAACGTCTCGCCCGGCCTGACGGGCGGCTGCGTGACGCCGGGCGCGCCGTCCATCGCGTTCGGCAGGCGCACGCCGTGCCAGTGCACCGTGGTGTCGTCGGGCAGGTGGTTCGTGAACGTCACGCGCAGCCGCTCGCCGACGCGGGCGCGCAGGATCGGTCCGGGCACCCGGCCGTCGTAGGCCCAGACGTGCAGCGGCCGCCCGTCGAACATCGGCAGTACCGCCGGGGCGGCGTCGAGGGTGTACTCGCGCACCGCCCCCGTCGCCGCCACCGTGGCGGGGTAGGCACCCTCGAACTCCCGCGTCAGCGACGTCACCGGATCGTCGGGGCCGCAGCCGAGGACGGCTGCCAGCAGGAACGCCAGCAATGGCGGGAGCTTCGCCATGGTCGGAGGTGCACCCTACGCGAGCCAGGGGTGCGTGTCAGTCGACATGCTTTCCCGCGGAGCCTGGCCATGGTTGAGGATGCACCGATGGGTCTCGCCGACGTCCACGCGCATCTGACGCACCCCCGGCTCGCACCCGATGCCGACGCCGTCGTGGCCCGTGCCCGCGCCGCCGGGGTGACGACGATCGTCAGCAACGGGTTGAACCCGTCCGACAACGCCGCCGTCCTGGCGCTGGCCGCGCGCCATCCGATGGTGCGGCCGGGCCTGGGCTTCTACCCCGTCGACGCCGTCATGACCGAGCTGGTGGCGCTCGACGTCGACTATCCGCGCGACGTCGAGCCGGTCACCGCCGACGAGGGGGTGGCGTGGGTCGAGGCGCACGTGGAGCAGGCGTTCGCCATCGGCGAGATCGGCCTCGACGGGTACTGGGTGCCGGAGACGCTGTGGCCGGCCCAGGAGGAGGTCTTCCGGCGGATGGTCGCCCTCGCGATGGCGGCCGACAAGCCCATCGTCGTCCACACCCGCAAACGCGAGCGGCGGACGTTCGAGATCCTGCAGGAGGTGGGCGCCACCCGGGTGAACTGGCACTGCTTCGGCGGCAAGGTGGCGCTGGCGCGGACGATCGCCGAGCACGGCCACTGGCTCTCGATCCCCGCGAATGCGCGGCGCTCCGAGAGCTTCACGCGCATGCTCCAGACGCTGCCGCGCGACCGGCTGCTGCTCGAGACCGACTGCCCGTACCTCGGCCCCGAGAAGGACCAGACCAACGAGCCGGCCAACGTCGCCGGCACCGCCGCCTACGCCGCCGAGCTGTGGGCGACGTCGCCCGCCGACGTGGCGGAGCGCATGGCGGACAACTTCTTTCGCCTGTTTGCCATCGCACCGTAACGATTTCTGCTTGAGACTCGACGCGCCGACGGCTCGAATGACGATCGAGCATGTCGGAACCGTCGGACGCCAACGAGTTGATCGGAGGTCCACGGGCCGCCATCGCCGTCGGCGCGTGCCTCCTCGCGGTGGCGCTGGCGCTCGGCAGCAGCACGGAGGCGTTCCTCGATCGCGCCGTGCAGGCGGAGGGCGTCGTCCGCTGGCGCTCGCGCGGCGCCTTCCTGGTGCGACTCGACGCGGGCCGGCCCCGCACCCTGCCGGTGCGACGACCGTGGTTCTCGATGCCGTGGTCCTACCCGGTGGCCGAGCGCGTCACCGTGCTCTACGACCCGCGCGCCGACTACGACGTGCCGTTCTTCCCGCCCCGCGCCCGCGTCGCGTCCTGGCCGCATCTCTGGCTCGACACCGTGTTCGCCGGCGCCGCCGGCGTCGTGCTCCTCGGGATGGGCGTGCTGTCGCTGTTGCTGCCGCATCGGGTCCGCGTCGGCCTCCGGTTGACGGCGCTGCGCCGCGCGGCTTGAGCCGGGGCACGCTCCCGTCCTATGCGGGGGCATGCGCATCGGTCTCTTCGCCCCCATCTCGAATCCCTTCGGGACCCGCGAGTACATCACGACGCTCGGCCTCGGCGCCGAGGAGCGCGGCTTCCACGAGCTGTGGATCGCCGAGCACGTCGTGCTGTTCGACGAGTACGCCTCGCGCTACCCCTACGCCGACGACGGTCGCGTGCCGGCGCCGGCGGAGGCCGGCTTCCTCGACCCGTTCGACACCATCAGCTTCCTCGCCGCGCTGACGACCCGCATCCGGCTCGGCACCGGCATCTGCCTCGTGCCGCAGCGCAACCCGGTCTACACCGCGAAGGAGGTCACGAGCGTCGACTGGCTGTCGAACGGCCGCTTCGACTTCGGGGTGGGCATCGGCTGGCTGGCGGAGGAGTTCCAGGCGGTGGCGACGCCGTTCGAGGAGCGCGGAGCGCGCACGCGCGCGTACCTCGAGGTGATGAAGCGGCTGTGGTGCGATCCGGTGTCGTCGTACGAGGGCCGCTTCTACTCGCTGGCGCCGACGCGCCAGTACCCGAAGCCGATCCAGCAGCCGCACCCGCCGATCTACTTCGGCGGCGAGAGCGACGCCGCCATCCGGCGCGTCGCCGACATGGGGCAGGGCTGGTACCCGTTCAACATGGAGCCGCCGGCGCTCGGCGAGCGCATCGCGGCGCTCGATCGCGAGCTCGCGAAGCGCGGTCGCGCGCGCAAGGACGTCTCCATCGTCACCTGCCCGTACATGAAGCCGTGCGACCTCGACGCGGTGAAGCGCTATCGCGACCTCGGCGTCGAGCAGGTCATCATCCTGCTGATGGCGTTCAGCGCCGACGACGTGCCGCGCGCGCTCGACGAGCTGGCCGAGTCGATGGTCGTGCCGGCGGCGTCGCTGTAGGGGCATACCACCCAGATAGCGGTGGGGGATTTCCCCCACCGCTGCGCTCCGGTGGTGAGAACACGCGCCGTTGGGCCTGGCACGGATACTGGAGAGGCGTCGCGCAGCTTCAGGTCTACCAGTCGAAACGGAACGGGGGCTCTCGTGGACGATAAACGGCGCGTTCGGATCGGTGGGTACGTCGGCCTGGTGGGCCTGATCCTCCTCGGGAGCGCCACCGCGGCGCGGGCCGGCATCGACGTGAGCACCGTGGCGACGGTCGCCGGCACGGTGGTGCAGGGCACGATCACCCTGACCAACACCTCGTCGACGCCGGCCGCCGTCGCGTCCGTGCGCAACACGCTGGAGGTGCGGTTCGACGGCGGCTACGTCCCGCCGGGCCTGCCGGTCGGGAGCCGCGCCGACTACTTCGTCGTCGCGACCACGTTCCCCACCGCCCCGGCCTCCATCCCCGGGCACGGCACGGTGACCGTGCCGTTCAGCGTCGACACGTGCGACGCCGCCGTGGCGCGGTATCCGGGCAGCCTGGCGGACGCCATCCGCAGCGTGGCGGTGGTCGGGGGCGAGGAGGCCCATTCCGACAGCCTGGCCCCACCGAACCAGACCATGTGCCCGGTGTGCGGCAACGGAGTGCGTGAAGCGGCCGAGCAGTGCGACGGCGGGAGCTGCTGCACGGCGACGTGCACGTTCGCGGGCAATGGAACGTCCTGCAGCGACGGCAATGCCTGCACGCAGGTCGACCAGTGCCAGAGCGGCACCTGCGTCGGCAGCACGCCCCTGACGTGTACGGCGGCCGATCAGTGCCACGTCGCCGGCACCTGCAACCCGGCCACGGGGGTGTGCTCGAATCCGCCGAAGGCGAACGGCACCACCTGCAACGACGGCAACACCTGCTCGACGAACGACGTCTGCTCCGGGGGCTCGTGCGGCGGCACGGCGCTCGACTGCGACGACGGCAACGGCTGCACCACCGACTCGTGTGCCTCGGGGACGTGTCTCCACGTCGACAACACCGCGCCGTGCGAAGACGGCAACGTCTGCACCGCCGGTGACACCTGTGCCGGCGGCCAGTGCATCGGCGGCGGTCCCCGCAGCTGCGACGACAACCGCGCCTGCACCAGCGACGCATGTGTCGTCGGCACGGGCTGCACCCACACCCAGACGCCGGTCTGCGACACCTGTCATGCCGGCGACTGCTCCACGTGTCGGACGCAGTGTGCCGCCGACGGCGCGGCGTGCAGCGACGGCTGCTGGTCTGGCTTCCTGGCGTGCCTGAACGGCTGCGGGAACCTGACCTACTGTGCGGCGTTCTGCCAGGCCGACTTCGGACAGTGCGTGAGCGCCTGTCCGTCGGAGAGCGCCTGCAACGCCGCCTGTGACGCGGGGAACGGCTGCGGCGCCGGGTGCACGGTGCCCGTCCCCGATGCCGACGGGGACGGCGTCGGCGACGGCGTCGACAACTGTCCCGCCACGCCGAACCCGTCACAGGCCGATCTCGACGCCGACGGCATCGGCGACGCCTGCGACCCGCAGACCTGCGGAAACGGCGCCGTCGAGGGCGGCGAGGCGTGTGACGGCGGCAGCTGCTGCACGGCGCAGTGTGCCGTCGCGGCGAACGGCAGCGCCTGCAACGACGCCAATGCCTGCACCCGAAGCGACCAGTGCCAGGCGGGCGCGTGCGTCGGCGGCAACCCGGTCGTGTGCAGCGCGTCGGACCAGTGTCACGCGGCCGGCACGTGCATCCCGTCGACCGGTGCCTGCAGCAATCCGGCCCGTTCCGACGGCACCGCCTGCAATGACGCCAACGCCTGCTCGACGGGCGACGCGTGCGTGGCCGGTGCCTGCGTCGGCACGGCGGTCACGTGCAACGACGGCAACGGCTGCACCGACGACACCTGCACCCCGGCGGGCTGCGTCCACGTCCTCAACGCGAATCCGTGCGACGACCGCAATGCGTGCACGAGCGGCGAGGTGTGCGCGGAAGGGCAGTGTGGCGGGGGCGGCGCGGTCGACTGCGACGATCACAATGCCTGCACCGACGACGCGTGTGCCGCACCGGACGGCTGCACGCACACGCCGGTCGACGGCTGCGTGTGCGACGCGGCCGCCTGCGGCACGTGCAGCGCACAGTGCGGCGCGTGCTCGACCAGCTGCTGGGCCGGCTTCACGCAGTGTCTGGACGGCTGCTCGACGCTGACCTACTGCGCGGCCTTCTGCCAGGCCGACCTGGGCCAGTGCCTCGGAACGTGCCCGCCGGAGGCCGCCTGTCAGAGCGCCTGTGACGCCAGCCACGGGTGTGGCGGCGCCTGCACGTCGCTGACGGCGCCCACCGACGCCGACGCTGACGGGGTCGCCGACGCTGCCGACAACTGCGTCGCCGACGCGAACCCGGACCAGTCCGACCTCGATGGCGACGATGTCGGCGACGCCTGCGATCCGAGCGACGCCGTGATCGCGTCGAGCGAGATCACCGTCAAGCCGGGCGCGCCCGGCATGGCGAAGGGCCGTGTCAGTCTGAAGGGGACGTTCGTCACCGCCGCGCCCGCCGACGTCTTCGATGCGTCTGGCGCGATCGTGGTGACGATCTCGTGTGGCGCCGGTGGGCCGGTGCTCGCCAGCTGGCCGGCGGACCAGTGCCGCGCCCGGAGCCCGAAACGGATCACCTGCGCATCCCCGGACCGCTCGGCGTCGGCCACCTTCTCGGCCGGCACGGCGGGCGCGTGGAAGTACAAGGTGACGATGAGCGGCCTGGCGATGGCGTCGCCGGCGATGCCGCCGGTGAGCGTCGCCATCCGCCACGGGCAGGGGCGGGTCGATCGGCTCGGCGGACTCACCGTGTGCGTGGCGTCGGCGTCGACGCTGCGCTGTGCGACGCCGTGAGGCGGCCGTCTCAGGAGGCCTGGGCGAGTCGAGCCGTCGGTGCACAGTGACGCGTGCCACCGGCGAGACGCACGAGCGCCAGGAAGCGGGGCACGTAGTCGCGACACGTGGCGGGCAGCAGGCCCTCGTCCGCCAGCTGCCAGAAGGTCTCGTAGCCGCCGCTCGCCATGGCGCGATCGACGCGACCCTCGCCGGCGTTGTACGCCGCCAGCGCCAGCGGCCAGTCGCCGTAGCGGCCGAACAGGAAGTCGAGATAGCGGGCCGCCGCGCGGGTCGCGTGCTCCGGGTGGAGGCGGTCGTCGCGACGTCGGGTGATCGTCAGCCCGAAGCGGCGCGCCGCGGGACGACGGAGCTGCCACAGCCCGACGTCGCCGTGCCGCCCGCGCGCGTTGGCGCGGAAGCCGCTTTCGATCGCGGGCAGCAGCGCCAGCGCCTCGGGCAGGCCGACGTCGGCGAGGATGGCGCGCATCGCGGGCAGGTAGGCGGCGCCGCGTGCGAGGCTCTCGTCCACGGTGCGGCGGAGCCCCTGCTGCGACTGCATGCGCTCGGCCCAGCGGTCGATGCGTGGGTGCTCCACGCAGTCGATCGAGGTCGGCCCGTCGGTCTCGGCAATCAGCGGCCGGGCCTCCTGTGGGACCTTCGTGCGCGTCGTCGTGCAGCCCGCGAGACCCGCGAGCAGAGCCAGATAGATGAGTGCCGGCCGCCGCATGCCGGGGACCAAGCAATCGGCTTGCCCAACCGCCAGCGAGTGGGAGGTGACACCCGCGGGGCAGGACGCCCCGCGTCAATGCGAATCATTCCGCGGCCGTGTCAGCGCGATGACGCGACCCGGTCAGACATCCCCACTCGCGCGCGCATCGTCGGTGCTGCTTTCGTGACCACTCGTGAACGCAGTTGGCGATTTCCTGGCGGGACGTCGTAAGACACCCGGCGGAGGATCCCGATGCCCCAGAACGTTCCCGCCTTCCAGTTCAGCGACGACGCCAAGCGCGTGCGGCAGGTCATCTACGAGCGGTGGTGTGCCGACGGCCATGCGCCCAACCTGCGCACCGTCCACGAGGCCACCGGCCTCGATCGGCTGCGCCTGGTCGAGGTCTACCGCGAGCTGGACCTGGGCCTGATCGTCACCATCGAGCAGAGCACCAACCACGCCGCCATCCTGAAGGCGCAGCCGTTCTCGAGCTATCCGAGCCAGGTGGCGGTGCACCTCGACGGCCGCTTCCACTGCTGGGCGGGCTGCGCGATGGAGTCGATGGCCATCTCGCGCATGCCGCCGTTCGCCGGCCGGGAGCTGCGGCTCGAGTCGTACTGCGCCTGCTGCCTGGCGCCGGTCTCGCTCGTGGCGCGCGACGGCACCGTGCAGGCGGCGTCCTCCACCGCGCCGCTGATCCACGTCAGCACCACGCCGCGCGACTGGAACGCCGTCAACATCGTGTGCATGTGCGACAGCATGAACTTCGTCCTCGACGCCTCGCACGCCGAGGCCTACGAGCGCCAGATCAGCCGGCGCGGCGTGCTCTTCACGCTCGAGCAGGCGAAACGATTCGTCACGGGGACTGGCGACGCGCGCATGCACCGCTACGATTGGGAGCCGGTGCCGCTGATCCCGTCGCGCGTCATCGCCGGCATCAAGGCGATCGGCGTCGACGTGACGAACTGGGGTGCGTAGATGCCGTCGCTGCTCATCGCCGAAGACGAGGCCGTCCTCGCCCGCAACCTGGTGAAGGCCTTCAGCAGCCGGGGCTTCGAGGTCCGGCATGCGGGGGGTGTGGCGGAGGCGCTCCGGCTCGGCGGTGAGTCGCCGCCCGACGTCGCGCTCGTCGATCTGCGGCTGCCCGACGGCAGCGGTCTCGACATCCTGAGCGGCCTCCTCGCCCTCGACCCCGAGCTGCCGGTGATCCTCATGACCGCCTACGGCTCGGTGGCCGATGCCGTGGCGGCCATGCAGCAGGGCGCGCGCGACTACGTGCAGAAGCCGCTCGACCTCGACGAGATCCGCCTCAAGGTCGAGCGCGCGCTTCGCGGCACGCGTCAGGGACGGGAGATCTCGTATCACCGCGAGCGCCTGTCGGCGGCGGGCGAGGTGCTGGGCGAGTCGGCGGCGGTGGGCCGGCTGCGCAATCTGATCGAGCGCCTGGCGCGCGCCACGGGTGGTCCGGGCCAGGCGGCGCCCACGGTGCTGCTGCTCGGCGAGACGGGGAGCGGCAAGGGCCACGTGGCGCGGGCGCTGCACAGCCTCGCCGGCCGACGCGACGGCCCGTTCATCGAGGTGAACTGCACCGCGTTGCCCGAGCACCTCGTCGAGGACGAGCTGTTCGGCCACGAGCGCGGCGCCTTCACCGATGCGCGCACGGCGCGCGCCGGACTCTTCGAGACCGCGGACGGTGGCACGATCTTCCTCGACGAGATCGGTCACGTGCCGCCGACCCTGCAGTCGAAGTTCCTGAAGGTCATCGAGGAGAAGACCGTGCGTCGCCTCGGTGCCAGCGCCACCCGGCGCGTCGACGTCCAGGTGATCGCCGCCACCAGTCGCGACCTCGAGGCCGCGGTGCGACTGGGCGAGTTCCGCGAGGACCTGTGGCAGCGCCTGTCCGTGGCCGTCGTGCGCGTGCCGCCGCTGCGCGAGCGCGACGACGACATGGTGCTGCTCGGGCGCAGCTTTCTCGCGTCGGCCGTACGCCGTTACGGGGCGGCGGCGCGCACGCTGTCGCCGGCGGCCGAGGCGGCGCTGCGGGCGTACCCGTGGCCGGGCAACGTGCGCGAGCTCGCCAACGTCATGGAGCGGGTCGTGCTCTTTTCCGACGCCGATCCCGTCGAGCCGGGCGACCTCGGCCTGCCCGGCGCTCCCGCCGGGGCCGGCCGCGTGGCGGTGGGCCCGTCGGGCGAGGTGCAGGTGGACTTCCCGGACGAGGGCATCTCGCTGGAGCGCGTCGAGCAGCTGCTGCTCGAGACCGCGCTTGCCAAAGCTGGGGGCAACCAGAGCCGTGCCGCCCGACTTCTGGGAATCTCCCGCGATACGCTGCGCTACCGGATGGAGAAATACGGCCTCGGTGAGGGGTGAGCGTGGGGCAAATGCCCCACCGGCGCGAGCATTTCGACGCTGGCCGCCAGCATCCGCCACGGGTACGGTGCTGGCACGTGATTTGATGAAGCCAGAACGAGAGATGATCCGGACCCTGACACTGACGGTCGTGAGCGTGCTGGCGCTGGCCGGGCTCGTGCACGCCGGAGCCACCAGTCCCACGCTGGTGCTCGGCACCGCCCTGCCGGTCGCGGTCGGGGGCGTCCGCACGGTGGTCTTCGAGGCGTCGCTCGATTTCGAGAACGCGGTGCAGACCGGCTACGGCCTGCAGCTCGTCGTCTTCCAGGGCACGCGCTTCGTGCGCTACCCGCTCGCGGGAACCCCGGCGACGGGCGACAGCGCCGCGCTCGCCGACGGTACGCTGGCCGAGGACGAGGTGGCGTCGGTGCTCGGCGCCGGCACGCCCACCGTCGCCCGCATCGTGTCGATCACGCCGCGGACGTTGCGGGTCGTGCTTCCGGCCGACGTCCCTGCCGGCGCGACCACCGCGATCCTGGCGGCGGTCCTGCCCGAGCATCCGGTGGTCTCCAATCCGATCGGGTTCGTGCTGCCATGACGTGGCGCGCGCTCCTGCTCCTCGTGCTGGTGGCGTCGCCGCTCGGGGCGCAGCCGTTCCCGGTGCTGTCGGGCGATCCGGTCGATCCCGACACCGGCCGTGCCTACGCGATCCTCCCGGGCGTGCCGTTGCTGCTGCCGCAGCCGGACGGCCGCTATCGGCCGCCCATCGTCGACCCGACGCGTATCGGCGACGTCGACCTCGTCGTGCGGGTCGGGCATCTCGGCATCGGCCCCGTCATGCCGCAGCCGGCCGCGGTCGTTCCGACCGCGATCGCGGGAGGCGGTCACGTCGCCGAGGGGAGCGAGGTGCCGTTCACCGTGCTGGTGTCCGACGGCAGCGCCGGCCTCGGCATTCCGCTCGCGGGGGCGCAGATGAACGGCATCCCCGTCATCGTCGCCGCGTGGGCCGACCTCGACGGCGACGGTGTCATCGGCCCGACGTCCGGCGACGCGGCCGGCACCTCGGACGATGGTCGCGAGCTGCAGGAGACGATGCTCGTCGGTCGCCAGGTGGCCGTGCTGAGTGGCGGCGTGGCGGAGGGCACCGTGGCGATCTGGCGGGGTGCACCCGCGTCGGCAGGCGGCCTGCGGGTCGTGCTGACGGCCCTGGCGTACGTCGGGCCGTTCAGTGCCGGCTTCTTCGGGGGCAACCTGCCCGACGGTCCGGGACTCGCCACCATGCTGCCGTTCTTTCCGCGGCTGGATCCCGACCGCATCCTCGACGGCGATGGCCGTGGCGGCCCGGCGTCACCGGACGGCCGCATCGGCATCGAGCTCGAGGGCGAGTTCGATCCGCCCGTCGACGACCCCGAGCTGGGGACGCCCTTCGCGATTCCGACCAACGGGAGCAGCCCCACGGTCGACCGCGCCGACGTCGTGGGTGGCCCCATGACGCGGCTGCGCGCGGTGCGGCCGTCTGTCGTCGCCGACTACCCGGTGCAAGCGGACACGGGCCTCTCCCGCGGGGCCGATGGCGCGTTGTACGAGGCGCTGACGTCGGCGGCGGTGGCGGCCGACGGCCCCGGCAACGGGACGTCGGTCCGCTTCGTGCCCGCCGACATCCTCGACAACGTCACCGACCCGCCGGCGGGTGCGACGGCGACCCTCCTCGCCGGCGCCGGCCTCGCGATCGCGTCGCCCGATGCCGACGGCGATCCGGCGCAGGAGGTCGTGTCGGTGTCCACGGCCGGCGTCGACGTGGTGCTCGACGACGCGGGCACGGGTGGCATCGACACGTTCCTCGACGTCGTCACGGACGGCGTGCCCGGCGAGCGGCTGGCGGTGCGGATCGGTGCTGGCGGCCCGGGTGGTGGCAACGGCGCAATCGTGCGCGGCATCGCCGTCGGTGGCGCGCCCGTGGCGCTGGTCGGTCCGTGCCCGGCGACGAAGGTGCTGGCCGCGGTCGTCGACGGGGCCGCCACCGTCGAGGCGTCGCTCGTGCTGAACGACGTGCCGGTGGCGAGCCTGTCGCTCGCGAGCGGCCCGGCGCCGGCGGATACGCCGCTCCCCGCCGGCCCGGTGTTCACCGCGCCGTTCCTGCTCGAGGGACCGACGACGGGCACGCTGGTCGCGACCGTCATCGGACGCGACGCGCTCGGCGTCGCGGGCGCGCCGGCGACGTTGCAGATTCCGGTCGCGGCGGCGACGCCGCCCGCGTTCGGGACGGTCACGCTGGTGCCCGAGGCGGTCGAGCCGCGCGGACGTCGGCCCGTCGTGGTGTCGGCGCGCGTCACCGACGACTGCGGTCTCCGTCGCGTCACGGTCGAGGCCGACAACGGCCGCGGCTTCACGCGTGTCGGTCGGTTGCGCGACGACGGCCGCAAGGGCGACGCCGTCGCCGGCGACGGCGTCTTCGGCGCCCGCATCCGCGTGCGTGCGCGCGCACCGGGCACGACGGTGATGATCCGCGTCGCGGCGAAGAACCGTGCGCGTGGCACGGCGCGCAGCGCCGCCACCGAGCTGCAGGTCGTTCCCTAGGCGACCGGCAGCTCGATCACGAAGCACGCCCCCGGTCCGTCGGCTGGCGCCAGCGTCAGCGTGCCGCCGTGTCGCTCGACGATCTTGCGCGCGACCGCGAGCCCCACGCCCGTGCCGGTGGGCTTCGTGGTCATGAAGAGCTGGAAGATGCGCTGGCGGATGTCGTGCGGGATCCCCGGGCCGGTGTCGGCGAGCGTGAGCCGGACGCGCCGATGGCCGTTGGCCGTGGCCGCGATGGTGAGGCGACCGCCGCCGGGCATCATCTCGAGCGCGTTGCCGGCGATCTCGTGCAGCACCTGGCCGAGATGGGCACGGTCGGCGTTCACCGGTGGCAGCGTGGACGGGACGTCGACGACCGCCTGCACCCCCGCCGCGTGCATGCGCGGCGCGAGCGTCTCGACGAGGCTCGCCACCGCGACGTCGAGTGCCACCGGCTCGAGGTGGGGCTCGAACGGACGCGCGAAGTCGAGGATGCCGCGCACCTGCGCCTCGAGCTTGTCGACCTCGGTGAGGACGTCGTCGAGACTCTCGCGGACGCCGTCGTCCTCGGGCACGTGCTCGAGGCCGATCTGCGCCGCCAGACGGATGCCGGCGAGGGGATTGCGGATGCCGTGTGCCACCGCCGCCGACAGCTCGCCGATGGCGGCGAGACGCTCCGACTGCGCCAGCCGCGCGCGCGCCTCCTGCAGCTGCGCCACGGCGCGTGCCGTGCCGAGCGCCACCGCGGTCGCGTTGGCGAGGGTGCGCAGCACGTCGACGTCGTCGGCGGAGAGCGGCCGGCCCGACGCGGTGCCGCCGATCGCCAGCACGCCGTCGAGACGCCGCTCGCGCAGCAGCGGTACGACGAGGATCGCGCCGAGCGTGTCGAGGAGGCGGTGCAGGGCGGGGCGCACGGCGCGCATGCGCGGCGACTCGTCGACCTCGTCGCGCGACAGCGGCCGCCCCAGCGAGGCCAGCACCTGCAGCCCGGCGTCGTCGGCGGGGACGCGGGCCGTGCCGTCGGCACGCACCAGGCCCGTCGCCTCCTGCTCCCATACGGCGACGGGGGCCAGGAACAGGGTGTCGCGCGCCGTCTCCTCGACCTGGTGCACGATGGCGTCGCGGTCGAGCAGCAGCGCCAGCCGCTCGCTGGCGCGGGCGATGGCCTCCTTGTAGCTCACCCGCCCGCGCGCGAAGAGGCGATCGAGGGCACGCTGCACGCGCTCGCGCAGCGGCACGATGGTGGCGAGCGCCACCAGCACGAAGACCACGGGAAAGAGCGGGCTCTGCTGCAGGCGCAGGCCGGAGGACAGCCGCTCGGCGACGACGCCCGCGCCGCCGTAGGCGAGCGACACGATGGCCGTCAGCGTGGCGTAGACGAGCGACCGCTTCACGAAACGGTCGGCCTCGAACAGGTCGTGGCGTGCCACCGCGTAGCCGATGGCCACCGGGAAGAAGAAGCCCGTCAGCGTGAGGAGGCTGAACGACACCGGCTCGCCGAGCAGGAAGAAGGCGAGCAGCGCCAGCAGCGGGATCGCGAACGCGGTGACGGCGCCGGCCAGCACCACCCAGGCGCGACGGCGGGCGAGTGGGCTCGGCGCCCGCACCGCGGCGTCGCCGATGGCGGCGAGGGCGAGGGCGCCGGTGGCCGCGATGGCGAGGTAGACGGCGTTGTTGACGGCGAGCAGCAGCGTGTACGAGCGCTCGAAGGCCCAGACCTGGGTCAGGCCGACGGCGAGCGCCAGCGCGTACAGCCAGGGTACGAGACGGGCGGCGCGCGCGCGCGGGGTCGGGAAGACGGAGGCCAGGTGCAGGATGGCCGCGGGGGCCGCCGCCTCGGCGAGGAAGTAGAGCGGGGCGAGGCGGCTCGTCGTGAACAGGTCCGTCGCCAGCAGCAGCGTCATGCCCCAGACCCAGCCGAAGGCGAGCAGGCCGCGCGCCTGCGCCGACTCGGGCTTGAGCCAGAAGACCGCGAGCCCGGTGAGCAGGAACGCCAGGCCGTTCATGACGTAGACGCCCATGGTGGCGAGCCAGTCGTCGCGACCGAGCGTCATCGCGGCGACGTCGCGCGTGGTGGTGCCGGCGGACGTCTCGAACGTGTAGCGGTGCACCGTGCCGGCGGTACCGAGCACGCCCTGCAGGTCGGCGCGGCGCGCGACCGGCGTGTCGTCGACGCGCACCACGCGCGAGCGATACGGTACGTCGGCGACGACGCCCGTCCACGCCGGACGGCCGAGCGCCACCACGACGAGGTCGTCCCACACCACGAAGCCCGGGAACGGGCGGCCCACGTGCGTCAGCGAGCCGCCCACGGCGAGCACGCCGAGGACGATCGCGGACGCGACCGCCACCACGAAGGCGGCGGCGTCAGCGCGTCGTGGGAAGCGGGACAGCATGGATGGCGGCGCCGGAGTTGACGGCGAGGCCGCGTCGACGGCGCCGCAGGGTGGCGAAATACTGCAGGTTCACGGTGACGTAGAGCAGCAGGTTGGCGGGACGCAGCAGCCGCGGGTAGCGCAGCAGGCGCGCCGTGCGGCGGAGAAAGGCCCGCGGCGAGTAGAAGCGACGCTCGAGGTCGTCGACGCCCGCCTCGAGCGTGCCTGGCGCCCAGCCGGGCAGGTCGAAGACGAGGTGCTGCAGGTCGTAGAGCCGCCAGTCGCGCGTGCGGAGCCGTCCCTCGGCGTCGAGCTTCTCGAAGGTGGGCGTGCCGGGGAACGGCGTCAGAATGCCGAACGAGGCGCCGAACAGGTCGGCCTCCTCGCAGAAGGCGAGGGTCTGGTCGAAGACGTCGGGGCCGTCGTGGTCGAAGCCGAAGGTGAACATCGCCAACACGCCGACGCCGCGCGACTGCAGCGCGTGGATCTGCGCCGTGTAGCGCTCGGCCGTGTTCGTGCGCTGCTTGTTCATCTCGCGCAGCGAGCCCGGCACCACCGACTCGAAGCCGACGAGCAGGCCCACCATGCCGCTCGCGACCGCCAGGTCGAGCAGCTCGGGGTCGTCGGCGATGTCGATCGACGCCTCGCCGATCCACTTGCGTTTCAGGGGCGCCAGCGCGGCGAACAGCTCGCGGGTGTAGGCGCGATGGATGAAGAGGTTGTCGTCGATGAAGAACAGCGTCCGTCCCGGCAGCGCCGCGATCTCCGCGACGACATCGGCGACCGGGCGGCGGCGGTACTTCGGGTTGATGGTCGACACCGAGCAGAAGCTGCACCGGTACGGGCAGCCGCGCGTCGCCTGGGCCAGGTTGCGCGTGAAGTACGGGCGGCCGTCGAGCAGGTCGCGGCGGACGGGCGGGTAGGGGGCCAGCGAGGCGTCGTTGCGGCTCACGTAGCGCGGCTGCAGCCGGCCGGCCTCCAGGTCCGCCAGGAGCCCGGCCCAGGTGTCGTCGGCTTCGCCCACGACCACGGCATCGGCATGTTCGGCGGCCTCGTCGGGGCAGAAGGTGACGTGCCAGCCCCCGAGCACGACGGGGATGCCGCGGGCGCGGAAGGCGTCGGCCAGGGCGTAGGCGCGATGCGCGGCCATGGTGTTGACGCTGATGGCGACCAGGTCGGGGGCGGCCTCCATGTCGACCTCGCCGTAGTTGTCGTCGGCGAAGGTGACGTCCCACTCCGGCGGGGTGAGTGCCGCGATGTAGGGGATCGTCAGCGTCGGGATCAGCCGCTCGTAGACCGGGAAGTCGCGCGTCCGCGGCCAGATCAGCAGTAGCTTTCGCATGGGGGTGCCCTGGGGGTAACAAGAGCCGTGCCAGCGACACAAGCCACCCCTCGCCGAGTGGCGCTGGCCGTCGCCGCGGGAGCTCTCCACGGGTGCTGCTTTCCACCGGTTGGCGCATGGCCCCTGGCCTTCGTGGCGGTGGCGCCGCTGGTGGTCGCAGTACGTGGGGCACGCGGCCGCACCGGGGCCATGCTCGGCTGGCTCGCCGGCACGGTGGCGGCGTCGATCGCGACCACGCCCTGGATCGCGGCGGCCACGCGTCAGTATTTCGACCAGGGCGCGGTCTCGGCCGTCCTGTTCGCGTCACTGGTCGGGCAGGTGTTCCATGCGCTGCCGTCGGCGGTGTTCGGGGCGGCGTTGGTGCGCATCGGTCGGCTGCCGGGTGCCGCGATGCGCGTGCTGGGGGCGGCGTCGTGCTGGACGGCGCTGGAGCTGGTGCGATCACGGGCGCTGACCGGCGCGCCGTGGGACCTCCTCGGTCACGCCCTCTACGCGCAGCCGCTCTGGATCCAGGGCGCGGACCTGGGCGGGGTCTTTCTGGTGTCGTTCGTGTGTGCCGCCGCCGGTGCGGCATTTGGCGAGCTGTGGTGCGTCGGATGGCGCAGCGCGCGCGTGGGTGTCGTGACGGCGACGGTGCTCGTCGTGTCGCTTGCGGCGTACGGCGCGGTGCGGCTCGCCACGGAGGACGACGGTGGTGAGCGCGTCGCCGTCGCACTGGTGCAGGGCAACGTGCCGAACGCGTGGCGTGCCGACCCCGGGCGGGCCGATGCCGCGCTCGACGTCTTCGCCGAGGCGACGCGACGGGTGCTGCCGCAGAAGCCCGCGCTGGTGGTCTGGCCGGAGAACGCCGTCAGCTTCCTGCTCGAGCCGAGCTCGCGCATTCGCGACGCGCTC
Organism: uncultured Binatia bacterium (SeqCode); assembly: GCA_964404165.1. GTDB lineage: Bacteria > Desulfobacterota > Binatia > DP-6 > DP-6 > DASYLJ01. The sequence continues at coordinate 16,910 of CAYOIZ010000034.1, read as the reverse complement.
GCGGCGTTGCTCGGTCCCGGCGGTCCACCGCTGCTGCTGGGCGCGCCACGCTTCGCGCAGACGGAGCCCGGGCGCGTCCAGTTCTTCAACTCGGCGTGGCTCGTCGGCGCCGACGGCGTGTCGCAGGCCGTCTACGACAAGCGGCGCCTGGTGCCGTTCGCGGAGTACGCGCCGGTACCACGCGTGCCGGGGCTGGGCTGGCGCTTCGATGCGCCGGGCGACTACACGCCCGGCACCGTGCCGGTGATCTTCCCGACGCCGGCGCCGTTCGGCGTCCTCATCTGCTACGAGGCGATCTACCCGCGCCTGGCGCGCGACCTCGCCGCGCGCGGCGCTCGCTTCCTGGTGAACATCTCGAACGACGCCTGGTTCGGCACCTCGGCCGGCCTCGAGCAGCACCTCGCGACGACGGTGTTCCGCAGCGTGGAGACGCGGCGTGCGCTGGCGCGGGCGACCAACACCGGCGTCACGGCGCTGATCGGGCCGTCGGGGCGCATCCTGGCACGCTTCCCGCCGGACGAGCGCGACGCGTGGGTGGTGGACGTCCCGCTGCGAGACGGGACGACGCCCTACGCGCGGATCGGCGACGCCTTCGGCGTGCTGGCGCTGATCGCAGCGCTGGTGGCGGCGGGGTTCGCGGCTTGACCGTGGGTCGTCCCGCGACCTAGGTGGCTCCCCATGCCGACGATCGCGATGTGCGTTGCCTTCCTGCTCGCTGCGCTCGTCGCTTCGACGACGAGCGCGCAGCCGCTGCCGTTTCTCCTGCGCGACATCAATCCCACGGGTGCGTCGAGCCCGGGCGACTTCACAGCCGTGGGGAACCTCGTCGTCTTCCGGGCCGACGATGGCGACGTGGGCGCCGAGCTGTGGGTGACCGATGGCACGCCGATCGGAACCAAGCGCCTGAAGGACATCAACCCGGGGCCGCCCCCGTCCATCCCCAGAAATCTGCGGAGTGCGCTGGGTCTCGTCTTCTTCACTGCCGACGATGGCAGCACCGGCACCGAGTTGTGGAAGACGGACGGCACACCGGACGGGACCGAGCGGGTAGCGGACATATTCCCCGGCCCCACGGGTTCGAGTCCATTCGGCATCCACGAGGTGAACGGCGTCGTGCTCTTCGCGGCCCAGACCGCCTCCGGGGAGGAGCTGTGGCGCACGGACGGCAGCGAGACGGGTACCGGCATCGTGAAGGACATCAACGCCCTGGAAAGTGCCGACGTGCGTCCGCTGCTGGCGCTCGGGAACATCCTGTACTTCGGCGCCGACGACGGCACGACCGGCTTCGAGCTGTGGAAGAGCGACGGCACCGAGGATGGCACGGTCCCCGTGCGCGACATCGATCCGGGTGGCGGCGGCCTGGCCAATGGCCCGATGATCGCGCGCGACGGCATCGTCTACTTCGCGGCCGACGACGGCAGTGCGGGTCAGGAGCTGTGGCGCACCAACGGCACCGAAGCCGGCACGGTGCCGGTGAAGGACATCAATCCCGGCCCCGGCGATTCGTCGCCCACCCAGTTCGCGATCGCGAACGGATTCGTCGTCTTCCGCGCCGACGGCGGCACGGACGGGCCCGAGCTGTGGCGCACGGACGGGACCGACGCGGGCACGGTGCCGCTCGGCGATCTGAATCCCGGGCCCGGCAGCTCGGGTGTCGACCTGACGGTCAGCCTCGGCGGCGCTGCGTACTTCAACGCCACCGACGGCACCACCGGCCGCGAGCTGTGGCGCACCGACGGCACCGCTGCGGGAACGACGCGGGTCGCCGACATCCGTCCGGGTCCCAGCGCGTCCAGCCCGGACTACCTGACGCCCATCGGCGACGTCCTCTACTTCATCGCCGACGACGGCAGCACGGGCTACGAGCCGTGGCGGAGCGACGGGACGGAGGGCGGTACGCGACGCATCGCCGACCTGAACCCGGGCACCGGCGTCGGTTCGGGGATACTCTATGCGGTCGGTGGCACGCTCTTCTTCCCCGGCGACGACGGCAGCGGCCGCGAGCCGTGGGTGCTGCTGGCGAGCTGCGGCGACGGTGACGTCGACACGGGCGAGACGTGCGACGACGGCAACACCGCCGATGGCGATTGCTGCTCGAGCGGGTGCGATCCCCTCCCGGCGGCGGCGTTGTGTGACGACGCCAACGCGTGCACGAGCACGGACGTCTGCGACGGACAGGGCGCGTGCACGTCGGGCCCGGTCCTCGGCTGCGACGACGGGAACGCATGCACCGAGGATGGCTGCGACCCGACGGCCGGCTGCCAGCAGCGTTCGTTCGGCACGGCCGACGCGCGCGCCCAGGTGGCGGTCGTGCTCATCGCCGAGGCGTGCGTCGGACAGCGCCTGCCGAAGCCCCTCGGGAAGCTGCTCCGCGGCGCGGACCGCGGGCTCGGCAAGGCGGCGGACACGACGAGCGAGCGGCGGGCGCGGAAGCTCCTGACGCAGGTTGGTAAGAAGCTCCGACGGGCGGGCGCGGTGGCGTCGAAGGCGGAGCGGCGTGCGGGGGTCGAGTGCGCCGCGGAGTTGGGGCGGCGGGTGGAGGAGGCGCGGCGGCTGGTCGCGTGCGTGCTGGCTAGCTAGGGCGGGCGCTCCGGAACGCCAGGCCCGCGAACGCGCCGGAGCGGCGCCACTCGTCGATGTACTGGAAGTACGCCACGGGTCCCGACGGGTAGCCGCTGGCGTTGAGGCGTTCGCGCCGGCCGATCGGCCTGCCCTCGTTGTTGTAGTAGCCGGGCGTGCACTCGGGGTTGCCGAGGAATCCCTGCGGGCTGGATTCGATGAGGTCCACCCACGCCTGCTCGGCGGTGTCGGTCACCTCGACCTCGTCCGCCCCCGTCGCGAGCGCGTGGGCCACGATCGCCGCGATGGTGGTGCCGGCCTCGGTGAGGTTGTGCGTGATGTTCGAGATCAGGTTGGCACCCTGGGTCAGGCCCACGATGAACAGGTTGGGGAACCCGTGCATGTGGATGCCGTGCATGCTCCGCATGCCGTCGGCCCAATGCTGCGAGAGCGTGCGCCCATGGCGACCGGTGGTCTCGAAGCCGGCACGGCGCGCGTAGTCGGTGCCGACCTCGAAGCCCGAGGCGAAGACGAGGCAGTCGAGATCGTAGTGCACGCCGCCGACCCAGACGCCGGTGGCGTCGATGCGCTCGACGCCCTTGCCGTCGGTGTCGACCAGGTGGACGGTCGGCAGGTTGTAGGCCTGCAGGTACTCGTCGTGGAAGCACGGTCGCTTGCAGAGCTGGCGGTACCACGGCTCGAGGGCGGCGGCGGTCGTCGGGTCGGCGACGATGGCGTCCACGCGGGCGCGGATCTCGGTCATCTTCTCGTCGTCGCTGAGCTCGAAGGCGCGCTGCATGGTCTCGAGATCGAGGACCCCGGTGCTGGCCACCTCGGCGATGACGCGATCGCGGACCCGCACCGCGATGTCGGTCCAGCCGTCCTTGACGAGGTCCTCGTCGGCGAAGCCGCCGGTCTGCAGGGTGGCGAAGTTCATCAGCCACTGCTGCTGCCAGCCCGGGCCGAGGGTGGCGAACCACGCCGGATCGATCGCGTGGTTGTTGCGCACGTCGATCGACGACGGCGTGCGCTGGAACACGTGCAGCGACTGCGCATCGCGGCCGAGCGGCGGGATGCACTGCACCGCGGTGGCGCCCGTGCCGATGATGCCGACGCGCTTGTCGGCGAGCCTCGTCATCGGGGCGCCCGCCGAGTCGCCGCCGGTGTAGGCGTAGTCCCAGCGGCTGGTGTGGAAGCAGTGCCCGGCGAAGGTCTCGATGCCGGGGATGCCCGGCAGCTTCGGCCGGTGCAGCGGTCCCGTGCCCATGGCGACGAACCGCGCCCGGATCGCGTCGCCGCGATCGGTGCGGATGATCCAGCGCGACGCGGCGTCGTCCCAGGTGAGGCTCGTGACCGCGGTCGAGAAGAGCGCGTGCTCGTAGAGGCCGAAGGTGGTGGCGATGCGCTGCGCGTGCGCGAAGATCTCGGGAGCCATGGTGTACTTCTGGCTCGGCATGTGGCCGGTCTCTTCGAGCAGCGGCAGGTACACCATCGCCGCCGTGTCGCACATCGCTCCCGGGTAGCGGTTCCAGTACCAGACGCCGCCGAAGTCGCCGCCACCCTCGATGATGCAGAAGTCGTCGACCCCCGCTTGCACGAGCCGCGCGCCGGTGACCAGCCCGGCGAAGCCGCCACCGATGAACGCCACCGTCACCTCGTCGACGCGTGGCTCCCGCTCGACGCGCGGGACGTAGGGGTCATCGAGCAGGTGCGCGAACCGTCCCGTCGGCTGGACGTACTGGTCGTTGCCGTCCGGGCGGATGCGCTTGTCGCGCTCCTCGCGGTACCTGCGCCGCAGGGCCTCGTGGTCGATCGCCGTCATCGGCGTCGCCTACCGCGGAAGCCCGAGGATGCGCTGCGCGATGACGTTGCGCTGGATCTCCGACGTGCCGCCCATGATCGTCTCGGAGAACGAGTAGAGGAAGTGGCGCGGGATGTCGCCGAGCGCGTGCCGGCCGTCGCGCAGCGATCCGTACGGGCCGAAGAGCGCCATCGACAGGTCCTGCAGGCGCTGGTCGGTCTCGCTGCCGACGACCTTGTCGAGCGAGCTCTCGGGGCCGGGGTGTCCGGTGCGCAGCAGCGTGGTCAGGCTGCGGTAGCCGCTGAGCCGCAGGATCTCGACCTCGATGTGCGCCTGCGCGAGGCGCTGGCGGACGGCGGGATCGCGCAGCTTGCCGGCCGTCGCCGGATGCTCCTTCGCGCGCTGCAGGAGCTGGCTCAGGCAGCGACGGATCTTGCGCTGGAAGACGAACGTCCACATCGGCCCGCGCTCGTGCTGGACGATGCCCATGGCGATGTTCCAGCCCGCGCCCGGCGCGCCGAGGAGGTTCGTCGCGGGCACGCGCACGTCCTCGAAGAAGACCTCGCAGAACTCGGCGTCGTCGGTCATCTGCTGCAGCGGTCGCACGCTGATGCCGGGGGTCTTCATGTCGACCAGCAGCAGGCTGATGCCCTTGTGCTTCGGCGCGTCGGCCTCGGTGCGGCAGAGCAGGAAGCACCAGTCGGCGATGTCGGCGTGGCTGGTCCACACCTTCTGTCCGTTGACGACGTACTCGTCGCCGCGCCGCTCGGCGCGCGTGCGCAGCCCGGCCAAGTCGGAGCCCGCGCCGGGCTCGGAGAAGCCCTGGCACCACAGCTCGTCGCCGTTGACCATCTTGGCGAGGAAGCGCTCGCGCTGCTCCGGCGTGCCGTGCTGCAGGAGGGCGGGCCCGATCAGATCGACGTAGGACTGCGCCGGCGGCCGCGGTGCGCCCACCTGGTCGAGCGCCTGATCGAAGAACCAGCGCTCGACGACGGTGGCCCCGCGTCCGCCCGCCTCGCGCGGCCACGAGATGGCTGCCCAGCCGCCGTCGTGCAGCTTGCGCTGCCACTCGCGCGCGACCTCGATCCACATGGGGTCTTCGACCCGGCTCCAGCAGTGGTCGCGACGCCAGGCGGCGGGCAGGTTCTGATCGAGCCAGGCGCGCGCTTCGTCGGCAAAGGCGAGGTCCTCGGGCGAGAAGGAGAAGTCCATGCGGGTGCTATGCCTAGCAGAGGCCGGACGCGATTGATAAGGGCGCCGCATGCCCAATTCCTGCCTCTATCTGCACGAGCTGATCGACATCGTCGGCACCGGATCCGAGCCCTACAAGGCCCATACCGGGGCACTCGGGACCGACCGCGCCGACGGTGGCGCACCGCTCGTCGGCACCTGGCAGCAGAGCGGCTCGACCGGCACCTGGCCGCTGGTGGTGAACCTCTGGGAGATGCGCGGCTGGGACCACTGGGCGGAGATCCTGGAGAAGCAGTATACGCGGGCGTCGGGGCAGGAGCCGAAGCTCGCCACCTGGTGGAAGCAGGCCACGAAGTTCCGCTCCGGCGGCTTCGACCGCATCCTCGAGCCGGCGCCGTGGAGTCCGACGCGCCAGGAGCTGGTCGACGCCGGCGTGCGCGGCATGGCGTGCCTGCAGGAGATCGCCACCGTACGGCCTGGCACCGCCGAGGACTATCTCGAAGCGGTGGCGAAGCACTGGCGCGCGCCGGCGGCGAAGCGCGGCCTGACGCTGCTGGGCGCCTGGCGCACGACGATGCGCGACACCGAGGCGGTGCTGCTGTGGAGCCTGCCGGGCTTCACCGAGCTCACGCGGCATCTCGCCGACGTCGAGCGCTCGCGCGAGGGGCGCCGCTGGCACGAGCGCGCGCGCACGTGGCGGACCGACTACCGCGAGACGCTGCTGGTGCCGAGCGTGTGGTGCATCACGCACCCAGACTGGCAGCCGACGTCACGCCGCGCACGACGCCGTTGACGGTAGCCGCGGCAGCCGCACCGTGAACGTCGAGCCCACCTCCGGCGTGCTCTCGAGCGTGATGGTGCCGCCGAGCTGTCCGACGAAGCGCCGCACGATGTAGAGCCCGAGCCCCGAGCCGCCGGCGCGGCGCGTGTCGGCGCCCTCCGCCTGGCGGAACATCTCGAAGACGCGGTCCTGGTCGTCGGGCGCGATGCCGATGCCGGTGTCGTTCACGCTGACGACCACGCCGCGCTCGGTGAGCGTCACGCGCGCCGTCACCCGTCCGCGTTCGGTGAACTTGAGCGCGTTGCCGATCAGGTTCCGCACCACGATGGCGAGCTTGCGTGGATCGGTGTCGACGGCGACCACGGGGGCGTCGTCCCACACGAGCGTCACGCCGGGCCGTCGCGGCAGACGCTCGCAGCCGGCGCCGAGCGTCGCCCACAGCTCGTGGAGCTGGACGCGCTCGAGCCGCGCCTCGTCGCGTCCGGCGTCGATGCGGCCGATCTCGAGCGTGCTCTCGATCAGGCCGAGCAGCTCGCGTCCCGACGTCTCGATGCGCTCGATGCAGGCGTCGGGCGCCATCGGGCTCTCCGGGTCGCGGGCCATCTCGACGTAGCCGAGGATGACGTTGAGCGGCGTGCGCAGCTCGTGGGACATGGTCGACACGAACTCGGTCTTGAGGCGGCTCGTCTGCTCGAGCTCGCTCATGAGGCGCGCGTTCTCGAGCGTGATGCTGGCGACGTGCGCGATGCCGGCGGCGACGCGCTCGCGCTCGGGCGTGAGGCCCTCGCCGTCGTCCGGCGTGCTCACGATCTGGGCGCCGATGACGTCGTCGCCGTGGCTCAGGACGAACAGGATCTCTCCGGACGGCAGGGTGCGAACCGGCGTGGCGAGCGCGATGAGCTGCGGTTCCAGGAGCAGCGCGGTCGCCCGTCGACGCAGCGACGTGCGCGCCTCGGTCGTCGTGCCGTGCGCCGCGACGATCTCGTAGCCCTCGCGTCGCCGCAGCAGCGTCGCGCTGGCGTTGCAGCCGAGCAGCTCGGCCGTCAGCTGACACAGCCGATCGAGCAGGACGGGGGTGTCGAGCGACGACAGCATCTCCTGGCCGACGCGCACGAGCCCGGCGGCGACGCGCGCGACCTCCTCCAGCTGCTGGCGCGACTGCGCCAGCTCGGCCTGGATGCGACGGCGCTCGCGGACGTCGCGCACGATGCTCTGCACCACGGGGCGGCCGCCGAGCGTGGTGAGGCCGGCGCTGATCTCGACCGGCACCAGGTTGCCGTCGCGCGTCAGCAGGTGGAGATCGTCGGCCGTCGTCGTGGTGCGGTGCACCTGCTCCTCGAAGACGTCGCGATACCGGCCGTGCTCGACGGCCGGGTGCAGCTCGATCTGCGGCCGGCCGACGAGCTGCTCGCGCGTGCGCTCGGTGAGCTCCTCGGCGCGCCGGTTGGCGTCGACGATGAGACCGGTGGCGGCGTCGGCGACGACGATGGCGTCGGTGGCGGTGTCGAGCAGGCGGCGGTAGCGATCGCTCGATTCGCGCAGGCGTTGCAGCATCGTCCACGACAGCAGCGCGCCCATCGCGAGCAGCAGCCCGGCGGTGGCGGCGGTGATCTGCATGGAGAGGCGGCGCACGCCGCGGCCGCCCTCGGCGAGCACGCGCGAGAAGCGGTCCTCGTGCGGCGTCACCTGCGCGTTGATGGTGGCGATCTTGCGCGCGAGGCGCGGGGCGATGGGGCGACCGGCCGTGACGTCGGCGTGGAGCGTGCGCGCGACGTGATCGAGGCGCGCCACCTCGGCGTCGGCGTCGGCCCAGGCGTCGGCCGCGTCGGCGATGTAGGTCGCCTGGCGGAAGCGGCGGAACAGCGTCGCCATGGCGGGCACGTCGTCGGGATGGTTGCGTCCGGTGACGAAGCCCTCGGTGACGACGGCCATGTCGGGGATGGGCTTCTCGAGCTCGAGGCGGGCGCGCCGGTCGCCCAGCGTCACGCCGATCGCCTGCTGGTAGCTGGCGTAGTCGCGTGGATCGCGGCCGTCGGCGTAGCGCACCAGGTACTGGACGGCGTCCTTCTGGGCCTTCGACCACAGCGCCTCGCCGCCGACGAACGCGCGCACGGCGGAGAGCATCTCCATCTGCGAGCTCGTGAGCCAGAGGAGGCAGCCGGTGATGCCGACGAACAGCAGCACGACCATGGCGAGGTCGTGCACCACGGGTCGGGGCATCGGGACGGCCAGGGCCTGTGGGACCGCGCCAGCCTCGGGGTCGGTCGTCGTCATCGGCGGGCCACCGTGGAGGGGGGCCCACTTCGAGGGAGCAATGGCCGTGCCGGCGTCCGGCGCAGGCGCCACGGGGGTACGGGCGCACCCCCGTCAATTTCTCGCCGGCCGGGGTGTTACGGACGTAGCAGGACGCCGTCCCCGCGCTGCTTCCGGGACGTGCTACAGCGCCTCGGCCAGCACCCGCAGCGTCTCGATCTGGTTCGTCGCGACGTTGATGGTGCCGACCGGCGACGCCTTCCAGGCCGCGAGACGATCGCGGATGCGCTCCTTCGGACCGATCAGCGACACCTCGTCGGCGAGCTGGTCGGGGACCGCGGCGGTGGCCTCGTCCTTCTTGCCGGCGAGGTAGAGGTCCTGGATCGTCTTGGCGGCGTCCTCGAAGCCGTAGCGGCAGGCGAGGTCGTTGTAGAAGTTCTTGCCGCGCGCCCCCATGCCGCCGATGTAGAGGGCGAGCTGCGGCTTCACGAAGCGGAGCGCCGCCTTCCAGTCGGGCGTGACGATGCAGGTGACGCCGACGGCGATGTCGAAGTCCTTGATGCTCTTGCCGTTGCCCGCCTTGGCGAAGCCCTCGGCGAGCGACGCCTCGTACACCTTGGGGGCGCGCTCCGGCGAGTAGAAGATGGGCAGCCAGCCGTCGGCGATCTCGGCGGCCTGCGCCACGCTCTTCGGTCCGATGGCCGCGATGTACACGGGGATCTGGCGGCCGTGGAGGATGCTCTTGAGCGGCTTGCCGAGCCCGGTGGCACCCGGGCCGTCGTACGGAATCTGGTAGTGCTCGCCGTGATGCGTGAGCGGCGCCTCGCGCGCCCAGATCTGGCGCAGCACCTGGATGTACTCGCGCGTGCGGACGAGCGGCTTACCGTAGCGGACGCCGTGCCATCCCTCGACGACCTGCGGCCCGGAGACGCCGAGCCCGAGGAGGAAGCGGCCGCCCGAGAGCTGGTCGAGCGTGGTGGCGGTCATCGCCGTCATCGCCGGCGTGCGCGCCGGCATCTGCATGATGCCGGTGGCGAGGTGGATGTTCTTCGTCTGGCCCGCGAGCCACGCCAGCGGGACGACCGCGTCGGAGCCGTAGGCCTCCGCGCTCCAGACCGAGTAGTACCCGAGCTGGTCTGCCTCCTGGATGAGCGGGAGGTTGATGGACATACGGGAACCCGAGTAGCCGATGCCGAGACCGAGGCGCATGGACGAACGGTGTAGGGGGACGCCCCGCGCGCTGTCAACCAAATTTCGGACCTGCCATGGTAAGGGGACCGGTCAACCATGAACCAGCCCTATCCGCCCCAGCCACCACCCTCGCGCGGCATCGCCTTCCTCAGCCGGCTGATCGTGGTCCTGATGCTGACCCTGGTGCTCGGCTACTTCGGGTACCTGGCCATCACGCTCGGGCCCGACATCAAGACCCTCGGCGTGGCGGATTTCCTCGGTGGCGAGAAGCGCATTCTGTCGCCGGCGGACATGCGCGGGGCACCGCTGCGCGCCGGCGATCGCGTCTACGTGCTCACGACACAGTCGGAGCGCATCATCCCGATGCGCCTGCGCCTGAACAGTACGCCGCAGGAACCGCGGCAGGTACTGCACGCCGACATGTGGGCGTTCGACACGGCAACCGCGAAGCCGCTGTGGCGCAAGCGACTGCGCACGTTCGAGGATCGCGACCGCATCGACTTCGCGATGCTCGGCGCCGACGGCAACACCATCTGGGTGATGATGCGCGAGCCGATCGGTGTCTCCATGAGCGACGGCAGCGTCATCGCCGACCCGCAGCGCATCGAGGCCGTGAATCCGGCCATGGCCGGCAAGCGCGTGAACGAGCCGGGCTACGTCGCCTTCGGCGGGCAGGGCCTGCAGCTCACGCTGAACGACAGCACGCAGTGGGTCGTGCACGGTGACACCCTCAAAGCCGAGCCGCGCGAGACGGCGCCGGCCAATCCGCCCGGAATCCTCGCGCTGGCGAAGGACGTCGTCTACACCTCGCGCCTGCAGATGCGCGGCATGACGGTCGGCAAGATGTGGCTCGGGGTGCTGACCGACGAGGAGGCGAAGGCCTACCAGGCCGACCCCGTCATTCCCGGTCGCGATCCCAACGAGCGGCGGGGCGTCCTCTACGACCACCTCGAGACCCAGCACTACCCGCAGCCGCTCTACGAGGTGTTGCCCCGTCCGTACCGGGTGTGGAGCGCCAAGGTCGAGCAGGTGTCGGCGGCCCCCAAGGGCTGGCCGAAGGACTGGCCCGACAAGTGGGGCACGCGTCCGAAGTTCAGCGACTACAAGGCGCTGCCCGAGTCGCCGCCGTTCCTGCAGGGCGCCCTCCTGTACGACGGCGTCTCCGAGAACCCGTACTGGTTCCGTGAGCCCGACAGCATCCTCGTCATGTACCGCGACAAGCTCGGCGCCGACGGCCGTCTGAAGGTGGCGCGGGTGTCGGGACCCGCGGGCCGCGTGGTGTGGGACGCCGCGCTGCCGATCGCCAACATGACGTCGTCGATGCCCGGGAAGACGGTCCTGGCTTTCGTCGGCAGCGAGCCCAACCCGGCCTACGATCCGGACGTGGACGGCTCGCCCGAGGCGCTCCAGAAGCTGGTGACGCTCGAGGTCCCGACCGGCACCGTGTCGGCGTTCGACATGAGCACCGAGAGCGTCCGCCAGGACGCCCATCAGCCCACGCCCTGATCAGCGGTCGAGCCGCACCACGGTCGAGCGCAGCACTTCGCGGCGGAGATCGTTCTCGTCCGGTCCGCGCCGGAGGTCGTAGAGCGTCTCGCCCGTGCGCGGGTTGCGGGTGAGGAACGCGCGCAGGCCGGCGAGCGCCTCGTCGCTGGCGCTGTCGAGCACGTGCGCCACGGCCGGCACGCGCTGGCCGCGAAGGACGATCTCGACCGCGGGCTCGTCCCGGAGGTTGCGTGCCCAGAGCGAGTCGCGGGTGCAGAGATACATCCGCTCGCCGATGGCGACGTAGGACAGCGGGAGCGTGAACGTCCGCCCGGAGCGACGCCCGCGGTAGGACAGCGCGAGGATGTCGCGGCTGAGCAGGCCGTGGAGGGGCGAGCCGAGCACGGTCAGCATGACCGGTTTCAGCCGCCGGAGGACACGGATCGCGAGAGGGAGGGGCGCCTCGGCGGCCGGCAACGCGCGTGTCGTCGTCATGGTGGTGACCCTAGCCGTAGCCCTGTCGATTCCACAATGCCGATCGGGGAACTACACTCGTGACATGACGTCACGAGTCGATCCCGCCCGGCTGACCGCGATGCGGACCCTGGTGACGACGGTCGACGCCGGGGGGCTCGCGGCCGCGGCGCGCCGGCTCGGCCTGACCCCGTCGGCGGTGAGCAAGCAGATCGCGCGGCTCGAGGACGCCCTCGGCGCCCGACTGCTCGAGCGCACGACCCGCCGCCTCCGTCCCACCGCCGCCGGGCTCGAGCTGATCGATCACGTGCGGCCGCTGTACGAGGCGCTCGACGAGGCCGCCGGCGCCGTCCGTGACCGGCAGCACGAGATCGGCGGCCTGGTCCGGATTTCGGCGTCCCGCGCCTTCGGACGGGCCCATGTGATGCCGCTCGCGGCGCAGCTCGCGCGCGAGCACCCGCGGCTCGTCCTCGACGTCGTGCTGAGCGCGAACCGCCTCGACTTCGTCGACGACGGGATCGATCTCGCGGTGCGCGAGGGCACGCTCGCCGACTCGTCGCTGACCGCGGTGTCGCTCGGCAGCTCCGAGATCGTCCTGGCCGCGTCGCCGGCGTACCTGGCGGCGCGTGGCCGCCCGCGGGTCCTCGACGACCTGGCGCGCCACGACCTCGTGGCGATCCCGGCGGCGAACCCGGCCTGGGACATCGGTCGCGTCCGTGGGCGCGACGGGCGGCTGCTGCGGCTCGAGCCGCGCATCCGGGTCAACGACCTGTTCGCGGTGCGCGACCTCGTGGAGCGGGGGAGCGGGATCGCGGCCATGCCGGGGTTCATGGCCCGGGAGGCCTTCGCGAGCGGCGTCCTCGTCCGGGTGCTTCCGCGGGCGGTGCTCGGGCGCCTGCCGCTGCACGTCGTCTACCCGAGCCGCCGCCACCTGCCGGCGCGGGTGCGCGCCGTGCTCGATGCGCTGCGCGCGAGCGCGACCCGCGGCCTGTGACGTTCGCCCGCGCCATCGACGCGCTCGCGTTCTCGAGCCTCTGGGTGGCGCTCGCGGCGACCGCGCTCACGGCGGCCGCCACGCGAAGCCTCGGGCTCCCGATGGTGCCGCGCCTGCTCGCCTTCGTCTTCGCGGGCACGCTGCTCGTGTACCAGGTCGATCGGCTGCGTGATCTGGCGCGCGACCGCCTGACCGCGCCGCGGCGCTCCGCGTTCGTCGCGCGCCATCGCCGGCTGCTGTGGACGAGCGTCGGGGTCGCGGCCGTCGTCGCCGTCGCCTGCGTCTCCGTCATCGGCCGGGGCGGGGTCGTCGTGGCGGCGGCGGTGTTCGCGCTGGGCATGCTGCACCGGCGCCTGAAGCGCGTCTGGTTCCTCAAGTCCGCGTACCTCACGCTCGCCTGGCTGCTCGTGACGGTGGGCCTGCCGATCGCGACCGCGGCCACGTGGCCGGACGGCGTCGGATGGGTTGCCGTCGTGATGGCGTCGGCGCTCCTCGCCAACGTGCTCGCGGCGGGCGTGCGCGACGGCGAAGCGGTGGCTGCGCGACTGGGTCCGGACCGGTCGCTCGTGCTCGCGCGGGTGCTGGCGGCGATCGGCGTCGTCGTGGCACTCGCGGCGACGCCGTCCGTGCGGCCACTCGCATGCGTGCCGCTCGCCACCCTGGTGGTGCTGGTGCCGTTCCGCGCCGACGAGCGCTACGGGCTCGTGGTCGTCGACGGCGCGCTCGCGGCCGGTGCGGCGGGCGCGCTCGTCCTGTCGTGGCTTTGACCCCGTCGACGGGCGCTGTCATCACCCTCCGATGGGCACCCCGTTCGACGCCGAGACCTACGTCAGCCTGCGCAGCTTCAAGCGCGACGGTGGGGCCGTGGACACGCCGGTGTGGGCGGCACCGCTCGACGGCGGGCTCGTCGTGTTCACCCTGCGCGACTCGTTCAAGGTGAAGCGCATCCGGCGCAACCCGCGCGTGCAGGTGGCGGCCTGCGGCATGTTCGGCGCGGTGACGGGCCCGTGGCGGGACGGCTCCTGCCGGCTCGTCGACGACGCCGCGTACGAGGCCCGCGCCTACGTGGCGCTGGAGGCGAAGTACGGCTGGCAGATGCGGCTCGGGACCCTGATGCGACGGCTCGTCGGTGGGCTCGAGAAGCGCGCGATCCTCGTGATCACGCTCGACGCCTGAGCGTCAGCGTTCGATCCGCACGTCGACGACGTTCGGGCTGCCGCCCTGACGCACGCTCGCCCGCCAGCCCTTGCGGAGCTGGATGCGCAGGACGACGTCGCCGCCGTGGCCGGTCCTGAGCCGGATGCGCCCGAACGGCGCCCGACCGACCTTGGGGACGTCGCCCAGACGCGCCGCGTGCAGCGCCACGGTCAGTCGCCGCCGCTTGCCGCCGGGGACGACGTCGAACGGCTGCGGCGCGGTCGAGCGCACCTGCAGCACGTACTGCTTCGCACCGCGCTCGCTCACCTGGACGTCCGACACCACCGCGATCGGCTCCGCGCGCGCCATGACGGCGAGCAGCAGCAGCGTGGCCGCCCCGAGCATGCGTCGTCCCGTCATGGCGTCACCGCGATCGACTTGAGGGCGAAGGCGCGGTTGCCGAGGATGGCGCCCGCCGTGTTCGCCGGCAGCACCTGCAGCACCACCGTGCCGCCGGCCGGGGCCTGCAGATCGACGCTCACCTGGCCGCCCGCGACGGTGAAGCGCCGGGTATGGCCGACGTCGCCATAGGTGGCCGAGGCGACGCCGTTGGTGATCGTCGCGGCCGTCGAGTTGATGCAGTTGCCGGCGATGTCGCGGAAGGTGCAGCTGCCGAGCGTCGACACGACGACGAGCGTGCCGTCGGGCAGGGGAACGTTCGACGTGTCGCGCAGGTCGGTGACGGTGTACGTGCCGGTCGTGCCCGTCTGCAGGGTGCCGGCGCCGGCGACGTCGGCGGACGCCGGGCTCGTCAGCGTGATGTCGGCGACTGCGAAGGCGCGGTCGCCGATGCGCTGGTTCGCGGGCGTCGCCGGGACGAAGGTCACGCGCGCCGTGTCGGACGCGGGCGTACCGAGGGCGACCGGGTTCGGACGGTAGACGATCTGCACCTGGCCGCTCTGGATCGTGAAGACGCGCGAGTGTGTCGTGTCACCGAAGGTGGCCGAGACCTCACCGCCCACGATCGTTCCCCCGGCGGAGTTGATGCAGTTGCCCACGGGGTCGCGGAAGGTGCACGAGCTGAGGGTCGAGACGTGCACCTTCGTGCCGTCGGGGACGGGCCGCCCCTGCGTGTCGGTGATGTTCGTGACCGACACCGTGACGCCATTGTTGCCGCCGTCGGCCAGCACCGACGCGGGCGCCGTGAGCACGTGCATCGCGTCGGCGGCCGGCGGCGTCAGCAGAATGGTGGCGTAGGTGAAGGCGTTCACGCCGATGCGGCTGCCGTTCGGGCGTGCCGGCGTGACGCTGACGGTGGCCGTCGCGGTGGTGCCGACGTCGACCAGCACGCTCGCCGGGTCGTACTGGATGAGCACGCTCGAGTTCTGCACGGTGAGCACGCGGGTGGTCGGTATGTCGCCGAAGTCCGGGCAGGCGGTACCGCCGACGATGTTGCCGCCCGCCGAGTTGATGCAGTTGCTGTCGCGGTCCCGGAAGGCGCAGCTGCCGAGCGTCGACACCACGACTTTGGCGCCGTCGGGGATGGGCGCGCCCGCGGCATCGAGGATGCCGGTGACCGACACCGAGACGATCTGCGACAGCCCCGTGGCGGCCACCGAGGTGGGGTTGGCCGAGATGCCGGCCTGGTCGTAGCCCGCGACGGTCACGTTCGCGGTGGCGAAGGTGCGGTCGCCGATGCGGGCACCCGCAGGCGTGGCGGGCAGCAGCTGCACGACCGCCGTGCTCGACTGCCGCGTCCCGAGCGCGATGCCCTGGCTCGAGTAGACGATCTGCAGCTGCCCGTTCTGCACCTCGAGCACGCGCGTGTGTGTGACGTCGCCGAAGGTGGGCGACACCGTGCCGCCGACGATGACGCCACCGGCCGAGTTGATGCAGTTGCCGGTGATGTCGCGATTGGTGCAGCTGCTGGCCGTCGACACGACGACCTTCGTCCCGTTCGGGACGGGCACGCCGTTGCCGTCGGTGATGTTGCTGACGATGATCGTGCTGCGGCGGTCGCCGTCGTCCGCCAGCACGGACGCCGGCTGGACGCTGACGTTGGTCTGGCTCGCCGCGGCGCTGCGGAGCGTGATCGGGATCAGCCCGAACGCGCGATCGCCGATGCGGGCGCCGTCCGGCCGGGCCGGCACGAGCTGGATGATCGCCGTCGCCTGGCCGTCGGCGGTGACGGTGATCGGCGACGGGTCGTACTGGAAGGTGATCTGGCCGTTCGTCACGGTGAGGACGCGCACGTACGGGACGTCGCCGAACGTGGGCGACGGCACGCCGCCGACGATGTTGCCGCCGGCGGAATTGATGCAGTTGCCGACGCGATCGCGGTGGGTGCAGCTGCCGGCCGTCGACACGACCACCCGTGCACCGTCGGGGACGAGGGCGCCGGTCGAGTCGCGGATGTCGTCCACCGTCACCGTCACCAGGTTCATGGCGCCGTTCGCCAGGACGACGGACTGGGTCCGCGGCGCGGCGGCGGTGTCGATGGTGCCGAGGACGATGGGCTCGTAGTCGAGGGACAGCACCGACGTGCGAGCCCCAGCCGCATTGGCCGGCACGACCGCCACGAGCCCGAGCTTGCCGGAGGCGGTGGCCACTTCGGTGCCGGACGGATCGTACAGCACGTCGAGTCGGCCGCCGGTGACGGTGAACACCCGACTGTGCGGCACGTCGCCGAAATCGGGCGCCACGTCGCCCCCGACGATGCTGCCGCCGTCGGAGTTGAGGCAGTTGCCGCCCCGATCACGGTGGGTGCAGCTGCCGGCGGTGGAGACCACGACCTTGCTGCCGTCGGGCAGCGGCGTGCCGGCGAGATCGGTCAGCCCGACGAACGTCACCGGGATGAGGCGCGACTGACCGAGTGCCACCACCGTGTGCTCGCCGGCGATCGGGCCGGTGGCGTCGGGGCCGACGATCAGATGGATCGGCCCGGTGACGATCCGGCCGCCGGTCTCGACCATCCGGAACGCGACCGTGTGCACGCCGGCGACGAAGAGGCTCGTCAGGTCGGGTGTGCCGACCGGCGTGAACGC
>CAYOIZ010000033.1:0-74353 GCA_964404165.1 uncultured Binatia bacterium (SeqCode) | reverse complement strand
CATGGCCCGCGACCCGATGCCGGCGGTGCACCGAGCGAGCCGCGCGTCGCCGGCCCCGACGACTCCGGTCAGGCGTAGCGGATCGCGTCGGTCGGCGGCAGCCGCGCCGCCCGCCACGCCGGCCACAGCCCCGCCAGCGCGGCCATCACCGGCGGCGCGACGGCGGCGACGAGCGCCAGTCGCAACGTCACCAGGAAGATCGGTGCGCCGAGCCGCTCGGTGACGGCGTTGAGCGCACCCGCTGCGGCGGTACCGACGCCGAAGCCGACGGCGGTGCCGAGCAGGCCGAGGATCGTCGCCTCGAGCAGGAGCTGTCCCACCACCTGACGTCGCGTGGCGCCGATCACGCGTCGCAACCCGATCTCGCGGCGGCGTTCGACGACGGCGGTGAACATCGTGTTCGCCACCGCCAGCGACGCCACCAGCAGCGCGATCAGCCCGCTGCCGAGGATGATGCCGTTCAGGACGCCGAGGGCGCGGTCGATCTGCGCTGCCGCTTCGCCGGGCGACATCACCGAGATGCCCTTCACCTGCTCGCGGATGCGTGCGGCGACGGCCTCCGGATCCTCGCCCGTCTTCCAGAACACGGCGGCGGCGGTGGCGATGGGCAGCACGCTCGCGCCCGGCACCATGACGAGCTTGCGCAGCAGCGGCTCGGTGTCGATGAGCAGGCGTTGCGCGGTCGGGAACTGCATCATGACGAAGCTGTCCGGACCGGTGAGGGTGGACTCGAGCAGGCCGACGACGCGGAAGTCGTGCCCGCGGACGGTGATCGTCGCGCCGAGGCCGGCGCCGAAGTGCTGCGCCACCTGCGTGCCGAGCACGACCTCGTCCGGTCCTTCGACGAAGCGCCCCTCGCGCACGCGCGGCGGCGGCGCGACCTGGTTGTGCGCGAGCAGCGCGACGTCGACGCCGAAGACGAGCGGCATCAGCGTGAACGGCAGCGACGCCGGCGTCTCGGCCACCGGGAAGACGATGATCGGGGCGACGACGTCGACGCCCGCGACCGCGCGGACCGCCGCCAGCTGCTCGCCGGCGATGAGCCCGGCGCGCGACATCCCGGACGACGCGCTGCCGCCGGTGCCGCTGACGGTGATCTGTCCCGCCGCGAAATCGCGTCCACCCTGGACGAGGCGACCGACCTTCTCGGAGAGCGCGCCCAGCAGCACCAGCGTGGCGACGCCGATCGCGATGCCGCCGGCGGTGAGCATGCTGCGCAGCCGGCGGCGCCGGAGCTCGCGAATCGCCTGGGCCAGCATGGGGCGCCCGGTCTGTAGACGACGCGATCCGGTGGCGCAACCGTGCGGTTGCCGGCGCGGTCGGCGGGGAGTAGAGGCGATGAGGGGGAGGGGAGCCGATGCAGGTCGAGGAAGAGACGGAATCCTCGAGCGCGTGGAGCGTCGTGCCGCGGATCGCCGGTGGTGCGCTCGCGGTGCCGGTCGTGCTCGGCTTCGTCGCGCTCGGCGCGGTGGTGGTGGTGGGACGGTCGCTGCGCGACGTCGTCGGTTGGGGAGCCGACAAGCCGACATAGTCTGCGGAAAATTCGCTCGGCGCTGTCGACGGCCCGTGACGCGTGCGCTACAGTACGGGCCGTCTTCGTTGTCGGGGAGGTGGTGGAGTGGCTCAGCTTGGACAGCTGCCGGTCCCGCGCACCGAGCGTGCCGCGGGTGGCCCTTCGGGCATCCAGGCGCGACTTCGGTCCGCGCTGTTGGTGCGGGGATGGGGCAAGAAGCCCGAGCCGCGCGTTCGCTTCGGACAACCCTTCCTGCCGGGTCTGGCGCAGGTCGGGCCGGAGCATCGTCTCGGGGCGGCGCCGTTGCTCGCGCGCGCGGCCGCGGTGCGTGACGGACGTTTCACGTATCTCGGCCACACCGTCACGTTCGACGACGCCATCGACTGGAGCCCGCGCGGCACCTCCGAAGCGTGGCGTACCGCGCTCCAGGGTCTCGACGACGTGGTGGCGCTCGGCATCGCCGCCGCCCTCGCTGCGTCGCCCGACGAGCGGCTCGCCTACTGGCACGCCGCCACCGGCCTGCTGAACGCCTGGCTCACCTCCGGACGTCCCGGCAGCAACGTGGCCGCGCAGGCGCGGCGGATCGTCAGCCTGATCCACCTGCACGCCTGCTTCGCGGCCGAGCTGCGTGCCGATCCGCATGCGCGCCGCGCGCTCCTCGACACCCTCTACGCCGATGCCGTCGGGCTCGCCGTGGCGGCACCCCGACAGCCGTCCGAGCCGTCGCTCGTCGCGGTCGGCCGCGCGCTCTTCATGGCCGGCCGCTTCTTCGACGGGATGGAGGCCCGTGAGTGGCTCGACGCCGGCACGGCGCTGCTCTGGGCCCAGCTCCGGGAGCAGGTCCACGAGGACGGCGGCCATCGCGACCGCTGCCCGGCGTGGCATGCGTTCGTGCTCACCGAGTACCTCGAGGTGCTCGCCATCCTGCGCGCCAGCAACGACGACGTGCCGATGTGGGGCCGCAAGCGCATCAAGGGCATGGCCGACTTCCTGGCCCGCCTGCTGCACCCCGACGGCACGCTGCCGCTGCTCGCCGGCACCCCGGTCGAGGTGCGCCCGCCGCGCGAGATCCTCGCCACCGCGGCGGTCGTCCTGCACGAGTCGGCGTTCGCGTTGCCGGGGGAGCTGCCCGGCGTGTGGCCGCTGCTGGTCGCGGGCGAGAGCGGACGGCGCGTCTACGCGTCGTTGCCGCGCGGCCCGCTTCCCGTCGAATCGCGGGCGCTGCGTCGCACCGGCTACTACGTGCTCGCGGGCGGCACCGGCGACGCCATGTTCCTCGACGGTGGCACGCCGCGCGTCGAGGGGGCGGCCGGCGGGTTCCCGTACGAGCTCTCCGTCGGCGGACGGCAGCTCATCGTCGGCCCGGGGGCGCCGGCCGACCCGCAGCACGGGCTCGCGGCCTATGCCGCCAGCCCGCGCGCGCGCAACGTCCTCATCGGGCGCACGGCCGCCACCGCCACGCCGATGCGCACCCCCGGCGTCGAGAGCGAGACGCACTGGGCCGTGCGTGACGGCCTCGTGTTCTTCTCCGGCATCGACCACGCCGTGGCCGAGGTGCGTCACCGTCGCTGCGTCTTCTGTCTGCCCGGCCGCTTCTGGATCGTCTGCGACGAGCTCGACGGCACCGGGCTGTGGGAAGGCGAGTCGCTGGTGCACCTGCACCCGGAGACGCGCGTGAAGGCCGTGTGCGAGGGGCACCCGCGCTTCATCGCCGGTATCGACGAGCGGGCCTGGGTGTCGGTGATCTTCGCCGGTGCCGACGAGGTGCGGCTCAGCACGGGCGTCGACGGACCGCGGCCGCAGGGCTGGCACGGCGTGGCGCCCGGCAGCTTCCGGCCGGCCCCCACCATCGCGCTCGCCACCCGCGGCACGCTGCCGCTCGTCTCCGGCTACGCGCTGCTGCCACGCAACACCGAGGCCGCCGAGCTCGCCTTCGAGCGCGACGCGTTCCAGCTGCGGGCCTCGCTCCGCGTGGGCGCGCGCGAGTACCTCCTCACCGTCGTGCAGAACGAGGTCGAGCTCGTCGTGAGCTCGTAGGCCCGGTGCTCGCACTCATCGGCTGGTCGGACGGCCCGCCCCGGCCCGGAGCCTGGAGCGGCACCAGCGCCAGTGGCGCACCGGTCATGCTGTCGCCGTTGCGCGGCGGTGCGGCCACCACGATGGCGGTCAGCGCCAGCGGCCAGCGCCGCGTCCTCGTCACCGGCGTGCTCTACAACCGGCGCGAGCTGGCCAGCGGCATGGCGCCGGCCGAGGAGGGCGGCCGCATCGACGAGGCCCAGGTCGTCCTGCGGCTGTACGAGGAGCGCGGCGCCCAGGGCATGACGGCGCTGCGCGGCGCGTTCGCGGCCTGCATCTGGGACGGACGCCGGAGCCAGCTGCTCCTGATACGCGACCAGCTCGGGATGATGCCGCTCTACGTCGCCCACGACGGTGCGCGGCTCGGGGCGTCGTCCACGCTGGCGCCGTTGCTGCGGCTGCCGGGCGTCTCCACCGCCTGGGACGCGCGCGCGCTCGACGCCTTCCTCACGCTCGGCTGCGTTCCGGGAACCGCCACGGTCTATCCGGCGGTGCGTCAGGTACGACCCGGCGAGCTGCTGGTGTGGGACGAGGGGCGGCTGCGCCAGCAGCGTTACTGGCATCTCGCCTTTCCCGAACGCCGTCTGTTGCGCGCCGACGGGGCGGGGTTGGTGCGCCAGCGCCTGCTCGAATCGCTGGCGATGCGGCAGGCCGGCAGCATGAGCAGCCTGCTGCTCTCCGGCGGGCTCGACGCGGCGGCGATCCTGGTGGCGTCGGTGGCCGAGCGCCAGCCCCCGGTGCGCGCCGTCACCGTCGGTGGTCGTGAGCGCGAAGTGCGCGCCGCCGCGCGTCTCGCCGCCCGTGCCGGTGTGGAGCACGTCGTCGTCGACGGCGCCATCGACTGGACGGAGGTCGTCGACGAGGCCCTCGCGACGCACGGTGGCCCCGCCGGGAGCCTCGACGCGGTGCTGCTCGGTCCGGCGCTCGCCACGGCCGGTGGACGTCGGTCGGTGGCGCTCGCGGGGCATGGCGGCGAGGAGGTGCTCGGCGGCGCGTCGGTCTTCCGCGCCTGGCTCGCGGTCGCGCGCTATCAGCGGCTGCCGGGCGTGGTGCGGGAAGCGGCCGAGGTGTGGGCGCGCATGGTGCCCGACGGACAGGTGGGGTGGCTCGTCGGCCTCGCACCCCTCGCACCGGTGGCGTTCTATGCGCGGCAGGCCAGCCTCTTTCCACCCGAGGACCGCGCCGAGCTCTACACGCCCGACGCGTTGGCGCTCGTCGGCGAGAGCAGCGCCGAGGAACTGCTCGCCGGGCTCTTCGCCGACGCCATGGCGGCCGGCGCGTCGAACCCGCTCGACGCCATCCATCACGTGGCACTCCACCTGCGCCTGCCGCAGCTCACCGCGCTGCACGCGGACGCGGCCGTGCGCGGCATCGATCTGCGCTTCCCGTTCGCAGATCACCGCCTGGCGCAGGTCGTCGCCAGCATGCCGCCCGAGCGACGCGGCACGCCGAGCCAGCGCCAGCTGCTGCTGCGCCGTGCCCTGGCGGGGCTGTTGCCGTCGGCGGTCGGCCGCCAGGCGCACCGTCCCCTGCTGCCCACGGCGGAGACGTGGGCCAGCGGCTCACTGCGCGACGTCCTCGAGGACACGCTGTCGCCGGCGCGCGTGCATGCGCAGGGGCTGTTCCGTCCCGAAGCCGTGGCACGGCTCCGGGCCGAGCATGCGAGCGGCGTGCGCGACCACGGCGCGCGCCTGTGGGCGCTGATCCTCACCACGCGCTGGCTCGACCGTCTCGGCTGGGCCACGGCCGCGTGGGCCGAGCGCGCCGTCGGCTGACGCGCGCTATTCCAGCACGCCGGCGGTGACGAGCGCGGTGACGCGGTCGTCGTCGTAGCCGAGGACCTCGGTGAGGATCGCGTGCGTGTCCTGGCCGTACGTCGGGGCCGGGCCGGTGATGTGGGCCGGGGTGCGCGAGAGATGGAAGCGCGAGGTTTCGATCGTCGTCGTGCCGTGGATCGCATGCGGGATCTGCTGGAAGTGTTCGCGGTGCAGCAGCTGCGGGTCGGCGACCAGCTCGCCCGAGTTCTGCACGGCGCTGGCGGCGATGCCGCGCGCCTGCAGCAGCGCCTCCGTGTCGTGCATGTCGCGCGCCGACGTCCAGGCGGCCACCGTCGCGTCGAGGGACTCGGTGTGCGCGTGCCGATCGGCGACGGTGGCGAACCGCGCGTCGTCGGCGAGCGCGGGCTGCGCCATGGCCTCGCACAGCGCGCGCCACTGCGCGTCGCCGTCGACGACGATCGCCACCCAGCGGTCGGTGCCGGCCGCCGGATACACGCCGTGCGGGACCAGATCGCGATCCCGGTTGCCGACGCGTCCGGCGACGCGGCCGTTGACCGTGTAGTCGAGCAGCGCCGGGCCGAGGAAGTGGAGCGACGCCTCGGCCTGCGACAGGTCGATGTGCTGGCCTTTGCCGGTGCGTCGCCGGTACTCGAGCGCGGCCAGGATCGCGGCGGTGATGTAGCGCGGCGAGACGTAGTCGGTGTAGGCGCTGAACGGGCCGGCGGGCGGACGATCGGGCCAGCCGCCGAGGTTCGAGAAGCCCGAGATGGCCGCCGCCAGATTGCCGTAGCCGGCGAACGAGGCCAGCGGTCCCGTCTGGCCCATCAGGCACGAGCTCAGCATGATGACGTCGGGCTTCACGGCGCGGAGCGCGTCGTAGCCGAGCCCGAAGCCGCGCATCGCCTTCGGTGAGAACGACTCGGTGACGACGTCGGCCCAGCGCACCAGGTCGAGCACGACCTCGCGTCCCTCGGGCCGGCTCGGATCGAGCGTCAGCATGCGCTTGCCGACGTTGAGGTTCTGGAAGATGCCCGAGCTCTCCGGCCCGGGAACGCCGCCGTGGTACGGCGCCAGCGTGCGCGCGGTGTCGATGCGGCGCGTGGATTCGATGCGCACCACCTGCGCGCCGTAGTCGGCGAGCACGCGGGTCGCGGTGGGCCCGGCCATGACCCACATGAAGTCGAGGACCGTGACGTCGTCGAGCGGGAGCATCGCCTAGATCACTCCGCGGCGACGGAGGTCGCCGGCGTCGAGGCCGAGCTCGGCGTAGACCTCGGCGTTGTGCTCGCCGACGGTCGGCGGCCGCCGGCGCCAGCGCAGCGGGGCGGCGCTGAACTTCGCGAACGGCCCCGGATACGTCACGGTGCGCCCGAGCTCGGGATGCAGCATCGGCTGCCAGTAGTCGCGCGCCGCGAGCTGCGGGCTCGCCACCACCTCGTCGATCGTCGACACCGGTGCCATGACGAGCCCGCGCTCGAGGGCGGCAGCCAGCAGCTCCGCCTTCGTGCGCGAGCGCGTGAACGCCTCGACGACGCGCTTCACCCGCTCGAACTCCTCGAGCGGCTCGGCGCCGCTCAGGAGCAGCTGCGTGTACTCGAGCCAGTTCTTGTCACGCGTCGCCGCGTCGCAGGCGCCCTGCTCGTAGAGATACTCCATCAGGCGACGCGAGAAGGGGCCGATGGCGGAGCCGAACAGGAACGTGATGGCGACGTGGCCGTCGCTGGCCGGGAAGAGCAGGCGCAGCGTCAGCGGGCCGTTCTTGAGACCGCCGGCGGTGCGACGTACCTCGGGGGCGCCGAGGGCGGCGCAGAGGATGTACGACTGCGTCGCCTGTGCGACGGACTGCTGCGCCGAGACGTCGACGTGCTGCCCGCGTCCGGAGCGCTGGCGCTCGTGGTGCGCGATCAGCGCGCCCACCGCGGCGTCGGCGCTGGCGTGCAGATACGCCTGCGGGACGGGGAGGCGCACCGGCGGCCGGTCGTCGTCGCCGGTGAGGACGAGCGGGCCGCCGGCGGCGAGCAGCACGAGGTCGGCGTCGGCCCAGTGCGCCTTCGGCCCGGTCTGGCCCCACGGCGTGATCGAGACGTACACCAGTGACGGGTCGAGCGACGCGGGACCGAGATCGCGCCCCGGCATGACGCCGGGATCCTCGGATTCGACGACGAAGTGCGCGCCGGCGGCGAGCCGACGAAAGACGTCGCGTCCCTCGGGACGATCGAGGTCGAGGGTGATGCTGCGCTTGTTGCGCGCGTACGACCACCACACCAGTGAGCGGTCGGGATCGACGACGTCGTCCGCGAACGGCCCCAGCCGTCGCGCCGGCGATCCGCCCGGCGGCTCGACCGCGATGACGTCGGCGCCGAGATCGGCGAGCATCTGCCCGCACAGCAGCCCGCGCGCGTTGGTGCAGTCGAGGACGCGATAGGGGGAGAGCATCGCGCATCACTCCACGGTGACGTGGGCGACGCAGGCGAAGGAGGTGTACCAGAAGTCGCGACCGAAGCCGGCGGCGGGGAACACCACCGACTGGATCGGGCTCGTGGTGGCGGCGCGGGCGCGCTCCACGCCGCTCTCGATGTCGACCACGACCACGTCGTCGCCGCCGTCGCCGTGGTCGTTGACGACGAGCTCGCCGGTATCCGGGTAGCGGAGCAGGTGGCTCGCGGTGCCGTAGTGACGCGACCACAGCGGCACGAGCCGGCCGTCGGTGAAGCGGAACGCCGCCAGGATGCCGTTGGCCGAGTCGTACGCCACCGCGATGCGGCGCTCGGGGTCGTAGATCGGCGGGTTCGTGATGGCGCCCGCCGGCAGGTCGCTCACCGGCACCAGCTCGAAGTCGCCGGTGGCGAGCGAGGCGCGTACGAGATGCACCGGGCCGGTGGCGACGCCGGCGCCGCGCATCGTGCCGTTGAAGCGATGATCGCCGTTGTCCATGAACCAGATGTGCTCGCCGGCGAGCACCGGATCCCAGCCGTACGACTGGTCGACGAAGCAGCGATAGGGAACGCGCCAGTCCCTGTCGTACACGAGGCAGGCGCCGTCCCAGTGGTAGCGGAACGCGGTGTGCTCGCCGACGACGTAGACGGTGGAGCCGTCGGCGCTCAGACGCGCGATCGAGGCCTCGGGCATCTCGATCTCGGGACCGAGCGGCTCGAGACGCTCGGGCTCGAGCACGACGAGGCGCGAGCGGTCGCTGCCGTCACGGATGAAGTCCTTCATGACGAGCACGCCGTCGGGCAGGACGACCAGCGAGTTGTAGGGACGCGCCTGCGGCAGCGCGCGGCTCGCGAGCGGCTGGCAGTCGGTGTCGAGGCGATGACACCAGCGCCCGCACGTCACGTAGAGGGAGCCGTTGGCGTGCGCGACGATGCCGCCCGGCCACCAGGGTCCCGCGGCCAGCGAGGGCGAGCGCGCGAACGGGGCGAGGGTCGTCGGGTCGAGGCGCTCGACCCACGCCTCGGCGTCGGGGCCGAAGGTCTGGCCGGTGAGGAAGACCTCGCCGGGCGCGCGCAGCACGACCATGGTGGCGCCCGGCGCCGGGCGTGCGGTGACGGCGAGCGATTCGCCGGGACGCAGCCCGAGACCGGGGCCGTCGGGTGCGGCCTGCCGCGTCGGCCCGCCGTCTTCGCCGGGCCACGGGCTCGGGTAGTACCCCGGTGCGCTCACGCGCGGCCGCTACGCTGCTCGACCGCGGCGCGGAACTCCTCGACGGAGTCGTGCA
This sequence comes from uncultured Binatia bacterium (SeqCode), assembly GCA_964404165.1. Lineage (GTDB taxonomy): Bacteria > Desulfobacterota > Binatia > DP-6 > DP-6 > DASYLJ01. The sequence goes on along the minus strand of CAYOIZ010000033.1, from coordinate 65,265 downwards.
GCGCCTTCTTCTCGAAGGTGCTGCGGATGAAACCGGGCACCCAGAAACCGAGATCGATCGCCTGCGTGCAGGTGGCGGTGACGTGGTCGCCCTCGGGTGTGAAGCGATACGAGCCCTCGACGTCCTTCACGTCGCCCTCGACCAGCGTCCAGCTCGCGCCGTGCGGGCGGTCGTAGGTGTAGTCGAGGACGTAGCGGATGGTCTTGAGCGTCATGTCGAGTGCGAACTCGACACGCTTCGGCAGCCCATCGGGGTACGACTCGAGGACGCGGCACGTGGTGATGGGGGACGACCACCGCACGTAGTCGGGGAAGTCGATCAAGACCGCGAAACAGTCGTCGATCGAGCCCGCGACCGTCGTCGAATACGTCTGCGAGTACTCGCTCACGCAGGCCCTGTAGCGGCGGCCTGTGCGAGCGTCAAGGCCGCGCGGAATTTGCTGTCACGTGCGGAGCGAATCCGGTACACTTCGCCTCCGGAACTGAGACATGGCGGTACGAACCATCGAATGGAAGAACGGCAGCGTGGTCATGATCGACCAGCGTCTGCTACCGACGCGGGAAGTCTATCGGGTCTATCGCGACCACCGTGAGGTGGCGAAGGCCATCAAGGACATGGTGATCCGCGGCGCACCCGCCATCGGGGTCGCAGCCGCCATGGGGATCGCCTTGGGGGCGCGCACGCTGCGTCCGGGCGATCTGCAGCGCGACTTCGAGCGTCTGTGCCGCACCTTCGCGGTCACGCGGCCCACGGCGGTGAACCTGTTCTGGGCCATCGAGCGCATGCGCGGCGTCTTCCAGCGCAATCAGCATCGCCCCATCGACACGCTGCGCACGCTCCTCGAGGGCGAGGCGCTCGCGATGCACGACGAGGACATCGCGGCCAACCGTCGCATGGGCGAGTTCGGTGCCGAGCTCATCGAGGACGGCGCCACCATCCTCACGCACTGCAACGCGGGTGCGCTCGCCACCGCGGGCTACGGCACCGCCCTCGGCGTCATCCGGGCCGCGCGCGATGCCGGCAAGCGCATCCAGGTGGTGGCGTGCGAGACGCGGCCGTTCCTGCAGGGCGCGCGGCTCACCGCCTGGGAGCTCAAGCGCGATCGCATCCCGGTGACGCTCATCACCGACAGCATGGCCGCGCACTTCATGCAGCGCGGGAAGATCAGCTGCGTCGTGGTCGGTGCCGATCGCGTCGCTGCCAACGGCGACGTCGCCAACAAGATCGGCACGTACACGCATGCGGTCGTGGCGCACCGGCACGCGATCCCGTTCTACGTCGCGGCGCCCACGTCCACCGTCGACCTGGCCTGCCCGAGCGGCGAGCAGATTCCCATCGAGGAGCGCTCGCCGCGCGAGATATCGCACCTGTTCGACAAGCAGATCTCGCCGAGCGGCATCAAGATCGCGAACCCGGCCTTCGACGTCACGCCGAGCGAGCTGATCACCGCCATCATCACCGAGCGCGGCGTCGCGCGGGCGCCCATGGGCCGCTCGCTCGCCAAGCTGGTGAAGGCACCGACGACGAAGGCCACGACGACGAAGGCGGCCAAGACCAAGGTCGCCGAGCCGCGCAAGACCACCGCGACGAAGCGGCGCCGCAGCAGCTAGCCCTTCGCGGCGAGACGGCGCGCCAGGCGCGCATGCGGCGGCCACGTGAGGGTCGTCTTCGGGCGCCGTCGCGCGAGCCGGCGGCGGAGCTGCTGGATGCGGGCGAGCGACGTCGCGACGGCGTCGCCGTCGAGGCGTCCGCGCTCGACGGCGCGCACCGTGCCCTCGATGGCCTCGGCGGCGACGGCCAGCGACTGGCAGACCAGCAGCATGTCGCAGCCCGCGCGGAGTGCCGCCGGAGCGAGCCGTGCCGGCGGATGGCGCCCGGCGACGGCGCGCATCTCGAGGTCGTCGCTGAAGAGCACGCCCGTGAAGCCGAGCCGCGTGCGCAGCAGATCGTGGGCGATGCGGCGGGAGAGGGTGGCCGGCCGTCGGTCGAGCGCCGGGTAGACGACGTGGGCCGTCATGAGCGCTGGGAAGTCGGCGGCGATGGCGCGCACGAAGGGGGGCAGCTCGACGCGGCCGAGGGCGGCCCGGCTGCTGCGGACGCGGGGCAGGACGAAGTGCGAGTCGCCGACGGTGTCGCCGTGGCCGGGGAAGTGCTTGCCGCACGGGATGACCCCGCCGCGCAGCAGGCCGCGGGCGAAGGGCAGGGCGTAGCGCGCGACGGCGGCCGGCGTGGTGCCGAAGGCCCGGTCGCCGATGACCTGGTTGCGCGGGTTCGACCAGACGTCGAGCACGGGGGCGAAATCGAGATCGATGCCGACGGCGGCGAGCTCGCGGCCCATCGCCCGCCCGACGGCCTCGGCGAGCTTGACGTCCTTCGCGGCGCCGACGGTGCGCATGGGCGGGAAATGCGTGAACGGCGGACACAGGCGATGGACGCGGCCGCCCTCGTGGTCGATGCCGACCAGCGGCGTGACGCCGGCGCCGGTCTCGTGGATCGCGGCCACCAGGCGGCGCAGCTGGGTGGCGGACCGGACGTTGCGCTTGAAGAGGATGATGCCGCCGACGGGGTACTCGTCGAGGAACTCGCAGGTCGCCGGGTCGAGGGTGAGCCCGGGAATGCCGACCATGAAGAGCCCTGCGACAGTCCGTCGAAGCACCGCGGTCGGCATGGGGTCGCGCATATAGTCCATCGAACGAAGTTCTACTAGACACGACCTTCGAGCGCGTGGTAACGGCTTTGGAGTAGGTGGGGATGGCGGCGGACCGGACGGCGGCACGCTACATTGCAGTCGAGGGGCCGATCGGGGTCGGGAAGACCGCCCTCGCTCGTCGCCTTGCCACCGAGTTCGGCTCGCGGCTCATCCTCGAAGGAGTGGACGACAATCCGTTTCTGAGGAAGTTCTACGACGATCCCGATCGACATGCCTTGCAGGCGCAGCTCTTCTTCACGCTCGAGCGCTATCGCCAGCAGCGTGAGGTGGCCGAGACCGGCGTCGCCTCGGGTGCCGTCGCCGACTATCTGTTCGCGAAGGACGGCATCTTCGCCGGCGTCACCCTCGGCCCCGACGAACTCGCCCTCTACCGGCAGATATTCCAGCTCCTCGACCGACAGATTCCGCGTCCGGATCTCGTCATCTATCTCGAGGCCCGGCCCGACGTGCTCCTCAAGCGCATCCACAAGCGGGCACGGGACTTCGAACGTGGCATCACCCAGGACTATCTCGAACGGCTGACGGAGGCATTCCGAAGCTTCTTCCACCACTACACCGAGGCCCCGCTTCTCGTGGTCAACTGCTCCGAGATCGACTTCGTCGAGCACGGCGGTGACCTGGCAGACCTACTGCGCGAGATCCGGGGCATGCGGCAGGGGGTACAGCACTACATTCCGCTTGGATCCAAGTAGCGACCCCGACCCATCGTGGGCGGGGATTGAACGGACCGAGACGGCAGGCAACACGGCGCGAGCTCACGGCGAGCAACGACACTTCCCAGCGACGACCGACGACCCCGAGCGAACCTGCCGGGGATCAGCACGGACGGCGACGGGACGCTCTCCAGACGCACCCGCTCCATGTGGCCTCCCGAACCCTCGGTTCGAGGAGGCCTTCAAGCATGGAGACGAAGCGCATCACGGTTCCGGAGCTGGGGCGGATGAAGGCGGCGGGGGAGCGCGTCACGATGGTGACCGCCTACGACTGGACCTTTGCCCGACTGCTCGACGCAGCCGGCGTCGAGCTGCTCCTCGTGGGCGACTCGCTGGGCATGGTCATGCAGGGGCAGGACACCACCCTGCCGGTCACGCTCGACGAGATGGTCTACCACACGCGCCTGGTGGCGCGCGGCGCACGGCGTGCGCTGGTGGTGGGTGATCTTCCCTTCGGCGCGTACCAGTCCAGCCCCGACCGCGCGGTCGACAACGCCGTCCGTCTGGTGAAGGAGGGCGGCGCCGCCGCCGTCAAGCTCGAGGGCGGCGTCCGCATGGCCGACACCATCGCGGCCATTTCCTCGGTCGACATCCCGGTGATGGGTCACGTCGGTCTGACCCCGCAGTCGGTGCACCGCATGGGCGGGCACAAGGTACAGGGGCGCCGTCACGGCCACGAGGCCGGCGGTCGCGAGCGCGTGCTCGACGACGCGCGCGCGGTGCAGGACGCCGGCGCGTTCGCCGTGGTCCTCGAAGGCATCCCGCTCGACCTCGCCGCCGAGATCACGGGCGAGCTCGAGATCCCCACCATCGGCATCGGCGCCGGCGTCCACTGCGACGGCCAGGTGCTGGTGCTGCACGACCTGCTCGGCCTCTCCGAGCGGGCGCCGAAATTCGCCAAGGCCTACGTCGACCTCAGCGCCGCCGTCTCGTCGGCTGCTGCCGACTACGTGCGCGAGGTGAAGGGCGGCGTCTTCCCCACCGACGTGCATTCGTTCCACGCCCTGACGCGTGTCGCGCAGGCCAGCTGATCATGCAGACCATCACCGAGCCCGTGGCCATGCAGACGTGGGCCGACGGCGAGCGCGAGGCCGGGCAGCGCATCGCCCTGGTGCCCACGATGGGGGCGTTGCACGAGGGCCACATGGCGCTCGTGGCCGAGGCACGCCGGCGCGCCGATCGCGTCGTCGTGTCGGTGTTCGTGAACCCGATCCAGTTCAACCGTCGCGACGACTTCGACCGCTACCCGCGGACCATCGAGGCCGACGCGGCGATGTGCGCCGCGGCGGGCGCCGACGTCGTCTACGCGCCGGCGGCACCACGCATGTATCCCGAGGGCTTCGCCAGCGGCGTCGACGTCGCCGGCATCACCGAGCCGCTCTGCGGCGCACAGCGACCGGGCCACTTCCGTGGCGTCACGACGGTCGTGACCAAGCTGTTCCACGCCGTGCGGCCGCATTGCGCGCTCTTCGGCGAGAAGGACTATCAGCAGCTGGCGGTCATCCGGCGGATGACCGTCGATCTCGATTTCGGCATCGACATCGTGGGCGTGCCCACGGTGCGCGAGCCCGACGGGCTGGCGCTGTCCAGCCGGAACCGACTGCTCGGGACCGACGCGCGGATCGCCGCGCGCTGCGTACCCCGGGCGCTCGATGCGGCATCGGTTGCGCTCGCCCAGGGCGAGCACGATGCGCAGGCGATCATCGGCCGTGTGACGGCCGTCATCGCGGACGAGCCGCAGGCGCGGCTCGAGTATGCAGAGCTCCGGGATCCGGAGACGTTGGTGGCGGTGGAGGAGGTGACGGCACCGGCGCTGCTCGCCCTGGCAGTCTGGGTGGGAGGCGTTCGGCTCATCGACAATCGCGTGCTCACTGCAGGGGGAACCAACCCATGACCCGAAAGATGATGCGGGCAAAGATCCACCGCGCCACCGTCACCCAGGCCGACGTCGACTACGAAGGCTCGATCACCATCGATCGCAATCTCATGGACGCCACCGATCTCCTGCCGAACGAGGCGGTGTGCGTGTGGAACGTCACCAGCGGCACGCGCTTCGAGACCTACGTGGTCGAGGGCCCGCCCGACAGCGGCGTCATCTGCGTCAACGGCGCCGCCGCACACATGGTCACCAAGGGCGATCTCGTCATCATCGCCGCCTACACCTGGATGAACGAGGACGCGGCGCGCAAGCACGAGCCGAAGGTCGTCTTCGTCGACGCCGACAACCGCATCCGCGAGAAGCGGGCGGAGGTGCCCGGCCCGCGCATGCCGGCGCGCGTGGAGCCGCCGCTGCGGATCGCAGGATGACCGACCCGGCCCGCCATCGCGACATCACCGTCAACCGGCGGGCCTTCTTCGAGTACCACATCGACGAGAAGATCGAGGCCGGCCTGGCCCTCGTCGGCAGCGAGGTGAAATCGCTGCGCGAGGGCCGGGTCGTCCTGAAGGACGCCTACGCGCGCTTCACCGGCGACGAGCTCTTCCTCGTCGGTGCGCACATCAACGTCTACGGGCCCGCGAGTCAGTTCGGGCACGAGCCCGAGCGCCAGCGGAAGCTGCTGCTCCACCGGCGCGAGATCGACAAGCTCACCAGCAAGATCAAGGAGCGCGGCCTGACCCTGATCCCCCTGCGCCTCTACTGGGTGAACGGCCGCGCCAAGGTCGAGCTCGGTCTCGCGCGCGGCAAGAAGCTGCACGACAAGCGCGACGCGATCCGCGAGCGCAGCGAAAAGCGCGACGTGGATCGCGCGATGGCCGCTGGGCGGCGCGGGCGCTAGCGTCGTCCCGACTGCTGAAAGGCATGCCGATGTCCGTCCCCTTGCTCATCCAGCGCGATGGACCGGTCGAGACGTTGCTGATCAACGATCCGCCGCGGAACCGCATGAGCCTCGACTTCATGGACGCGCTGGAGGCGGAGGTCGGGCGGATCGCCGACGACCCCGGCGTGCGCGCCGTCGTCATTCGCGGCGCGGGGACCGAGCACTTCTCGGTGGGCATGGACCTGAAGCAGCTCCCGGAGGGGGTTGCTCGCAAGGGGAGTCTCGAGGCCCTCTTCGACCAGCGCCTGCGCGTGCTCGACGCGATCGCGCACCTGTCGAAGCCGGTCGTTGCCGTGTTGTATGGCTACTGTCTCGGTGGAGGGCTCGAGCTGCCGCTCGCGTGCCACTTTCGTCTCGCGGCGACCGAGGGCTGCAAGATCGGGCTTCCAGAGCTCGATCTCGGGACCGTACCCGCGTGGGGCGGAAGCGCGCGACTCACGCGTTGCGTCGGCCGCGATCACGCCCTCGACATGATCCTGCGCGCGAAGAAGGTATCGGGCCCCGAAGCGCTCCGAATCGGGCTCGTCGCCGAAACGTGGCCGATCGACGAGCTGTTCGAGCGCGCGCATGGCCTCGCGCGCGAGCTCGCGGAGATGCCGGCGCTCGCCGTCGCGGAGATGCTTCGCTGCATCGTCGGCGCCGCGGAGAAGTCACTCGAGGAGAGCATCGCCGACGAACGACGGGCGGTCCTCGCGACGATGGGTACGCCGGACCAGCGCGAAGGCATGCAGGCGTTTCTCGAGAAGCGACGCCCGCGGTTCAACCAGGGAAGCGCGTGAGTCGCGGCGCTCTACCGTGAGGCGGGGTACAGGGGCAGCGCGGGCGCGTTGATGGGCAGGGTGACGAGCTGGCCCGTGCCCGAGAGCGTGACGTAGAGAACGCCGTCGCCGAGGCAGCAGTTGGTGGGCTCGGTGCCGCTGCCCATGTCGATGACCTGCTCCTGCGTGCCGTCGGGGGCGAAGACGACCAGGACGTCGCCCAGGCTGCCGGCGACGTAGAGGCGGCCGTCGCGATCGAAGCAGAAGCCGTCGGGGTAGCCGGTGGGAAGCTTCGCGAACTCGGTCGGGACCGCGCCGGGCTTGGCCGCCAGCACGAGGATCGTCTGCATCATGCTCTGCGCGACGTAGAGCCGGTTGTCGGGGCCGAACGCGATGCCGTTCGGAAAGCCCGGGATCTCGGCGACGAGCTCGACCTTGCCGTCGAGCGTGGTGCGGCCGACGCGGCCGGTGCCGAGGTTGGCGAGGTCCTCCCAGTTGTGGGGATCGGTGTAGTAGAGCAGGCGATCGGGGCCGAAGCAGAGGTCGTTCGGCCGGTTCGGCGGCTTGCCGGGGAGGTTGGTCGCGACGTCGCGCACCTCGCCGGCAAGCGTTACCCGCTGGATGCGACCGGGAATCGGCTCGGGCGCGAACCAGGGGCCCTCGTGGCCGAGCGACAGGCCGCCGTTGTTGCTGACGTAGAGCGCGTTGTCCGGTCCGAGGGTGGCGCCATTGGCGCCGCCCCCGGTGTCGGCGATCTTCCGCACCGCGCCGTTCTCGTACAGCGAGACGCACTGGCCACGGATCTGCGTGAAGGCGACGCGCCCGGGTCCGAGCCAGACGGGACCTTCGGGAAACTCGAGACCATCGGCGAGGACGGTGGGCTCCATGGCGCGTATCTATACCGTCGCCGGCGCGCGTGACCAGCTTACGAGTCGACGTTCACGCACGCGACGGTGACGACGACCTCGGCGTTGGTGTCGAAGGAGACGCTCTTGTTGAAGAGCTGCACCTCCCAGCCGGTGCCGTCCGCGGTCGGCTGGCTGACGACCGGGCCGACGTCGCGCAGCGCGCCCTTGTCCGTCGCCGACAGATCGACGCCGCCGCCGACGGCGCGCTTGCCGTCGGGGCAGGGCTGCGTGACGACGGCGCTGAGCCCCGGCATGCCGCCGCTGTTCTCGACGAAGACGGTCGCCTGGGTCGAGCTCACGATCTCGTAGCCGCTGACGCCGACGGGGCCGACCTGCCCATCGTCGCCCTTGGGCCCCTGCGGTCCCTGCAGGCCTTCGAGCCCGATCGACGCGGGATCGATGACGGTCTGGTTCTTCTTGCAGCTGTTGCGGACGCTGAGCGCGCCCTGGCCCTTCTTGGGCGCGCACAGGACGAGCGCGTGCGCGGAGTGGGCGAACAGGGTGGTGGCGACGACGGTGGCGACGAACAGTCGAGACATACGGGATATCCTCCACCACCCTGCCTATCAGCCGGGTGATGGAGGACCAGCCCGCAATCTATGGCCGCGGAGGACAGCTCGCCGGGGCCGGCGTGTTGCGAGCGCCGACGAACCTGGCGGTGGTGTCGTTGCGATTGGCCGGGCTCTTGGCGGGTGCCGCCATGCACAACCGCACCGCGGTACCGAGATCGAGGCGGACGGCGACGCTGCCCTGCGGTGCGGCCGACAGCGGATAGAGCGCCGCGCCGCGGCCCTTCACGCTGAGCGTGCCGTTGCGGAGGGTGACCGCGGTGATGGGGCCGGCGACCTGCTTCTTGTCGACGTACTTGTAGCCCGGTGACGTCACCGAGCCGATCCGCTGCCAGCCCGTGGCCGGAAGGGTGACGGTCACGAGGGTGGGTCCGCCGTCGGCGTCGTAGACGACCAGTCGCGCGCCGTGGAGCGTCGGGTCGCCGGGGCTGTCCCAGGCGGGCGTCACGACGCCGCTCGGCGTCCCCTGATAGGTGGCCGAGCGCAAGGACAGCTTGCGCTTCGCTGCGGTGAACGGCGGCGTCGCATCATCCCCCAGCGTGAGGCTGTTCGCGCGCACGAGGGTGGCGGGGATCGGCACGTCGGTGGCGTCGGCGGGATCGCTGCCACCGTCGAGCTCGTCATGGTCGAAGAAGCCGTCCTCGTCACGATCGACGCCGATGCGGGCGCCCGAGCCGGGCGGTACGCAGGTGTAGGTGAGCTCCTGGCCCGGCGTCGCGGCGAGGGCGCGGAGGCTGGCGTCGTCGATGATCTCGGCGGCGCGGTCGAGCTGGAAGTTGCCGTCGGGCAGACGGTACGCGCCGCGCGCGACGCCGCCGATCGTGCCCTTCACGACCACCTCGCACTCGAGGGCGTCGTCACGCTGCAGCAGGAGGTCGATGCGCGGCGTGACGGTGAGCGCGTTCGTGGACGTGAGCGTGATCTGCTGGCCCACGATCGGCGCCATGTTCGAGTCCATCACGAAGACGAAGCGCTCGAGCTGGTTCTGCTCCTGGTTCGTCAGGCTGAAGACGCTCGCACCGAGGAATCGGCGCACGGTGTCGATGCTGCCGTCGTGCAGGACGCCGAAGCCGCGCACCTGCGGTCCGAGGTTCACGTTCTCGCCCGGCCGGCCGTACATGCCGACCTTGGTGTAGACGTTGCGGAGGTGCGGGACCTTGAACATCTGGGTCTCGCCCTCGAACGTGCTGAAGCCGTCGCTGCCGAAGAACCCCGCGCCGGGGTCGAGGGTGTGGCAGCCGTTGCAGTTGAAGAGGGCGTCGGTGATGCGGCCGAAGTACAGGTCGCGTCCGAGCTGCTCGGCGTTGGCGAGGGTCTGGTTCAGCCGGCGGATCGGGTTCGGCGGGTAGGTGACGGTGAGGATGAACTCGGTGAACGCCAGCATCTGCTCGTCGGTGAGCTCGGCGTCGCGGCCGACGAGACCGACGAAGGCGGGGTTGAACTTCGTGAAGGCCACCACCTCGTCGAACGGATCGCCGCCCGGGTCGTTGCCGCCGGTGCGATCGCCGCGCCAGTGCATCGAGCCGTGGTTGGCCATGCCGCGCAGGCTCTGCGTCGTCATCGGACCCTTCAGCGGGTGGTTGTCGACGAACGTGCCGGGCAGCGGGGGAATGCGGGTGGGGATGGGGTTCGGGATGACGACGCCGTCGGGGTCGCCGAGGTCCCAGCCGAGGCTGTCGAGGTCGCCGAAGACGTGGCAGCTCGAGCACGACGCCTCGCCGTTGTTCGACGTCAGGTTGGCGTCGTAGAGGAACGGCCGGCCGGCGACGATGGTCGGCGGCTCCGGGTTGTAGACGGGCAGGTGGGCCGTCTCGGTGCGCGTCGTCAGGTCGACGACGGAGATCGAGTCGTCGAAGCGGGTGAAGGCGTAGAGCCGGTTCCGCGCCTCGTCGAGCAGGATGCCCGTCGGGCCGCCGCCGCTGACGGTGATGTGATCGGCGGCGCTCGGCGTGAACGTGTCGGCCTCGAGCGCCGCGGTGTCGAAGACGCCGATCTTGCTGGAGCCGAAGGCCGTGACATAGAGCGTGCTGCCGTCGCTGCTGACGGCCATCTCGAGCGGCGTCGCGAGGCTGTGCTGCTTCACGCCCGCCGGCGCGGGCCGGATCGAATAGTCGATGTGCTTGTTCAGGTGCCGCGGATGGACGCCACCGTTGTCGATGACGGTGATGCGTGCCTCGTGCAGGCGGCCCTGGACGGTGGTGTTGCCGAACGTCGCCGCGGGTCCCTCGAAGCGCACCTCGTTCTTCGCCTCGGTGTTGCTGACGTAGACGGTGCCGGTGACGGGGTTCGTCACCATGTTGAAGAGCACGGTGCCGACGTGGGCGAAGCTCGCCGTCTCGACGGGGAGCAGCGCCGCGGCGTCGATGGCGAAGACGTCGAGGTCGGGAAGCTCGAAGCGGATCACGCCGCTCCAATCGCGACCGAGCGGATCCTCCCAGAGGTTCGTCGTCTGGTTGAACTTGACGATCATGCCGACCTCGGGGCCGGGCAGGCCCTCGACGTTGATGTTCGGGGCCGGCAGGCCGCCGGGCTGGAAGGCGCCGCAGGGCGAGGCGTCTTCGCCGCCGTCGCAGATGGCGCCCTCGTTGATCGCCGTCGTCTGGTTCCCGGATTGGAAGATGCCGGCGTAGACGGTGTTGCCGTCGGCGCTGCGCGCGAGCGGGCGCGGCGTGTCGCCGAACAGCTCGATGTTGGCGATGGGCGTGCCTTCGAGCGTGCCGTCGAGCGCGGTGGCGTCCCACACCTGGACGATGGCGCGTGGGGTGCCTTCCTGGCTCGGGTTGAAGCTCACCGGGCAGTTCTGGCCGCGTCGCGCCGTGGTGACGAAGGCGCGCGCGTTGCCGGGACCGGCAAAGACGATGTCACGTGGCTCGTCGCAGGTGAGGATGGTGCGGACGACGCGGGGCGGGGACGAGGCGACGTCGACGATGCTGATCGAGTCGGAGAGGTGGTTGACGACCCAGACCTCGCCGTCGGTGCGAGCCGCGATCGCGACCGGCTGCAGGCCGACGCTGACCGAGCCGGTGTGGGTGAGTCCGCCGGCGTCGATGGCGAACACCTCCAGGCGGTCGTCCGGCGTGTTCACCGCGAACAGGCGGCTGCCGTCGGGCGACATCGCCATCGGCCGGACCTGCCCGGTCTCGAAGTTCACGAAGTCGGCCCGTGCGGCGGGCACGAGCGCCCCCAGCACCAGGGCGGCCAGGAGGAACGGTCGGCGGGGGTCTCGTCGCATGTCGTCTCCCGTTGACGGGTGGCCGCGGGGGGACCGCGGGCCTCATTGCCGACTGTTCCATGGATTCACAGCCGGGGTGGGAGAGATACCACCTGAACCGTCGAGAAACGATGACAAAAGGGCGTGCGGCGGGATCATCGGATGCTGGATGCGATGGCATCTGCGGGGGCCGCTCCCGCATCGACCGTTCCGTCGGCTCAGCGCATCTCCTGGCCGTCGTGCTTCTCTTTGCGGATCATCGCGCCGGTCTTGTCCTGGGCGCGGCGGATCGCCTTGCGCTCGTGGTGGGTGACCACCCCGTCTTCGCGGGCCTCGGCGCGCTTGTCCTGGACGACGTCCTCGCGGTGCTCGAGCTTGTCGTACTCCTTGGGCGTGAGCTTGCCGTCCTCGGCGCCGTTGTCGATGCGGTCGTCCTGGCGGTGCATGCGCTCGGTGATCGTGCGCTCTGCCAGGGCGGGTGCGGCGACCATCAGGACGCCGGCGAGGATGAGCATGGGATGCTTGGTCATGGTGTGGTCCTCCTGTCTTGGAGGCTAGCAGCGGGGGGACGCGTGCCTAGACGGGTTGCGGGTGGGAGAGACCGTCCCTATAGTCGCGATGCAATCGTTGGTTTGGGGGCGATCTGGTTTCGACGGGGGTGAGGAAACGAACGTTGCGAGCCGGGGTTCCTGGTCACCTCGTCAAAAAGGCCTGGACTGCTTAACTGCAGACAACAACTACGCACTGGCCGCCTAATTAGGTGACCACGCTTCCCCGGTCTGCGCCCGTAGGGCCGGACGAAGCGTCATTTCCTCGGGCTGGGCCCCTCGCCATGCCGGTGGGGACGAGGGGCTGAGACAGAACACCGGATGGCCGTGAGAAATCCTGCCTGGGGAGTTCTCACGGCGACATCAAAACACAGGCTACGCTCGTAGACGCGTCCGCGGAGGCACTTTCGGACGGGGGTTCGATTCCCCCCGCCTCCACTTTCTCAATGCGTTCGGACCGCCGTCCGGGTCCTGGACCTGGATAGCGGTTCTGGCTGGTGCGGCGCTCCATCGGCATCGGACAGCGCTAGGTTGTTTGCATGACGTCCCGCATGTCGATGCCCGGAGCCGTGGCGGCAGCAGCTCGGGCCGCCAGCGGGCCGATCACGGAGACGGAGCGGCCGTAGTCCGTTGGCCGGCGAAGGCATTCGGTCCGCCGCGCGTACCAGAAGCAGGAACCCGTCGACCCGTCATTTCAGGTCGCTCGGAATCGACGGAGGCCCTGCACGGAGGTTGTAGCGGCGAGCCGCTCTGGTGCGGGTCTTGCAGCAGAAGGGCATTGTCATGTCCCTCGCGATTTACCTGCTCGTCGCCCTCCTGATCGGATCCACGTCGGACGCTATCGCCGTGAAGAAGCCGGCGTCGGTCGCGTGTCCGGGGGGGCGGTTCGTGGTCGACGGGCCCCGCCTGGTCGGGGCCCAGCGCGAGGTCGGCGGCGACGCCGTCGTCGTCGCGGAGAATGGAGTCGTGTCCATCGACAGCGGCTGTGAGCCCGTGCAGGGGCAGGTGAAGGCAGCCCGGAAGGCCACGATCGTGAAGGCACGCTGGAAGTCGTGCGCGGGGCTCCCGGGAAAGGTGCGCCTGATCGCCCGCATCGATGCGGCGAGCTGCTCCACGCTGCGCGGCGCCGCCACGGTGAAGCGCGTGCGCCGGCGGGTCGCCGGGCGCAGGGGTAACCTTCCGGTCATCACGCCGGGCGGGTACACGGAGGTCCCGCTCGGGCAGGCCACCGTCGGCGTCGAGGGTGGGACCATCGCCGTGACCGACCCGACGAGCCCGCTCGTCGGCCTCGTCATCGAGGTTCCTCCCGGGGCCGCGCCGGACGACGTCACGTTCACGGTCGAATACGCCGACGTGATGGGGGCGACGGATCTGCCGCCCGGCGCCGCCGTCGTCAGCAAGGTGATCCGCATCCGCGCGACGGGATCCGAGCGCTTCAACGCGTATCGCCTGCTCGACCTGCCGGCCACCGTGACGCTCCCCTACACGCCCCCGGCGGAGGGCGAGGAGTGGGTACGGTTCTACGCGCGGGTGGCCGACGGTCCGCTCGAGGCGGCCGGCTTCGTCGCGCAGGATTTCACCAACCACACCGTCACGTTCCTCCTGCGGGCCTTCGGCGACGTCGCGCCGGAGATATCGACGGCGGCGCCACAGCGCGCCGCACCACGTCCGAACATCGACATCGACGAGTCCAGCGCGGTGGCGCTCTGGGCCATCAGTTGGGTCCTGCCGACGCCGAATCCGATGAACATCGTCAATACGGGCTTCACGTCGGCGGCGAACGGCTGGAACATTCCGAACGAAGGCTCCTACTACGACGAGAATCGCGGCGGGAGCTGTCTCGGCATGTCCGCCGCCGCCAAGCACTACTTCCAGCGCGGCTTCGCGCCGCCGCTCCGCCAGGCGTATCTCGACAACTGGCCGAACTTCGCCGCGGCGCGCACGCCGACGTGGGTCGATGACGTGGTCGCCATCGAATACACGTCCCGCATCCAGTACGGCCTCAACGGCTCGTGGCGATCGCTCGCCGACATCCTGGCGAGTCCGATCAGCGCGAGTGGCGTCATGCGCACGATCGTCGGAGCCTTGTGGCTCACGCAGCGGCCCGTCGTCATGCGCGTCACCGAGTCGTTCATCGACACGCTCGGCCGGCTCGTCACTGAGCAGGCGCACGCCAACCATGCGGTCCTCATCTACCGGGCCACCGTGCCGCAGGGTTACGTGGGCAACGTCGTGTTCGCGACCTACGACCCAAACCACCCGGGAGACGAGCGGCGGATCATCTGGAACTCCGCGGCGGGATTCGACCCGTTCCCCGGCAACGACGACGGGAGCGGGCCGCAGTACAACAACTTCACGGTCCTCGGGTACTACAGTGCGGTGAGCGGCAAGCTGCTCGACGACGTCAAGGCGGCCGCCGATCAGAGCTTCCGCAACGACACCATCATCCCGCGGATCAACATCACGTCCATCCGTGGTGCGAACGACGACGAGCCGGTGAAGGACGACGTCAGCCCGCAGACGGGCGAGCACAAGTTCGTCACCGCCGACACCGCGGTCCGCATCCAGGGCACGGTCCTTGGCGGCCTGGCGCAGAGCTTCTGTTGCGCCGTCAGCAGCGCTGCCGTGGTCGTCGGGTGGAACGTCTACAGCACCGCCGTCAACAATGGCTGGCTCCTCGGCGACGGGACCTTCGATGTCGTCGTGCCCATCCCGCAGGGCGAGAACGAGGTTGCGATCGTCGCCGGGCGCTACGAGCCCTGGGTGTCGACGGCGGTCGACTACTGGGCCGGGTTCTATCGCAACATCATTGAATCGACTGCCTCGCCCGGTGCGCTCACCGTCGAGCTCGCGTGGGCGCAGGACAATAGCGACGTGGACCTCTACGTGAAGGAACCCGATGGTCCGGCCGGCAGCGGCAAGCTCGGCGACACGGTCTACTACTCGCACCGCCGCGGCACGAGTGCCGAGCACCCCTATCTCGATGTCGATGACACGTCCGGGCGCGGTCCGGAGCACTACTACGCCAAGCTCAAGACGAGGACCCTCTACACCGACGCTACCGAGGCGCCGGACCTCCTCGGCGACTACACAGTGAAGGTCCACTACTACTCCGACCACGACAGCGACCTCGACCGCGACCAGGCGATCACCTGGACGCTCCGCTGGCGCTACCTCGCCTACTGTCCCGACCCGTGCGCGAACCCGGAGAAGGACGGCAAGTGGAAGGAGGGGACGCAGAGCGGACGCCTCACCGACGCGAACAGCAGCAACGCCGGCGACATCACGAACACCGGCGCGGATTGGTCGGCGGCCGTCGCGATTCACTACGAGCAGGAGCCGCCGCCGTCGGCGCCGCCGAAGCAGGCGAATCTGCCGTGACGCTCACGGCGGGGTGCACCATTCAGGTGCACCCCGCCGCGGCGGACGTCAGAGGGCTGCCTCGTCGCGTCTGCATGTCGTCCTGGATGGACGACATCTGCGGAAGCCTACGAATCTCGGCTCTCGGACGTTCGCCTGGGCCGCGGACGACCCCATTCGAGCCCGACCGTCGCACCCGAACGGTTTGCGGATTCGTGTGGCCATTTCGCTGGGGCCGCCTACGTGTCGTCTCCGGCCACCGCCCCGATCTCCTCGCCTCGCGTGCATAGAAGCCCGCTGATCGCGTCCAGCGCGCGGTCGCGCGCTGGAGATGGCGATGGCGCGCGTCTGGTCGCCCGACGACGTTCCCGCGGGAACGTCGTCGACCTGCTCCCGCGCGGATACGCAATTGGCCATTCTCGAGTCGTACCCGTGGGGCTCGAGCAGCCCCGAGACGTTCGTCCGTCCGGCCTCGGTTGCGGACCGCCGCTTACTCGCGCGTGCCGCCGGGGTCCGCCACCTGCGGGCGCGGCACGGGCTGCTGCATGTCGGGTGAGACGCAGTCGGCGTAGGGCCGCGGGGCACCGGGACCGCTGGCGTCACACCCGGCCCGGCACGAGGCGGACGCGTCGCACGTTCCCGCCGACACCACCCGCGCCGCACCGTCCGGGCCGTCGCAGCGCCCCACGCACTCCGTGGCGCGCGCGGCCGTCGCAGCGAGCAGCACGAGCGTCGCACATCCCACCAGGATCGCGAATCTCGACATGGTCGTTCCCTTCGTCATTTCGCGGGGCACACTACGGTGGCGAAGTTGGCAGAGCTCAGCCCGGCGCTGTCGCGGGCTCGGATCGTCACCGGGTAGCTCGATCCGTAGGTGAGCGGAAACGACACTCCCGCGGGGGGCGGCGTCGCTCCGGGGTTTCCGCACTTCACCGGGAAACCCTCGCCGAAGAACGAGTTGTCCACGTACATCGACGTCTGGAAGAAGCCGCTGGCGTGGAACACGAGTGCGTCGTCGACGAAGACCCACATGTCGACGATGTAGTTCGGTGCCGCACCGACCGACGCGTAGCCGACGTTGATGATGCAATCGTTGCTCTTCACCTTGCGGCAGTACACCGTCGGCGAGTCGACGAACCCGATCGCGCCTGCCGGCACGGGTCGAAGCAGCCCGAGCGTCACGCCCGCGAGCACGAGCAACCACGTCATGCGCATGTTGGACCTCCCAGCCGGCGACTCGCCAGCGTCCACCCATTGGTAGCCGGATAGTGGCTGAGGTACCAGCAAGCTGGCGATCTGGGGCCGCGCCTGAAGGTCCGATCAGGACGCGTTCGCCGGCGGACGGCGAACCTGCGTCAGGACGCTCATGCGCATCTGCTGCTTCGGGTCGTGACGCTCCTACGGGAACGACAGCTGCCGCGAGCTCGCGAGCAGCGTCACCGTCTCCGCGTGCGACGCGGTGCTGACGAGGGACAGCGTCGCACGATCGCCGGAACCGAACGGTGGCTGCGCGGGGCGCGAGCGGAAGCCGACGGTCACGTCGCACGTCTGCTGGAACGCCAGCGTCGCCCCGACGCAGGTGTTGCCGCCGACGGTGAAATTGACCGGGCTCGGACCGAACGGCCCCATGACCCCCTGGATGCTCACGCCCGTCACCGTGAGCGGTGCGAAGCCGCGGTTGCGGAACTGGACCGTCTGCGGGGTGCCGATCTGTCCGAACGGATTGGTGTAGGTCCACGACAGTACGCGCTGCTCGGCGCGCAGCATGCCCCGCATCTCCCGCGGTGACGTGACCGCAGCGCGCGGCAGCGAGCCCACCGTCACGGTGCGCAGCGGGGTGCCGATGACGCTGACCGTCCCGTTGCCGGGCATGGTGTTCTCGTTGACGGTGAAGAGCGTGCCGAGCGCGCCGGCGCCGGCGGCCACCGGATTGGGACCGGTGGCGAAGTTCGTCTGCGGTCCCGCCGCGATGCGCGACAGCATCGCCGACGGCGGCACCGACAGCAGGACGGGGTTGCCGTTCACCGTGGGCGCACCGATCGCGAGACGGCCGAGGCGGGCGAACGTCTCGGAGCGCGTGACGAGCATGTTCGAAAGGCCCGGCACGACGACCTTCACGCACGCCGCCGCCGCGCCGCAGTTGCCGTTCGCCGCCAGCGCGACGTTGCCGTCGCCGCCGATCGCCATGCCGCCGGGATTGAGCGCACGCTGCATCGCCGATGTCGCCACCTCGACGAAGCTCTGTCCCGGCGTGGCGGCGCGCGCCATGCGGCCGTCGGTGTTGATCACCCACACCGAGCCGTCCCATGGGCTCACCGCCACGTGCACGAGGTTCGTGAAGGGCACCGCGACGGGCACCTCGCCGGCGCCGAGCGTGCACGGGTCGGTACGGTCGCGCAGGCAGGCGGCGACCGTCGTCTCCTGGAGGTCGATCATCGTCACGGCGGCCGTCAGGTTCGCCAGGAGGTTCGTGCGGTGGATCACGAAGAGCTTGCCGCCGTCGCGGCTCACCGCGACGCCCGTGGCCTCGATGAACGGCAGCGTGACGTCGAGCCGTACCCGCATCCCCGGGCGCAGCACGTCGATCACCGTGACGTCGTTCCCGGCGGCCACGTACAGCGTCAGGTCGTTGGGTGCGATGGCGATGGCGCGCGGGTTCGAGTTGGTGCCCCAGGTGAAGGCGACGGTCGCCGTCTGGAGGTCGACGACGCTGACGTCGTTCGTGGCCTGGTTCACGACGAACGCGGGCTCGGCCGTGCGGCCGACCCGCGGGACGAGGAGCAGCGTCGCGACGAGGAGTGCGGTGAGGTGTCTTCGCATGCGTCGGACGTAGCGCGAGAACACCCGAGGCGTCAGCCGTTGCGGCTCCCCTCCTTGAGGGAGCATCGCAGAAACAGGGGAGGTCGCCCGGGGCGAGCCCCCGGCCGCCCGTCGGTGAGCGGTCGTCCTGACGGTAACGACCGCCAGCTCCACGTTGGGGCCGCGGAGGCCAGCGACCGGTAGACGACCGCACCCAGACGGTTTGACGTCGACCGCTCCGGCGCGGCAAGTTCGCGCACCGCCAGACGCGGCCAAGAGGAACGACGTCCGCCATGTACATCGCATACACGCCCGAGCAGGAAGCCCTCCGCACCGAGCTGCGCGCCTACTTCGCCGCGCTCATGACACCCGAGGTCGAAGCCGAGGTCGCCCGCGGTGACACCGGCGGACCGCACTGCCTCGAGGCCGTCCGGAAGATGGGCCGCGACGGCTGGCTCGGCATCGGGTGGCCCGTGGAGTACGGCGGCCAGGGTCGCAGCCCCGCCGAGCAGTTCGTCTTCTACGACGAATCGTGGCGCGCCATGGCGCCCATCCCGGCACTCACCATCAACGCCATCGCGCAGACGATCATGGCGTTCGGCAGCGAGGAGCAGAAGCACTTCTTCCTGCCGCGCATCCTGCGCGGCGAGATGCACTTCGCCGTCGGCTACACTGAGCCGCAGTCCGGCACCGACCTGGCGTCGCTGCGCACCCGGGCGGTGCGCGACGGCGACGACTGGGTGATCACCGGCCAGAAGATCTACACCAGCCTGGCCGGCTACGCCGACTACATCTGGCTCGCCGCCCGTACCGATCCCGACGCCCCGAAGCACAAGGGCATCTCCATCTTCGCGGTGCCCACCACCGCGCCCGGCTTCTCGTACTCGACCATCCACACGTTGGTCGACTCGGGCACCACCAACACCTTCTATGACAACGTGCGCGTGCCGGGCTCGGCCCTCATCGGCGCGGTCAACAAGGGGTGGAAGCTGATCACCAACCAGCTCAACTACGAGCGGGTCGCGATCGCGCCGCCGGGCATGGTCGAGAAGGTCTACGAGGACACCGTGCGATGGGCGGCCGAGACCACGCTCGCCGACGGCCGTCGCGTCATCGACCAGGAGTGGGTCCGGGTGAACCTGGCGCGCGTCCACGCTCGCCTCGAGTTCCTCAAGCTGATGAACTGGAAGGCCGTCACCAGCGCCTCCGCGAATCCCGCCGACTCGAGCGCCACCAAGGTGTTCGGGACCGAGTTCTTCTGCGAGGCGTACCGCCTCCTGCTGGAGGTCTTCGGTGCGGCAGGTGCGCTGCGCGGCGCGAGCGACGCGCCGCTGCGCGGTCGCCTCGAGCGTGCGTACCAGGGCACGCTCTTCCTGACCTTCGGCGGCGGTACGAACGAGGTCCAGCGCGACCTGATCGCGCTCTTCGGCCTCGGGATGCCACGCGTTCCGCGGCACTGACCAACGGGAGTCGACGACATGGACCTCGAGCTCGACGAGAACCAACGCGCCATCGCCGATCTGGCGCTGCAGATACTGCGGGAATCGCTGACGCGCGAGCGGCTGCGCGCCATCGAGGCCACCGCCGACCGCATCGGGACCGACGAATGGAAGCGTCTGGCCGACGCG
This sequence comes from uncultured Binatia bacterium (SeqCode), assembly GCA_964404165.1. Taxonomy (GTDB): domain Bacteria; phylum Desulfobacterota; class Binatia; order DP-6; family DP-6; genus DASYLJ01. The sequence continues at coordinate 45,242 of CAYOIZ010000033.1, read as the reverse complement.
GGGCTGCTCGGGGTGCCGCTGGCGGAGGACGTGGGCGGCACCGGCATGGGGATCGTCGAGGCGTGCCTGGTGCTGGAGCAGATCGGACGCACGGTTGCGCCGCTGCCCTATCTGGCGACCGTCGTCGGTGGGGCGATGCCGATCGATGCGTTCGGCAGCCGCGTGCAACGCGAGCGCATCCTGCCGCGGGTGTGTGACGGCTCGATGGTCCTCGCCCCAACGTTGATCGAGGCGGGGAACGAGCTCGCCGCGATGGCGCCCACGACGACCGCACGGCGCGACGGCAACGGATGGCGCCTCGACGGGGAGAAGCGCCTCGTCGCGGCAGCGCACGTGGCCGATCTGCTGCTGGTGCCGGCGCGTACCGCCGTCGACGGGTACGCGGTGTTCCTGGTCGACCCGCGGGCAGCGGGGGTGACACACGAGCGCGTCGAGACCACCGCGTGCGAGGTGCTGTCGACGGTGCGATTTGCCGGCGTGCGGGTGACGGACGCGGACCTGCTGGGTGAGGACGGCGCCGGCGCGGAGATCGTGTCCTGGATCGTGCGCCGGGTGACGGCGGGGTTGTGCGCCATGCAGGCCGGTGTATGCGCCGAGGCGCTGCGTCTGACCGCGGCGCACGTGTCGGAGCGCGAGCAGTTCGGCCAGAAGATCGCGACGTTCCAGGCGGTCGCGCAGCGCGCCGCCGACGCCTACATCGACACCGAAGCGGTCGTGCTCACCGCCCGGCAGGCGGCGTGGCGCCTCGGCGCCGGGCTCGACGCCGACGAGGCGCTCGACACCGCCAAGTTCTGGGCCGCGGAGGGTGGCTTCCGGGTCGCACACGCCGCGCAGCACCTGCACGGGGGCATCGGCGTCGACACCGAGTATCCGCTCTTCCGCTACTTCCGCCGCACGCGCCAGATCGAGCTCACGCTCGGCGGTGCGGCGGTCCACCTCGTGCAGCTCGGCGGGCGCATCGCGGCGCGGGTGGGAAGCTCGGCTGGGGCGGGCGGCGCGTGACGAGGCACTAACGGGTCGACACCGCGAGGTGATGACCGTCGTTCCAGGTCACGACGACGGAGCGTGGCCCGTCCACGCCGAGCTGACTCAGCGTCGCGGTGTCGAGATCGAAGATGCCCCCGTCGCGGGGCGACAGCCCGACCCAGCGCGCGCCGAGCGCGCGCAACACGTGGCCATGGGCGAACACCGCGACCACCCCGTCGCCCGGCTGCCAGCCGGGGGCACCGACGACCGTGCGCACCTCGGCGACGACGCGATCGACCCGCACGGCGACGTCGTCGGCGGACTCGCCGCCGGGGCAACCGTCCCGCCAGAGATCCCATCCCGGCTGGCGGGCGCCGATCTCGTCGATCGTGAGCCCTTCGAAATCGCCGTAGTTCCATTCGGCGAGGTCGGGGCGGATCTCCGCCCGGTCGCCGAGCCCGGCGAGGTCGCAGGTGTCCCGCGCGCGACGCAGGGGGCTCGTTAGGACCTTCACGAACCTCCGCTGCGACAGGACCGGCACGAGGCTGCGCGCCTGCGCTCTGCCGCCGTCGGTGAGGGCCAGATCGGTCCGCCCGGTATGGCGACCGAGTCGGCTCCATTCGGTCTCGCCGTGGCGGACGAGCAGGAGCTGCGTGGCGTGCCGACCCATGCGCGCCGCCATACACGATCCGAAGGCCATCGCCCATGTGCCGACGCTGCGCACCCAGCCGACCGGGACGCACGAACGTGGATGCCGGCCCGAGTTGCCACCGTCGCCCCGACGCCGTAGGTGCGTGCCGTGGCAACGCCTTCGCATCCGATCCTTGCGGCGACCCTCGACTGGGCGATGCGACCGCTCGAGGACGCGCGACGGCTGGTCGTTCCCGATGCGGTGGGACGCGTGCTCGAAGTCGGCGTCGGCACGGGGCTCAACGTGCCGTACTACGGCCCGCAGGTGACGATGCTGGTGGGCATCGAGCCCGATCCGCACATGCTGGCGCGCGCCCGGCCGCGGTTCGCGACGTTGCGTGGACGCGCGGTGCTCGTCCAGGCCGACGCCGAGCGGCTGCCGTTCGCGGACGCGGCGTTCGACACCGTCGTCGTCACCTTCACGCTCTGCACCATCCCGGATCCGCTCGCGGCGCTACGGGCGCTGCGCCGTGTCCTGCGCCCCGATGGCCGGCTGCTGTTCGTCGAGCACGCACGTTCCCCGCAGGCCGGCGTCGCCCATCTCCAGGACGCGGTGACACCGCTGTGGCGGCGCGTTCTCGGAGGATGCCATCCGAATCGCGACGCCATTGCCCTGGTCGCCCAGGCCGGCCTCCGGCTCGGCGACGTCGCCGCGATCGGGCGCGATCGCTGGACGCTGCTCCCGATCTATCGCGGCACCGCTACCGTTGCCTGAGGCTGCGACGTCACCACACGGTGACGTCGCAGCCGCTGCGGGAGCCGGTCAGTTGCGCTCGAACTCGAGGACCTGCTGGAACGTCGGCCGGTTCGTCGTGGGGAACCGGTTCGGGAGCAGGCCCGGCACGAAGCCGGTCGTCGCCGCCAGCTTCCGCCACAGCGACGGGTCGGGCTGACCCTGCGATATGGCGGTGGCGTCGGCCGCCGCGTGGATCGCCTGCCAGAGGGAGTCACGACACGCCGCCAGCGAGCCGGCGCCGCAGTACGACAGGTTGAACGGGCCGACGACCGGATCGCCGAGCAGCTTTCGCAGATCCTTGTCGACGTAGGACTCGCCTTCCTGGCCGTCGAGATTCCGGACGTTGTCGAGGTCGGCGATGAGCGGGCCGAACACCGGCGACATGACGGCGTTCGCGATCGGGCGCCACATCGCGTCCATGATCACCGGGCCCGGCTCGTCGTAGAAGGTGTCGGCGTCGGCGTCGAGGCGCGGCGCATCGCGGCCGACCCACTCGTCGAGCAGGTCGACGATCTGCTGATCACGCGGGTCGGGGGCCGGGCCGGCGCTGCGGAGCACGCGGCTCACGACGGGCCAGACGGGCGAGCGCACGTCCTGGGTCGCGGCGCGATTCATGATGCCGACGTTGTCGGTGATCTGCACCGCCGCGGGGAAGCGGTTGAACATCTCGACCCGCTGTACGGAGCCGTAGGGCTCGTCGTCGCCGTGCATGAAGCCCGGTGCCGAGCGGTTGTTCCAGTTGAGCAGGAGCCCACCGGGTCCGGAGACGTCGTGCGGATGCTTGCCCAGATTGAGGAACTTCTTCTTCCACTCGAAGCCGCCGGTGCCGAGGGTCGGAAGGCGACGGTCGAGGCCGCGCGCGCGCCGCGGCAGCAGGCCGGAGGTGAAGTACGCCGTGCCGCGGCGGGAGACGTAGGCCCAGTTGAAGGTGAACCCGAACTTGTTCGCCGTCTTCCAGAACTTGGCCGGGGTGCTCGCCTCGCCCTCGGTCATGCCCTTCAGCGCGGCGAGGTTGAGGCCGTCGCGGCCGAACGTCGAGCGTCGGCGCGAGAGCGCGAACGGCTTGCCCCCGACCGTGGCGGTGGCGAACACCGGTCCGTGGACCGTGATGTTGTAGCGGAGCGGGGTGCCGTTCAGCGTGCCGGCGTTGAAGGGCGTCATGGCGATGCAGTCGCCGTTGAACTTGTAGTGCGTCGACGTCCGGGTCGGCGGAGAGAAGTCCGGCTCGCAGAGCTCCTCGGCGAAGACGTCACGCACGTCGTGGCCGGCCGAGGTGAGGCTCCACGCATAGTCGGGCGTGCGACCGATCAGGATGTACATCGCCAGACCGGGCACGGCGGCACCCTGCGCGGTGAAGTCGGGGCCGTGCAGATCGATCTGCTGCACGATCTCGGGATAGTAGTAGCCGAGCTGCGGGCCCATGACGGCGACCGAGTTGCCGGACGCGGTGCGCGACGGCGCCGTGACCAGGAAGTTCGAGGCACGGCGACGGGCAGGGGCGAGGCCCGCCATCGGAGGCGGCAGCCGCGGGTCGAGGCTCTGGATGGAGCCGGGATCGACGACGACGGAGCCCTTCACCTCGCCGCCGGTGAGCGGCCCGTACTTGAACCGCTTCGTGATCGTGGTCGGCGCCTCGGGGTCGTCGGCCAGCATCACGTCGACCCATGCCTTGTAGCCCTGGTCGGCGCCGAGCTGCTGCTGGAGCTTGGCGAGGAGGTCGGAGTTCGCGGCCTCGCCGCCGCCACCGGCGCCGAAGATCGAGCCGATGAACGCGGTGACGGCGACGACGTCGTTCACCGTGAACGTGGGCTGGGTGCTGCCGATGGACGCGAGGTAGGCGTTGACGCCGTCGGCGTAGGCCTGGGCGTCGGCGATGATCTCCTGCCCGTAGCTGCCGTAGGTGGAGAGGATCAGCTGCACCTGCTCCGTCACGAGGGCCTCGGCCGCCGCGCTCGGGACGAAGGACTGCACGCCGGTGACGAGCGAGAAGGCGTCGATGTTGGGCACGTCGGCCACGGCGACGCGCGCCGGGCCGCGGCCGATCTGGAGGAGGAGCCCGCGGTCGCGTGCCGACGTCCAGCCGGCGCCGAACGAGACGTCCGCGCGCGTCTGGCCGTAGATGTGCGGGATACCGTACGCGTCGTACACGAGCCGCAGGCCGGGACGTCCGGTTGCGATCTCCTGACTCGGCTCGATCGGGGTGAAGTCCTCGGGAAGGAAGAAGTGGTCGATGTCGGCCGGCGTGATGTTGTCACGCAGCGGGGACAGCCCCGAGTAGAGCGGCAGCTGATCCGTGGAGTTCACGGTGAACGGCACGCCGCCGAAGTTCCCGGGTGGCAGGATGTAGCGCGCGGTGTCTGCACCCCAGGCGGTGGACACGGCGAGCAGTGTGAGGGTCAACAGCGACGCACAGCGGTTTTTCACGAGCGACTCCCCCTTCGGTGACGGGCAGAACGGGCACTATGCAGCCATGAGTCTGTACCACACGGGTGGTGGTGGACGTCCACAGGGAATTTTCCGGTCGTGCGGCCAGGCGCCATCGCACGGAAATGCGATTGACCCGAATCCCACCTGGGATGGTACTGTCCCGCCGCCTCGGCGTTGCTCGGGCCGGAGGCGTGCTCGAAGGGGGGACTCGCATGCTTGCTCGCCTGCTGCTCGCCGTATCGTTCGTCCTGTCCGTGTCGTCCGGGGCGCACGCCGCCGATCAGACGGTGCTCGGCAGCGATCTGACCGTGAAGAACCCGGGAACCGCCGACAAGCGGTCGGTTTCGGTCAAGGCGAAGGAGTCGGGCAGCGACGACGTCCTGGTCGGCGATCCTGCGGCCAGCGGCGCCACGGTGACGATCACGCTCGAGGGCATCACGCCGAGCAGCGCGAGCTACGACCTGCCGGCGGGCGTGAGCGTGACGAGCGGGAAGCCCTTCTGGAGCGGCGACCCCGCGAAAGGGTTCAAGTATCGCGACCCGAAGGGCGAGAACGGGCCCGTCAAGAGCGCCCAGATCAAGAAGAGCAAGGGTGGCACGTTCCAGCTGAGCGTCGCCATCGACGGCAAGCTCGGTCCCGTCGACGTCGTTCCGCCGGGGCCGGGGACGGGCTGCGTGCTCTTCACCATCTCCGGGGGTGACTCGTACAGCGTCGCCTTCGCAAACGGCGCCAAGATCATCGCGACGTCCACCCTCTTCAAGGTGTCGAGACCCACCAGCGAAGGGTCGTGCGTGGCCGTCACGACCACCAGCACGTCGACCTCGACGACGACCACGACGCTGCCGGCATTTCCCTTCCTGGTCCCCCCCGGCGATGCGCCGCTCCGCTACCGTGATCTGGTGTTCGCCGCCGCCACCGTCACCAGCAACATCACCTTCGGCAGCGCGGTGAACGCCTCCGGCCAGACGGTCACGCTGCGGCTCGACGCCTACACCCCCACCGGTGACACCGTCACCGAGCGGCCGGCGATCGTGTGGGTGCACGGCGGCTCGTTCTCGTCCGGCGACAAGACGTCCCCCGAGCTGGTCGACGAGGCCACCACCTTCGCGCGCAAGGGCTACGTCAACGTCTCGATCAACTACCGCCTCGAGCCGGGCGGCTGCTCCGCCGGCGCCCCGACGCTCGCCTGCGTCACCGCGATCCTCGAGGCGATGCAGGACGCGCAGACCGCGGTGCGCTTCCTGCGCACCAACGCGGCCACCTACGGCATCGACCCGACCCGCATCGCGATCGGTGGCTCGTCCGCCGGGGCCATCACCGCCCTGAACGTGGGCTTCGGCACCTCGGAAGACCCGAGCGCCGCCGTCGCTGCCGCGGTCTCGCTCTCCGGCGGACGGATCGGGCCCACCATCAACGCCGGTGACGCGCCGAGCCTGCTGTTCCACGGCACGTCCGACGTCGTGGTGCCGTACCAGTGGGCCGTCGACACCTTCAACGCGGCAACGACCGCCGGCCTCGATTCGTTCCTGACCACCTGGGCCGGTGCCGGGCACGTCCCGTACGTGGCACACCGCACCGAGATCATCGATCAGACCACGAACTTCCTCTACTGGGAGATGGACCTCACCAACGCGGCCCAGTGACGGCCCGACCCAGGACCATGTCCTGGGTCGAAGAAGCCCGCGAGCGTGACGCGACGAGTCCCGCGCGACCTGGGTGTTGCGGCCGACGACGCCGGCGCGACAAGGGCAGCCCGCGTGCGGCAGGCGATCGGAGCAGCATGGCGCGCCGGCTTCGCCGGCCGCGTCATGGTGGTCGCACGGGACGTGTCGCCTCACACTCGGGTATTCCCGCCCCAAGACATGGTCTTGGGGCGCTCGCCTATTTCGGGCTGCGCTTCACCGCACAGCGCTGGTCGAAGTTGGCGCGGATGAGCAGCGAGTCGCCGTCGTCGGTCTGGCTGTCGAAGTTCAGGTCGTAGACGCTCGAGCCGAGGCCGACGAACGTGGCCCAGTCGTCGAAGTCGAGCTGATTGACGCGGCGGTCGAGGTTGCCGTCGCCCGGGCATTCCGGCTGCGACTCGAGCATCGTGGTGAGCGTCTTCGAGAGGTCGTTGAAGGCGTCGAGCTGGGTGGCGTCGAGCCCCTGGGGCGGGAGGGTGGGCGACGTCAGCAGGTTCGCGTCGGCGCGGTCGAGCAGCGGCGTCGGCGCGTCGTCGTTGATGGCGTAGAACTGGTACACCACCTCGAGCTCGTTGGTCGTGCAGTTGGGCTGCTCGAGCATCACCAGCTTGTAGTCGTCGTTGCGCATCGCCCACTGGGCGTTGGGCACGATCGTAAGGTTCTGGCTGGTTTGGGCGTTGACGTCGCAGCACGTCGCGATGCCGTCCTCACCCGCGACGCCACCGGGGCCGTACCAGGTGCCGGCCTCGTCCTCGCAGAGGCTCTGGGTCGGGAACAGCTGGATGCAGGTGTTCACCGACTCGATCACGCACGGCCAGAGGACGGTCCCGGTGGCGTGCACGTTCTGGCCGATCTGCGTGAAGTTCGTCTTCCGGATCTCCTTCTGCTTCGGCTTCTTCAGATAGGAGAGCATCGGCTGGGCATCGAGCGTGTGCGTGTGCGGGACCACCTTGTCGAGCTTCACGCCGGCGACCTCGGCGAACAGGCGGTAGAGGTCGACGAGGTTGACCATGTCGTCCTTCTCGGTGCCGACGTTCTTGGCGTGTACGAGCGGACCCGAGGCGATCATCGGAACCCAGACGCCGGTCTGGTAGGCGTAGGCCTTGGCCCGGGTCGGGTCGAACGGGGCCTTCACGCTCAAGCCGTAGGTGCCGTTGTCGCCGATGATGACGACCATCGTGTCGCTCGACGCCGGATCGTAGCTGAGGGTGCCGTCGGCGTTCTGCGTCGCGAGGCCGACGCTGGTGAGCAGGCGTCCGACCTCGGTGTCGAGCCCCTCGGTCATGTGATTCTGGAGGATGCGCTCGGCGCCCACGCCCGTGCAGTCGAGCTCGCCCGTGCCCGGAGGCTGATCCGGTGCGATCGACGTCGGGACCTGCTGCACCGGGAGATGAGCTGCCGAATAGCTGACCGTGGCCATCCAGGGCTTGCCGGCGGCCTGGGCCTTCGTGATCCAGTCGATGGCGGCGGTCGTCTGATTGATGGTGAGGTACTGCCGCGAGCGCGGGTCGGTGGTCGGCACCTGATCGAGGGTGCCGTTCTCGTCGATGATGATCAGCGGTGCGACGTAGTAGCCGTTGTACGTCGTGAAATTCGGCGTCGGACCGCCGGTGTCGCTGCAGGCCTGCTCGGGCACGAGGATGCCGCCCTGCTCGAGGCAGGAGCGCCCCGGGCCGGGGCCCGGAAGGTCCACCGGCGTACCGAGGTCCGTGCAGGTGCCGTCGGCGAAGCGGCAGGCGCCGAAGCGCGCATCGTCGACGTAGCCGCACGAGTACGTGCCGTCGGGCGCGACGCCGCCGGCGGTCGTGTCGAGCGGCCGCGGGGCACCTTCCAGGTTGCCGTAGAAGTAGTCGAACCCGGCATCGTGCGGGGCGTCGTTGCCCGACGGGTAATTGTACGGGCCGGCCATGTGGTACTTGCCGATCAGGGCGCTGGTGTAGCCCGCGGTGGCGAGCACGCGCGGGACCGTCGTCTCGTAGGGCGACATCTGCGAGTTGGCGAGATCGGTGTTGATGAAGGCGGTCATCACCCCCGTCCGCAGCGGATAGCGCCCGGTGAACACCGACACGCGGCTGGGCGAGCATTCGGGCATCGCCCAGGCGTTGCGGAAGCGGACGCCGGCCTCGGCGATGGTGTCGATGTTCGGCAGCCGCGGCTGGTTGTCCTGGGCGTAGCCGAACGTCCGCATCTGATCGATGCCGACGTCGTCCATGATGATGAGGAGGATGTTGGGCTTCTTCCGGGCGGCCGCGACGCCGGGGAGGGCGAGCGCGATGCAGAGCATCGCCGCGAGACATTTTCCTGTCACTCGGTTCCTGGTGGGCATGGCGGCGGGTACTCCTTCGGTTCCGGTTCGGTCTGGCGCGCTGCGCGCAAGGGTGGACACCGGACGTCGCGGGCCCTCGGGGCGTCTATCGGCGGTCCACCCCTGAAACTGAAGGAGTCGACGTTCCGTCTCGCGCATCGTTCGCACCTGCGCTAGTCCGATCCCCAGCCGTGCCCCGTCCCGTCACCTTCACCGCGCAGGAGTACCAGCCCGACGGTAGCATCCGCCCGGCCGACTACGCCTTCGCCGGCCGCACCACCGACGGCTGGGATGTCCTGCGCGACGGGCGCCTCCATCTCCGCCTCGGCGCCGGCTACCGGCTGCTCGAGGTGAGTCACTGCGGCATCTGCTCGACCGACCTCGCGCGGCGACACCTGCCGTTCCCGCTCCCGCAGATCACGGGCCACGAGGTGGTGGCGCGCGACGACGCCGGCGGGCTGGTCGTGGTCGAGATCAACGCCTCGCACGCGGCGCGTGGCCTCGATCACGCCGCGTGGTGCGCGCAGTGTCGCGCGGGCATGCCGACGCACTGCCCGGACCGGCTCGTGGTCGGCATCCACGATCTTCCGGGCGGCTTCTCACCCTGGATGCTCGCGCCGGTGGACGCGGTGGTCCCGGTGCCGACGGTGCTGAGCCCGGCCACCGCCACCCTGGTCGAGCCGTTCGCGGCGGCGCTCGCCGCGGTGCACGCGCTCCACCTCACGGACGGCGAGCGCGTGCTCGTGCTCGGGCCGGGACGGCTCGGCTCGTTGGTGGTGGCCGCGCTCGCGGCGTGGCGACGGCGGGCGAATGGACGCTTCGGCATCCTCGTCGCCGGCCGGCGGCCGGAGGCGCTCGCGCGCGCGCGGGCCCTCGGTGCAGACGAGATCGTGCCGGCGACGACCACAGCCGACGTCGTCGTCGAGACCACCGGCAGCCCCGAGGGCCTCGAGCTCGCGCTGCGCATCGCCACCCGCGAGGTCCACGTGAAGTCGACCACCGGGCAGCCCACGATGGGCCTTCGCCACCTGACGGAGCTGGTGGTGGACGAGGTCGCGCTGCAACCATGGGCCCCGGGGAACGTGCTGCCCGACGGTGCGCGCACGGCGGTCGTGCCCGCGCACGTGCCGGACGTCCTGCGCCGTGCGCTGTCGGATGCCGGGCTGCGCCCGGTCACGTCGGACGAGGCGCGTGCCCTCCCGCTCGGCGGCGCCGACGTCGGCGTGGCGACCACGACCGCCGACGTCGATGCGCTGTTGCGCCCCGTGCCCGGCGTCGAGCGTGGCCTCGTGCGCGCGCGCAGCACGATCCTGCTCGTCGACGGGGGCGGTGCCGACGACCTGGTGGCGCGACTGCGCCAGCGCGGGCTCCGCCTCGGCAGCACACGCTGCGGCGACTTTGCTGCGGCGCTCGACCTGCTCGTCGATCCGACGCTCGCGCAGCGACTCGGCGAGCGCATGATCACCGACGTCGTCCCGGCAGTGCGTCTCGACGAGGGCTTCGCCCGGGCGGCGGGCGGCCGCAAGGTGATCGTCACCCATCCGGGCGGGTGCCTGTGACGCGGCGTCGTACGGCAGAGCTGCCGACGACGCTCGGTCCGCCCCTGCGACGTCGTGAGGGGGGCGGGTTCACGATCGATCTGACGGCGCTGCCGTTGTTCCACGGGCTGTCGGTGCTGTCGCGGGCGCTGGGTGAGCGGCTCGTGGAGGACTGCGTCGGCGAGCGGCTGTCGATCGACTTCGAGCGCCGGCTCAAGGCGAGCGAGAATCCCGAGCTGGTGGGGCTCGGCTGCGCCGGCGTCGCGGTGCACGCGGAGCGCGAGGTGGTGGCGCACGTTCCCGACGACGTCGAGGCGTTCCAGCATCACCTGCGCGCGGTGCTGGGCTCCCTCCAGCAGGCACGCTGGCGGCGGCGCCTCCTGCCCGACGATGCCGCGAGCGCGCCGGCCGCGCTCGTCTTCACCTTCGATGCGGGCAGGGCGTCCGAGTACCGCTTCGTGCTCGATCGCGTGCCGGCGCCGCGGGCTGGCCGCTTCTTCCTGCGCCTCGCGATCGAGAACCCGCGCGGGCGCTGCCTCGACCTGTCGACGCTGCCCCACGTCGTCGTCGACGATCTCGACGAGCGCGAGTACATCGCGGGCTCGACGCGCATCGCCCAGACCCTGCGCGACATGGTGCAACGCGAGGCCGACCGCGGACGTCGCGCGCACCTCGAGCGCCGCAAGCGCGGCTCGTTCGTCTTCGGGCAGCTGGCGCGCGGCGGGCTCGACGGGCTCGAGCTGCTGCACCTCGCGTGGAGCGAGCGGGTCGCCCGCTGGCTGGAGGCCACCGAGCCGAAGCGGCTCGACGACGTCCTGAAGCGCGTCCTGCTGGTGCTCGAGGATCGTACCGTGCGCCGTCAGCTCGAGGAGGGCGAGACGGTGGCGCTGCTCGACGGCGAGGTCGCGGTCTACATCGACACCAGCCAGCAGCAGCGCGTGCTGAACCTCGCCTTCGAGCAGCCGCGCCAGCGGGCCAGCGTCGAGACGTACCTCGCCCGCATGCCGGACCTCGCCCACGTGGTGGCGCGGCGCCGGCGACAGGTGCCGTTCGCCGGGCTGTCGGTGCTGCTGATCCATCACATCACCTCCGAGACGTTGGGGTTGATCGCGGCGTTGCGGGCGCTCGGGTGTGACGACCTCGGGGTGCTGTTCGTGCGCTACGCCGGCGAGGTGCCGAACGACTACCTCGATGCGGTGCTCGACCTCGACGCTGCCGTGCGGAGCTACACCCTGCAGCACGTGCAGGAGCCGGGCGGCGTCGAGGGACGGTTCGTCGTGAGCCAGCAGCTGTCCGCGCTGGCGCCGATCGCGAGCGTGGCCGATCGGCTCCGCGCATCGCCCCAGCGCTACCTCGAGAGCATGATCGCCGTCGCGGTCGGGCTCTTCGTGCGCGCGCTGGAGAGCGACCGGTCGATCCTGGTCGTCGAGGACGGGGGCTATCTCGTGCCCACCCTGACGCGGCGAGCGCACGCCGGCGACACCGTCGGGCAGCTCGCCGCCGCGTACGGGGTCACGCCGGTGCCTACGGCCCTCGCGCGGCGCTCGCTGCGCGCGGTGCTCGCGGAGCGGCTGCTCGGCTCCGTCGAGCACACGCGCAACGGCTTCGACCGCCTGGCTGCCGCGCAGGACGAGGCCGGGGGTCTGGTGCGACCGGCGTACTCGATCGCCCTGTCCACGCTGAAGCGCGACGAGGAGGCGACCGAGGTCGCCGCCGGGGTGCTGGCGGCGATCGAAGCCGTGCTCCACGCCCGCGGGCAGGTGCTGTCGCAACGGCGCGTCCTGGTGCTGGGCTCGCGGGGCGCCATCGGGACCCGGCTCGTCCGCGCGCTCGGAGTCGGTGGGCGCGTGCGGGCCGACGTGCTGGGGATCGACCTGCGGGCACGCGGCGGGGCGCACGAGGCGTCGTCGTGGCGCGGGCTCGCTCTCGCGCAACGTCGTGCCGTCGATCTCGTCATCGGCGTCACCGGGGACTCGGTGCTCGCTGCGCGCGACGTGACGGAGCTGGTGCTGCATGGACGGTCGCGCACGATCTACTTCGCGAGCGGCTCGACGAAGACGATCGAGTTCCAGGACGTCGCGACGTGGGTGGAGGGTCTCCTCGCTGCTCGCGCGCCGCACGTGGATGGCCGGCCCCTCGCCATCGTGCCGCACGACGTGATCGATCCGCAGAGTGGGCGCGCCTACGGCTCGGCGGTCACGCTGTCGTTCGGCGCCGGTCGCACCCGGCGCGACGTCACGCTCGTGTTCATCGCGAATCTCACGCCGGTGAACTTCCTCTTCTACGGTGTGCCGACGGAAGCCATGGACGCCGTGATGGCGCAGCTGCTCCGGACCGCGACGTCGTTGGTGCGCGACGTCGCGTCGTCACGACCGCCGGCGCCACGTCTCTACGCCGTCGATCGCGACATCGCCGACCGACCGTAGTCGCTGCGCGCGCGCTGCACGCGCGTGCGGTGTGCCTTCGTCCTACGCAACGCGCTGCCTGCGACTCGGGCGTTGCGGAGACGAGGACGCACGCGGCGCCGAGTGGTCGCGATCGTGCGCGTGGCTCGGCGCTTGCAATCGCCCTGCCGTGGACGACGTCGCAGACGGGACACGACTACGCGCAGTTTCAGAGGAGATTGAGATGGGGAAGCAGCGGTCAAGAGTGACTCGAGGAGTGCAGCATACGTTGATGGCCACGTGCCTGCTGAGCAGCATCGTGCTCGTGCCCGGCCGATCCGCCGGCCAGGAGAACGCGGGCGACACCGGGGACATACCGGGCGTGACATCGGCGGACGCCGAGGGGGCCACGGAAGGTCGCCCGCCACGCGATCCACGGGATCCCCGGCCGGTGCGCCCGCCGCGTGATCCCGATCAGACCTTCGACCTCGGCGAGGCCACGATCGAAGAGATCACCAAAGCCATGAACTCGAACGGGCTCTCCTCCGTCGAGCTCGTCAACATGTATCTGCGGCGGCAGCAGGCCTACAACGTGACCAGCCCGGTCTCGCCCGCTGCGCCGCTCAACGCGATCCTCTTCCTCAATCCCGATCTGCTCGACGACGCGGCCGAGGCCGATCGCCTGCGCAAGAAGGGCGTCGCGCTCGGCCCGCTGGCGGGCATCCCGTTCCTCGTGAAGGGGTCCTACTCGATCAAGGACATGCCCCTCACCGGTGGTGCCAACGGCTGGAAGGACATCGTCGGGAAGAAGGACTCGTTCGTCGTGGAGAAGCTGCGGCAGGCGGGCGGCATCGTGATGGGCCAGGCCAACATGGACACCTGGGCCAGCTCGGCCACCAACTCGTCGTCGCAGATACGTGGTGCGGTGCGCAGCTGCTACCTCGCGGGTGCGCTCCCCGGCGGCAGCAGCGGTGGCTCCGGCGTGGCCGGTGGCGCCTATCTCGCGCACTTCACGTTCGGTGGTGAGACGGGTGGCTCCATCCGCAACCCGGGCGACCGCAGCGCGCTGGTCGCGTACAAGACCAGCGGCGGCTCGATCTCGGTCAGCAACATCATCCCGCTCGTTCCGGAGCGCGACGTCATCGGCCCGATGACACGGGCGGCGGTGGACAACGCCCTCATCCGCGACGTGGTCGGCAAGAAGGATCCGAACGACATCTGGTCGCCCATCCTGCCGATCCTCGAGGACCGGCGGCCGGTGCCGGAGACCGGCTTCAAGGCCAAGCTGCCGACCGCGAGCCTCGCGGGCAAGAAGATCGGCATCATCGGCACGTACGTCGGCATGACGCATCCCAATCCGGGGACGGGTGCCACGTCGAACACCACGCAGGTGCAGACCACCACGGCGGCGACGCTGGCGCTCGTCCAGCAGGCGAAGGCGGACATGGAAGCGGCCGGCGCCACGGTGGAGTACGTCTTCATGCCACCCCAGGTCAGCACCACGTACGACCGTGGGCCGTCCGCGCCGGTGACGCGCCTGCTCACCTCGCCGAACAGCACGAACGTGTCGGCCTACTCCTATCGTGGATTGATCGAGGGCTTCACCAGAGTGCCGGGAGACACGCTCCAGACGCTGGCGCCGCGGGTGCTCGCGACCGCGTCCCTGGTGACCCAGATCAGCTCCGCGGTCCGCGCCGCGATGTACACGTTCGACCCCGCGACCGGACTCTACAGCGAAGGCACGCTGCAGTCGTTCGGTGCTGCGCCCGGGGTGGAGCACTACACCGCCCGCCAGCAGCAGAAGAACGCGTTCGAGGACTGGCTCGACGCAGAGGACCTCGACGCGGTCGTCTGGCCGCTGTGGCCGAACAAGGGCCCGACCTCGGGCTCGATCATCGGCCGCGATCTGGTGAACTTCATGTACCTGCCGTCGGTGACGGTGCCCATGGGCGTGCTGCAGTACGACGAGACGCGCCGTGAGCCCCTCACCATGAACATCACCGGCCGGCTGTACGACGACGACAACGTCCTCGCGATCGCCTACGCCTACGAGCAGATCACCCATCATCGCTATGGCCCGCCGCTGGCGCCGCCGCTCGAGGGTGAGACGTTCGAGTGGCAGGTCCGTCGCCTGCGCAAGTGGGCCAAGAACGACGACGTCCCGCCGGTGGTGACCGTGAACAAGGGCGCCAAGGGCGGCAAGAAGAAGATCCTGACCTTCGACGGTGCGGTGACCGACAAGAGCGGCATCGACCACGTCGAGGTGAGCGTCGGTGGTACGATCCTGTCGTCGACGGTCGCGAGCAAGACCTGGACGGCCGTCCTCTCGCCCGAGGCGTCGGCGGCGCTCCTCGCCAGCGGCGTGCCGACGGTGGAGGTGCTGGTCATGGCGGTCGACCTGGCGGGGAACACCTCGTCGGCGTCCGCGATGGTGAAGCTGCTCTGATTCTGGCCCGGCCCGGGGGGAGAACGTACCAATGAAGAAGCTACGTGCAGCACTGTTGGGGATGGCCGCGATCGTCGCGGTTCTCCTCTACGTGTTCCTGCCGGGCCGGCAGCGCTCCGAGAGCGCTCGGGGCCCTGCGTCGACGGAGCGTACCGTCGTCGCGGGCGCCCCGGGCGCTCCCGATGTTGGTGAAGCACGCAACGACGAGGTGGAGGAGAAGGACTTCCAGTCGCTCGCGGACGCGGCGATGAAGATCAAGGACCCCGCACGGCGGCAGGAGGTGCTGGCGGGCATACTGACCGAGTGGCTACGGTCCGACCCGCTCGGCGTCGGGAAGTACGTCATGCGGCTCGAAGTGGAGACCAGCACGAAGAAGCTCACGATCCTGGCGAATGCGCTGAACGACGTGCTGGCGACGCTGCCGCCGGAGACGGTCGCGTCGTCGGCGGTGCGCGATCCGCTCCGACGGCTGACGGCCCACCTGGCACGGCACGACCCGGACATGGCACTGACCTTTGCCGACACGTGGCTCGACGGCGATCCCCGCGACGCGGCCATGGTCGACATCGCGCGGGCGTTCGCCCTGCGCAGCCCCGCGGAGGGCGTCGCGCTCGCCAGCCGGATCACGTCGCCGCTGCGCCACATGCAGGCGTTCGCGGTCGTCGGCGGCGTGTGGGCGCGGACCGATCCCGCCGCCGCGTCGGCCTGGGCGGCGCGGATCGTGGTGCCCACCGAACGCGCGGTGGTGATGAACGCCGTCCTCACGTCGATCGCGCAGAGCGATCCCGCGTCGGCCGCGTCGTACCTGACCACGGCCGAGCAGGTGATCGGGGATCAGTATCGCGACCAGTACCTGCGTGACCTTGCGGCGATGAACGTGACCGAAGCCGACCTCGCGAACGACCCCGAGAAGTACCTCGAGATGCTCGAGATCGGCGAGATCCCGCCGCCGAGCAGCCCGGATGCGGAGCTCATGGCCGACGCCGCCCGTCTGATCGCCAGCAAGCTGGCGTCGGAGCGCCCGGCCGCCGGGGTGGAATGGGCCGAGTCGCTCGAGAACCAGTTCCTCAAGATGCGTGCGATCGAGGGCGCGATGGCGGGCTGGAGCCGCAGCGATCCCGAGGCGGCGGCGGCCTTCGCCGCGGCCAACTACCCGCGGTATCGCGAGGTGCTGACCACCGTCTACGAGGTGTGGGCCGACGACGCGCCCGCGAACGCGGCGGACGCGACGCGGCTGCTGCAGGATCCGGCGCTGCGCGCCGCGGCCACCGAGACGGTCGTCAAGACGTGGGCCGTGACGGACGCGTCGGACGCCGCCGCCTGGGTCGATCGACTCCCGGCCGACGACCAGACCGACGCGATCCGATTCGCGCTGGTGACGGCGATGAGCTCCTCCGACCCGGTGGGGGCGTGGAATCGGGCCCAGGCGATCGGCGACGCCTCCATGCAGTACCGGGCGCTCAAGGCCGCGTTCTCCGAGGTCGTCATCCGGAATCCCGACACGGCGGCGGAGCTCCTCGCCTCGGCGACGCTCTCCGAGCGGAACGCCGAGCGACTGCACGCGATCCTCGACGCCACCCAGGGCTGACGCCCAAGGGGCCCGCCGGCGGTCCCGTCTGCGACGAGTCGACCGGTGGCCTCGGGACGAGGAATCCGGCATGGTCGCCGACCCATGTCCCCGGATGGCGAAAGAGGTACTGCGTGAGTCTCCAATGCGGCATCGTCGGTCTCCCGAACGTCGGCAAGTCGACGTTGTTCAACGCCCTCACCAAGGCCGGTATCGCGGCCGAGAACTACCCGTTCTGCACCATCGAGCCGAACGTCGGGGTGGTCGAGGTGCCGGACGCGCGGCTCGCGCAGCTGGCGGCGATCGTCTCGCCGCAGCGGATCGTGCCCGCCACCGTCGAGTTCGTCGACATCGCAGGGCTCGTCGCGGGGGCGTCCAAGGGGGAGGGGCTCGGCAACCAGTTCCTGGCCAACATCCGCGAGACCGATGCCGTCGTGCACGTCGTGCGCTGCTTCGCCGACGACAACGTCGTGCACGTCGCCGGCAAGATCGATCCGATCGCGGACATCGAGACCATCGACACGGAGCTGGCACTCGCCGACCTGGCGACGGCGGAGAAGGGCGTCAACCGCTACAAGAAGCAGTCGCAGTCGGGTGACAAGGAGGCCAAGCTGCTGTTCGGCCTCCTCGAGCGCGCCGTGGCGCACCTGAACCTCGGCAAGCCCGTGCGCTCGCTCGAGCTGACGAAGGAGGAGAAGGCGGCGATGAAGCAGTTCTGCTTCATCACCGCCAAGCCCGTCCTGTACGTCGCCAACGTCACCGAGCACGGCTTCGAGAACAACCCGCACCTCGACGCGGTGCGCGCCCTGGCGGCGACGAACGGCGCCGAGGTGGTGGCCATCTGCGCGGCGATGGAGGCGGAGATCGCCGGCCTCGACGACGACGAGAAGGGCCCGTTCCTGGCAGACATGGGCCTCGAAGAGCCGGGCCTGAACCGGCTGATCCGCGCCGGCTACCACCTGCTCGGGCTGCAGACCTACTTCACGGCCGGCGAGAAGGAGGTCCGGGCGTGGACCATCCACGTCGGCGACACCGCTCCGCAGGCCGCGGGCGTCATCCACTCGGACTTCGAGCGCGGCTTCATCCGCGCCCAGACCGTCGCCTTCGACGACTACATCGCCGGCAAGGGCGAGCAGGGCGCCAAAGAGGTTGGCAAGCTCCGTGCGGAGGGGAAGGACTACGTGGTCAAGGACGGCGACGTGCTGAACTTCCTGTTCAAGGTCTGAGGTTTCGACCAGCGCCGGCGTAACCTTTTCGGGCGTTGCGTTCTCATTGCAGCGGCATAGAGTGCTGGCGAGGCCGTTGCGTCGGCACGGACCCGGAGGACGTCGCGCATGGACATGCAGGACCGTGAGTACGAGGTAGACCCCAGAACCAGCGTTCCCGCATGGCAGCGTGCGGTCGCCCGCATCGTCCTCGTGACCTTCACGACGGGGTTCGTCGGGTGCGGTGGTGGCGCCGCGCAGGACGCACAGCCCACCACCACGGTGACGGCGGTCGAAGCCGTCCCCACGACCCTGCCGCCGGCCACGCTTCCACCGCCACCGCCGCAGCCGCCCCCGTCACCGCCGTCGACGATGCCGGCGCAGGCGCCGGAGCAGCTCAGCAAGGAAGAGCTGCGCGATCTCGTCGCCCCGGTGGCGCTCTACCCCGACGTCGTCCTGTCGTCGCTGCTGCCGGCGACGACCTATCCCGAGCAGCTGCACGACGCGGCCGAGTACGTCGGCCAGGCGGAGGTCGTCGACCGCATCCCCGACGACCGCGGCTGGGACGGCAGCGTCATCGGTCTGCTCCAGTTCCCCGACGTGATCCGCTGGCTCGACGGCAACCCGGCCTGGACCGACCAGATGGGGCAGGCGGTCACCTACCAGCAGGGCGACGTGCTGGATGCGATCCAGGACTACCGGCGCGCCGTCAAGAACGTCGGCAACCTGCAGTCGAACCAGTACCAGAAGGTGCGCTCGGCGCCGAACGAGGACATCTACATCGAGCCGGCGCGGCCCGACGTCGTCTATGTGCCGTCGTACGATCCCGTCATCGCGACGCAGCCGCAGCCGGCGGTGGTGGCGGAGAGCCCGGGGATCAATCCCTGGATCGCCTTCGGTGGCGGCGCGGTCGTGGGTGCGCTCGGGGCGTGGGCGCTGTACTCGATCTTCGACGACGACGACCACGACAACAACTACTACTACGGTGGTGGCGGCGGCGGATACCGCCGTCGCATCCGTGGCTACGACAACTACTACTACGCACGGGGCCGGCGTCCCGGCACCGTGGCATGGGCGCCGCGGAACCGGCAGCCCTATCGTCGCGTCGACGGCTGGAAGGAGCCGCGCCGCCTGCAGTATGCCGCGCCCACGGCGCGCCCGGGGAAGCGAGCGGCTGCGTTGCGTCCGCCGACGAAGCGCGTCGGCGCGCCGGCCCCGTACGCGACCGACCTGAAGCGCGACCAGCGCAACGGCAACCGGCAGCGCGGGCAGAACAACCAGATGCAGGGCACCGCGCCGCAGCTGAACCAGAAGCAGCAGCGGAAGCAGGACAAGCAGCTCCAGCAACAGCAGCAGCGCGAGCAGCAGCAGCAGCGCAAGGCGCAGCAGGGCGCCGGTGGTGGTGGCAAGGGCAAGCAGGGCCAGGGCCAGCAGCGCAACGGGTCGCGCCAGAAGTCGCAGCAGCAACAGCAGCGACGCCAGGAGCAGCAGCCGAAGCGGATGGACGAGCCGCGCCAGGAGCGCCGGCAGGAGCAGCAGCGGCAGGGCGATGGACAGCGCGAGCGCCACAACGACCAGCCCAGGCAGCAGAAGCAGGAACGGATGCACGACGGCGGTGGGCAGCAGAAGCATGGCGGTGGCGGTGGCAACGGTGGTGGCAACAAGGGCGGCGGCGGAGGCGGGGGTGGCGGTGGTGGCAACAACAAAAAGAAGAAGAACAAGCAGGGGAACGACTAGGTCATGAATCCTCGACGCCACCGACCCACGTCGCTCGCGGTCCTCGCCGCGCTCTGCGCTGCAACCTTCGCCGGATGCGCCACGCAGCAGCCGCAGCCGGTCTACTATCCACCGCCACAGCGGCCGCTCACGATCTACGCGCAGCAGAACCAGAGCCAGCGCCAGCAGGACCGCGACAAGGCCGACTGCCAGGCGATGGCGCAGAGCCAGGCGTCGTCGAGCGAAGGGTGGGCGAACCTCTTCATCGGCTGCATGGGCGGACGCGGCTATCGGGTGGAATAGCCCCCCGTGACGCCCCTCCTGCGCGACGAGCAGGGCGAGCGGTCGCTGCAGTTCGAGGACGGCGTCGTACAGAGCCGGATGCTCGATGCCGACCCGTCCCGGTTGGTGCTCGAGTACACGCGGCTCATGATGGGCTTCCTCCTCTTCCAGCCCGCACCGGCGCGCATCGTGATGATCGGCCTGGGGGGTGGATCGCTCGCGAAGTATTGCGCCGCGACGCTGCCCGACGCCGACTTCACCGCCGTCGAGATCGCACCCGAGGTGATCGCGTTGCGCGACGCCTTCGGCATACCGCCCGACGGTCCGCGCTTCCGCGTCGTCCGTGACGACGGTGCCGACTTCGTGCGGCGCGACGATGCGCCGGTGGACGTGCTGCTGGTGGACGGGTTCGGCAGCGGTGGACGTCCGGAACGGTTGTGCACCACCGCCTTCTACGCCGACTGCCGCGATCGCCTCGCCGTGGGCGGCGTCCTCGTCGTCAATCGCTACGCGGACGATCCCATCGACGGCCTGCGCGAGGCGTTCGCCGAGCGTGTGGTCGTCGTGCGGGCCGACGCCTGTGGCAACGAGGTCGTGTTCGCGAGCGCGGATGCGTTGTTCCCCCCCGCCTTCCGCGTCCTGGTGGAGCGACGCCGGGCGCTCGACGGCATGCATCACGTCGACCTCGAGGCGACGGTGCGGAAGATCGCCGAGGCCGACGCGCCGGACCGTCGACGCCACCCGCGGCGCTGATCACCCTCGGCGGAACACGTGCGGCGCGCCACGGGCGAGGAAGGCGGCGAAGCGCAGCCAGTGGCCGGCCCACGAGCGCGCGCGCGGCACGTCCGGCGGACGCACCACGTCGTCGACGGCGATGCGGCCGCCGACGACGACCTCGGCGTAGACGCCCATGTCGTAGTGGCCGTACGCCGCGCGCAGCGCCGTGACGATGTTCAGATCGCGCACGCCGGTGTCGGGATCGACCGCGGTCGCGGCGCAGCGCGGGATGCGCGCGGGAACGTGGAGCGTCACGGCGCCGATCCGGATGTCCTGACCGATCCAGTCGAACTCGCGCCATGCGGGAAGGCCGTCGACGAGGAGGTTGGCGCGGAAGCGCAGCGGATCGACGGGACGGCCGACGTGACGCTCCAGGTCGCGGACACTCTCGAGATTCAGGAGGGACAGGCAGTTCTGCGGGACGTCGGTGAACGACGTGTCGCCGGCGCCGACCAGGTGCGCGAGCCCGTCGGGGCGCGGGCCGAGGACGTCGTTCAGCCAGTCGTCGATCCGGGCGCGCCCCTCGGGAGTCGTCCACGGGGCGACGCATGGCGCACGGCCGTCCAGGGTGAGGGCCAGGATGCCGGCCTCGACGTCGATCCCACACGCGACGCGCGCGAGCCCGGTATCGCGCATCAACATCACGAAGCGTTGCTTCGGTTGCCAGCGGGGTGCGTCGAACGCCATCCGCGTGGTGCCGCGCGCGACGGCGAAGCGGCGGTCGTGCGCGAGCCCCTCGCCGGTGCGCAGCTCGGCCGCCGACAGCGGATCGCCGCGGAGCCCTTTCACCGGATAGCGGTAGAGCCGTGCGAGCGTGCCGGTCACGGCGCCGGGTGGACCTCGAGATGGGCCGGCCAGACGGCGTCGAACGGCATGCCGATCTGGCGTTGCGTCCGCCGCACCGCCTCGGCGTCGGGAGCGCGGTAGAGGCACAGCATCCGACGCCGGTCGCGCGCGAAGTAGGTGCGGGCGAAGCGGACGCGATGCAGATCGAGACACCAGGCGCCGCGGTCCTCGAGCGCCTGGATCGTGTCGAAGTCGATCGCGGCATCGAAGCGGCGCTCGACCACGACGAGCGCGTCGCGAGACGGCTCGGACGCGGACGGCGGCTGATGGACGGTGGACGTCCAGATCGCGACGGCGGGAATGCCCGACTGCCGGTTGACGCGCCGGACCGCCTCGGCGTCGGGTGCCGCGAAGTCGCAGACCATGCGGCGGCCGTCGTAGGCGAGGAGCGTCTCCACGGGGCGGACACGATGCTCCGCCATGCAGGTCGCGAGCTGCGCGGCGAGGGCGTGGACCGCCGCGGCGGTCAGCGTGTCATCCAGCGCTCGTTCGACGATCACGTGCTCCACGTCGCCCTCCTCGTCGTCGGGGTGTGTCGCGACCGGCGCGCAGGTCGTCGACGGCGCGACGCGCACGGGCCGACAGCATGGTCGTGCCGTCGACGTCGGTCAGGTCCGTCGCGACGGCGGTCGTCCCGACACGGGCGGCAACGGCCCGCGCCAGGAGCACCTGCGCCAGAGCGCACTCGCTCGGCGACTCGAGCCGGGCAGCCGCATCCGCCGCCTCGCGCGCGCGCGCCTCGGCGACGTCCGCATCGCCGCGCCGCAGATCGAGCTCGCCGGCGCGTGTCAGGACGAAGGCGAGGCGGTGCTTGGAGTCGGCGACGCGGAGCTCGGCGAGGGCCGTCTCCAGCGCCACGGGTGCCCCACCGGATGCCTGCGCGTCGTCGCACAGGGCGCTCAAGGCGGCGGCATAGGGGCCCTCGCTGCCGCCACGCAGCTTGGCGGCGAGCACCACGAGGTCGCGGGCGAGCACGGTGGCCTCGCGCCAGCGCTCGGCGTCGATCTCGAGCGCCACCAGGTGGGCGAGCGTCTGGAACTCGCCGTCGTGGTCCCCGTCGCGTCGTGCGAGGGCGCGTGCCTGCTGGAAGTGGGTCTGTGCCGCATCGACCTCGCCCTGATGCATGCGGAGCACCCCGAGGCCGTCTTCGATGGCGAGCGACTCGACGCCGAGGCGCCGGGCGGTCGCGCCCGCCTCGAGGAGGAGCGACTCCGCGTGGGGCAGGTCGCGCTCGAGGATGGCGAGGCAGCGCGCCGCTTCGGCCATCGCCACGAGACGATCCCTGGCGTCGCCGGCGCGGCTGATCTGCTCCGCCGCGAGCGTCGAGCGCCGCGCGTCGGACCAGTCGCCGTGCTCCCAGCGCAGCCAGCTCACCATGTGGAACCCGAGGCGCGCGTGCTCGATGGCGCCATCGGCCGCGGCGGACTCCGCCAGCGCCTCGATCTCGCGGGCGGCGTCGTCGAGCCGGTCGGGACGTCGAGCCGCGAGGGCCACGTGGTGCAGGTCGAGCAGGAGGCACACGCGCTCCGTCGCCGGCATCTCCTCGGCGTGCTGCATCCCGCGGCGCGCGAGCGTCTCCGCCTCGTGGTTGGCGAAGACGCGCAGGCAGCGGCGGGCGGCGGCGACACACGACCGCGCGGCGAGGGCGCCGTCGCCGGCCAGCGCGGCGTGGTGGACGATCTCTGCCGCGGCGCCGTCGTCGGGGTGTGGGAGCGCATCGAGGACGTGGGCGACGCGCTGGTGCATGAGGCAGCGGCGCGGCGCGGAGAGATCGCCGTACACGACCGTGCGCACGACGTCGTGGGCGAAGGCGTAGGCCCGGGCAGGCGGACGGGCCTGCGTCGCGACGCGCAGGAGGGCGTGGCGTTCGAGGACCTCGAGCGACTGCACCAGGGGCTCCGTGTCGAGCGCGGCCAACGTGCGCAGCCGGTCGACGTCGAACGTGCGCCCGAGGACGGCGGCCCAGCGCAGCACGTGGGCCGCTTCGGGGGGCAGGCGCTCGAGACGATCGCGCACCAGCTCGCCGAGGGTGGCCGGAACGTCGCCCGGCCGGTCGGGGGCGTGCGCCGCTTCGAGCGCGAACAGTGGATTGCCGCCACTCTCCGCGTAGACGCGCTCGGCGTCGGCGTCCGGTGCGACGCTGCGGACCAGCGCGGCGGTGTCCGGGGCGGCGAGCGGGCCGATGCGCAGCTCGACCAGAACGCCCTCGCGCCGGAGCGCGCGCACGGCGCGCGCCATCGCCGCGTTGTCGAGCAGCTCGCCGGCGCGCGCCGCCAGGGCCAGCAGGAGCGGGCGGTGACGGTGCATGCGGGCGACGTAGTGCAGGAGCGTGGTCGAGGCGTCGTCGCACCACTGCACGTCGTCGAGCACGACGACGACGGGCGGCGCGCTGTGGGCGCGTGCCGCGAGCAGCTCGACGACGCTGCCGAAGAGCCGCTCGCGGGTGGATGCGTCGGGCGCGTTGCCGAGCTCGGGCAGGAGCGGTGCGAGCTCGCTGCCCAGCGTGGGGCCGACACTGGTCGCCGGGAGCTTGCGCAGCGCATCGACCCACGGTCCGTAGGGACGCGCCACCTCGACCTCGTACGCGCTGCCGTCCAGCACCGTGCCGCCGGCCGCACGCGCCGCCGTCATGAGCTCGGCGAGCAGGCGGGTCTTGCCGACGCCGGGCTCGCCGGTCAGCAGGACGACACGCTCGCGCCGTGTCGTGACGACGTCGGCGAGCAGCTGGCGGAGGCGCGCCACCTCGGTCTGGCGGCCGACGAGCGGCACGCGGGCGCCGTCGGGCGGCAGGGTCGTCGCCACCACGTCGGGGGAGGGCGCGTCGACGGAGGTCGCCGTCGCCCACGCGGTCTCGAGGGCGCCGGCGAGCGGACGGCCGAGCTCGAGCAGGACGCGCTTCGCGGAGCGGTAGTGCTCCGCGGCCTCCCGTGGTCGATGGTCGGCGAGAAGCAGACGCACGAGCAGGGCGCGGGCCTCCTCGTCGAGCGGATCGCACTGGACCAGCGCGCGGGCATGGGGCAGCGCGTCCGCGGGGCGGTCGGCGCAGCGGGCGACCAGCGTGCGCAGCACGGCGGCCTGCAGCTGCCGCATCTCCTCCCGCTGGCCGATGCACCACGCCTGGAACTCGAGGAACCCGGGCAGCTCGAGGCCTTCCAGGAACTCGCCGCGGAACTCCTGGGCGAGCGCGGTGAGGGCCGGGGTCGGGAGGTGCTCCGGACCGCGCGCGAGGGCCGCTCGCACGGCGACGACGTCGATACGGGCGGCGGTGGCGTCGAAGGCGACGGTTTCGCGATCGGCGAGCAGGCGGGTGGTGCTGGCGTCGTCCACCAGGGAGCGGAGCTTGCTCAGGCTCCAGCGCAGTGCCCCGCGCGGATCGTCGGTGACGTCCCAGAGGAGGGTGCACAGGCGCTCGCGACGGATGGGGCGCGGGCTGAGGGCCACGTGCGCGAGCAGGGCGCGGGTCTTCTTCGACGGGGGCAGCGACAGCCGCCGTCGTCCCCGCCGGAGCTCGATCTCGCCAAGGAACCGGAGGCTCAGCGCGTTCTGGTCGGGCATGCCTGCGCCCTCGGGCGCTCAGCGATGTCTAGCCGCGCGCGCGGCGTAATTCCACGGCGTCGGGCGAGATTCCACGCCCCCTCCCACGGCGATTCACACGGGGCGCGCGGCAGAACGGACGGCACGACGAAGCGCCCACGACGGGCGAAGGAGGACGACATGCAACACGGATTCACCTACGAGGCCGCCCTGGCGGCGTCCCAGCGCGTCAACTGGCGCCTGGAGGACGTCATCGGTGGCGACAAACGGCTCGACTTCGCCCGGCCGTTCATGCCGGAGTCGCTGGCGCGCGTGGAGCCACTCGACTTCCTCGACGGGACCGAGGCGCGGCTCCTGAACCAGATCCGCGGTCACGGCTATCTCTACCTGTTCGGGGCGGTGGAGGAGTTCATCCTGCCCTTCGTGATGGACCACGCGCGGCCGCTGCTGCACGGCGACGACGCCCGCATCCGCGCGTTGCTGCAGTTCGCCGCGGAGGAGGCGAAGCACATCCACCTCTTCAAGCGGTTCCGTACCGAGTTCCGCGACGGCTTCGGTGTCGACTGCGCCGTGATCGGGCCGCCGCAGGAGATCGCCCGGCACGTCCTGGCCCATCATCCGCTCGGAGTGGCCCTGGTGATCCTCCACATCGAGTGGATGACGCAGCGGCACTGGGTGGACAGCATCCACGACGACGCCGGGCTCGATCCGCAGTTCAAGAGCCTGCTGCGCCATCACTGGATGGAGGAGGCGCAGCACGCGAAGGTCGACACCCTGACCGTCGAGGCGCTGGTCGCGGCCTGCCGTCCTGCCGACGTCGCCGCGGGGATCGCCGACTACGCGGCCATCGGCGCCTTCCTCGACGACGGGCTCCGGCAGCAGGCCGAGCTCGACACCGACACCTTCGAGCGCGCCGTCGGTCGCAAGCTCGGCGGGCGCGAGCGCACCCGCATGATCGAGGGCCAGCACCAGGCGCTGCGCTGGACGTTCCTCGGCTCGGGCATGACCCATCCGCGCTTCCTCGAGACCCTCGGGCAGATCGATCCCGCGGCACGCCGTCAGGTCGAGACGACGGCCCAGAACCTCTGCTGATCCGCCCCCAGCTCGAAAAGGAGAGAACCATGACAACCGCCACCGCATCCCGGAACAATCGCATCAACGGCCTCGACGTCGACGCCCTGCGCGCTACGATCCAGGCCGTCGCCCAGGATCCGTCGAAGGGGCTGGTCGAATTCCGCGTCACCTCGCGCTGGCGCGGCCAGACCCGCAGCGAGACGTCGGTCGAGTCGTACACGATCGGCGGGCAGGTCGTGCCCCGACGCTTCACGGTCGCCGTCGACGAGCCGCTCGAGCTGCTCGGCGAGAACACCGCGCCGAACCCGCAGGAGCTGCTGATGACGGCGCTGAACGCCTGCATGATGGTGGGCTACGTCGCCGGCGCCGCCAGTCGCGGCGTCACCCTCGACATCCTCGAGCTGCAGACGACGGGCTCGCTCGACCTGCGCGGCTTCCTCGGCATCGATGCCAGCGTCCCGCCGGGCTACGAGTCGATCCGCTACACCGTGCGCATCAAGGGCAATGGGACGCCGGAGCAGTTCCGGGAGATCCACGAGGCCGTGATCCGCACGTCCCCCAACTACTTCAATCTCGCACGGCCGATCCGGCTCGACGCGGAGCTGCGGATCGAGGGCTGACGACGCACGGGCGGGTCGACCGCTGGTCGGCCCGCCCATGGGGTCCATCGGGTCTATTGATCGATGTGGGCCAGGGCGTAGCGCATCGGCGCGCTGGGAATCCGGATCACCCCTTCGAAGGGATGCCCCATCTCGAGGATCAGGAAGACGGCGCCCGCGACGGACAGGGCGGCCATCGCGAGGAAGCCGGCCACGGTGCCGTTGCGGGGGGCGTAGAGGCCGAAGCTCAGGAAGATGATGGCGATCCACGCCACCAGGACCACCAGCATCGGCAGCTGCAGCGACGGCGCCGAGCCGAACAGCATCCAGCGGGTGTGCTGGATGTCGCCGCTGAGCTGCAGCGCACGTGCCTGGAGGCTGCGCTGGACGTCGTCCGTGGGGACGAGCCGGCGGATCTGCTGGTCGATGACCTCGAGGGCGGGGGTGGGGGTCGACGCATCCAGCTGCCCGGTCCGGATGCCGTCGTCCGGCCACGTGAGATCGATGCGGCGGGCGACGGCGTCGCGGATGTCGTCGCGCATCGACGCGGTCTCGGGACCGTACTGCGCCAGCACCCGGTCGAGCATGAGGATGTCGGCGGCGCTCTGACGGACGTCCCCGTCCTGGGTGTCGAAGGTCGACTTCGCGGAGGCCGTGAGCAGGCCGAGCACGAGCGCCGCCATCGTCGCGATCAGGCCCATGGCGAGGCGCACGATGGCCTCGGAATCCGAGCCGAGGTGGTGCTGCGGCACGGTACGCCGCAGCGCCATGCCGAGGAGCGCACCGCCGAAGGTGCACGCGAACACGGCGCCCGCCATGCCCCACGGGCTCACGGCCGGCACGTCAGATCGGTCATGGCGCCCCTGGTACCAGGGGCGGGCGAGCCCGTCCAGCAACGGCGGTCGCGTGTCGCGAGCCATATCATACAGAAATGTAGAGCTTGACGACGCATGGATGAGTGGATACTAGGGGAAACGACAGCGAGCATGCGTTGCGGTGGCTGTCGTGGGATTCCTGCGCGAAGTCACGGGTCGTTAGGTGGTGCACGCGGCGTCGGTTCTCCCCTCGGCGCCAGGCGTGTCATGGGGCCGGCGAGGCGCCGTTCGGTGGCCTCGCCGGCCCCAGTGTGCCGCCGGTGCGCAGGCCGAACGCGAGATGGCTGGGGTCGTGACAAGTAGCCTGCTAGTTCTGGCATGGGTGCCGTGCACGTCCGATGGTTTCGCGGTGGCTTGGGTGTGGTCATTCGCAACCTACGCATCGTTGGCGCATACGACGCGGTACGACTGAACCACGTTCGTGGGGCTGCGTTGGTCGGCGTCGAGGTGGTCGACAACGCCCTGGGCATTCGGGTACCGGTCGGGCGACAATGCGGGCGGAAGGGTCACGACGACCACGACGCGCCCCCCCCACGACGACAACGACGCTCGCGCCGGGCCCCCTCGCCACGGCGTCGTCGGTTCTACGCGGAGTCGGTGTCGTCACTCGGCACGGTGAGTGCCGTCGCCGTACCGATCCGGTCCGGGGATGCGCCCGTGGCTGCGATGATCGGGAGCAACCACCTGCAGTCGTTCGCTCCTGGGGACCAGCGGAGGGCAGGGGAGATCGCCCCGCTGGGCGGAGATAACGTCGAGCGGTTGCGGGTTGCTGCGGCGACCTGCATCCTCGCCCATCCGGCCGCGTATCCGGCATCGCTGGGGTCTCTGGCTTGCGATGGGCGATGCGCACAGCGCCGTAGGGTAGCGGGGCGGCGACCGCGGAGGTTGATGGTGATTGACGCCCGAGGTCCGCGAGCGTAGCGTCACCCAGCCGGCGGATGATTCACCTTCCCGCGGCGTATCGAGTCGCGAACGCGGCATACGCGCCGCGTGGGCATGGCCTCTGCGTGGCGTACCCGGTTCAGGCCGCGAGTAAGGGGAGCGACATGACCAAGGTTCAGGCAGGCGAATGGGTCCACAAGCAGCTGATCGTCGACGAGATGGACTGCGTGCAGCTGGCAGCCGTCTTCACCGTCCTCACCGAGCACGCCCCCAACGCGACCGATCGCCGCGACGGACTGTTCCGGCGTTGCTGTGAGATCGTGCTCATGTCGGTGCCGGCGGCACCGCCGACGCAGGAAGCCCCGCCGCCCCCGCGCGTCCCGTTGCGGTCGGCGCGCACGTATCGCTCGATCGACTCGTGAGCCCCCGTTTCAGCGCCTGATCGGCCGTCGCATCGCGACGCGCTCCGCCGGGTGCGGCAGCCAGCGACGCTGCTCGGCGACGTGGTGGGCGATGCCGGGTCCCCACGCGTGCTCCGGGACGACGGCGAACCCGCAGCGTTCGTAGAAGGGCCGGTTCCACGCCAGGTGGCCGTAGGTCGTGAGCCACAGGAACGTGCCGTCCTGGGTGGCGGACCACGTGTACGCGTGCTCGAGCAGCATCCGTCCGATGCCGCGTCGCATGGCGTCGAAGCGGACGGACAGCTGATCGAGGTAGGGCGCGTCGTCGAGCACGTCCAGCGCGGCGAAGCCGAGGGCGCGATCGTCGGCGTCGGTGGCGACGAAGAGGCGCTGCAGGTCCGCGGCGCGACGCCACCGGGCCTGCTCGTCGCGCACGAAGGCCGCGTCCGGGGCGAGCGAGAGGTCCACGCCGGCGTCGGCGTACAGGCGGCCGGCGTCGTCGTCGATGGCGACGACGACCTCCAGCTCGCGGGGGTCGGCCAGGCGGATCGTGACGGGAGTCACGGATAGAAGGGGGTGCCGTCCCACACGTTCTGCGGCTCGAGGCGGAACCCGAGCCACGCCGCGGGGACGGTGTCGCGATCCTCGTCGCGCATGTCGTTCTCGTGGCTGTGGCTGTCGAAGTACCAGAGCACGACGTCGCTCGCGGCGACGGGCTCGCGGTCGAGATAGCTCGGGAGGTCGAATGCGCGCAGCTCGGCGGCGGGGCCGTGGTTGGCGGTCACCCAGATCGGATACTTGGTCCAGGGTTCGCGGAAACGCGCCAGCCCCTCGCGGATCGGCGACAGCGTGTACCCGGTGGCGCGACCACGTCCGTTGACGCGCGTCGCATCTGTCACCTCGACGTGCGTGAAGGTCCTGGCGTCCCACTTGATGCCGCTCTCGGTCGTGACGCTCTTCTCGCTCTCCTTGACGCTGCTCGATCCGACCTTCGTCGTCATCACGTCGACGGTGTCCCCGCCCGGGCCGGCGACGTCGAGGTTCACGCGCCAGGCGAAGTTGTGCATGTGCCCCGCGGTGTCGTCGGGACCTTCGAGCTTCTGGCCGGTGGCGGCGGCGCGGACGTCGATCGTGCCGTCGTCGGAGAACTCGTACTGCATCACGTAGTCGTAGTTGCCGGCGTTGAGCACGCTCCACAGCACCAGCGTCTCACCGCGCCGCGCGATGCCGCCGAACGGATCGCGCCAGGCGAGACCGCGGTCGCGGACCTCGCGGCAGAGCTTGTCGCCGCCGAGGCGCGTGGCCGGGCATTCGACGCTCGTGAGCGGCTGCAGCTCGAAGCCGAACTCGGTGAGGTCGTGAAACCGCGGCTCGCCGGCGTGGTACGGCACGAAGATCTCGGACATGCGGACGTCGCCCAGCACCATGACCGGTGTTGCGGCCGCTCCGGGACGGAACTCCGCCTGCGTGATGACCAGCGTCTCCGACGCCAGCAGGTTGCCGGCGGCGTCGGGCATCGCCAGCACCTCCCAGCACAGGTGCCATCGCGACACCGGCGTGCCGCTGGAGGGGAAGTCCTGCGTCAGCTCGGTGCCGGTCGTGCAGTAGGCCGCCAGCGCGCTGCGCGCGATGGCGGTGGTGAGCAGCAGGGCCAGACCGATCCGACGGGATGGTGTCATGGAGCGCGCAGTAGCACGGAACGTGGCGCGGCGGGGAGCGCGCGCGTCACCGGGTGGGCTCACACCTCGGGACGCGCCAGCACGAAGTAGTTCGGGGTTTCCTTCCCCTTGCGGTAGGCGCGGCCGATGAGGACGCGGCCGTAGACGCGACGGAGGTAGTCCTTCATGTGGCCGTACACGAACTGCGTGATGCCGGTGTCGTTGG
This sequence comes from uncultured Binatia bacterium (SeqCode), assembly GCA_964404165.1. Lineage (GTDB taxonomy): Bacteria > Desulfobacterota > Binatia > DP-6 > DP-6 > DASYLJ01. Next base: position 14,426 of record CAYOIZ010000033.1, on the reverse strand, counting down.
GACGGATCGGCGGCCACGCCGCCGGCTTCTCGCGCGGCAGCTCGGTGTAGTCGACGTAGGTGCCGGAGGCATCGCGCTTCAGGAGATAGTAGCCGGGGCCGGCGAACCAGGCGGCGTTGCTCTCGTTGTAGCCGCCGATGGTGCCGCTCGGGGTGCGATAGAACACCTTCCGGAACGGGCGATAGATCGGCTGATTGTTCTGCCCCTCGAACGGCACCGGATCGAGCGGGGCGCGATCGGGCGCGACGACCTCGTCGAGGGCGATCGGCGCGGTGGCGGCGGAGAGGTCCCACAGGGTGCGGTGGTGACGCCGATCGAGTTGCGTCGCCTGTCGCACGCGCTCGTCACCCGACAGCGCCCCCAGATGCCGTTGGATCTGCTCGGACGTGACCCCGGGGGTGGCGAGGAGGTCGTTCAGCGTCATGGCTCCTCCCATAGCGGGGGAAGGGTGCGCGAACCAAGCCCCGTCGTCCCGGTCGTGCTATGCCCGACGCGTGCGTCAGGGGGAGGGCGGGGCGACGGCGTGGGTCGCAGTAGCCGGGTCGTGACGCGAGCCGAGTCCCGCTGGCGGCGGCGTGGCGTCGATCTCGCGGTCGGTGCCGTGGCGCTGGCGATGGCGCTTGCCGCCGCCGAGGCGGGGTGGCGGGTGCTGCGCACCCGGCACTATGGACCCGCCACCAATCCCGACGTCGTCCTCCACGACGCGGCGCTCGGCTGGCGCTATCGGCCGGGCGCGCAGGTCCGCCACCGGACGCCGGCGTTCGACGTCGATATCCGCATCGACGAGCGGGGCCGGCGCACGGGTCGGTCGCCGACCGCGCCGCACCCGTCGCTCGTGTTCATCGGCGACTCGATGACGTTCGGCTGGGGCGTGGAGGGCCATGAGACCTTCCCGTCGCTGGTGCAGGCGGCGCTCGGTGGCACGGCCTGGAACCTCGGCGTCGCGGGCTTCGGCACCGATCAGGAGCTGCTCGTGTGGCGCCGCGACGGCGCCAGTCTCCATCCGGACGCGGTCGTCGTCACGTACACCGCGAACGACGTCGAGGACGTCCTGCGCGCGTCCCGCTACGGTCGCGCGAAGCCGCGCTTCGAGGCGCACGGCGACGACCTGCGGCTCGCGCCACCCGGCGCGAGCGTGCTCGAACGCTCCTCGTCGTTCTACCGGTCGCTGCGCTACTTCCTGGCCCAGCGCTTCACGCCGCCGATGACGGCGGCCGAGACCGCGCAGGGACGCGCCCTCGTCGCCCGGCTGCTCGACGCGATGGCCCACGAGACGCATGCGATGGGCGTGCCGCTGGTCGTGGTCTCGGCCGACGCGCCGTGGCTGCACGACGGGTTGCGCGAGCGGCCGGGCGTCATCGCGATCGACGTCGGGCCCGCGCTCGCCGCCGCGGCCGTACGCGACGGGCCGGTGCTCTTCGCGAGCGATCCGCACTGGAACGCGCACGGCCACCGCATCGTGGCCGCCGCGGTCGCGGCGGCGCTCACTCCGGTCGTGACGTCGCCCCCGCGGTGAGCTCGCGCGCGTAGACCTCGTCGCCGGTGGGGCGGTCCGGCGACCATTCGATGACCGCCAGACGCACGCTGCCGTCGCGCAGGAAGTCGACCTCCATCAGACCGGGCCGCAGCGGATCGGCGTGGGCGAAGAGCGTGGACCGATCGTGGCGGACGCCCGACGCCTTGGCGCTCGAGCCGAGCCCGCTCACCACCGTCCAGCGCGGGCCTTCGTGCGCCTCGAACACCTGCAGGCTGTGGTCGTGCCCCGCGGCGTAGAGGAGGGGCCGGGCGCCGCGGTCGGTGGCGCGCGACATCGCCGCCGTGAGCGACGCCCGCAGGTGCGGATTCTTCCCGCCCGAGAAGTCCTGGCCGCTGGGCGAGTAGTTCGTGCGCAGGAAGCCCGCGAGCGAGCCCAGCCCCGGCAGCGGCATCCAGCGGACGAAGAACGGCACGTACGACCCGAGCATCGTGAGTGGGAACAGGTGCACGATGGGGTCGACGTAGCCGCCGTGCGGCCCCTTGCTGGCGAGCGGATGGTGGCCGACGACGATCGCCTCGCGGCCGTCGCGTGCCGCCGTCGCGATCTCCTGTTCGAGCGCGGCGAGGATGCGGTCTTCGGTCACGTACGGGCAATTGGTGGGGTTGCGCTCCGGCTCGGGCTTGCCGCCGATGCCGGCCTCCACCCACCACTGCGTGTCGAGGATGATGAGGCGCGCGCGCCGGCCGAGGTCGACGGCGGTCGGGCCCGGACAGCCGTCGCGCGGCAGCATGACGACGTCGGCGGGCTCGGTCTGGTTGCGCAGCTCCATGATGAAGGCCTGCTGCGCCAGCACGCTCTTGAAGCCGCCGACGCCGAACTGATCCCAGTCGTGGTTACCGGGGATGAAGATGGCGCGCGTCCCCGGCACGCGGACCGCCTTCACCTGCGCCTTCAGGCGGCGCTCGGCGTCACGCCGGCTCTCGAACATGTTGAGCAGCACCTCGTCGAGCACCGCTTCCACCGCCGTACCCTCGAGCTCGGTCGGCTCCGGCATGCCGGTCTCGTAGACGTTGTCGCCGAGGAACACGACCGTGGTCCGCCCCGGGGCCATGCGCACGCGCTGCTCGAGCAGGTCGAGCGCGGGCTCGCCGTCGGGCTTGGGGTCGCCGGCGTCGCCGATCAGGAGGAGGCGGTGGTCGACACCGGCGGGGTCCAGGGCCGGCAGGACGTGCGGTCCGCGGATGAAGGGCCGCGTGTGGCTGCAGCCGGCGAGCAGCAGCAGCGCCAGCGCGACGACCGTCCTACGCACGGCCGCCGCCCCTCGACTCGGCACCGGGGTTCAGCCAGACACGAGCCACATGACCGCGCGTCTGCTCCTCGTCCGTCACGGCCAGATCGAGGCCAACCTGTCGCACCGCTGGCACGGCTCGACCGATCACGACCTGACCCCGCTCGGCCGCGAGCAGGCCCGACGCATCGCAGCGCATCTGCAGCGCACCCGACCCGAGGTGGCGGCCGTCTACACGAGCCCCCTCCAGCGCGCGACCAGCACGGCGACCGTCATCGCCGAGGCCCTCGGGCTGCCGCTGCTGCGCTCGCCCGGACTGGCGGAGTACGGCATCGGTGCGCTCGAGAACGAGACGTTTGCCGATCTGGGCTCGCAGCATCGGTTCTTCGAGCAGGCCGAAGCGGATCTGGGCTGGGCCCCGCCGGGTGGCGAGTCGCTCGGCGGCGTCGGCGAGCGCGTCCTGGCGGCGTGGCGGGACATCGCGGCCACCCATCCGGGCCGCGAGGTCGTGGCGGTCAGCCACGGGGCGGCGATCGCGATCGGGCTGGCGCTGCTGCAGCACGACGATCCGCGCGCCTGGACGCGTTACCAGCTGCGGAATACGAGCGTCACCGAGGTCGAGCTGGCGCCCGCGGCGCGCGTCCTGGCGTTCGACGTCGTCGAGCATCTCGACTGAGCTCAGGCGGTCTCGTCGGCGAACCGCCGGCCGGCATAGCGTGCCGCGACGCCCCACACGACGACCAGGCCGATCGTCACCACCGACAGCCAGCGCACGCTGTCGTAGCTGTGGAACCACGCCCCCATGGCGAGGCTCAGCCCGACGCCCATGGTCTTCGCGGCGCGCTGCACGAACATGTCGATGAACGCCTTCGCCTTGTACTTCTCGTCGGCCGACGTGGGGACGTACAGCGCCTCCTTCGCCGACTGGTTCACCGAGTAGCTGAAGGCGTTGTCGGCCGTGTTGAGCAGGCTGCCCACCCACAACCCGGGCCACGCCAGGAAGGCCAGCGACCCCATGCCGGCGGTGAACGGCAGGACGAGCAGCGCCGCGCCGACGCCCCACGTCTGCAGGAGCGTGCTGGTGACGAAGAGCTGTACCAGCATCGAGGCGACGTTGGTGATGGCGAAGACCACCGAGAGGTGGTGCGCGATGGCGGCGCCGTCGAGGTAGTGGGAGACGGCGCTCGTGAACTGGAAGTCCATCACCGTCGACACGATCTCGTAGAGCCCGACGATGGCGGCGATCGACAGCAGGTACGGCGAGCGCAGGACCAACGCGGCCCCCTCGAGCGCGGCGCTGCGCGCGGGGGTCGCGGGGCCGTCGTCCACGGCGGGCGCCGCGACCGCCAGGCGTCCTGCGGTCCAGGCGACGACCACCACGACGACGCCGATGGCCGCGCAGACGAGGGCCCACACCGGCGCGGCGAACGCGCCGACCAGCGCCCCGAGGACGCTGCTCCCGACGACGCCACCGAGCACGGCGCCGAGGCCGACGAAGCCGTACAGCCGCTTCGCCGTCGCCGGCGTCACGCTGTCGTTCAGGAACGCGAAGAACGTCGCCACCATGAGCGTGCTGAAGAGATCGCCGAAGAGGTAGAAGCTCCACACGGTGACGGGACCGGGCGCTGCCAGCAGCAGGGCGAACGCCAGATCGGCCGCGATGAAGAAGCCCATCAGCGCCGCCGTCAGGCGCTCGCGCCGGAGCCGGCGCGCGAGCCAGGTGAAGACCGTGACCGCCACCGCCGCGACCGCCATGTTGAGCACCTTGGCGAGCAGCTCGGCTTCGGCGGCGGCGAAGTGGCGTCCGAGCAGGAGCACGCCGCCCTGATCGTACTGCTGGATGAACAGCGCCTTCTTGAGCGGCTTCAGGATCCAGAACGTGGCGATCACCAGGAAGATATTCGCGAACATGCAGAGCGCGAACGGCCACTCCTCCCTGCGTACGGCGCCGAAGGCGCCCAGGCCTCTGCCGGTCTCCATCGCTCAGAAGACGCCGATGGTGCCCTGATCCACCTGCAGCAGCAGCGCCGCCATGCGCGCGCGCAGGCCGGCGATCTCCTCGCGGGTGAGGCCCATCTGCAGACGTCCGGGGACGATGCGGATGCCCTTGTCCGGGTCGATGGGCGCGGTGGGCTTCGCAGGGCGGAGCACGCCCTGCGCGTCGGCGCGCAGCTCGACCAGCGTGGCGAGGTCGTCGAGGTCGTCGTCGTCGACCTCGTCGCGCAGCGCCGCGACGACGCTGCGACGCACGGCCGGGACGCGCATGGTGTCCCAGTTCGACACCAGGAAGTTGTAGACCAGGCCGTCGAAGCTGATCCCGTTGTCGATCGCGAACACGCGCCGATTGTCGTCACGGTCGGCGACGAGGATGTTGCCGGGCCGGCCGTCGCGATGCCGGATCAGGAACGACAGCACGTTGAAGTTGGCGAGGTGGTAGGCGTAGGCGTCGTCGCGCGCGAAGCGGTCGGGCTCGTAGAGCTCCTCGGGCACGGTGACGTGCTCGAGCCAGAGCGACAGCATACCGAGGACGCAGGTGGTCCCCTCGATGGTCGGGGTGGCCTCCGGGTCGACGCGGCGGTAGGCCGCGACCGGCACGCAGCGCAGCGCGGTCGTGGGTACGACGTAGTCCTGCGGCTTCAGGAAGATCTTCTGGATGGCGTAGGCGGCGATCTCCTTGCGCGGGTTGTTGTTCCAGCCGTCCATGTCGTCCGCGGGCACCGGCTTCCACTTCACCTTCACCTGCCGCGGGTCGGGTGGGAACTCGACCATGGCCTTGTAGGCGCCGGCGACACCCTGCGCCGTGTGCTCGGCCGAGATCAGTTCGATGGGGGCGCGCGTGAAGAGCTGTTCGGCGCGCGCCGGGGCGAGGGGCCAGTTGTTGCCGGCGGCGGGAATGCGGCGCGCGGGCGGGCGCGCCACGCCGTGGTCGGGCGACGGCTGGCCGCAGGCGACCACGGTGGTGACGAGCGCGACGATGGCCGCGTGGCACAGGTGACGGGTCATCGGGTCTCTCCGCCGGCGACGCGGTCGCGCAGCGTGCTGGCGACGGTGGCGAGACCGCCGAGGAGCCCGACGGCGGCGTCCGGGTCGTCCTCGAGCGCGTCGATCAGCTGGGTGCGCGTGATCGACAGCAGGGCGGCGTCGGCGGCGGCGACGGCACCGCCCCAGCGCGGCTCCATGGCGAGGGTCTCCTCGAGGCCCAGCACCGTGCCGGGGCCGACGCTCCACGGCGCGGCACCCTCGGTGCTGCACGCGATGGTGCCACGGACGACGACGACGGCGTGCTCGGCGGTGTCGCCGCTCGTCCAGAGGTGCTCCGATCCGCGCGGCGCCAGCGCCACCGCGTCGTGCGCGAGCTGACCGAGGGTGCGCACGCGCAGGTGCCCGAGCCAGGTGTGCCGTCGCAGGAACGCCATGCGCGAGGCGAGATCGTCGGCGACGGTGCCGGTCTCCTCGCGGGGCGACGGCTCGCCGAAGCCGGCGGCCGGCAGGCGGCGCCGGAGCCGCAGCGTGGCGGCGGCGACGCCCTGGAGCGTGGTCGAGAGGAGACCGAAGTTGTCTTCGAGGATGTCGCGCAGCGCGGCACGCTCGATGGCGACGGTCCGCGTGTGCTCGTCGGCGATGGCGACCACGTTCGATTCGCTCAGTGCCAGCGCATCGAGCCCGCCGAGCACGTGCTGCGGGCCGTGCGAGCGGAACGGCCGCCCGCCGCGGTGCTCGGTCACCCGACCCTCCATCACGAGATGGATCGTGCTCACCGGCTGCTCCGTGCCGGAGAAGAGGCGCTCGCCGGGCTGGAACGTGTGGAGATGCGTGTGCTCGGCGACGGCGGCCAGCTCGTCCGGATGCACGTCGGCGAACAGCGGCATCGCCTTCAGCACCAGCAGCCGCGCGATGGCGCCGTCGGCGTCGTCAGCCGGCGGCACGCGGGGTCTCCGTCAGGTGGGTGCTCAGGTGGCGACGCGCCAACGCCGCCACGTCGAGGCTCCAGTCGTCGCACATCGCCGCCACCACGACCGCGAACGCGCCCTCGTCCGCGGCGTCCGTCGCCGTCGTGCGCCAGGCCGCGATGACGGACTGGGCCACGGGGACGGAGAGCGCGCTCGCCGCCTCCTGCAGGCGCTCGGCGGGTGGCAGCGAATCGGTGAGTGCCAGCAGCGCGTCGCGGAAGCGACCGTCGAGGACGTGGCCGATGAGCTCGCGCGCGCCGGCACGCGTCGCCGGGACGTCGGAGGAGAGCGCGGCGTGCATGGTGGCGAAGTCCTCGCTGGTCTCGAGGATCTGCAGGATGCGGAACACGCGCTCGATCGCGCGCTGCTCCTTCTCGACGAGGAGCGCACCGAGGAGGTCGTCGTCGACGCCCACCAGCAGCTCGTGTGCGACGCGATAGGCGAGCAGGACGACGGCGCGCTCCAGGGTACGCTCCGCCTGGCCGACCAGCGTCGCACGATCGACCGGGATGCCGGGATCGTCGGTGCGCATGCGGCCGAGCCCGCGCAGCAGCTTGTAGATGACGCGTCCGTCCTCCTCGTGGGCGAGCTGCGTGACGAGCAGCTCGGCGGCGCGTGCCGAGGCGAAGGGACTGATCGTGCGTGGCAGATGTCGGCGCAGGGCGGGTGGTGTCGCCGGATCGTCGAGGACTCGGCCCAGATGCTCGAGTGCGGGCGGGCCGAGGGCGAGGAGGCCGGCGCGGGCCGCGACGCGACACTCGGGCATCGCCACCAGCTCGGTGAGGAGCGTCATCAGCGCCGGATCGGGCTCGGTGGCGAGCGTGCGCGCGACCTCTCGCCGGATGGTGGGCGTGGCGTCGCGCAGCAGGGCCTGCGCCACCGGCAGGCGCAGGCGGGACGGGAGCTCGCCGAAGGCGGCGGCGACGGCGAGCCGTGACGCCGGATCGGGGGAGGCGAGCAGATCGCGCACGGCGTCGTCGAGGTCGGCGGCCGGGGTGTCCTTGGCGCCCGTCCAGAGGACGAGCGCCGTGGCGCGCACGAGGGGCGAGGTATCCTCGCGCAGCATGAGGCGGACGACGGCGTGGTCGCTGCCCGCGGCGGCGAGGCTCCGGAGCGCCGCCGCGCGGACGGCGGGCACGTCGTGCGCCAGCAGGCGGCGGCGGATCTCCTGGACGTCGTCGCGGGTGACGTCGTCGAAGAGCGCGAGTGCCCGCAGGACCACGGCATCGGAGGGATGGTAGAGGATGAGCGGCGGCACCAGCCGCGCCCGCCCGACGCTGGCGAGCACCTCCATCGCCGCCAGCACCTCGGCGTCGTTCGGCGAGCTCAGCGTGGCGACGAGGGTCTCGAGCGACTTGAGGTCGAGCTCGGGGACGGCCGCGTCGGTGGCCGTGCTGAAGGCACGCAGCTGGCTGCGGAAGCGCTCGACGTAGTGGCGTTCGAGGCGGACGTACCCGAGCAGCCAGAGCGCACAGAGCACGGCCACCGCCGCGGCGATGCCGGGCGGTGTCGCGCCGAGGGTGATCGCCGCCAGGATCAGCAGCGAGCCCAGCACCTGGCCGCCGCGCTGCCCGAGGGACTCGGTGAGGCCGCGCAGTGCCGCGCGCGTCGAGGCCGAGAGCGGCACGAACAGGATCTCCGTCGCCGCGCGGTGGAGGGAGTGGCGCAGGACGCCGTCGGTGCCGCGCAGGACCAGTGCCGCGGGCAACGCGGCGGTACCCGCAACGCCGGCGGCGACGGCACCGAGCGCGCCCGGCAGGAGGCACAGGCTCTTCACCACGCCGATGCCCTGCAGCAGGCGCGGCGCGACCGTGATCTGGAAGATCAGCGCCAGCGCGTTCACGATCGCGTTGTAGCGGGCGAAGAACGAGCCCAGCTCGGTGCCCGGCACGGTGCGCGTGACGACGCTCTTGAAGATGAAGTCGACTCCCATGGCGACGATGGGCGCCAGGGCGGCGAGCGGGACGAGCCGCTTCATGTACGGATCGTTCCAGACCGCGCGCAGGGTCGGGCGGGGCTCGGCGGCCGCGGGCTCGGGCGTGTCCCGCGCGGCATGGTCGTCGGTTGCGAATGCCGGCAGCAGCGCCGCGGTGACGAAGAGTGCCGCGGCGATGGGGAGGAGCGCGCGCGGCTCGTGGTCGATGAGGATCACGCTCGCGAGCAGTGAACCCAGCGTGGCCCCGGTCATGCCGCCGGCACCCACCAGGGCGTAGGCGCGTCGGGCACGCCCGACGTCCATGCGGCTCGCGAGCTGCACCCAGAACTGGGTCACCACGATGGAGGCCAGGACGCCGGTCCAGATGTAGAGGCCCATCAGCGCGGACGACGTGGGGATGAAGAGGACGCGCCAGAAGACCAGGGTGCCCGCGGCGCCGGCGACGAGCAGGGTCGCCAGCACGCGGCCCGGGGCGCCGGCGGTGGCGAGGCGGGCGTTGGCCCGCGCCCCGAGGAACGCCAGGGTGGCGATGCCGAGGTAGGCCCACGGCAGCCGCTGCGCCGGCAGTGCCGCGAGGAAGAGCGCGTCGCGCGCCGTCTCGAGGACCGCGTGCGCCGCCACCATCAGCATGAGGGTGGCGAACGCGACGCCGACGACACGCCCGTCCTCGGGCCGCACGCCGAGGAGGCTGCTCATGGCGGGAGAGGCTCAGCGGTGATCGGCATCGTTCGCCGCCGCAGCGTAACAGACCGTGCAGACCGGGGAATCGCCAATCTGCGGTACCTGTCTCCGACCTCAGTCGCCGGCGAGCATCGCGTCGGCGACCGCCAGCGTCCCCATCGACGGCTCGAGGAGCCGTTCGCGGATCGGCGGCGTGGCGGCGTCGAGCCATGGCATGCGGGCCGTGCCGGCGAAGATGCGCGCCATCTTCGCGAACCGGTGCGTGACCGGCTGTTGCAGGTACGGCACGCCGTAGCGCGCACAGATCGCCGCCACCTGCGGCTGCACGCGGCGATAGGCGAGCATCGGCAGGTCGGGGAAGAGATGGTGCTCGATCTGGTAGTTGAGCCACAGGTGCGCGTAGTCGGTGACGTCGCCGCCGGTGCGGTAGTTCACCGAGCCGACCACCTGACGGACGTAGAACTCGCCGCGCGACGTCGGGCGGCCGTCGAAGCGGTAGACGTCGTCGCCGCTGTGGTTGGGGCCGACGACGAAGAAGGTGTGCAGGTTGGTGAGGACGTCGGCGAGCAGCGAATTGCACCACGTCGAGAACACCGCCCAGGCGCCGAGCGGGGACGCCAGCAGCGGCAGCGCCACGAAGTTCAGGAGCGCGTAGGGCGCGTAGCACTGGCGCAGCAGCATGCCGCGCGGGGTGGGCGTGGGCGCGCCGGGCTCGGCGTGCCGGTACCACCACGCGCGCAGCGTCTTCGGCGCGTAGTACGACGCCCGCCACGTGGCGCCGAGCAGGCCGAGCAACGCGTAACGGAGGCCCACGGGCAGGCCCGAGCGGTGTACGTCGGCGACGTTCTCCTCGATCAGGTCGGGATCGCGGCGCTCGCCCGTGTTCTGATGGTGCAGGACGTTGTGCTCGTAGATCCATGCCGACGGGAGCATCCAGTCGGCCCAGTCGACGAGGCGGCGCCAGCCGCGCGCGAACACGCGCGAGGTGTGGCGCGGTGCCACGCCGGGGACGCGGTCGTAGCCGCGATGCCCGATGTGGTGCATCAGGAGCCAGCGGGTGGCGCGGCCGAGGGCCAGGGCGGCGGCGCTGAGCGGATTCGGGGCGATCGGGGCGGTCGCCAGGCCGATCGCGGTGGCGATGCGGCCCCAGCGCTCGATGCGGCGGAGGTGGCGGAGATCGTCCGGACCCAGGGAGGCCAGGGCCTCCTGGCGCAGCGCCTTGATGTCGCGGGCGAAGCCCTCGAGGTCGATGGCGTCAATGTCGAAAGCGGGCTGTGGGATCGTCGTCGGCACGGGGCGCGGACTTATGTGATCCGAGGGGCGGAGGAAAGTGCGCCGTTCCGGCGTTTTGGTTTGTCGCCGCCCTTCGCTATGTCCGACGGGCATGCCGGCGGCCCGTCGATCGGTGCGTCCCCAGTCGGCGCGCGAGACCGCCCGCCTCCTCGCCGCCGTCGAGATCCTGGCGCCGCTGGTCATGCTGGACGAGTTCCCGGCCGTGGTGCTGCGGGCCGTGGGGTCGCTGATGTCGTGGTCGGCGCTCAGCTTCAACGAGGTCGACCCGGTGGGGCAGCGGCTCGTCTTCTTCATGGAGCCGTCCGACCTCGCGACGACGCCGGGCCTGAGCGAGCGCTGGGCGGCGCACGTCGGCGAGCATCCGCTGATCCAGCACTACGAGCGCACCGGTGATCGCGGTGCGCACGCCATCTCCGACTTCGTCTCGGCGGCCGAATTCCATCGCACGGGACTCTACCGCGAGGTGTACGCCCGGCTCGGCGTCGAGGATCAGCTCTCGGTACAGCTCGCCACGCGCCCGCCCCACGTGGTCGGCGTCGTCGTGTCGCGCGGGCGGCGCGGGTTCTCGCCGACGGATCGCCGGCTGCTGAACGCGTTGCTGCCCCATCTCGATGCCGCCTACGCCAACGCGCACCGGCACACCCACCTCTACGTCGCGCTCGAACGGCTCGGCGTCGCGCTCGAGGACGAGCACCGCGGCGTCGGCATCGTGGGCGACGACGGCCGCTGGCAGCGTCTCACGCCGCCCGCCCGCCGGATGGTGCGCGAGTACCTGGACGGGGCGGGCGAGGGGGCGGAGGAGGGAGGCGACGCACCCGCGGCGCTGATGTCGTGGGTCCGACGGCAGCGCGGCTCGAGCGCCGTCGGCGTCGGCGCGCCGCTCGTGGTCGAGCGCGCGCCGCTGCGCCTGGCGGTGCACTGCATGCCGGCGCCCGGCGCGCCCGACGTCCTCCTGCTGGAGGAGCAGCCGCTCGACGCTCCCGGCGATCCGCTGGTCGCGCTCGGGCTGAGCCTGCGCGAGGCGGAGCTGCTCCGACTGCTGAGTGCCGGCCACCCGAACGCCGACATCGCCCATCAGCTCGGACTCCGCGTCGGCACCGTGAAGAAGCACGTCGAGCACATCCTGCGGAAGCTGCACGTCCGCAATCGCACCGAGGCGTCGAAGGTGGCGCTGCAGGCGCTGCGCGGTCGGAGCCCGGTCGGCTAGGACGCGGCGCGCGCCGTCGTGCGTGCGAGGAACGGCACGACGTGCGCGCAGACGTCGTCGGGACGCTCCTCGTGCGGCAGGAGGCGCGCGTGCGGAATCACCGCGATGCCCTCGCCGGCGGGGAACTGGTGCGCCATCGCGCGCGCGAGCGGCAGCGGAAACGTCCGGTCGTCCTCGCCCCAGACCAGCAGCACCGGCATGGGCAGCTCGGCATGCCGCTGCGCCATGGCGTCGACGACGTCCCAGCCGATGCCGAGGAGATAGCGCGACAGGCCGTCGATGCGGCGGCTGGAGGCGACGAGCGGCGCGATGAAGGCGTCGTGGAAGTCGCCGTCGAGCAGTCCGGTGTCGACGAAGCAGCCGCCGAAGCCCATCCCCGAGCGCAGGTAGCGATCGGAGCGCAGCAGGGCGCGGAAGACCATCCCGGCACCGGGCAGGCGCAGTGCCCACTGGAACTCGCGTATCCACGGCGGGCGATGGCCGGGCATCTCGGTGTCGACGAGGACGAGGGACCGGACGCGCGATGGGGCCTGGAGGGCCAGGCAGCGCGCGACGGTGGCGCCGGTGTCCTGCGCCAGGACGTGGCAGGACGCGACGTCGAGTCGATCGAGCACCCGCCGCAGTCGGCGCGCGTGGGCGTGGAAGCCGAAGTCGGTGGCGGTGCTCCAGACCGTGTCGCCGAGGCCCGGCAGGTCGACGACGATGCAGGTGAAGCGCTCGGCCAGCGCCGGCAGCACGTGGCGCCAGGTGAAGCCGTGCAGCGGGAAGCCGTGCACGAGGAGCAGGGCGGGGCCGGAGCCGAAACGACGGCAGGCGAGGGTGGCGTCGCCGGCATCGACGAGCTCGACGGGTGCGGCACGGTAGCGGTCGGCGTCGGTCTGCATGGCGGAGACCTTCCATGAAGCGTACCAGCCGGTGGGTCGGCGATCGCATGCTGGACGCCGGCGGCGGCGTGGCGTCCGCGCCACGGCGTGTCTCGCGCCCGCCACGTCGGGTTTGACACCCCGGGGACCGCAGCGCAGAGATTTTCAGGCGGCCCACACGCAGGCGCCACTTCGGCGCCACTGGTGGGGAGGAGGATGGATGCGGACGGTGATGTTGGTGACGGCGCTCCTCGCGTGGCCCGCGCTCGGCTGGGGCAAGGTGCTGAACGTCGAGTTCAAGTTCACGCCCTACACCGGTGACACCGCGGCCGACAAGGTGCAGACGGTACCGGGAACGGCCACGGTGTACGTCAACGGCATCTTCGTGGCGAAGCAGCCGGTCGAGAAGGACGACGTCCCCGTGATGTTCGACGAGCGCGAGATCGCCGCCGCCGTCTGGGTGCCGACGGAGTCGCTCGGCGCCCTGTTGCGCAAGGGCAGGAACACCATCCGCATCGAGTTCGAGCCGTCGGTGGCGACGCCCTACAAGGCGCAGCTGCGCTGGGCGCAGGTCACCGATCAGGTGCAGGAGGAGGAGCAGCCGGGCGGTGGCCGCGCCACCAACCAGGCGAACGAGGGCGTCGACAGCAAGGACGCCAAGGGCAGGCTCGTGATGGAGCGCGCGTTCGACGCCGACTTCGCCAAGGAGGAGCCCTGGCACCGCTACCCCGCGGTGACGTCGCTCAGCGACGACGACAAGCAGAAGATCATGGCGCTGGTGACGGAGCGTGCGGGCTGGTTCAAGCCCGACTTCGCCGGCATCTACAAGGCGCTCGAGGGCAACGAGAACATCAAGGTCGCGAACGTGCGCAAGGAGAAGTGCCTCGATGCCGTCTACGCCGCCGGCGTGCGGATCGGACCGCCCAAGCCCGGCACCTACGACATCGCCACCACCGGCAGCGCCGCCGTCGTCGTGCAGTCGAAGGGCGAGATGCTCTACGACATCGACCGCTCCGCCTTCGCCAAGGTGAAGGACGAGGACGTGCAGATGTGCGCCGGCATGACGCTCGGCACCGTCTACCAGCCGCGGGTGATCGTCGTGCGCGCTCCGGACGGTGCGTGGCAGATCATGCCCTGACGGCGGCGTCGCCGGCACCGCGTTGACGCCACGCGGATATGCGGACAGAACACGACCCATGATCTGGGTCGGCCCCCTGCACGGCGATCGCTCCGCGTGACGGCGCTGGCCGGCGCCATCGCGGTTCGCCTGCTCGGTCTGGTGCTGCTCGTCGCCGCCTACGGCAAGGCGATCGACCCGGCGCTGTTCGCGACGCAGATCGCCGACCTGGTGCCCCTGCTGGCGCCCTGGTCGCACGCGACGGCGATCGCGATGATCGCGTTCGAGGGCGGCCTGGGCATGGCGCTGCTCGCGGGCTGGCGCCATCCGTTGGTGTTGGTCACGACCAACGTGACCTTCCTGGTGTTCCTGGCGATCGTCGCGTGGGAGTTCGTGCATCCCTCCGAGAACGCGGGGAGCTGCGGCTGCTTCGGGGCGCTCGTCGAGCGCACGCCGGGGCAGGCGCTCGTCGAGGACATCGTGTTCGTCGGGCTGTCCGGCGTGGCCTGGGTGGGACGCTCGCCCGCCGCAGCGCGCCCGCGGTGGGCGCTGACGGCCCTGCTGGCCGCAGCCGCCGCCGGGCTCGCCATGGCGGCGCCGTCCCTGCCGCTCGA
>CAYOIZ010000032.1:0-75189 GCA_964404165.1 uncultured Binatia bacterium (SeqCode) | reverse complement strand
TTGCCCTCGGTGCCCACCTCGCGCGCCACGCGCGTCACCTCGGAGGCGAACGAGCCGAGCTGGTCCACCATCTTGTTGATGGTCTTGGCGGTGCGCAGGAACTCGCCCTGCAGCGGCCGGTCGTCCACCTCGATGGCCATGGTCTGCAGCAGATCGCCCTGCGCGACGGCGCCGATCACGCGCGCGGTCTCGCTCGTGGGATGGACCAGGTCGTCGATGAGACCGTTGACGTTGTCGATCGACTCGAGCCAGAAGCCGCGCACGTCGCCGAGCGAGCCGCGCTGCTTGAGCTTGCCCTCCTTGCCGACGACGCGGCTCAGATGGGCCAGCTCTTCCGCCATGCGCGCGTTGAGCTCGACGACGTCGTTGAACGCGTCGGCGATCTTCCCGGCCAGCCCGGTCCACTCCGTCGGCAATCGCACCGAGCTGTCCCCCTTCTTGAGGGCGGTCAGCACGGCGAGCACCTGGGTCATCTCGCCGTTGGAGGTGAGCATCGTGGTCGCACGTCCCATCGTCGTCTCCTCGAGAACGGTGTGCCTCGGCGTCGAGCGGCCGAATCCTACAAATTCCCCCCGGTTTGGCTAGTCCCAAATTTTGGATACCCAGAGCGCTACCCCTGGGCGTTGCAGGGGTATCGTCCGGACTGCGAAGGTGCCCCCGATGATCTACCTCGCCGCGCTCCTCGCTGGTCTGGTCGCCGCCGTCGCCGGCTGGTTCGTCACGGGGGCGGTCGCCGGCTGGATCGCCGGCCTCTACGGCATGAGCGACTTCGAGGGCGGTCGCGGCATGTTCGCCTTCCTGGTCGTCGGCCCCGCAGGCGGCCTCGTCGCGATGATCGCCACCATCTGGGCCGTGCTGCGCGTCGGGCGCGGACGCGCCGCGCTCGGCGCCACGCTGGGGCGCGTCGCCGGCGTCCTGGTCGCCATCGCCGCCGTCGTGGGTGCCGGCATCGCGATCCGGCTGTGGACGGTGCCCACCTATTCGAACGAGCTGCCGCCGACGCTCGAGTTCGAGCTGCGGTTCCCGTCCGCGATGCTGCCCGCCGACACCGACGTCCGCGTCGAGCTGCACACCGACCACAACGTGGGCCCCGCCCTCGTGACCACACCGTGGCCACCTCCCGACGGTGGGCACCAGGTGATCGCCGGCGTCGTCTCCCTCGACTTCAAGACGACGGCGCGACTGCTCGTGGTGACGGTCCCCGGCCAGCCGGTCCGGCTGTTCCGGCTGCCGCTCTCGCGCGACCCGTCGTCGACGCCATCCCTCGGCGACTGGCGCCATGCCGACCACATCGATCGCGGCGGTGCCGAGCAACCGGAGAAGGCTCCCGCCGACGACCCGGTCGAGCTGCGCCATCGCGTCCGTCGCGCCGGCGAGGACTGACCCCGCCCGCAGATCCCTGCGCACTCGACGCGTCGATTGCGCAACTTCCTGCAGGATTCGAGGCCCGCCTCCCACGCCGGGCGACACCCCCCCGTCGGCACGGCGGATGCTCCATCGGCATGCAGTCCGAGGTGCGTTCTCCGGGTCGGGCACGGGCGTGGACGGTGGTCGTCGTGCTCGCGGCCATCTGCCTCCCGATGTTCTGGGCCCTCGGGCGCTGGCCGCTGCTCGACCCCGACGAGGGCCGCAACGCGGAGGTCGCGCGCGAGATGCTGTCGCTCGGGAGCTGGGTGGTCCCGCACTTCAACGGCCTGCCCTTCCTCGACAAGCCGCCGCTGCTGTTCTGGGCCATCGCCGGCTCGTTCCGCGTCCTGGGGCCGACCGAGCTGGCGGCTCGGTTGCCGGCCGTCCTGAGCGCCGTCGTGACGGTTCTCCTCACCTTCGCCCTCACCCGCATGCTCGCGCGCACGCGCACCGCCCTGGTCGCAGCCACCGTCGTGGCGACGGCGCCACTCATCTTCGTGTACGCACGCCTCACGATCTTCGACATGCTCTTCACGGCGCTCGTGACCATGGCGCTCACCTGCCTCGTGCGGCAGCGGCTCGGCGGACGCCGCGCGCTCTGGCTCGGGCTGGCCGCGTTCGCGATGGGCCTCGCGTGCCTGACGAAGGGCCCGGTCGGCGTCGCCCTGCCATTGATCGCATGGGCGGCCGGGCGCGGCGCGCTGCCGACGTCGGAGCCGCCGCGCGAGCGATGGCCGATCGTGCTGGCCGTCGGCGTGTTCGTCGCCACGGTGACACCATGGCTCGTCCTGGTGATCCGCGCGGAGCCGGCGTTCCTGCACTACGCCGTCATCGACGAGACGCTGCTGCGCTTCACGTCGACCGCCCGCTTCCATCGCGGCGAACCCGTCTACTATCCCTTGCTGGTCGCGGTCACGGGACTCGGCGTGTGGGCCGCCGTGCTGCTCGGAACGGCGCCCGCCCTCGTGCGACGTGCCTCGGCGCCGGTCGCCTTCGCGGCGCGTGTGGCGGCGGCGATCATCGTGTTCTTCTCGATCTCCGCCTCGAAGCGCGCAGGCTACGTACTGCCGGCCTTGGTGCCGCTCGCGATCGTCATCGCCGCCGGCATCGAGGCGGCGCCACGGCAGGCGCTCGCCGCACTGCGGATCACCGCCGCCGGCGCGATCGTCGTGGGGCTCGTGGCGATGCTCATGGCCTGGAGCCCGGCGGTGCTCGCGGCGTTGCCGGGAGGCGAGCTCGGCCGCGCCGTCGATCACCGCACGCTGCTCGCCGCCGCCACGTTCCTGCTCGCGTGGGCCTCGATCACGCTGGCGACGGGTCGCGGGTCATCCATGGCGCCGCTCGTACTCGCCGCCGTCGTCGGCCCCGGGCTCTACCTCTCGCTGTCGCGGCCGCTGGCCGCGTATGCCGAGGGCCGATCCGCGCGCCACATCGCACGGTCGCTTCCGGCCGACTCCGACGTGCTCTGCTTCCGGCACTTCCGCCCGAGCCTGCCCTTCTACCTCGGCAACACCGTCCGCCTCGCCAGCACGGACGGCCACGAGCTGACGAGCAACTACGTGTCCTCGCAGCACGGCCGCTTCCTCGCCGACGGGCAGCTGATGCGGCCGGCGTCCGCGCGCGCCGAGATCCGCAACGCGCCCGCGCTCTACGTCCTCACCGGGTCGAGCTGGACTCCAACCTTCGCAACGCTCCGGCCGGGGCCGCTCACCATGGTGGCCACCGATCGCAAGAGCAGACTGTGGGCCACCCCATGACCGAACCCGCACGACAGACGCACGCGTTCGCCACCCCCCGCTACTCGCTCGTCATCCCGGTCTTCCAGGAGGCCACAGCACTCCCGTCACTGGTGCGTGAGATCACCGCCGTCATGCGTGGCATGGACGGCGGCTGGGAGTGCATCCTGGTCGACGACGGCAGCACCGACGCCACCCCGCAGCTCATCGACGAGCTGACGCGCCGGCCGGGATCGTCCTTCCGGAGCATCCGATTCGCCCAGAACCGCGGACAGGCCGCCGCGCTCCACGCGGGCCTGCGCCAGGCCGCCGGCGACCTCGTGGTCCTGCTCGACGGCGACGGCCAGAACCGTCCCGACGACATCCCCGCGCTCGTGGCGACGATGGAGCGCGACAACCTCGACCTGGTCTGCGGCGTCCGCGTCGATCGCCAGGACACCCGGCTCCGCAAGGTCATGTCGCGCTTCGCCAACGCGGTCCGCTCGCGCTTCCTCGGCGATCACGTGCGCGACGCCGGCTGCGCGCTGAAGGTCATGCGACGCGAGGTGACGGCCGCGCTGCCGCCCATCCGCACCCTCTACTCGTTCATTCCCGCCTTCGCGGTCGCCGCCGGCTTCAGCGTGGGCGAATGCCCCGTTCGCCACCGGCCGCGCCAGGGCGGCACCTCGAGCTATGGCCTGCGCGCGTTCCTGTGGCGCCCGTTGATCGACATGCTCGGCGTGCGCTGGTACCGCGCGCGCACCGTCCTCGATCGTTCCGACCTCGTCGGCTAGTTCAGGTAGGCCTTCACCTGGAGCTGCGGCGCGATGCCGGAGAAGTTCGCGTGCCCGCCGACCGGTGGCTGGTTGCCGCGCTGAATCGTCGTCGGCAGGTCGGGGTAGATGTAGACGGGCAGCGCGACCCCGATGCTCACATGGTGGTTCAGGAAGTACTCGACGCCGATGCCGGCCTCCGCCGCCACCGTCGTCGCCTGGACCGTCAGCGTCGGCGACTTCGCCGTCACGGCCGTCCCCTGCTCGGTCGGGACGTCGACGACCGTCCGACTGTCGTTCAGGTCGAAGGTGCCGGCACCGAGGCCCGCGGTCACGTAAGGGACCAGCCGGCCCCCGAGGAAGGGCCAGCGGAAGCGCCCGAGGAGCAGGAAGGTGGTGTTGTCGATCTCCGAGAACTTCCCGAACGGGGTGGCGTTGAGGTTGGGCGCGGCGTTGAAGAACTGGACCTCGGCGCCCCAGTGCCGATCGAAGTTGACTCCCGCGCCACCGCCCAGCGTCGCGTTGAAGTCGCCCGGGTCCGCCAGCTCCACGCCGTCGCCGAAGTCGTGGTCGAACATCGCCGTGTGCCCGCCGAGCAGGTAGAGGTAGTAGCGGCGATCGTCGGTGTCGAAAGGGCCGTGGTCGGCCAGCAGCCAACGTAGCATGCTCGAGTCGCCGGGCGTTCCGGCTGCTCCGGGAAAGACCCGCACGTGGGCCAGCACCGCTAGCGACGTCTGATTGAACGTTCCGTTCTGGTCCCGGACGATCCGGTTCTGCGCATCGCGTTCGACGATGTTGACGTCCTGGTCGGGGAAGATGAACGAATGCAGCGTCAGGCCGACGGCGACGTTCGGGCTCAGGAAGTACTCGGCGCCGGCCGCGATGGTTCCAACGATCGTGCTGTCGTCGGCGGTGATCTTGACGCGCGGATCGTGCTGATCGTTGTCGGCGTTGATCGACCACCCGACACCGGCGGTCAGGAACGGCACGAAGCGCCCGCCGTACATCGGCCACCGGAAGCGCGCCGCCGGCACGATGGTGATGTTGCTGTACTCCTCGAGCTTGCCCATCGAGTCGGAGCGCACGTCGCTCTCGACGCCGTGGCCCTGGAGCTCGACGCCCCAGTGGTCGGAGATGTTGTAGCCCCCGCCCCCGCCGAGGACGAGGTCGAAGTCGTTCGGCTCGTCGAAGTGGACGTCGTCGATCAGATGGTCGTCGAGGATGAAGCCGTCGCCGCTCTCGAAGTAGAAATAGAAGCGTCCGGTGTCGTAGTAGGGCGACGTGGCCTGCTCCGCCTCGGCCTCCGGTGCGGCGTCCGTCTCGTCGCGCCCGGCACGCACCGATCGTGCGTGGAGCATCATCGCCAGGCCCGCCAACGCCAGGAACCGCTTCACCGTCATCATGGGCGTACCCTCCACGCGTCGTCGTCGACCACCGCGATACGCGACGCTCGGCCGCCGCTACGCGAGGTCTCGAAGGCCGTCAAGAAGAACGCGCCCACCGCACGTGTTTCGACGCGCGACTGAAGCGCATTGCGCGCTAGCGCCGCGCCGACTGCAACATCTTGCACGCTCCGGGGGCATTCGACCCGTCGTGCGGATGGGCGCCGGCGGCACGCGTTCTGCTGTTCGTCATGGTGCCCACCAGCGGAACGTGGTCCGACGCCGCCGTCCTCCTTGCCGCGTTGGCCGTTCTGCTCGGCGCGGTCGCAACGAGGTCGCCGATCGAGACCCGCGGCGAAGCCCGCGAGGGCGTCGTCGTTCGCTCGGTGGTGCGCGACGCGCACCGGGTGCTACCGCGCCGCGAGGGAGCGGTGCCGTCGAAGCCGCCGCTCTTCCATTGGATCGGCGGCGGCATCGCAAGCGTCGCCGGACTCTCCGACACCAGCGTACGCATGCCCTCGGTGCTGGCGGCGTGGGTGCTCCTCGTCACCACCGTCGCGATGGGTCGCATGGTCGGCGGTCGCGTCACGGGCTGGTTCGCGGGCGGCGCGCTCCTCGGCATGACGGGCTTCTGGCGTGCCGCGCTCGAGGCCCGCGTCGACATGGTGTTCGCCGCCTGCGTGACGCTGGCGCTGGCCGGTGCACTGCGCCAGGCCACCGGCGGCCGCGGTGGACGGACGCTGCTTCCACTCGCCGCCGCCGCAGCCGTCCTCGCCAAGGGCCCCATCGGCATGGTCTTACCGGGGTTGATCGTGGGTGGATGGTGGCTCGTCCATCGCCCGCGGGCGGCCGTCGTATCGGTACCGTCGACGGCGTTGGCCGGAGCGATCGTGGTCGGCTGGTACGTGTTCGCCTGGGCGGACGGCGGACGCGACTTCGTCGTCGTCCAGCTCATGCACGAGAACCTGAACCGTTTCGTCGGCCGCGGCAGCTTCGAACGCCAGCGCCATTCGAATCCGCTGAAGCTGCTCGGCGCGTTCGCGGTGCAGCTCGCACCCTGGAACGTCCTGGCACTGCCGAGGCGGCTGCGGGGGATGCGCCCGGCGGACGCGCTGCTCCACTGGTGGTGGATCGTCGTACTGGTCGTCTTCACGATCGCCGCCGGCAAGCGCGCCGTGTACCTGCTGCCGCTCTATCCCGCCGTGGCGGTGCTGGCGGCGGGACGCCTCACCTCGATCGCGTCGCGCTGGACGATCGCCGCCGTGGTGCTGCTCGACGTCGGCGCTGCCGCGATGGCGGCCCACATGCACGCGACCGAGTGCGCAGGCGCGCCTCCGCCGGCGTTCGCCCGTGCGGTGACGGCGCAGGTCCGTGCCGGCGAGCCGATCAGCGCCGCATGGAGCCTCACCGAGCCGGATCGTCAGGTGCTCGTCTACCAGCTCGACCGCTCGCTGCCGCGGCCGGCGGCGAAGGGCGACGTCGCGCCCTGGATGCTGGCCGCGGAGCCGGTGCTGCCGGCGCTCGCCGCGCATTGCCGGACGGTCGTGCGCGAGACGCGCGACCACGGCGCCCCGCTGCTGCTGCTCGCCTGCGCCGAACGCTAGCTGCGCGGCCGGCGCACGAGCCCGGCGACGATCGCCACCACCGTCACCGCGGCGCACACGTAGACGAACACGTCGCCGAACCGGGTGTAGAACGTCCGCACGCCGGTCCACGACACGTCGTCGACGTGCCAGAGCTCCTCGAAGAGCGGGCCCTGCCAACGGATGCGACCGTCGGCGTCGATGATGGCGCTGATGCCGGTGTTGGCAGCACGCACCATCGGCACGCGATTCTCGATGGCGCGGAAGGTGCCCTGGATCAGATGCTGGTAGGGGGCCGACGTCTGGCCGTACCAGGCATCGTTCGTGATGTTGACGAGGAAGTCGCCGCCGCCGGCGATGAACGTGCGCGTCAGCGCCGGGAAGATGCCCTCGTAGCAGACGAGGACGCCGAAGCGTCCCTGCGTGAGGTCGAACACGGTGTGCGAGAGCCCGGCGCCGATCTGCCCCACCGCCGTCGTCACCATCTGCGAAACGAAGAACAGCACCTTCGCGAACGGCACGTACTCGCCGAACGGCACCAGCTCGATCTTGTCGTACGTACCGCGCTCGCGCCCGTCGGGCATGAGGAGGTAGGCGCGGTTCAGCTGCTCGATGCGCCCGTCGGCGGTCTGGCGGTACGCCGGGCTGCCGAAGACGATGGGGACCCCCGCGTCGTGCGCGATGTCGAGCATATCGTCGCGCAGCGGACCCGCCTGCTGGAAGAAGAACGGCGCCGCCGTCTCCGGCCACGCCACGAGCTGCGCCCCCGCGCGCGCCGCCTCGAGCGTCAGCTCGCGGTAGCGCGACATGGTTTCGCCCTGGAACGACGGGTCCCACTTCCGATCCTGCGCGATGTTCCCCTGGGTCAGGCCGACGCGCAGGGTTCCGACCACCGGCAGGGTGGCGATGTCGCGCGCACGCCATCGGCCGAGCAGCGGCAGCCCCGCCACGACGATCGTCACCACGATCAGCGCCGGCAGCATGCGGCGCGCGCCGCGCCCGCGCTCGCGCAGCACGCCGGTGGCGACGACGTTGAAGAAGACGAGCGCCGCCGACACGCCGTAGACGCCGGTGAGCTCCGCCATCTGCACCAGGTCGTGGAAGCGCCACTGCGAGTAGCCGAGCGCCGCCCACGGGAAGCCGATGAAGAACCAGCCGCGCAGCCACTCGAGCGTCACCCACAACGCCGGCGCCAGCCACACGACGGGCAGGCCGCGGTCCTCCATCCACCGCATGCCGGCGGCGAACGCGCCGTGGTAGCACGCGAGGGCGCTGCACATCAGCAGCAGCACGCCGACCGCGATCGGCGTCGGCACGGCCGTGTAGTGCCGGATGGTCTCGACGATCCAGTAGCAGGTGGCGAGCCAGAACGTCAGGCCGGTGAGCCACCCGAGCCCGAAGGCCGCGCGCGGTCCGCGCGTGCGGATGGCCATCAGCAACGGCACCAGCCCGACCCACGCGAGCGGCGTCAGATCGACGGTGGGGAACGCGGCGGCCAGGGCGAGGCCGCTCACGAGCGCCAGCACCACGCGCCACCAGCGGGGCGGCTCCACCACCTCTGCCACCGCGGTCACGCCGTTCGCCCCCACCGCCAGCCCCATGTCGTCTACTCCCGCAGTCGTCGCGCCAGGGCCTGCTCGCGACGCTGCATGCGACGCGCCTCCTGCGGCGACACCTCGTGATCGTACCCGAGCAGATGCAGCACGCCGTGGATCAGCAGCCGTTCGCTCTCGCGGGCGAGCGTCTCGCCGCGCTCACTGGCCTGCCGGCGCGCGGTGTCGACCGAGATGACGACGTCGCCGAGGAGATCGCCCGGCGCACCGCCCTCGCCGTCGCGCTGCGCGAACGACAGCACGTCGGTGGGGCGATCGCGACCCCGCCAGTCGCGGTTCAGCGTGCGCATGACGGGATCGGACACGAGCAGCAGCGACAGCTCGGCGTCGGGCAGACGCAGGGCCTCGAGCACGCGACGGGCGCTCCGTCGCAGTCGCACCGCCAGGGTGGGCACGCGCCGGCCGCGCATGGACACGACGACGTCCATCAGTTCCGGTCGTAGGCGGTGATGATCTCCTGAACCAGGGGATGCCGCACGACGTCGCGCTCGCTGAACGTCACGAAGCTGATGCCGGTGATGCCGCGCAGCACGTGCTGCGCCTCCTTGAGCCCCGAGGGCTTGCCGGCGGGGAGGTCGGTCTGCGTGACGTCGCCGGTGATGATGGCCTTCGAGCCGTAGCCGAGCCGGGTGAGGAACATCTTCATCTGCTCGGTGGTGGTGTTCTGGGCCTCGTCGAGGATGACGAACGAGTCGTTCAGCGTGCGGCCGCGCATGAACGCGAGCGGCGCGACCTCGATGGTGCCGCGCTCCACCAGCTTCCGGGCACGGTCGAAGTCGACCATGTCGTGCAGCGCATCGTAGAGCGGGCGCAGGTAGGGATTCACCTTCTCGGCGAGGTCGCCCGGCAGGAAGCCGAGCTTCTCGCCCGCCTCCACCGCCGGCCGCGTCAGGACGATGCGGCTGAAGGTGTTCTTCATCAGCTCGGCGATGCCCATGGCCATGGCGAGATACGTCTTGCCGGTGCCGGCCGGGCCGATGCCGAAGACGATGTCGAAGTTGCGGATGGCGTCGATGTACGCCTTCTGCACGACGCTCTTCGGCGTGATGGTGCGCTTGTGCGCCGAGATGAAGACGGTGTCGAGGAAGATGTCGCGCAGCCGTGCGTTACGATCGCTCGACAGGATGCGCAGCGCGTAGTCGACGTCCGACGCGAAGATCGGGTAGCCCTGCTCCAGCAGCCCGTAGAGCTGCGTCAGCACGCGGCTCGCCAGCTCGGCGGCGACGGGATCGCCGCCCACGGTGAGCGTGTTCTCGCCGACGTCGATGCGCACGCCGAGCGTGCGCTCGAGGACCTTCACGTGCTCGTCGTGCTGGCCCAAGAGCTCGCGGAACAGCGTCGTGTTCCCGAACTGCAGGGCCGGCGGACCGAGCGCGGTCTGGGTCAAGCGGAGGTGGCGCTCCTCGCGCCGAGGAACTCGTAGGCCGCCGCGAGCGCGGCATCGATGCGCCCGGGATCTTTACCGCCGGCCTGCGCGAAATCGGGTCGTCCGCCGCCGCCGCCACCCACCATGGGGGCGAGGTGCTTGATGATGTTGCCGGCGTGGAACCGGCCGGTGAGGTCCTTCGTGACGGCCGCCAGCAGCAGAGCGCGTTCGCCCTGCGCCGCGCCCAGCACGACGACCCCCGACTTGATGCGATCGCGCAACTTGTCCGCCATTTCGCGCAGCCCTTTGTCGTCGAGCCCTTCGACCCGTGTTGCGAGCACCGTGACGCCGTCGATGGTGCGGGCGTCGGCCATGACGTCGCGCGAGGCGCCGCCGGCGAGCTTGCCCTGGAGCTCGGTGATGCGCTTCTCGAGCTCGCGCTGCTGCGCGAGGAGCTTCTCGAGCTTGCCTGCCGCTTCCTCTTCCGGTCCGCGCAGCAGCGTGCTGATCTCGCGCAGCGTCGCCTCACGCTGGCGGATGAAGCTCAGTGCGCCCTCGCCCGTCGCCGCCTCGAGTCGCCGCACGCCCGACGCCACGCCGCCCTCGGCGCGCACCTTGAAGACGCCGATGTCGCCGGTACGCTCGACGTGGGTGCCGCCGCACAGCTCGACCGAGAAGTCGCCCATGCGCACGACGCGGACGCGGTCGCCGTACTTGTCGCCGAAGAACGCCAGCGCGCCCGCCTTGATGGCGTCGTCGTAGGACATCTCCTCGGTGGTGACGGGCGCGTTCGCCCGGACCTCGGCGTTGACCTCGTCCTCGACCGCCTGCAGCTCGTCGGGCGTCATCGGCTTGTTGTGGTTGAAGTCGAAGCGCAGGCGCTCGGCACTGACGAGCGAGCCGGCCTGCTTCACGTGCGCGCCGAGACGCTGGCGCAGCGCCGCGTGCATCAGGTGCGTGGCGGAGTGGTTCAGGCGTGCGGCCTCGCGGCGGGCGGCGTCGATCTCGAGGCGGACGCTGTCGTCCACCGCGATGGCGCCCTGCCGCACGATGCCGCGGTGGCCAACGACATTGGGCGCGATCTTCACCGTGTCGAGCACCTCGATACGGGTGCCGGCGTCGGTGACGATGACGCCGTGGTCGCCCGCCTGCCCGCCCGACTCGGCGTAGAAGGGCGTCTCGGCGGTGACGACGTCGACCGCGGTGCCCTCGCGCACGGGACCGCGCGTTTCCTTGCCGTCGACCAGGAGGGCCAGGACCGTCGACTCCCACGTCCCGATGCGGTCGCCGACGAAGCGCGTGGCAATGGTGCCCGACGACAGCTCGGCGGTGCTGGTGGCGTCGGCGAAGCGCTGCGCGCCGCGGGCGCGCGTACGCTGCACCTCCATGGCTTTGTCGTAGCCGGCGTGATCGACGGTCATGCTCTCGCCCGCGAGGATGTCCTCGGTGAGGTCGAGCGGGAAGCCGAAGGTGTCGGACAGCTTGAAGGCGACGTCGCCGGCGAGCACCGTGCGGCGCTCGGCACGCGCCGTCTCGACCTCGCTCGCGAGCAGTGCCAGCCCGCGGTCGAGCGTGGCGGCGAAGCGTTCCTCTTCGAGCTTCACCACCTCGACGATGCGTGCGTGCGCCTCGACGATCTGCGGGTACGCGCCGCCCATGCTCTTGACGACCGCGCCGACGACCTCGTGCAGGAACGGCCTGTCCATGCCGAGGAGCTTGCCGTGGCGTGCGGCACGACGGAGCAGGCGGCGCAGCACATAGCCGCGGCCCTCGTTCTGCGGCACCACGCCCTCGGCGACGAGGAAGGTGACCGCGCGCGAGTGGTCGGCGATGACCCGCAGCGAGACGTCGTCCTTCTCGTTGTCGGCGTAGGGCTTGCCCGAGAGCTTCTCGGCCGACGCGATGATGGAGCGGAAGATGTCGATGTCGTAGTTGCCGGGCACGCCCTGGAGCACGGCGGCGATGCGCTCGAAGCCCATGCCGGTGTCGACGTGCTTCGCGGGCAGATCGGACAGCTCGCCCGAGGCCTCGCGGTTGTTCTGGATGAAGACCAGGTTCCAGATCTCGAGGTAGCGCGCGCAGTCGCCGTTCACCTGGCAGCGGTGCGGCTTGCCCTTGTGGTCGCAGGCGTCGGGGCCGCGATCGAGGTGGATCTCGGAGCACGGGCCGCAGGGGCCGGTGTCGCCCATCTCCCAGAAGTTCTCGTCCTCGAAGCGTTGCACCCGGTCGTGGCCGATGTCGGTGAGCTCCTTCCAGAGCGCCTCGGCCTCGTCGTCGGTGGTGTAGACGGTGGCCCAGAGCTTGTCCTTGGGCAGCTTCCAGACGTCGGTCAGGAGCTCCCAGGCCCACTGGATGGCCTCGCGCTTGAAGTAGTCGCCAAACGACCAGTTGCCGAGCATCTCGAACAGCGTGTGGTGGTAGGTGTCGCGCCCCACCTGCTCGAGATCGTTGTGCTTCCCACTGATGCGGAGGCACGTCTGGCTGTCGGCCGCCCGCACGTAGGGACGGGTCTCGTTGCCGAGGAACACCTGCTTGAAGGGCACCATCCCGGCGTTGGTGAAGAGCAGGCTCGGATCACCGGCCGGAATGATGGGCGCGGACGGCAGGATCGTGTGCCCGCGCTCCCGGAAGAAGTCGAGAAAGGTCTGGCGAATCTGGTCCCCGGTCACGGGGCCGAACTTATCGGGGTTGGTTTGGGGCAGCAACCTGGATGGTGCGGTGCGGCAGGGGTCACCCGCCCTGCACGATCCCCTCGATCAGCCGCCCGTACAGCCCGGTCAGCATGCGCTGCACCGTATCCAGCGGCGCGCCCTTCGGAACGAAATTGCTCCCCCATCGCACGACGCACCCGCCGCCCGGTGCGTCTGCCAGCTCGACCACCGCGTGGTAGTGCTCGAGCGGCAGCGGCGTCTCGTTGACGATCGAGTACGACAGCAGGCGGCCGTCGACCATCGCCTCGAGCCGCTCCTCGAGCGCGCCGGGCACGCCCTTCACACGGACGGAGCGGACGGCGCCGATGCCCTCGCCGCGCATCTCCACGCCCTCGACGTCGTCACCCATGAACTTGCCGATGCCGCCGAAGTCGGCGAGGCGGGCGAAGAACTCGGCGCGGGAGAGCGGGACGGTCCGTTCGACGAGCACACCGTAGGGCATGAGGTCCGGTAGCGTGGACGACGAGCCGAGTAAACCGGAATCAGGCGTCCGGCGGCATCATCGACCAGACCACCAGGCCATAGTCGACCGGCCGCCCGTCCCAGCCCGGGAAGTTCGTCGTCGGGTCGATCGTGAGCCCGTCCGCGCGATGCCGCGCGCGCAACGTCCCGACCGGGTCGATGCCAAGAGATGGCGAAGCTCCCTGGACCGAGAGCTCATTGCCGTCACGGCGAACGAACCGGAAGGTGCCATCGTTCCCGGGCACTATCCTCACGCCCATCTCGTGCACGTAGGTGTGGTGGCGGCGGCACAGTGAGCAGAGGTTGCCGAGCGCCGTTGTCCCGCCTCGTGACCACGGGACGACGTGGTGTCCGTCGACCAGACGGTTGGTGCATCCTGGGAAGCGACAGCCGCGATCGCGAAGACGAAGCGCGCGCCGCAGCAGGGTTGGGATCGTGCGCCGGCGCCGGCCGACGTCGAGGACGTTTCCGCGGGAATCTTCGACCACCTCGACCACGGCGGCGTCGCATGCGAGTCGCTCCGTCGTGGCCGGTGACACCGCCGTACCGTCGTCCAACGTCCCACCCGCGTCCCCCCCGGCGTCGACGTGCACCACCACCTCGACCGGCGGTCCCGCCTCCGTCGAACCGCTGAGGAACGACTCCGCCATCGCCACCAGCGCATCGGCCCGCTTCAGACCCGCGGGCCGCGTTCCCGCGGAAACGTCCCCCGACGTGAAGGCCCGCGACATCGCGACCTCGAGCGCACGGCGCACGACCGCTGCCTCCTCGGGACGGAGCTGCACGTCGAACCGCACGAACCCCGTCTCGGTGTCGCGCTCCCGCACCCACCGTGCGTCGAGCTCGTCGTCGGGATGCTCGCCCGTCGCGTCGCGCAGCGCCGAGCGGTAGCCGCGACAGATGCGCTCGAGCTGCGACGCCGTCGACGAGCGTGCCATAGCGAGCAGCTGTCCCTCGTTCTCGGCCGACGCGACCCGCGTCAATGCGCGGACCTTCGAGTAGCTGACCTGGCCGAGCCGCAGTGCCTCGTCGGTCTGGGGGAGAGAACGGAGTGCTCGTGCCACGCGCACGTGTTCCCGGGCCGCGCCGAGGTCGAGGCCCACGCGCCATGAGAGCCAGTGCGCGCAGCTGAGCGCGCCCTGATCGCCCCAGCCATCGGATTCGTCGAAGTGGCCGATGAGGGTGAGGAAGCGATGCGTGGCGGCGTCGAGATGCGCGGCGAGCTCGGCGATCTCGTCGGCGAGGCGTTCGCGATCGGCGGTGGTCATGAAGGCATTGTACCACCGCGGTTTTCGGGCTCGCGGCGTCGCACGGGACGAGCATGGTGCGGCAGCTCGAGCGCGTGCGGCGTCATGGCGATCTGCGTGCCTCAGTGACGCTCTGCGAGCGCGGCAAGCGGTGTCTGGTCAGCGACTCGAACGCTGAGCTTGCGTCGCGCCAGAACCTGTCAAGCCTTCTGCAGGAACATACCCAACCAACAGACCACATTTTGGCGGAGCGTCTTGCGAGGCGACGGACGAATCGTCGCGCTGGCGACGGCAGCCCACCCCGAACAGACGCCCCCACCCCGACAGGGATTGCGCCGCCCCGCCCCACCGATACACATGGCGCCCTATGGCGAAGCGGCAGGTTCGCGAAGGGCTCCCCCATCCGCGCGGTGCCACCTGGGACGGGAGCGGTGTCAACTTCGCGCTCTTCTCCGCGAACGCCACCAAGGTCACGCTCTGCCTCTTCGACTCCACGGGGCAGCAGGAGATCGAGCGCATCGACCTGCCCGAGTACACCAACGAGATCTGGCACGGCTGGGTGCCCGACGTCGGCCCCGGCCAGTTCTACGGCTACCGCGTCGACGGCCCCTACGAGCCCGACGCCGGCCACCGCTTCAACGCCAACAAGCTCCTGCTCGACCCGTACGCGCGCGCGCACGCCGGCAGTCTCACGTGGGACCCCGCCGTCTTCGGCTACGCGATGGAGTCGGGCGACGACCTCACGTTCGACGAGCGCGACAGCGCGCCCTTCGTACCGAAATGCGTCGTCGTCGATCCGAACTTCGACTGGGACGGCGAGCCCGGCCGCAGCGCGGTGCCGTGGGAGCACACCATCGTCTACGAGGCGCACGTCCGCGGCATGACCATGCAGCACCCCGGCGTGGCGGAGCACCTGCGCGGCACCTACGCCGGTCTCGGGACGAAGGCCGTCGCCGAGTACGTCAAGTCGCTCGGCGTGACGACGGTGGAGCTGCTGCCCGTCCACACGTTCATCAACGACAGCTACCTGCTCGACAAGAAGCTCACGAACTACTGGGGCTACAACAGCATCGGCTTCTTCGCACCCGACCCGCGCTACGCCGCCGACGTCGCCAACAGCCTGCGCGAGTTCAAGGAGATGGTCTCGTGCTTTCACCACGCCGGGCTCGAGGTGGTGCTCGACGTCGTCTACAACCACACCGCCGAGGGCAACGAGCGCGGGCCGACGCTGTCGTTCAAGGGACTCGACAACGCGAGCTACTATCGCCTGCTGCCGAAGACGCCGCGCTACTACATCAACGACACCGGCACCGGGAACACCGTCAACCTGAGCCACCCGCGCGTCATCCAGATGGTCACCGACAGCCTGCGCTACTGGGTGTCCGAGATGCACGTCGACGGCTTCCGCTTCGACCTCGGCACCATCCTCGCGCGCGAGCCCGACGGCTTCGATCAGCAGAGCGGCTTCCTGAAGGCCGTCGGCCAGGACCCGGTGTTGAACGGCGTGAAGCTCATCGCCGAACCCTGGGACTGCGGCCCCGGCGGCTATCAGGTGGGGGGCTTCCCCCCCGGGTGGGCCGAGTGGAACGACAAGTTTCGCGACACCGTGCGCGACTTCTGGCGCGGCGAGGCGACGCCGAGCGAGCTGGCGCCGCGGCTGTGCGCGTCGGGCGACGTATTCGATCGGCGCGGACGCCGTCCGTGGGATTCGGTCAACTTCATCACCGCCCACGACGGCTTCACGCTGCACGACCTGGTCTCGTACAACGAGAAGCACAACGCGGCGAACGGCGAGGACGGCAAGGACGGCACGTCCGACAACCGCTCGTGGAACTGCGGCGCCGAAGGCCCCACCGACGACGCCGCGATCACGGCGCTGCGCCAGCGCCAGATGCGCAACTTCCTCGGCACGCTGCTGCTGAGCCACGGCACGCCGATGCTCACCGCCGGCGACGAGTTCGGCCGCACCCAGCAGGGCAACAACAACGCCTACTGCCAGGACAACGCCATCAGCTGGCTCGACTGGAACCACGACGCGGCGGCGCAGGCGCAGATCCGGTTCGTGCAACGCCTCACCTGGCTGCGTCACCAGTACCCGATCCTGCGCCGCAGCCGCTTCCTCACCGGCGCCTACGACGCGGAGCTCGACGTCAAGGACGTCACCTGGATCAACGCCAACGGCACCGAGCTCACCGCCGAGAACTGGGCCGACGGCAACATGCGCTGCTTCGGCATGCTGATGGACGGCCGCGCCAAGGCGACCGCGATTCCGAAGCGTGCCGAGGACGCCACCCTGCTCCTCGTGCTGAACGCGCATCACGACCTGGTGCAGTTCACGCTGCCCGAGTGTCCCGACGCCGGCGGCTGGCAGCGGCTCGTCGACACCAACGACCCCGATCTCGACGAGGCGCGCTTCAAGGTCGGCGACGTCTACGGCGTGACGGCGCGCTCGCTGCTGCTCTTCGCGCGCCGCGGCGAGGGCGAGTAGCGGCTACGCCGCGGCGACGGGCAGGCCGATCTCGTCCAGGAGCGCGGCGAGCTGCGCTCTCAATGCCGCGCGCGTCGCGGGATCGATGTCCCGCACCGCCGGCTTCGATCCGAGCTGCTTGTCGAGCTTGCGGAGCTGCGTCACCTTCGAGACGCCGAGCTTGCGATTCGTCCCGCTGACCAGCGTGCTCACGCTGGACACGATGTAGGCCGACCCGTCCGTTAGCCCAGGTCGTCGCGTCGGAGCAACGCCTTCATCTGGTAGAACGTGAAGACGTCGGCCCCGTAGCGATCGAGGACGTCGGCGATGAAGTCGTCGCGATCCTCCTCCGGTACGGCGCTCGTCCACGCGACGAACGTGGCGTGGGCCCAGCGCGCGAAGGCGTCGCGGCTGCCGAAGTCCCAGGCGCGCTGCACGACGTCGAGCTGCGCCACGCGGAACCCTGCCTGCTCCGCCAGCGCGCGATACGCCTCGGGCCGGAAGTGGACGTGCGGCGGACGGTGCCCGACGAAGAAGGACGCCCATCGCGGCTGTGCACAGACCTCCTCGACCACGTCCTCGAGCGGTGTCCGCTCCCCCCGCGACACCATTTGCAGCAACGCCCGTCCTTTCGGGCGCAGCGCCGTGTGGATGGACCGTAACGCTGCAGCCTGCTCGTGCACCCAATGGAGCGCGTTGAACGAGACGACGAGATCGAAGGTGGCGCGGTACGCCAGCGTCCGCGCGTCGCCGACCGCGAAGGTGAGGTTCCCGGCCGCGTGCGTGCGACGGGCGAAGTCGATCATGTCGTGCGACGGATCGACGCCGAGCACCGTGCCCCCGGAGACCCGCGCCGCGATCTCCGCGGTGATCCGGCCGTCACCACAGCCCACGTCGAGGACGTGCTCCGAACCGTCGACGGTGAGCGCCGCGAGGCTCTCGTCGGCGAGCCACTGCTGGAGCTGCGAGACGTCGCGGTACTCGGCACCCTGCCATTCCGTCATGGGCCCCTTCTCGCGACTCGGGGGCCCGGGCACAACCCGGCTGGCGTCAGCCGGCGCGCGCGTATAGCGAGCCCCCATGCTGGAATGCTCTCGTGACGGCGACGTCTTCGTCCTCCGGCTCGACGCCGGGGAGAATCGGTTCACTCCCGGCCTGATGGATGCGCTGGACGAGGCGCTCGATACCGTCGAGCGGGCCGGAGCGCCGGCGGCGCTCGTCACCACCGGCACCGGCAAGTTCTACTCGAACGGGCTCGACCTCGAGGAGATGATGCGCGGCGGCGCCGGATCGGCGGGCGCCTACCTGGCACGCGTGCTCGGCATCCTCGGTCGCGTCCTCACCTTCCCGGCACCGACCGTCGCCGCCATGAACGGCCACGCCTTCGGCGCCGGCGCGCTCCTCGGCCTGGTGCACGACGTACGCCTCATGCGCAGCGACCGCGGCTTCTTCTGCATGCCAGAGGTGGACATGAAGATTCCGCTCCACCCCGGCATGGTCGCCATCCTGCAGTCGCGCCTCCCCGGGCAGACGGCGCACGAGGTGGTGACGACGGGCCGTCGCTTCGGCGGCGCGGACGCACGCGCCCTCGGCATCGTCGAGGAGGCGCTGGCGGAGGACGCGATCCTGGCCCGTGCGACGGCGATCGCCGGCGAGCGCGCCCCGAAGGCCGACGCCGTGATGCGAACCCTGAAGACCGGGCTCTACGCGCAGGTGCTGGAGGCGCTCGCGAAGCCGCTCAGCATGTAGTCAGGGCTTGCTCTGCGAGCCGGTCACGGCGAGCAGCTTGCCCTCGGGGTCGCGCACCTCGACACCACCACCGTTCGTCACCAGCCCGTTCGGGCTGGCCGGCGCACGGTAGACGAGCTTGCCCTTGCCCTTCGTCAGGGTGACGGCGATCGGCGGCTGCTCGGCGAGCGGCGAGCCGTCGGGCAGCGTGCCGAAGCCCGGGATGCTGACCCGGCCCGACAGCACCTTCACGCTGACCACCCCGTCGGCCAGCGCACCCGAGGCGTCGCGCACGCCGCGGAGGTCGACGAGGAGGGTCGGCTTCTTCACCGGCATGTACTTCGACGCCGAGGTGCGGAGCACGATCGCGTCGAAGGTGTAGGTCGACTCGTACTCGCGCGGACACGTCGCCGGTCCCGGGCACTCGACCAGTGCCGGCACGAGGTAGACGCTCGCGTAGCCGGCGAACGCCGGGGCAGCCGCGAGCAGCAGTCCGAGCAGGGCGATCCCTCGTCGCATCGATTCCTCCGTGGTGCCGGTCGGTTCAGTACGGGTTGCAGGCCAGGTCGTCGGACGCCCCCGCCACAGGATCGTAGATCTGCAGCGGGATGACGCACATCTCGTCGTCGGAGAGCGGCCCGAACACCAGGTTCGACTCGACGCACCGGCCGGTGCCGACGCCGGCGCAATTCGAATCGTCCGCGCCGCAGGGGCGCGCGTTGCCAAAGTCGTATCCGGCGCCGCGCGCGTCGCGCCACGGGATGCCGGGCGTCACGCCGGGCTCCATCTCGCAGCCCATGCGCACGCCGTACTCGCCGCCGCCGTTGGCGTACGTGCAGGTGTAGCGGAGCCGCGGGTGGCCGTTCTCCGCGGTGTAGGCCTTCAGCAGGTTGCCGTTCGGGAAGGTGCCCGAGAACGGCAGCGCCACCAGCGACGGATGCTCGTAGTCGTAGACCGCCGGATCGACGATCGTCACCGGCTCCTTGCCGTCCTCCTCGTACACCACCTTCACGCGCGTGCCGCGCGCGTGCGTGTGGGTCGTCATGAGGAGCACGCAGACGTCGCTGGACGGACGGAACCCGCCCTCGGCGTTCTCGTCGGCGGCGCCGTCGAGCTGGATCGTCGCCTCGGCGGTGCCCGTCTGGTGCGGCGGCACCGCGATGTCGAGGCTGGCGTCGAGTGGCGTCCAGTTCCGCACCACGCGGCGCAGGCCGTCGAACGGGCGCAGCGTCAGGATGACCTTCACCACGCCCTTCGAACGCTTCGACGAGCGATTGAAGTAGTGCGAGTTCACCACGACGAAGGCGTCGTCGCCGGCGTCGCCGGTACGCGGCAGGAGCGAGGCGAGACCGAGCGGCGTTCGTGCGCTCGTCACCGCCCAGCGACCGCGCCGGAACTCGCCACCCGAGCCGGCGAGCTGGACGCGACTGCGGTAGAAGTCGTCGGGCCCGAAGCCGTTGCAGCCGGGGATGTCGACGACGTCGGTCTCGTTCTTCCGCACCGGGAACCCCGCCGCCGCCGCGCCACCATAGCCGTACACCACGAGGTGATGGCTGCCGACGTCACCCTTCGCACTCCACTTGGTGCGGACCTCGTAGTTGGTGATCTCCATGCCCGCCATGCCCGGCACCCGAACGGCCTGGCAGATCTCGCGATCGCGCTGGGCCTCCACGGGGAACGGGCCGACGCGTAGCTTGACGATCTTGTCCTTCGTCTTCGCCACGGCCGGACCGGCGACGAGCAGCGTCGTGACGGCGAGCAGGACGGCGCAGGATTTCTGCATGGATATCCCCCGGCCGCGTCCTACCGCCGGGCGGTCCTTGGCGTCAACGATTTCGATCGCCTTGTCTGCGACGCCGGCGGCACGTATCCCGGCGCCGTGACGCGTCGCCGCCCCGCTCCGTGTCCCGGCCCCGGGCGACACCCGCGACCCGACGCCGCCGCACTGCGCGCCGCGTCGGCGCTCGTCCTCCGCGACGTCGTCGCACCGGGCCTGCGCATCCTCTTCGTCGGCATCAACCCCGGCCTCTATTCGGGCGCGACGGGACACCACTTCGCGCGGCCGGGCAACCGGTTCTGGCCGACCCTGCATGCGGCCGGGCTCACGCCGCGCCAGCTGTCGCCGTGCGAGGATCGCGCGCTCCTCGGGTTCGGCCTCGGCGTCACGAACCTGGTGCCACGGACGACGGCCACGGCCGACGAGCTGACCCCCGACGAGCTGGTGCGCGGCGGAAAGCGCCTGGCGCGGCTGGTGTCCCGCATCCGGCCGTCGATGGTCGCCTTCCTCGGCCTGGTGTCGTATCGCATCGCCTTCGGCGACCCGCATGCAACCGTCGGTCCGCAGACGGTGCGACTCGCCGGCGCGCGCGTCTGGCTGCTCCCGAACCCGAGCGGCCTGAACGCCCACTGGCAGCCCCCGGCGCTCGCGAAGGCCTTCCGCGCGCTCCGCGACGCCTGCTTGTGAGTCGCACGACGCGGCGGACAATCGGATGCCGTGAGATCGATGGTCGTCCAGCAGCCCGGGGGTCGGACGCTCGTCGAAGCGGGCGTCCTCCTCGGCGCCATGGTCGCCTGGTTCGGCCCGTGGGGACGCGCGCTCGTCGAGATGCCGTCGGCGGCGTCGATGATCGTCGCCACCGGGGTGCTCCTGCTCGGCGTCGTCACGGCGCTCGCCGCAGCCGGGGGGACGCTCGACCGCCTCGGGCTGCGGGGTTGGCCACGCGCGGACGACGTCCGCTACGGCCTCTGGCTCGTCCTGCCCACCTACTCTACCGCGGGGCTCGCGGCGCTCGCCGCCACGGCACTCACCGTCGTGTTCGGCAGCGAGACCATCGACGGCATCGTCGCCGCCAAGGAGCCCGTGGTGAACATGATCGCGGACCTCGATCCGTGGACGATGCTACCCATCGCGCTCTTCGTCGGACTCTACGAGGAGGTGGCGTTCCGCGGCTTCCTGCTGCCACGGCTCGCCGGCGTCGTGCCCGGCTGGCTCGCGGTCCTGCTCGCCGCCCTGGCCTTCGGCCTGGCCCACCTGCCGTCGCAGGGCTGGATCGGCATGGCCCAGACGTCGGTGGCCGGCGCGGTGCTCGGGGCGGCGACGCTCCGCCGTCAGAGCCTCTGGCCGGCGATCGTCTGCCACGCCAGCTTCGACCTGCTGAGCTTCGCGCTGATCGTGGCGGCGCGTCCGTACCTCGACCGCGTGCTCTGATCACGATCTCGACAGGACGACCCCGTCGAGCGTATGCGGAACGCCCATGAACGCCTCCGGAACCGCCCTCGTGACCGGCGCCAGCCGCGGCATCGGCCGTTCCGTGGCGCTCGAGCTGGCGCGACGCGGCTTCGCCGTGACGGCGACGATGCGCAACCCGCAGGCCGGTGCGGAGCTGGCGGCGACGACCGGCATCACCGTCGCGCGGCTCGACGTCGACGTGCCCGACACCATCGTCATCCCCGGGGGCCTGCGTGTCCTCGTCAACAACGCCGCCATCGAGGGCGAGAACCTGTCGCTCGAAGACACGCCGATGGTCGAGTGGCGGCGGCACTTCGAGACCAACGTCTTCGGGCTGATCGAGGTCACGCGGCGCGCGCTGCCGGTGCTGCGCGCCAACGGCGGCGGCGTGATCGTCAACGTCAGCTCGGCAGGGCTCCTGGTGCCGATGCCGTTCTTCGCCGTCTACCGCGCCACGAAGGCCGCGGTGACGGCGCTGTCGGAGTCGATGCGTGCCGAGGTGGCGCCGTTCGGCGTGTCGGTGCTCGAGGTGTATCCCGGGCCGGTCGACACCGACATGCTCGCCGGCTCGAAGCAGATCCCCGAGGCGCAGCGCTCCGCGCCGTACAAGGCGCTGGCCGAGCACATCGGCCGGCTCCGGAGCCACGAGACGTCCACCCCGGTCGCCGACGCTGCCGCATCGATCGTCGACGCCATCTGCGCCGATCCGCCGCCGCACCGCATGAGCTGCGACGCCATGGGCGCGGGCCTGCTCGCGGGCTGGTCATCGACCCCGGACGCCGACTGGCAGGCGAGCTTCCTGGCGGCATTCCGGACACCGCAGCGGGCGTGAACCAATGCGCCCCACCGCGCGTACCACCCCGACATGACCGACGGGCCCTACCACGCCCCCACCAGCGTCGCGCGCTGGTTCAACCGCCTCGTGGGCGCGCTCGGTCGCTTCGGCGTGAGCCTCTACGGCGCGGAGAACCTCGCGGTGCGCGGCCGCAGCAGCGGCGAGTGGCGCGTCGTCCCCGTGAATCCGCTCCCGCTCGACGGCGAGCGCTACCTCGTCGCCCCACGCGGTGTGACCCAATGGGTGCGCAACGTGCGCGCCGGCGGCGCCGCCGAGCTGCGACTCGGGCGGCGCCACCAGCCGATCCGCGTCACCGAGCTCGCCGACGACGCCAAGCCGCCCGTCCTCCGCGCCTACCTGCGCAAGTGGGCGTTCGAGGTGAAGGAGTTCTTCCCGGGCATCGACGCCGACGCCGGCGACGAGGCGCTCCGCGCCGTCGCCGCGCGCTACCCCGTGTTCCGCGTCGACCGCTGACGCGGCAGATCGAGGCGTCGCGCCGCCGCGTCCGGCGTGGCCACCGGACGACCGACCGCACGTGCCAACGCCGTCACCTCGTCCACCAGCTCGACGTTCGTCGGCGTGCGCGACCCGGCGTAGTCCTCGAGCCCGACGCGCACGTGGCCCCCGCGTTCGAGCGCCGTGCGCGCCAGACCGCTCGCGACGACGTCGCCGCCGATGACCGCGACCGCCCACGGCAGATCGCACCCGTCGAGCAGCTCGAGATACGCGTCGAGCGCACGCGTCGTCGGGGGAAGGCCGAAGGTCGTGGCGCCGCCGCCGAGATAGCCGTGGTCGCCGCCGAAGTAGAGCTTGACGAACGACCCGCGCGGCAGCCGCCCCGCTCGATGATAGACCAGCGCCGTGCGCAGGAAGCCCGGCTCGAAGATCGAGATGCTCGGCCCGAGGCGACAGTCGTCGAGCTGCGACACGACGTAACGGATGTCGCCGTAGGTGTTGGCGTAGAGGAAGTCGATGCCGCCGGGCAGGCCGTCGGGACCGGAGCTGCCGAGATTCACCGAGCCGGGGTCGAGGACGCCCATGCGCATGAGGCCCGACGCCGCCAGCGGCGGCACGTGCGAGAAGCGGTCCTCCACCGAGCCCCCGATGGCGACCGTGCAGTAGAGGATGGCGTCGGGCCGCTCGGCCACGACGGGTCGCCAGCCGTCGAGGTAGCGCTCCGCCGCGTCGGCGCCGGTGCGCGAGAAGTCGTCGATGTGGTTGTGGACGATGGCGGCGCCGGCCGCCATGCAGGCGAGCGCCTCGCGCGCGATCTCGGCCGGCGTCGTCGGCACGTGGGGATTGCGCGATTTCTGCGTCGCGCCGTTGATCGCCACCTCGACGATGACCGGCGACGTCATGCGAAGCCGTAGAGCTGCTTGCAGTTGGTGACGGTGACGCGCTCGACGAACGCGGCGTCGAGGCCGCTGAACGCCTCCGCGACGGCGTCGCGCGAGTGCGGGAACGTGCTGTCGGGATGCGGATAGTCGGAGGCCCACATGAAGTTGTCGGGGCCGAGCAGCGGCAGCAGCTCGGGGCCGAGCGGCTCCTCCTCGAACGTCGCGTAGACCTGACGGTGGAAGATCTCGCTCGGCTTCATCGTGATGCGGTAGTCGCGCGCCTTGTCGATGTGCTTCTCCGCCGCGGCGTCGAGCCGGCGCACGAAGTACGGCAGCCAGCCGATCCCCGATTCGGCCAGCACCAGTCGCAGCCCGGGACGACGCTCGAGCACGCCGGAGTAGATCATCATGGCGAGCGGCTCATCGAGCTGCATCGGGCCCACCGCGGAGAACGCCGCCAGCTCCCAGCTGCCCGGTGCGACGCGCACCTGCGAGGTCCCGCGACCGATGTGGAAGCTGATCGGCAGGCCGACCTCGGCGGCGACGTCCCAGAAGCCCGACCACTCGGGATCGCTGCATCGGAACTCGAACGGGCTGATGATCGCGCCACGGTGGCCGGCGGCGGCGACGCGCTGGAGCTCGGCCGCCGCAGCGTCGGGCGCATGCGTCGGCAGGACGGGCAGCACCGAGAGCCGCGCCGGCTCGACGCGATTGAACTCCGCCGCCCAGTCGTTGTAGGCCGCGAGCGATGCGGCCTTGAGCTCGACGTCGTCGATCGGCAGGCCGAGCAGGTGCGGGCCGTAGACCACCGACACCCACACCCCGTCACGGTCCATGTCCTGCAGGCGGAGCGACGGGGTCGAGGCGCGCAGACCGTCGTCCTCGATGCCGGCGCGACTGATGGCGCTGTAGCCCTTCATGGGCCCCTGCATGCCGTACATGCCGATCACCGCGCCGTCGCACGACCACCATGCGCCGCCGTTCGACTCGACGACACGCGGGCCGCGATCGCGGAAGCGCGCCGGCAGGCGTGCCTCCCAGACGTCGCGCGGGAGGTTCCAGAGATCGAGGTGATCGTCGCAGGAGTAGAGCCAGCCGGGGCGTGTCGTCTCCATGCGGCGGATCATAGTCCAGTCGGTGCCCATGCTGTCGAGAGGGCTGGCCACACCGACGGATCGGGTATAGCGCCGAAGCCGCATGGCCTCCGGGACGGACTGGGCGCGCGACGCCGTCTTCTACCACGTCTATCCGCTCGGCCTGTGCGGTGCGCCGGCGGCGAACGACGGCACGTCGACGCCGGTTCCCCGCCTCGCGGCGCTCCACGACTGGATCGACCACTGGTGCACGCTCGGCGTCACCGCGCTCTATCTCGGCCCGCTGTTCGAGTCCGCGACGCACGGCTACGACACCGCCGACTACTTCCGCGTCGATCGCCGGCTCGGTGACGACGACACGCTCGCCGCGTTGGTCGCCGCCTGCCACCGGCGCGGCATCCGCGTCATCCTCGACGGCGTCTTCCATCACGTCGGCCGCACGTTCTGGGCGTTCCGGGACGTCCAACAGCGCGGCGAGGCGTCCGACCACCGCGCCTGGTTCGCCGGCGTCGACTTCTCGCGACGGAGCCCGCTCGGGGACGCGTTCGCCTACGACACCTGGCGCGGCCACCACGAGCTGGTGAAGCTCGACCTCGGGCAACGTCCGGTGCGCGACCATCTCCTCGCCGCCGTGCGCCACTGGTTCGAGCGCTACGACATCGACGGGCTGCGGCTCGACGTCGCCGAGTCGATCGATTCCGACTTTCTGCGCGAGCTGGCCGGGTTCTGTCGCGCGCTCCGGCCCGACGCCTGGCTGCTCGGCGAGGTCATCCACGGCAACTACGCGCGCTGGGCGAATCCCGAGACGCTCGACAGCGTCACGAACTACCAGGCCTACAAGGGGCTGTACTCGAGCCACGACGACCGCAACTACTTCGAGCTCGCGCACACCCTGGAGCGACAGTTCGGCCGCGAGGGTCGGTATCGCGGCCTGCCCCTCTACGCCTTCGCCGACAACCACGACGTCACGCGGATCGCGAGCCAGCTGCGCGACGCCGCGCACCTCTATCCGCTCCACGTCCTGCTGTTCACGATGCCGGGGGTGCCGTCGATCTACTACGGCAGCGAGTGGGGCATTCCGGGCGTGCGACGTCCGGACAGCGACGCGCCGCTGCGTCCGGCCATCGACGGTCCGCGGCCTCCCGCGAATGCGGCCCATCCGGAGCTGGCGGATGTCATCGCGCGGCTGGCGCGCGTGCGTCACGCGAGCCCGGCCCTCCGACGCGGCGACTACCGGGCGTTGCACGTAGCGTCCGAGCAGCTCGCGTTCGCGCGCGTGTGCGCGGAGGAGACGGTGGTCACCGCGGTCAATGCGTCGCACGCGCCGGTGGTCGTCTCGATCGCGGCGGAATGGCGCGGGCGGCGGCTCGTCGACCGGCTCGATCGCGGGGTGCCGCTGGAGGCCACGGGCGATCGGATGCGGATCGAGGTGCCGCCGTGTTGGGGGCGGGTGCTGGCGGTGGAGTAGCGCTGGGCGTCAGCTGGGCGCCATGCCCCGGAGCAGCATCTCCACCATCTCGAACGGTGCCCCCGTCGGCAGGTTCATCAGCGCCGACCCGACGCCGTGCGCACGCCACTCCGCGAGCTTCTCGCGGCAGTGCTCGGGCGTGCCGCAGATGGCGATGGCGTCGACGAGATCGTCGCTGACGGCCGCCGCCGCCTCCTTGCGCTTGCCCTCGTTGTACAGCGCGCGCACGAGGTCGGCGTTCTCCTGGAAGCCGTAGCGGCAGAAGAGCGCGTGATAGTAGGTGCCCATGCCGCCGATGTAGAAGGAGATCGTCGGCTTGATCATCGTGCGCGCCATGCTCACGTCGGGCAGCGGGATGATGGCCATGAACGGCGACACGTCGATCGTCGACACGTCGCGACCCGCGACCTTGGCGCCCTCGGCCAGGAGCGCGACGCCGTCCTTCAGGTGCTTGTAGGGCCAGAAGGTCGGCACCCAGCCATCGGCGATGCGGCCGACCTCGCGGATGGCCGCCTCCTGCAGCGACGCGATGTAGATCGGGATGTCCTGCCGCAGCGGCGTCATCTCGAGCTTGAAGTGACGCGCGTCGAACAACGTCGTCAGCTCGGGCTCCATGCGACCGCCCCGCCAGAGCGTGCGGCAGATGGCCACGGTGTCCTTCAGGCGCGTCAGCGGCTTCTTGTAGGGCACGCCGTGGAAGTTCTCGACGACCACCTTGCCGCTGGTGCCGAGCCCGAGGATCGCCCGCCCCTCCGAGATCTCGTCGAGCGTGGCCACGCTCATCGCCAGCAGACCCGCGGAGCGGCTGAACACGTTGGCGATGCCGGTGGCGAGCTTGATGCGCTTGGTCGCGAGCGCGATCTCGGTGAGCAGCTGGAACTGCTCGTACGCCCAGGCCTCGGGAATCCAGATGGAGTCGTAGCCGAGGTCGTCGGCGAGCTGGGCCGACCGAATGACCGTCTTGCGGTCGTACTGCTTCCAGAAGGGGACGATGCCGATGCGATCCATCGGCGAACCATCCACTTTCCCCACGAGGTCAGTCAAGGCTACACCAGGGTCATGCTCCGTCGACTCGATCTCACCGGCTGCCTCAACTTCCGCGACCTCGGCGGCTACCCCACCATGGACGGCCAGATGGTCCGGTGGCGCCAGCTCTTCCGCAGCGACGCGCTCCATCTGCTCACCGCCGACGACGTCGGCCAGCTGCGCGACGACGTCGGGCTCGGCTGCGTCGTCGACCTGCGCTCGACCGCCGAGCTCGCGTCCGAGGGCCGCGGTCCGCTCGACGCCGAGGCGATGGTGTTTCATCACCTGCCGCTCTTCGACGGCTCGATCAGCGCGAACCGCGAGCATGCGGCCCAGCTCGATCTCACCGATCGCTACGTCCTGATGGCGCAGTTCGCCACCGGGCCCATCGGGCGCGTCATCACGACGCTGGCAGAGAGCGACGCGCCGGCGGTGTTCCACTGCGCCGCCGGCAAGGACCGCACCGGCGTCATCTCCGCCATCCTGCTCGGCCTCTTCGGGGTCCATGACGACGTCATCGTCGCCGACTACGCGGCGACGCAGGAGAACCTCGACGCCATCACCGAGCGCCTCATGTCGCTCGAGGGCTACAAGCAGATGCTCGCCGCCCTTCCGCCCGACACCATGCACGCCAACCCGGAGACGATGGCGGCGTTCCTGCACCGCATGCGCGACCGCTACGGCAGCATGGAGGGCTACGCGCGCGAGGCCGGCGTCAGCGACGCGTCGATCGCGCGCCTGCGGGCGCGCGTCGTCGGCCCCGTCACGCCGTGACGCGGGCCGCGAGCGCCGGCAGGACGACCTCGACGCGATCGTCGATCCGCCAGTCGGCGAGGTCGTCGTAGGGCGTCTCCGAGGCGGTCACGATCGCCGTCCGCGCGCCCGCGTCGCGCGCCATCGTGAACATCTGGTTGATCGGCCCGACGACGAGCGACGTGCCGGCCGCCACGAACAGGTCGCACGTCGCCGCCGCCCGCATGGCGCGACGCAGGTCGCGCTCCACCAGCGTCTGACCGAACGAGATCGTCGCCGGCTTCCACGGTCCACCGCAGTCGCACACCGGGACCGCGACGCCCGACTCCCACTGCCGCTGCGCCACCGCGCGCTCGGCACGCCCGCCGCAGGCGAGGCATTCCACCGCCGAGTCGGTGCCGTGGATGTTCACCAGTCGCTCCGCGGGCACGCCGCTGCGTTCGTGCAGGCCGTCGACGTTCTGCGTGACGAGGAGGTCGATGCGCCCGGCACGCACGAGCGTCGCCAGGGCCTCGTGACCGGGGTTCGGTGCCGCCGCCTGGATGACGCTCCAGGTCTCGCCCTTGTATCGCCAGTAGCGCTCGCGGTCGGCGGCGTTGGCGCGGAACTCCTGGATCGTCACCGGCACGTAGCGTGACCAGCGACCACCGGGTGACCGGAAGTCGGGAATGCCGGACGCGGTCGACAGGCCCGCACCGGTCAGGACGACGACGGTCGTCGCGTCACGCCAGGTGCCGGCGAGCTCGTCGACGTCCATCTACGGCTTCCGGCGCCCCCGCAGGCGGGCCTGGATGCCGCGGGTGGTCTCGGCCACGAAGGCTCGCTGCTCCGGCGTCAGCCGGCGCGCCATCTCGACCGTCGAGGCCATCGGCCGCCAGCCACCGGCCGGTCGGGGCGCCAGATTCATCGCGATGCGGGCGCCGACGCGCGCCGCGTGCAGGCACTCCTCCTGCGGCAGGTTCGAGGCGCGCGGCGCCGTGCCGGAGCGCTCGAACAAGCGCGCGAACGGATTGATCCGCCGCAGATATCGGGCCCACACGTTGTCCCCCTCGATCAGCACGTGGGAGTCGGCGACGTGCTCGAGCAGCTCGAGGAGCGCCTCGCGATCCTCCGGGAGCACCAGCGGCAGCACGGCGCCGAGACGGCGGAACACCTCGTCGTTCCCGAGCTTCTCGACCATTCCGATCGCGGCGTTGAGCATCGTCCGGATCGATTCGATCTGGTGCGGCGGGGTCACCGCTCGCTCTCCGCGAGCACGACCAGGACGTCGTCGTACATGTCCGCCATCGCGAGCGCCTCGTCGTCGGTCAGCGAATCCAGGGCGATCGCCAGGGTGTCTTCCAGCTCGGCCGCCAGCGACGCGGGGAGGTCCGCCTTGAACACCGTGGCATCGAGGGTCGAGCGCACCACTTCGTCGCGTGTCACCCCCAGCGCATCCCGCTCGGCGTCGAAGACACGAATGTACACGCTCGCGACGAGGTCCACCGGTCCGACGAGGCCGTCGTGCGCCCGCACGCTGGCCTCGCGCGCCGCCACCTCGCGCTCGAGCGTCGCCAGGAGGGTGGGCCGATCCGCCTCCGGCAGCTTCAGGAACACCCGCAACAGGCGCTGCAGGTGGATGTCCCGCGACAGGTCGCGCGCCAGGCGGGCCGCCGACCCGAGCAGGCTCGACAACGCCGCGAACGACAACGCGGGGGAGTCGAGATCCTCGCCCTCGAGCTTCACGGCACGAG
Organism: uncultured Binatia bacterium (SeqCode); assembly: GCA_964404165.1. GTDB lineage: Bacteria > Desulfobacterota > Binatia > DP-6 > DP-6 > DASYLJ01. The sequence continues at coordinate 45,260 of CAYOIZ010000032.1, read as the reverse complement.
CTCGTATGCCCGGAGCGTGAGGAACTCCTCGAACACGTCCCCGAGCACCAGGCGATCGACGAGCGCCGTCGCGTCGGCGATGCGGTTGCCCGGGGCACGCTCGAGCTTCGCGAGCTCCTCGTCACGCAGCGTCTCGTAGAGCTCGCGCGTCACCGCGCGGCCGTCGTCGAGGGTGGCGCCGTGGCGGCGCCACTGCCAGAGCTGTCCGCGCGCGATCTCGGCGGTGGCGGCGTCCTCCATCAGGTTGAACAGCGCCACCGCGCCCGTGCCGCGCAGCCACGACTCGATGTACTGGATGGCGACGGTGATGTCGTTGCGCACGCCGGCCTCGGTGATGCGGCCGTCCGGCACGCGGAAGTCGAGCAGGCGCGCGGCGTCGGCGGTGACGTCGTCGCGCTGCCGGCTCTTCTGGTGCGGCCGGCTGCCGAGCGTGGCGTCGAACGATTCGAGCGCCACCGCCACCAGATCGGGATGCGCTACCCAGGTGCCGTCGAAGCCGTCGCCCGCCTCGCGCTGCTTGTCGGCGCGCACCGCCGCGAGCGCGCGCTCGTTGACGACCGGATCGCGACGGTTCGGGATGAACGCCGCCATGCCGCCGATGGCGTGCGCGCCGCGGCGGTGACACGTCTTCACCAGCAGCTCGGTGTAGGCGCGCATGAACGGCGCCGTCATCGTCACCTGCACGCGGTCGGGCAGCACGGCGTCGGGACGGTGGGCGAACTTCTTGATGGCGCTGAAGATGTAGTCCCATCGCCCGGCGTTGAGGCCGGACGCGTGCTCGCGCAGCTCGTAGAGGATCTCCTCCATCTCGAAGGCGGCGAGGATGGTCTCGATGAGCACCGTGGCACGGATCGTGCCCCGCGGGATGCCGAGCGCCTCCTGCGCGGCGATGAAGACGTCGTTCCAGAGCCGCGCCTCGAGGTGGCTCTCCATCTTCGGCAGGTAGAAGTACGGGCCCGACCCGCGCGCCAGCAGCTCGCGCGCGTTGTGGAAGACGTAGAGCCCGAAGTCGACCAGGCTCGCGGACACCGGCGCGCCGTCGGCGAGCAGATGCTTCTCGGTCAGATGCCAGCCGCGCGGGCGCACCAGGAGCGTGGCGACACGATCGTTCAGCTTGTAGGTACGGCCGTCGGCGACGCTCAGGCTGATCGTGCGACGGATGGCGTCCTGCAGGTTCGCCTGGCCCGCGACGCAGTTCTCCCACGTGGGCGCGTTCGAGTCCTCGAAGTCGGCCATGAAGACGCGCGCGCCGCAGTTGAGCGCGTTGATCACCATCTTGCGGTCGACGGGACCGGTGATCTCGACGCGACGGTCCTGCAGATCGTCGGGCGCCAGCGCCACCGACCAGTCGCCCTCGCGGACCGCCTTGGTCTCGGGCAGGAAGTCCGGGCGCGCGCCCTCGCGGATCGCCGTCTGCCGGGCGGTACGACGCGCCAGCAGCTCGCGGCGCGTGCCGTCGAAACGACGCGCCAGCAGCTCCACGAACTCGAGCGCCGCCGGCGTCAGGACGCGGTCGCTCTCGGCGACTGCGGGACCGCGCACGGTGAGGCTCATCGCGCGTCCTTCACGAGCGCGGCGATGCCGGCCTCGGCCACCGCGACGTCCTGATCGCCCGTCCCCGAGCCGACGCCGATGGCGCCGACGACGTGCCCGTCGACCACGATGGGCAGGCCGCCCTTCAGGTTGGTGACGCGGCCACCGCTGCCGAGGGACAGCTTGAGGGCCAGGTCCTCCGGAACGGCCCCCGTGGCCGCGCGCGACGAGGCCGCGGTGACGGCCTTGGCCGTCGCGGTGTGCTGGCTCAGCACCTTGGCGCCGTCCATGCGGACGAACGCCAGCATGTTGCCGCCCGGGTCGACGACGACGATGCACTGCGGGACACCGATCTCGATCGCCTTGGCGACGGCACCCTGGAGGACGGCGAGCGCACCCGCATGGGTGAGCGCGAGCGAAGACTTCACGTGCGGATCCATCGAGCCGTTCTACGACGGAAGCCGGACCGCTCGCCAGCTGGATCAGGCCGCGTCGAGACGGAGCGGGAGCGCGGTGACGCCCCGGAACACCAGGCTCGGGTGGAGCGGCAGGGGCGTGGCGTCGAGCCGCCGGAAGCTCCGGGTGCGCTCGAGCAGCGCCCCCAGCGCGACGCGGGTCTCGAGGCCGGCCAGGCTGGCACCGAGGCAGAAGTGCGGCCCGAAGCCGAAACCGAGATGGCGGTTGTCGCGCCGCTCGATGTCGAACACGTCGGGCCGCGTGAACACCGACTCGTCGCGGTTGGCGGCACCGATCCAGCCGATGACGATCTGGTTCTCGGCCACCGGCACGCCGTGCAGCTCGAGCGCCCGCGTCGCCCGGCGCGGATCCAGCTGGACGGGTGACGAGAACCGCATGACCTCGTCCACCGCGCCCGCCAGCAGCTCGGGCCGTCCCCAGACGTGATCGAGCGCGTCGGGATGATCGAGCAGCTCGAGGACGGCGTTGCCGATCAGGTTGGTCGTCGTCTCGTTGCCGGCGACGAGCAGCAGGATCAGCATCTGGATCATCTCGTCGAAGCTGAGCCGCGAGCCCTCGAGCTCGGCGGCGACGAGCCCGCTCAGGAGGTCCTCGCGCGGCTCGCTGCGACGCTCCTCGACCAGCGGCAGGAAGTACTCGCGCAGCTCGCGGATGACGCCGCGCTGGCGCTCGAGGCGCTCGGCGCTCACCCCGGTGAAGAGCCCGACGCCGAGCGTGGCGACGAGCGCATCCGACCACACCGTGAAGCGCGCGCGATCGCCCGCCGGGATGCCGATCATCTCGGCGATGACGATGACCGGCAGCGGCCGCGTCAGCGCCTGCACCAGGTCGACGTCGCGCTGCATGACGGCGTCGTCGAGCAGCTCGTGCGCGATGCGGCGCATGCGCGGCTCGAGCCGCTTCACCATGCGCGGCGTGAACGCCTGGCTGACGAGCCCGCGCAGGCGCGTGTGCGCCGGCGGATCCGATCCGAGCATGCTGGGCGGCATGTCGCCCGGCCGCTCGAGCCCCTCCGGCAGCGGGAAGTGGCTCGACCAGGTGACGGGATCGCGCAGCAGGTTCTGCACGTCGTCGTAGCGGAACACCGAGACGGCGGGGAAGCTCGGATGGGCGTAGACGGGGTGCTCGCGACGCGCGCGGGCGTAGACCGCGAACGGGTCGCGCCGGAACGCGTCGTCGAACGGCGCGAACGCGGTGTCGAACGACGGCGTCACGCCTTGCCCGCGTAGCGGTCCCACAGCATGCCCCCGCCCTTGCGATCGTCGAGCAGCACGCGTGCCGGCGTGCGCTTGTCGATGTGACCGATGAGACCGCTGTAGATGCCGTAGCCGATCAGCTCGCGCAGCCGCGGCGCGAAGCCGCGCGCGACCTCACGCGGAATGCCGAGCTGCTGGTTCTCCTGCTGGCGGATCCAGCCCGCGCAGTAGTTCATGGCGATGCCGACGCGACGCTGCCCGGTACGGTTGGCGCCGCCGCCGTGCCAGAGGCTGCCGTGCCACACGAGTACGCTGCCACGCGCCATCTCGGCGGGGATGCTGTCGTAGTGTTCGCCGAACGTAGGCGAATGATCGCGCAGGTGGGAGCCGGGGATGATGCGGGTGGCGCCGTTGGCCTCGGTGAAGTCGGTGAGCGCCCACATGGTGTTGCAGACGGTGGGCACGTGCGGCTTCGGGATCGGGATGAGCTGGTCGTCGGCGTGGATGGGCTGGGCGCGCTCGTCCGGATCGATGCTGATCGACGACAGCGACGACACCAGGCAGCCCGGGTCGAGCACGCTCTCGACCACCGGCAGCACGTTCTCGTGCACCGGGATGCGCTCGTAGAGCGGGCCGTGCACCAGCAGGTTGTAGATGCGGACCGTGTGCGCACCCTCGAACGGATTGTTGGCCGGGACGATGTCGTACTCGCGCTCGAGCTTCACGAGGTCCTCGTTCAGGGCGGCGACGAGCTCCGGCTCGATGGCGTTCTCGATGATGGTGTAGCCGTCGCGCGCGATGCGATCGCGGTGCGCGGCCAGGTCCTGGTCCTGCATCGACTCGTTCTACTCGGGCGCGATGTCCAGGGCGAGTACCGTGGCGAGGTCGTCGATGCAGCCGGCCGGAACCCGGACGACCAGCTCGCCGGGGGGATCGCGGTTCAGGAGCTCGTCCAGGGCCGCGGCGCGGGTCGTGAAATCGAGCGCCTGGTCCGTCCCGACGGCCCGGACCGAGCGCACGCGACGGATGGGCACGCCACGCACGGTGACGGTGTCGTACGGACGCATCACGCAGTGCAGGAAGACGCGCTCCCCCTTGCGGGTCGACGGACCATAGAACTGCCAGGGGGCCAGCCCGGGGGTCGTGTCGTGGATCGCGTCCGCATGCCGCGCCATCCAGCCGGCGATGACGTCGAGCCGCTCCTGCTGCGGGGCGGGCAACGCTCCGTCGCCCATGGGGCTCACGTTGAGGAGCAGGTTGCCGCCGCCCGACGCCACCTGGCAGAGCGTGTGCACCAGGTCGCGGGCGCTCTTCCACTCGTGGTCCTCGGGGCACCAGCCCCAGGTCCGGTTCATGGTGAGGCAGGTCTCCCAGGGACCGTCCGGCGGCGTCGCGGGTGCCAGCTGCTCGGGGGTGGCGTAGTCACCCCCGCCGGGGAGACGGTCGTTGACGACGATGTCGGGCTGCAGGCGACGGATCATCGCCTCGAGCTCCGTCGTGCGCCACTCGTGTGCGCGACGCTCCCAGCCGCCGTCGAACCAGAGGAGGTCGACGCGACCGTAGCGCGTCAGCAGCTCCGTCAGCTGCGCGGACATGTCCGCGAGATAGCGCTCCCATGCCGCCGCGTCGCCGCGGTGGGCCGTCCAGCGCATGTAGGGCCGGTCGGCGTCGGTGAACGCCGGATAGTCCGGATGCCGCCAGTCCGGCAGCGAGAAGTAGAAGCCGACGCGCAGGCCCTCGGCCCGGGCGGCGTCGGCGAACTCGCGCACCAGGTCGCCGTCGTAGTCCGTGTCGGCGATCGAGAATCGGTTCGTCGGCCAGAGCGCGAAGCCGTCGTGGTGCTTCGTCGTCAGGACGGCGTAGCGCATGCCGGCGCGACGCGCCGCCGCCATCCAGGCCCGCGCTGCGCCGGGCTGCGGCCGGAAGCGCAGATGATCGGCGTAGTAGGTTTCGACCGGCGTCGGATGCGCGTACGGCAGCACCGGGTTGCCACCGACGAGCGGCCAGCTGAGCTCGCGGCCGTGGATGCTGGCGGGGCCCCAGTGAACGAACATGCCGAAGCGCGCCCCGGCGAACCAGTGATCGGGTCCGATCATGGCCCAGGGCCATCCCATGCGGGTCCGGGCCCGCGCAAGACGAACCGCTTACAGCAGGGCGGCGACCACGGGGGGGACGGCAACCGGCGGCGGGACGAGGTAGCGCTCGGCGAGGCTCAGGGCCAGCCGCTCGCGCTCGGGCAGCGCGCTCAGCACGTCGACGAAGGCGGCCCAGCGCTCGCGATCGGCGTCGGCCAGCTCGTAGAGGGTCTTCGCACCGTCGACGTCACGGCGGCGCAGGGCCGCGTCGCCCAGGGCGAGCAACCGCTCGCGCGGCAGCGGCACCGAACCCAGCTCGCACACACGCACCACGTCGGCGACGCGGTTGCGCTCCATCAGACGCTCGACGAGCAGCAGCCAGTCGGCGGTCTCGACGTGGGCGGCATTGCGCACGAACAGCCGCAGGGCCGTATCCACGAACCCCCGCTCCAGATAGCGGCGACCGACGAGAACCTCCGAGCTCAGGGTGACAGCCACGCAGTGCTCCTTTCGAGCGACGCACGGGTGGGCCGTGCGATCGGTCCCTACGAGGGCAAGGAGCGTGCCGGCGAGAAAGGGCCGCCGGGCGGACGTGCCCGTGAGCGCGTGTGCCAGGCACGTCACGACGGACGGGCGCTGGCACATGCCGCTACGCCTCAGACGCCTTGCCGGGTGCCACCCGCTGTGCCACGAGCAGCCCCCATGTCGATCGATCGACGCGAGTTCCTCCGGCGCGCGGCGCTGCTCGCCGGTGCCGCCGTCACGGCGAATCCGCTCGACGGGCTCGCCCGCGTGCGCGGTCCGCGGCGCGTCGTCATCGTCGGCGCCGGGCTGGCGGGGCTGTGCGCCGCCTTCGAGCTCGAGCAGCGCGGCGTCGAGTGCGTGGTGCTCGAGGCCGATCCGCATCACGTCGGCGGACGCGTACGGACGCACGAGTTCGGCGCCGGGCTGCGCGGCGAGCTGGGCGCGATGCGCATTCCGACGCTGCACCGGCGCGTACGTGCGTACTGCAAGCGGTTCGGGCTCCGCCTGCGGCCGTTCGTGCAGGAGAACGGTGACGCCTTCGTCTTCGGACGCGGGCGCCGCGTGCGCGCGCGCGACGTCGCCACGCTCGGCGACGCCTATGCGCTCGGCGCCGGCGACGTCGGAGCGACGCCCGCGGCGCTCTGGACCCGCGCCGTCTCGGACGTCCTCACCGGCATGACGGCGGATGAGCTCGCCGATCTGCACGCCACGACGCCGGGCACGGCCCGCCTGCGCGCGCTCGACCAGCTCTCGCTGAGCCAGCTCTGCGAGCGCGCGGCGCTGTCGCCCGACGCGATCGAGTATCTCGCCACCGGCAACGGCGTCGAGACGCTGCTGCCGAGCGCCGCCACCGAGCACCTGCGCGAGGACCACGACGCGATCTGGACGCGCGGCTTCGACGAGATCGTCGGCGGCACGCAGCGTCTCCCCGAGGCGTTCGAGGGCCGGCTGCGCCGCGCGCCGCGATCGGGCTGCCAGGTCGTCCGGCTCGAGCAGGGCGAGGACGGCGGACGGCCGTGGGCGGGTGCCGTGTACCTCGATCGCGGCGTCGAGCGCATGGAGCGCGGCGATGCGCTCATCTGCACCGTGCCCTACCCCGTCCTCACCCAGATCGACGCCAGCCCCGCCTTCTCGGGTGCGAAGCGGCGTGCGATCCGCGAGCTGGGCTACGACTCCTCGACCAAGGTGCTCGTCGTCGCACGGCGCCGGTTCTGGGAGACCGACGACGGCATCTACGGCGGCGTCACGCTCACCGACCTGCCGACGGGCACGACGGTCTATCCGTCCGACAACGCCACGCGCCGTGATCCCGACGTCTCGCGCGCGCCGGGCGTGCTGCTCGCGTCGTACACCTGGGGACAGGCGGCGCGGCACATGGCGGCGCTGCCGCTCGACGAGTGCCGCCGCGTGGTGCTCGATGCCGTCGGCCGCGTGCATCCGCAGCTGCGCGAGCCCGACATGATCGACACGCTGGTGTCGTGGAGCTGGGACGAGCACCGCTGGAGCCAGGGCGCGTTCGCCTGGTTCCTGCCCGGCCAGTGGACCGACCTGCACGCCGACGTGATCCGTCCCGAGGGCCGCATCTGGTTCGCGGGCGAGCACGCCTCGCTGACCCACACCTGGATGGAGGGCGCGCTCGAGTCGGCGCAGCGGGTGGTGGCGGAGGTCGTCGCGTCAGCGGAGCGCGCGGCGTAGGCGCGCGATCAGCTCGTTGCGCTGCGCCGTGGTGAGCGGCACGCGGCGCTCGGCGAGCGGACGCACCCAGATCGGGTGCTGCGGCTCGGGATCGGTCTCGTAGCGCGGGATCACGTGCCAATGCACATGCGTCAGGAAGTTCCCGAGGCACGCGTAGTTGAGACGCAGCGGCGCGAACTCGCGACGCAGCCCCGTCGCCACCCGCGCGACGTCGTCCCAGAGCCGCGCCTGGCGGTCGAGCGGCAGCTGGTCGAGGTGCTCCTGGTGGTCCTTCAGGAGCAGGATGCAGTAGCCGGGATACGCCTGCTCGTCGGCGAGCGTGACGTGCGATTCCGCCAGCGTCATGACGAAATCGGGTTCCTTGTCCTGGGTGATGCGCGCGATGCGCTCGCAGGCGGGGCACGACATGGCGGCGGAGCATACGCGACGCCGCGGGAGAGAGCACGTCCTGCCTAGTCGAGCACCACAGCCCAGCCACTCGGGTCGACCGACGTCATGGCGGCGGCCATCGGCACCGTGTCCGCACCGAGGTTGTGCTCGCGCACCTCGCCGCCCGGCCGGACCACGAAGGTCTTGATGCCGGTGCTGCGGTACGCCGTCGGGTACGCGAGCAGCGCCTTCGACGTTCCCTTGCCGCCCGTGCCCGGCGCCTGCACGACGCGGAAGCGATAGCCCATCCACTCGGACGGCGGCGTCTGGCCCTGGCGCGCCCATACGCGCAACGTGGCGATGGCGGCGAGCTCGTCGGCCCCGACGTGGCGACGGTGCACCTCCGCGACGCCGGCGGCGCCGTTGAAGTACCAGCCCCTGGCGTCCTTCACGATCGGTACGGCGATCGGGAAGTCGTCGGCACCGACCACCATCACGGCCCAGTCGTCGCCCCACGGGTCGAGGCGCAGCATCTCGCCGGACGCCTTCACCAACCGTTCGCAGCGCGCGCGGTCGTCGGCCGCGTCACCGGTGGAGACGAGGGTGCGATACTGCTCGCCGAAGAGACTGACGAGACGCGCGGTGTCCTGCCGCTTGCACGCGTCGACGAGCGCGTCGGCCGCCGCCGTCGGCGTGGCGAAGTGCGGCGGAACGCCCTCGTTCTGCACGCTCCGCCCGATGGTCGAGCAACCGGCAAGCGCTACGAGCGCCGCACCCAGCACGGCGCGCGCGCGCCCCCCGTTCGTCGTCGTCATGCGCATTGCCTCCCCACCTCGCTCAGCGACGGCCACGACCGCCACCACCACCGCCGCCGAATCCGCCGCCGCCACGCCCGAAGCCGCCGCCGCCGAAGCCCCCGCCGCCGAAGCTGCGGTCGCCACGGTCGCTCGCGGCGCGCGTGTCCCACCCGTCGCCACCGACGCCGTGGAAGGCGCTCGCATCGGCGGCGGCGCGACCGCCGCCCCAGGCGCCACCGTCGTCACGGTGCCCGGCGTCGCCGAAGCCGGCACCGTCGTCGCGACGCGCGGCGGCGTCGTCGGTGCGAGGCGCGTCGTTCCCGAAGCCGTTCCCACCGAGACGGTCGTCGTTGCCGAGCGTGCGCTGCGCGCCGCCCGACGAGGAGCTGCCCCACCCGTCGCTGCTGCCGCCGGCCTGGATGTGCCCGACGTTGGACGGCGGATTCCATCGCGCCGTGTTGACGTCGTTCGTGTTGACGTTGACGTTCGTGTTGCGGTTGTAGTGGTAGTTGTTGTTGACCGTGACGTGGCTGTAGCCGCCGTGCCAGTTGCCCCAGTCGGCGCCGTAGCCGACGAAGGCGCCGGCCGCGAAGCCCGCCCCGAAGCTCAGCAGGCCGTAGCCGGCGGGGTAGTAGCCCCACGCCGGCGCCGGCGCGAGGATCGCGACCGGATCGTACTGCGGCACGTAGAGCACCTGGGGATTCGCCGGCGCGATGATGATGGTGTCGTTCTGCGCCGTCACCGTCTGGCGGTCGTTCGACTTGAGGTTGCCCGCGGCCTGCGCCTTGGCGCGCACGTCCTGCACCGCCGCCATCACCGCACCCTGATCCTGCGCCACCGCCTGTCCGAGCTGCGTCGTCCAGCTGAGGCGGTCGTTCATCATCTTGAGGACGCTCGGCGCGGAGGTCAGGGCCTGGATGCTCGGATCCCATCCCTGCATCTGCGCGTCGGTCGGGGCGCCCGCGGAGAGCACGCGCTCGGCCTCGACGATCTCCACCGGGAACGTCGACGCCGGCAGGATGTTCGCCACCAGCGAGTCCGGGTAGAGCGCGATGGGCGCCACGAGCGTCTCGAGCTGGTCTGGCGTCGCCGCGGTCTGGCCGCTGGCGGTGCCGGCTCCCAGCGTCGCGAGCAGCAGCGCGACGCCGAGATGGCGGTGCATCCGTGTCCCCATCATCCCCTCCCCGTCCGCGCGCCGGGGCGGCGCACGTGATCGAAATGTTCGGGGAGGGGGGCCTGAGTGTCAAACCAGGACGGGGCCTACATGTTGTCGTCGGGGTCCGACTCGGGCTCCATGTCCTCTTCGACGTCCATGATCGTACCGCCCGGCGGGTCGACCTGGGCCGAGGGGGGCGGCGTGCGGACCTCCTTCTCGATCTCACGCACCACCTTCGGCTCGGACTGGCTCGAGCAGCCGGTGGCGGTCAGCAGCAGGAGGGCGGCGAGGCATACGACGGCGCGCATGGGCGGCATCATCGGCCATCGCCGGGGCGACGTCCAGAACGGGACCCCTCCCGGCGTTTGCCAGTCGGGCCGACACATCGGACTATATGGGGCGTGTCCTCCCGACTGATCCTCATCCTGAGCTCGGAGCGGTCCGGGTCCACCCTGACCCGTGTCATCCTGGGCGCGCACAGCCGCATCGTGGCGCCGCAGGAGATGTTCCTGATGCGCTACCCCGACTACGAGGCGTTCCGCACGCAGAAGTCGGTGGCGGTCGAGAGCATGGTCGAGCTGTTCGACCTCCTCGGCAAGCCGATGGACACGGCGGCGATCGACGCCGCCTGTCGCGGCATGACCATCCACGAGGTCTACCGCTGGATGTTCGCCGCGCTCGCACCGGAGCAGATCCTGCTCGACAAGACGCCCGCCTACGCCAACGACGGCGACACGCTGCGGCGCTCGGTCGCGCTCGACCCGACGTACATCTGGCTCGTGCGGCATCCGCTCGCGGTCATCGAGTCGCACGTCCGGCTGAAGCACCGCGAGCACCACAGCGCGACGCCGCGCGGCTGGGCGCGCTGGGCGCGCGACGGCGTGGTGGAGTCGTTCGAGAGCTACTCCGGCGGGCTGTCCCCGCTCGCCCGCCAGCGCGAGATCAAGTGGGTGGTGCAGCAGACGATCATCCGCGAGTTCCTCGCGTCGGTGCCCGCCGAGCGCAAGTGCACCATCCGGTTCGAGGACCTGGTCACCGATCCGGAGCCGCAGGTGAACCGGCTCTGTCAGAGCATCGGCCTGACGCTCGAGCCCGCGATGCTCGAGGCGTGCGGCGCGCGGAAGGTGATGAACGTCCACCTGGGCGACCCCAACTTCCACACCCACGACCGCATCGACCCGGCCACGGCCAGCATCTGGCGGCAGCACTTCTCCGAAGACCAGCTCACGCTGGAGACCCGCCGCCTGATGGATGCCATCGGCGTAGCGCGGTGACGCGCCCCAAGACCATGTCTTGGGGCGGGGCGAGGGTGTAGCGGGCGTTTCCGCGCGACCGGGGTGCCGCGGCCGGCGAAGTCGGCGCGGCATACTGGGCACGCACGTGAGCAAAGGAACGTCGTTCCAGGCGGTGGAACGCCTTGGGGTCGAATGTCACGACCCCAGGAGGTTTCCATGTTCCGCCATGCCATTGCCCTGTCCGTAGCCCTTGCCGCCACGCTGCCGTCCGTCGCCGGTGCGGTCACGATGTGGTCGGCGCCGCTCGGCGCACAGGCGCCCTACGGCTTCCGCTGCTCCGTCACGAACGTCGGGAGCAGCCCCCGACCCGTCGAGATCTGCATACGCAACGCCTTCAGCGGTGCCGTCGTCGGCATCTGCCGCGACGAGGTGGTGAGCCCCGGCCGCGGCTGGGTGCCCCCCGGGTGGGGCGAGGACGGCTTCTACGTCTGCGAAATCCGGGTGGACGGGCCCAAATCGAGCGTCCGGGCGGCCGCCCTGGTCCAGACGACCGGCGGCTCCACGGTAGCCGCCGTCCCCGTGGAGTGACGTCCCGGAACACCGTTCCGCGCCATTGAACGCCATCCCATCGAGATCACCGTGCCCCGTCCGGGGCCGAACGAGGAGACGACGATGACCACTGCTGCACACACGCGACGACGCCTGGCCCTGACCCTCGGCCTCCTGGCCGCCACCCTTCCGACCCACGCCTCCGCCCAGGTCGCTTGCGGGGAGACCATCGCCAAGGGCTCGACCGTCGTCCTGACCGCCGACCTCGGCCCGTGCGACGGCGTCGAGCAGGCGCTGACGGTCGACTCGGCCACGCTCGATCTCGGGGGCCACACCGTCTCCTGCGCCGACACGAACGGCAACGAGCGCCTGCCGAACGGCATCGTGCTCATCGGCAAGAAGGCGACCATCCGCAACGGCACCGTCGTCGGATGCCTCGACAACGTCGTGCTCGCCGGCAAGGGCAAGCACGTCGCGGAGGGCCTGACGGTCCGCGACGCGCCGGGCAACTACGACGGCATCTACGTCCCCGAGGGGTCGAGCCGGAACCGCATCTCCAACAACACGGTCACCGGCAACGGCAACGACGGCCTCGACATCCGCGGCCACAAGAACAGCATCACCGGCAACGTCGTCACCGCGAACGGCGAGGACGGCATCGACATCATCGAGGTCAACGGGAACGCGATCACCGGCAACACGGTGTCCGACAACGCCGACGAGGGCATCGACGTCGAGGGCAAGGCCAACAAAGTCACCGCCAATACCGTGTCCAACAATAGTGGCTATGGCATCGCCATCGTCGGCAAGCGCAACAAGACGATCGGCAACACCGTCACCGGCAGCGGCACGGGCGCGGACATCGCCGGCCCCGTCTGCAAGGGCAACGTGTGGAAGGACAACGTCGTCGGTGCAACGTCCGACTGCGTCCCCTGACACGCTGCGGCGTCATTTTACGTGTTGACGACTGAAAGCTTTCTCTCCTTTACATGGCTGCGAGGCGTTCCGGCGCAACGACCGAGAGGGGAGACGAGACATGTCGAGCATTCGCAGAGTGTCGTTCAGCGTGGCCGTCGCGGCAGGCCTGTGCCTGGCCGCGTCGTCCGCGCACGCCCAGGCGGGCGTCACCACCAGCGAGTTCAAGTGCGAGTCGGGCACGGGAAAGGCGCTGGCGAAGTTCACCGGCGCCAAGTCGAAGTGCGTGTCCAAGTGTCTTTCGAGCGCACGCAAGACCAGCGGGCCGTACGTGGGATGCTTCGCCCCGTTCGCCGACCCGGCGACGAACACGTGCGTCATGGATCCCGTGAAGGGCGCCGAGGCGAAGGCCCGTGCGGCCATCGTGAAGGCGTGCACCGCCGACTGCCCGGAGTGCTACGCCGCCAGCAACTGCTCCACGGGTGAGCCGTTCGTCGGCACCACCGAGGCGCTGATCGACCTCCAGGGACCGAGCATCTACTGCATCGAGGACGGCGGCGGCACGCCGACCAAGGACCAGGCCAAGTGCGAGGACGGAACGTCGAAGGCGCTCGTCAAGTTCGTCGGTGCGAAGTCCAAGTGCTACGACAAGTGCAACGCGGCCATCTTCAAGGGGAAGATTCCCGAGGGCAGCTGCACTCCGCCGACGCCGAGCGACGCCGCGACGCTGTCGTGCGTCACGACCGCCGAAGGGAAGAGCGCTGCCGCCATCGACAAGGTCTGCACCGCCACGACGCGCCCGCCCTGCTACGACGGTACGCCGCTGCGCCCGAACACCGGCGCCGGCTGGACCGCGCTGGTGGAGAGCGTGATCGACGGTCAGATTCCGGTGATCGCGTGCGGATCGCCGAGCGGAGCCTTCATCGACTGAACGCAGTTCCGAGTCCGGACGCTCTCGCGCGACGGGGGCCGGCATTCGTGCCGGCTCCCGTCGTCGCGTACGGGCTCAGTTGCCGACGATCGAGACGAAGCTGACGCAGCGGCCGGGCGCGCCGCCCAGGTTGTGCGTCAGCCCGAGCTTCGGATCCTTGATCTGGCGCGGACCGGCCTCGCCGCGGAGCTGGAGCCACATCTCGTACATCATGCGCAGCCCGCTGGCGCCGATCGGGTGTCCGAAGCTTTTGAGGCCGCCGTCCGGGTTCACCGGCTGCGGACCGTCGCCGTCGAAGCGGCCGTCGAGCACGTCCTTCCACCCCTGGCCGCGCGGCGAGAAGCCCATGTCTTCCATCAGCACCAGCTCGGTCGGGGTGAAGCAGTCGTGCACCTCGGCCATGCTGATCTCGTCGCGCGGATCGGTGACGCCCGCCTGCTTGTAGGCGTCGGCGGAGCTGGCGACGACCTCGGGGAACGACGTGAAGTCGTACTCCTGGCTGTAGTAGCCCGCGGCCGGACCGGCGGCGAAGGCGAGCGCCTTCAGGAAGATCGGATGCTGCGTGTACTTGTGCGCCTCCTCGGCCCGGCAGAGGATCGCCGCGGCCGCGCCGTCGCTGACGCCCGAGCAGTCGAAGATGCCGAGCATGCCGGCCACCGAGGGCGACTTCGTGATCGTCTCCATCGGCACTTCCTTCTGGAACTGTGCCTTCGGGTTCTTGGCGCCGTTGCGGTGGTTCTTCCACGCGATGCGGGCCAGCACCTGCTTCAGCTCCGCCTCGTCGACGCCGTACTTGCGAGCGTAGGCCGGAGCGAGCAGCGAGAACGTCGCGGGCGCCGTCATGTTCGAGAGCGTGCCGTCGTTCGGCGGGTTCGAGATGACGAGGCCCGAGTAGCCCGAGTCCTTCAACTTCTCGACCCCGATCGCCATCACGAGATCGTAGGCCCCGCTGGCGACGGCGTAGGCGGCGTTGCGGATGGCCTCGCTGCCGGTGGCGCACATGTTCTCGAGACGCGTCACCGGCTTGTACGGCAGCTTGAGCGCTTCCGAGAGCATGAGGCCCGACACGCCGCTGCCCATGGTGCCGAGCCAGTAGGCGTCGACCGCATCGGGCTCGATGCCGGCCGAGCGATAGGCGTCGCCGGCAGCGTCGACCAGTAGGTCTTCGGGTCCCTTGTCCCAGTGCTCGCCGAAGGGGGTGCAGCCCATGCCGACGATGGCGACGCGATCCTTGATGCCGTTGCTGGCCATGACGTGTCCTCTCTTCCTAGCGTCCCGGACGGGCCTTCCAGAAGTAGTTGTGCACGCCCTGCGCCGTGAACAACCGCCGGAAGGTCATCTCGAGGTGGTTCCCGATCGCGACCTGCGTGGGGTCGACGTCGGTGAGCTCGCACGAGAAGCGGCCGCCGCCCTCGTAGTCGACGAACGCCGCCACCACCGGCGGCTGCAGCGAGTACGCCAGATGGTCGAGCGTGTACGTCGCCACCTGGCACGACGTGTCCGCGAAGCGCTCGTCGCGCATCGTGTCGGTGGCGCCGCACTTCACGCACACGCGCTGCGGCGGCAGGTGCCCGGCCTGACAGACGGTGCAGCGTGAGCCCACGAACGCCAGCTTCCAGCGCTCGTGCCGGCGCATCGGCGGCGCCGCCGGGCGCTCCGGATCGGGCCGGCGCGGCGGCTCGAACGGCAGGATGCCGCGCCACTTGAGGTAGGTGTTGTACGGCAGGTCGTTGCGCTTGGACGCAATCCAGCGGTCGACGGGCCGCACCGGCGGCATGTCGCGAATGGCGGGCGTGACCTCGAAGACGAGCGCGTCGGCACCGTCCGCAGCGGACAGCACCAGGATGCGATCGCCCGGCGACGCCTTGTCGAGCGCGCGCGCCAGCAGCAGGCCGGCATGGGCGACCCCGGCGCGACCGACCGACGCCGCGAGCGGGTCGGCGAGCTGCTCGGGCTTGAGACCGAGGGCCTTCGGCAACCCGGCCATGGCGCGCGGGTTGGTGCCGTCGAGGACGACGGTGGCGAGCTGCGCGGCCTCGACACCCGCCGCCGTCAGGGCGCGCTTCGCCACGTCGATGATCGCCGGCGCCATCGACTCGGCGGTGAAGCGCTCCTCCCAGCTGCGGGCGAAGCGATCGTCGGGCAGCCGCCAGACGTCGAGGATCTCGAGCGTCGCCGACGCCCGGCCGACGAGCCGCGCCACCGACTCGGCGTCGCTGCCCGTGACGAACGCGACGCCGGCGTCGCCGCCCTGGCTCTCGCGACTGCCGCCGGGCGCACCGACGACGACGTCGCCCGCACACACCAGCGCGCGGCGCCCCGCCGCCGCCAGGTCGATGCCGAGCAGCAGCGCCGCGAGCCCCATGCGGGTCGAGCCGGCGAGCTCGACCGAGGTGACGTCCTCGGGGAGGTCGAGCGCCGCCTGGACGGTGGCGGCGTTGAGCTTCTCGGCGTACGGCGGGCTCGTGGTGGCGAACAGCAGCGTGTCGACGCCGACACCACCGCGCACGGCGTCGCGTCCCGCTTCGACGGCGAGCGACACGGCGTCCTCGTCGAAGCTCGCGACCGCGCGTTCGCCCTTGCCCGCGCCGATGGCGGCGCGGGTCAGCCGGAAATAGGGGACGTAGGTTCCGTAGCGGACGATGCCAGGCACGGCGTGCGTTCTAGCGCGCGTCGCGCCGCTGATGCCACCCCGTCAGGACGACGGCAGCCAGTTCCCGATTTTGTAACCCATCGACTCGAACCAGCCGTTCTCGAGGCCCTTCGCCAGATCGTGCTCGGGAATCGGTCCGGCGGCCCGGGCCGCGACCAGCGGCTCGGCCCCGCAGATGGGCGACGTGGCGGGATCGGGCGTACCGGGGTCGAACTCCAGGTCGGGGCCGCTCGGCAACAGGCTCCAGCCGGCGTTCTTCGCGAACCGGTCACGCGCGGTGAGCGACCAGCCGCTGCCCCGGCGGCCCTCGGGCGGCGCGCCCAGGAAGCGCCATTCGATGAAGCGCAGGATCGAGGTGTGGTCGTAGGGGCGGTGATCGACGAAGTTCTGGCGCGCGTACGGCGACAGGATGCGTGTCGGGACGCGGAAGCCCGCCTGCCGGAAGTCGTCGTCGTTGTCGCTGCTGGGGCGGTCGTCGTGGAAGCGCGGCGGCCGCACGTGATCGTAGAAGCCGCCCCACTCGTCGTAGGTGAGGAACAGGGCGCCCCGCTCCCAGTGCGGCGATTCGACGAAGGCCTTGATGTACTGCTGCGCCAGCCGCTGGCCGTCGCGCACGTCGCCGTGCGGGTGCTCGTCGGTGCGGGTCTCGCCGAGGAAGCCCGGGTCGAGGAAGACGACGTTCGGGAGCGTACCCGCGGCCGCATCCTCGAAGTAGTTCGCCGCCGGGCTGGTGATGGAGTTGAGGCGCGCGCCGAACAGCGCGGTCACCGGCAGGTCGACGTAGTAGTAGCGACCCGAGACGCCGGCGGCGGCGAGCCGGTCCCAGATCGTCGGCCAGGTGAAGCCGGTGGGGTAGCCCACCGTGTTCGGGAACGCGTTGTTCTTGATGCCGCCCGACTGCGCCGAGTGCATGTACTCGCGGTTCGGGAACGTCGGCCCGAGGAGCGAGGCGTGGTAGCGGTCGCAGACGGTGAAGCGCCGGCTGATGGCGTCGTAGAACGGGAGGTCGGCGGGACGGTAGAAGCCGAGCGCGAACTCGTCGTTGCCGGTGCCCTGCGCCAGGAAGCCGCCGTCACGCTCGCGGCGTCCCTGCGTCCAGCCGTGGCCGGGATCGTTGAAGCCGCAGCCACGCCACGGGTTGGGATCGCCGGCGTCGATGAGCGGGTACGTCGCCACCTGGGTGCCGTCGGGGCGCGCGTAGACCTCGTCGGTGCTGCCGTCGATGCCGAAGCGGCGGCCATACCGGCTGCGGCCGGCCTCGAGATAGGTCTCGTCGGAGGCGAGCGACCCCAGGTAGTGGTCGAAGGAGCGGTTCTCCATCATCAGGACCACGATCGTGTCGATGGGTGCCTGCGACGCCGACAGGTCGAGGATGCTGCCACCGCGCAGGCGTGCCGCCTCGGCGGACCCGGCCGTGCCACCGACCATCGACGCCGCACCGAGTGCGGCCGCCCCTCGCAGGAAATCGCGACGCTTCAACATGACCAGTCCCCCCGGGCGGGAGGATCACCCACGCCTCGCGTCGCGCGCAAGAGAAAAATTCGTGACCATGGGCTAATGTCCGGTCGTGGCGTGGCACGACCTGCACCCGTTCGCTCCCGGACCACCCCGGGTGACGCTGTCCGCGCGCGCGACGCGGGCGGACACGATCCTGGCCCTGGAGTACCGGCTGCAGGACCCGATGGCCACGGTCCGGCTCCCCATGGTGGCGGTCGAGCCCGCGCGGACCGACCGCCTGTGGGAGCACACCTGCTTCGAGGCGTTCGTGGCGCGTGACGGCGACCCCACGTATTGGGAGGCGAATGTCTCCAGCGCCGGTCACTGGAACCTGTGGCGCTTCGCCGGCTATCGGGTCGGCATGACGCCCGAGCTGCGCATCGCCGCCCCGACGTCGTTCCGCACGGCGATCGCGGGGGACGCCTTCGTGCTGTCGGTCACGTTCGACCTGGCGGCAATCCCCGAGCTGGCCTGGGACGAGCTCGCGGTCGGTCTCGACGCCGTCCTCGAGACCACCCGCGGCGAATACTCGTACTGGGCGCTCCGACACGTCGGGACGAAGCCCGACTTCCACGCGCGCGACGGCTTCGCCGCGCGCCTCGAGGTGACCCCGTGAAGCTCGGCATCGATCGTCTCCTGGGCGACGCGACGTTGCGTCGCGAGCTCGCCGGCCGGCGCACGGCGCTGCTGGCGCATCCCGCCTCGATGACCGCCGACTTCCGCCATGCGGTGGACGCGCTCGCGGCCTGCCCCGAGACGCGGCCGTGCGCCGCCTTCGGCCCGCAGCACGGCATGCGGGGCGAGAAGCAGGACAACATGCAGGAGACGGCCGACTACGTGGACCCCGTCCACGGCATCCCCGTCTTCAGCCTCTACGGCACGGTGCGACGACCCACCGCCGCCATGCTCGACACGTTCGACGTCCTCCTCGTCGACGTGCAGGACGTCGGCACGCGCATCTACACCTTCCTGACGACGTTGCTCTACGTCCTCGAAGCCGGCGCGCAGGCGGGCAAGGCGGTGTGGGTGCTCGACCGGCCGAATCCGGCCGGCCGGCCGGTGGAGGGCACGCTGCTGCAACCGGGCTGGGAGAGCTTCGTCGGCGCCGGCGCGCTGCCGATGCGGCACGGCCTGACGCTCGGCGAGGCGGCGCAGTGGTTCCGCACGCGGCATCGGCTCGACGTCGACCTGCGCGTCGTGCCGATGGAGGGCTACGACCCCACGGTCGCGCCGGGCTACGGCTGGCCGCTCGGCGAGCTGTCGTGGGTGAACCCGAGCCCGAACGCCGCCACGCTGTCGATGGCGCGCGCGTATCCCGGCACCGTGCTGCTCGAGGGCACGAATCTCTCCGAGGGCCGCGGCACGACGCGCCCGCTCGAGATGATCGGCGCGCCCGACCTCGACGTCACGCACCTGCTCGCCGCGATGCACGCGATCGCACCGTCGTGGATGGCCGGCTGCCGCCTGCGGCCGTGCTTCTTCCAGCCGACGTTCCACAAGTTCGCCGGCGAGCTGTGCGCGGGCGTCCAGCTCCACGTCGACGACGGCGCCTATCGGCACGACGCCTTCCGCCCCTATCGACTCGTCGCCCTCTTCCTGAAGGCGCTGCGCCGGTGGCGTCCCGACTGGCCGATCTGGCGCGACTTCCCGTACGAGTACGAGACGCGCCTCGCGATCGACGTCATCAACGGCGGCCCATCGCTGCGCGAATGGGTCGACGACGCGGCGGCGACGGCCGCCGACTTCGACGCGCTGCTCGTTCCGGACGAGCGCGCGTGGGCCGACGGACGGCGCGACGTGCTCCGCTATCCGGCCTGAGCACCCCATCCGCCGGCGAGTGCCAGCCCGGCGTCGAAATGGTAGTAGATGCATTATCCGTTCTACTACCATGATTTGTCTTGACGTCCGCCGCGCGCATCCGCTACGAACGCGCCACACTCCGCTGGAGCGCCGCCCATGTCGGCCGGCGCAACGCCATGAGGTGACGGCATGTCGGGGTCGCGCGGGCTCACGCTGGCGACCTACCTACTGACCGCGCTCGTCGCATCGACGAGCGCCTCCCCTTTCGGTGCGACGTCCGCATCGGCGCAGACCGCGAACGTGATCAACGATCGACACGTGTGCGTGCTGCCACGCCCGAACAACAACGGTCGCGTGCTCGGGCACGACTCCGGCTGGAGCTACCGCCCGCCGGGCAGCGCGTACACGTACTACTTCTTCGGCGACACCTTCGTCGACGCCAACGGCAACGGCGTCTACAACACACCGGGCGAGTTCGTCACGGGTACGGTCGCGTACACGACCGACACCACCGGCGGCGATTGCGTCGACCTCACCTACAAGGTGGGGACGAACGGGCTGGCCAAGGCGGCCATCCCGCCGGGCCCCGCGTCGGGCGGACCGGCCGACGAGTGCCTCACCTGGCCACACAGCGCGGTCCAGGTGCACAGCACCGTCTACGTCTACTACACGTCGGTCCGAAAGCCGGCGTGCGGGGATCCCGACTCGCCGGCCACGTACGAGACGGTCCTCGCACGCATGACGCATCCCACGGACATGACGTTCGAGCGCGTGGCGGTGATCTGGCCGTCGACGGCGCCACGCAGCTACAG
Organism: uncultured Binatia bacterium (SeqCode); assembly: GCA_964404165.1. GTDB lineage: Bacteria > Desulfobacterota > Binatia > DP-6 > DP-6 > DASYLJ01. The sequence continues at coordinate 25,045 of CAYOIZ010000032.1, read as the reverse complement.
CGGCCCGATCAAGATCGGCAGCCGCGTCTACACCTTCTCGTCCGTCATCTCGGGCGCGAACGAGAAGGTGTATCTCTCCCGCGTCAACGTCGATCAGATCGAGGACCCAACCCAGTATCGATTCTGGAACGGCAGCACCTACGGCCCGACGTGGACCGACGTCCCGATCTGGACCGGCTCGAGCTTCGGGGCCGTCGGCGGTACGCCGAGCGTCGCGTACAATGCCGCGCTCGGCCGCTACCTCGCCGTCTACTCGTGCGCGTTCACCGTCGGCATCTGTGGCCGTCTCGCGACCACGACCGGCTCGGACGCCGTCGCGCTGACGAGTGGATGGGGCCCGGAGGTCCTGCTCCACGGCTGTTCGGGCACTGCCTGGGCCGGGTGTGGCCACGCCGCACAGCATCCGGAGCTGGCGACGTCGACATCGACGGGCGGCCGCATCTACGTCACCACCGCACGCCACGACGGCGCCTACGGCACCATCGCCGAGCGTCCCTTCTACCGCTACTGGAACAACATGCGCGAGATCGATCTGAGCACCACCTTCACGCCCCCCACCCAGTGGGTGTTCGGCGACGTGGAGCGCGAGTTCTCGGACGTCGGCGGCCCGGGGCAGCAGTGGACCTATCAGCAGACCGCGACGGGCGGGCCGTTCACGTACGTCGATGCGCCGTACTACATCTGGGTGGGTCCCCAGAGCTTCGTCTTCGCCGACGGCGCCTATCCGGGCACGTCGCAGGACGCCACCCGCGTGCGCTGGTTCCCGGTCTCCGGGTCCGTCGAGCTGTCGCTGGAGGCCCGCCTGCTCGAGAACTGCGGCAACGGCGTCAACGTCTACGTCGAACGGGTGCGCGGCGGGGCGGTGTCCACGATCCAGTCGTTCTCGCTGCTGCCCGGCTGGACGAGTCCGACGCGCGGCAAGCTCCTCTCCTGGACCTTCGCGGTCGAAGCCGACGATCGCATCGCCTTCCGCGTCGCGTCGGGCGGCAACGCCACCTGCGACCAGACGGTGTTCCTCGCGTCGTACAAGTACCTGCGCGACTGACGCGCGGGTCAGATCTCGAGCTCCCCGAGGACGTCGGTGATGACGTCCTCGGGGAAGCCGCGCGACGCGAGCAGACGCCACGCGCGGGGGCCGGTGCGATCGGCGGCTCGTTCGAGCGCCTCGCGTGCCCAGTCGGCCTCGCTGCGTCCGTCGAGCGATGCGTCGACCGCCCGATCGACGAGCGATTCCGGCAGACCGCGCCCGGTGAGGTCGGCGGCGATCTTGAGGCTACCCGCGCCGCGGAGCCGCATCGATTGCGCCCGATCGAGCGCCAGTCGCTCGTCGCCCACCCAGCCCAGGTCGCGACAGCGGGCCACCGCGGCTTCCGCCGTGGACGGCTGGTAGCCCTTCGCCGTGAGCCGAGCCTCCAGCTCGGCCTCGGTGCGCGCCGCCCGCCGCAGGATCCCCGCCGCGACGTCGAGCGGCGTGGGATCCGGGCGGCGGGGCGCGTCAGAAGCGGTCGACCTTGATCGACTCCTCGGCGTCCGACGTCTCGTCATGATCGAAATCGTCCCAGCGCGCGTCGCTGGTCGAGGAGATGCCCCGTGCCTTCAGGGCGAAGTCGTCGGGGTTGGTGGCCTGCGCCATGGCCTCTTCGAACGTGATCAGGTTCTCGCGCCAGAGCGCCATGAGCGACTGGTCGAACGTCTGCATGCCGTAGGTGGTGAAGCCGCGGGCGATGACGTCGCGCAGCTCGCGCGTGCGCTCCTGTTGCTGGATGCACTCCTTCACGAGCCCCGTGGAGACGAGCACCTCGGTGGCGGGCACCATGCCGGTGCCGTCGGAGCGCGGTACGAGCCGCTGGCTGATGGCGCCCTTCAGGATGCTCGCCAGGATGAGCCGCGCCTGCCCGCGCGCATGCTCGGGGAACGCCGAGATGACGCGGGTGACGGTTTCGGTGGCGTCGAGGGTGTGTACCGTGGACATGACGAGGTGGCCGGTCTCGGCGGCGAGGATGGCCGTCTCGATGGTTTCCAGGTCGCGCATTTCGCCGACGAGGATGACGTCGGGGTCCTGGCGCAGCGCACCACGCAGGCCAGCCGCGAACGACTGGCAGTCGGCCCCGATCTCGCGCTGCGTGATCACCGACAGGTCGTCGGTGTGCAGGTACTCGATGGGGTCCTCGACCGTGATGATGTGCTTGTCGGTCGTGCGGTTGATGTGGTCGATCATGGCCGCCAGCGTGGTGGACTTCCCGCTGCCGGTGGTGCCCGTGACCAGCACCAGCCCACGATGCTCTTCCGCGATGCGCTCGATGACGGGCGGCAGATGCAGCTCGCCGACGCGCCGCACGCGGGCTGGAATGAGACGCAGCGCGGCCTGCAGGCTACCGCGCTGATAGAAGACGTTCACGCGGAACCGGCCGAGGTCGGGTGTGCCGTAGCCCACGTCGACCTGGAGGTCCTGCTTCAGCCGTCCGACGTGGTAGTCGTCGAGCAGCTGCTGCGTGAGCGCCACCATGGCGTCGCGATCGACGACCCCCCCGTCGTCCCACTTCGTGAGGGTGCCATTGACGCGGAAGATGGGCGGAGCGCCCGTCTTCAGATGAATGTCCGACGCCTGCCGACCGACGGCCTCTCGCAGGATCGCATCGAGCTCCACGTGTCAGTCCTTTCCGCCCCTCCCCTTGCGAGCGGCCTCCGCCGCCCGGTTCCCCTCTGCACTGGATGATCCGTTGTTGCCGTCCGGCTCGATTGCCGCCGCCGGCCCGATTGCCGCGACGCCGAACTTCTCGCGCACGCGCCCCTCGATGACGTTCGCCACGTCGGGGTGCTCACGCAGGAAGTCGCGCGCGTTCTCCCGTCCCTGTCCGATGCGCTCGGATTCGAACGCGTACCAGGCGCCCGACTTCTCGACGATACCCTGCTCGGCCGCGATGTCGAGCAGCTCGCCCTCGTGCGAGATGCCCACCCCGTAGAGGATGTCGAACTCGACCTCGCGGAAGGGCGGCGCCACCTTGTTCTTCACCACCTTCACCTTGGTGCGGTTCCCGATGACCTCGTCGCCGTGCTTGATGGCACCGACGCGTCGGATGTCGAGGCGGACCGAGGCGTAGAACTTGAGGGCGTTGCCGCCCGTGGTGGTCTCGGGGTTGCCGAACATGACCCCGATCTTCATGCGGATCTGGTTGATGAAGACGACGATGGTCTTCGACTTGGAGATGGTGCCGGTGAGCTTGCGCAGCGCCTGCGACATGAGACGCGCCTGCAGACCCATCTGAGGATCGCCCATGTCGCCTTCGATCTCGGCGCGCGGCACGAGCGCCGCCACGGAGTCGACCACGAGGACGTCGATGGCCCCCGAGCGCACCAGCGTGTCGGTGATCTCGAGCGCCTGCTCGCCGTTGTCGGGCTGCGAGATGAGCAGGTCCTCGGTCTTGACGCCGAGCTTGCGCGCGTAGCCGACGTCGAGCGCGTGCTCGGCGTCGACGAAGGCGCAGATGCCGCCGCGCTTCTGCGACTCGGCGATCAGATGGAGCGCCAGCGTGGTTTTGCCGGACGACTCCGGACCGTAGATCTCGACGACGCGGCCGCGCGGAATGCCGCCGATGCCGAGCGCGATGTCGAGACCAAGCGACCCGGTCGGCAACGACGGGATGTCCTGGCTGAGGACGTCCTCACCCAGCTTCATGATGGCGCCCTTGCCGAACTGCTTCTCGATCTGACTGACGGCGAGATCGATCGCGCGCTCGCGATTTACGTCGATGCCCATGGTCATGCCCTCCCCCGCACCGTGTGCTGCACTTGAGTGTGGATCACCTTACTCTGCCGGCCCCGGAGTCTCCAGTGTCGCACATGCCTTTCTGTGGGATCCGCACGCGCAACAGCCGTGACGTGGCACATCTGTGCCAGCCGCTGACAGTCCCCGCTTCATCCGGCGAGGGGCAGGCGCGCCAACGCCTCGTAGACCGACCCCGTCGGCCGCAGATGGCTGCGATACAGCACCAGCTCGGACGCCGTCCATGCGCCGAACGTGGACCGGTCGCCGCTGACGAGCGGCGCGATGCGGCCGAGGCCCCGCGTCGAGCGCACGCGCGCCAGCGTGAGGTGGCCCCGGAACGGCCGCGGCTCCGGCGGGAAGCCGAGCGGCGCGAGGCTGCGCTCGACGTCGACCGCGAGCAGGCCGAGCTCACGGATGCCGCCGACGATACCCGCCCACAGCGTGCGCGGACGCGCGATCCCCGGGAAGGCGCCGAGGCCGCCCGCCGCGAGGGCGAACGGCGCATGCCGCGCCGCCACCGGCGCCAGCACGTCGCGCACGGGGTCGACGTCGGCCACCTCGCCGAGGAAGCGCAGCGTCAGGTGCATGGACGCCGACGCCACCCAGCGAACGTCGGCGCGCGGCGCGGCGTCGCGTAGTCGCGCCTGGGCGGCGGCCACCGCGGCGCGGACGTCGGGCGGCAGGTCGATGGCGACGAAGCAGCGCATCGTCACCGCCGCGTACCGGGATGGCCACGACCTCGCAAGATGGCCGCCGTCTGCGCTATGGCCGACGCATGCGAGGCCTCGAGGACAAGGTCGTGCTCGTCACCGGCGGCGGCTCCGGCATCGGCGCGGCCAGCGCCCGGCGGTTCGCCGCCGAGGGCGCGCGCGTCGTGGTGGCGGATCTGAACGCCGAGGCCGCGGCGACGGTCGCAGGGGGGATCGGGCCGGCGGCCATCGCCGTCCACGGCGACATCGCCGACGCCGCCGACGCCGAGCGCATGGTGCGCGACGCCGTCGCGCGGTGGGGGCGTCTCGACGTCCTGCACAACAACGCCGCGAGCGGCGCCGCCGGCCGCATCGCCGAGATCGACCCGGCGTCGTGGAACCGCACCATCGCCGTCAACCTGACCGGCCACTTCCTGATGACGCGGGCAGCGCTCTCCTTCATGCTCGACGGCGGGGGCGGGACGATCGTCAACATGGCCACCGCCGCCGCGGTGCTGGTCGAGGAGGGCCTCGGCGCCTACGCCGCCGCCAAGGCCGGTGTCATCGCGCTCACGCGTCAGACGGCGGTCGAATACGGACGCCACGGCATTCGCGCCAACTGCATCTGCCCGGGCGCGGTCGCCACCCCGCCGACGCTCGCCTTCATCCAGGTCGTCGACGGCGTGCGCGCGCGCATGGAGGCGGCGAACCCGCTGCGTCGCATCGCCGAGCCCGACGAGCTGGCGAGCGTCGTCGTCTTCCTGGCGTCGGACGAGGCGTCGTTCGTGAACGGCGCGACGATCATGGTCGACGGCGGCGCCACGGCGGACAACACCGTGGGGCTGCTCGGCGGCTAGCCGACGAGGGTGCGCGCCAGCCGGGCCATGCCGTGCTCGAGCTCGGTGCAGACGAGCCCGGCGTCGCGCAGATCGTCGGCGCGCCCGAGGCGTTCCAGGCGGCACGCCGCCTCGAGCGCGGAATCGCCGCCCATGCTGCTCGCGACCCATTTGATCGACCGCGCCGCGCGCTCGAGGGCACCGGCATCGCGCCGTGCCACCGCCGCGCGGACGTCGGCCAGCAGCGTGGGGACCTCCTCGCGGAACGCCGTCGCCATCGCGCCCAGCCGGGCGGCATTGTTCCGTACCTCGTCGAGCATCGCGCCGGCATCGGCAGGCTCATGCGCGGCCACGGCGCGGGCGATGGCCGCCACCAGCACGGCACGTTGGATCGGCTTCGTCAGGTAGTCGTCCATCCCCGCCGCGAGGCAGCGGTCGCGGTCGCTGGCCATGGCGTGCGCGGTGAGCGCGATGATCGGCAGCCGCGGGCTGCCGGCCTCGGCTTCCTGCCGTCGGATGGCCGCCGTGGCCGTGAGACCGTCCATCTCGGGCATCTGCACGTCCATCAGGACGAGCGCGAACGGGCCGCGCGCGAGCGCCGCCAACGCCTCCACCCCGCTTCCCGCCACCTCGACCGTGTGTCCCATCTTCTCCAGCACACGACGCACGAGATGCTGGTTCACGGGATTGTCTTCGGCCACGAGTATCCGCAGCGGCACCGACCCGGTCGGCGTCGCCATCGGTTCGGGGCGACCGACCATGCCCAGCGCCGTCACGAGGTCGGTTCGACCGACCGGCTTGGTGACGACGGCGGCGCCGTCCACGACGCGCTTGCGCGCACCCTCGGTGACCTGGCCCCCGGACATCAGCATGACGATCCGCGCGGCCGACAACGTCGCGTCCGCGGCGATGCGCGCCGCCACCGCGAAACCGTCCAGGCCGGGCATGTGCGAATCGAGCAGCACGACGCCGAACGGCGCGCCGACGGCGGCGGCCTCCCGCAGGAGCGCCAGCGCCGTCTCACCGCCGTCGGCGAGCACCGGGCGCAGGCCGAGCTCCGTCAGCATCTCGTCGAGGACGAGCCGACCGGTGGCGTTGTCGTCGACCACCAGCACCGGGCCGCCTGCCAGCGCCGGGGCCTCGACGATTGCCGGCGTGCCCGCCGCGAGCTCGACGGTGAAGTGGAAGGTGCTGCCCTGACCGACGTCGCTCACCACCCACATCGTGCCGCCCATCATCGCCACCAGCTCCGAGGCGATGGCGAGACCGAGACCGGTGCCGCCGAAGCGCCGCGTGGTGGAGGTGTCGGCCTGCGTGAACGGGGCGAAGATGACCGACTGCTTCTCCGGCGCGATGCCCACGCCGGTGTCGCGGACGGCGACGTGCAGGCCGACGCGATCCCGATCGGCGGCGACGACGTCCACCCGCACCATCACCTCGCCGGTCTCCGTGAACTTGATGGCGTTGCCCACCACGTTGACGACGATCTGTCGCAGCCGCCCCGCGTCGCCGACGACGGCGTCGGGCACCTCGGGCGCGACGTGACAGAGCAGCTCGAGCCCCTTCGTGTGGGCGCGGACGGCCAGTCCCTTCAGGACCGTCTCGAGCTCGCGCCGCAGCGCGAAGGGCACGGGTTCGAGGTCGAAGCGGCCGGCCTCCATCCTGGAGAAGTCGAGGACGTCGTTCAGCAGCTCGAGCAGCGCCTCGGCCGACTCGCGGACGATGCGGAGATATTCGCGCTGCTCCGCCGTGAGCTCGGTGTCGAGCGTGAGCTCGGTCATGCCGATGACGCCGTTCATGGGCGTGCGCAGCTCGTGGCTGACGTTGGCGAGGAAGTCGGTCTTCGCCTGCGCCGCCGCCTCGGCCGCGGCCTTCGCCTCGCGCAACGCCGCCTCGGCGCGCTTGCGCTCGGTGACGTCCTCGACGATGCCCTCGTAGTGCAGCAGCGTGCCCGCCGCGTCGCGCACGGCGCGCGCGCTCTCGCTGATCCAGATGATGCTGCCGTCGCGCCGGTAGACCTGCGATTCGAAGCTCGACACCGAGCTCTGCGCCTGGAGGAGGCGCGCGAACTCCTCGCGCCGCGCCGGGTCGACGTAGAGCTGTCCGCCGATGTCGACCAGCTCGCGCGCCAGCTCCGCCCCGTCCTCGTAGCCGTAGATGCGTGCCAGCGCCGGATTCACGTGGAGGTAGTGACCGTCGGGCGTCGTCTGGAAGATGCCCTCGACCGCGTTCTCGACGATGCCCCGGTAGCGCGCCGCGGCCTGGCGCAGCTCCTCGACCTCCCGCACCAGCTCGGCGTTGGCGCGGGCCATCGCCGCGGCCTGGCGGCGGAGCGTCGCGACGGCGGCGTCGGGTTCGGGCCGCAGGAGACGGCGGAGCAGTCGGTAGGTTGCGGGAAGCGATCGCACGGTCGGAGACGGAGCCGGGAATGCCGTCACGTAGCTTCGTGACTTTCAGCATTTTTAGCGCAGATCGCCGTCGATCGCACGCAACGACGTGCTGCCTAACGTCGCGGCAGCGTGCGCGATCATTGAGCATTGCGCACGTGCTCGCGTCACCACACCGTCGTCGCCTCGGCGTGCCCGAGGATGCGCGTCGTGCGTTCCGCGATGAGCCATGCACCGTCCTGCTTCACCAGCGACCAGCGATTGCAGCTCACGCGGTACACGTGCGTCCCCGCCGCCGTCTGCAGGTACACGCGCGAGTAGCCGGTGGCCGTGGCGCGATCGCCGTCGAGCTGCACCACCGCCGGGCCGATCTGATGCGCACAGTGCCCCACCATCGCCTGATGGCGCTCGCCGCGCACCATCGCGCGCACGGCGTCGCGTCCGACCATGCGACCGACGTCGACGTCGTAGGTGCCGTCCTCGGTGAAGACGGCGGCGGCGCCGTCCGCGTCACCGACGTCGACGGCCAGCCCGTAGCGCACGATCAGCCGATGGATCGCGAGCTCGTCCTCGAGCGCCTCCACGCGACGCACGAGCGTCGCGACCGTGTCCTCCAGGCGTGCGGTCATCGCCGTTCCCTCCGTCGCCGACCCATAGCTCAGGGCCGGCGACGGAGGGAGAGACCACGGCGATGGACTACCGTCCGAGACGGGCGCCGAACCAGTCGTTGGCCAGCGGATCCCCCGCGATGCCGGCGCTGCCCTGGTGGAACACCTGGTCGCGGCTCGACGTGATGCCGCCGACCCGGCCGTAGAGCACGTTCACCGCGCCGGCACCGTGCGCCTTGCCGATCGCCTCACCGAAGACACCGATCGCGAGGTCGTCGGTGCCGTCGCCGTCGAAGTCCCCGGTCGTGAGCGCCTCGCCGAAATGATCGTCCGACTCGACCGCCCCCTCGATGCCGGGCGAGCCCTGCGTCCACACCTGATCGGAGAAGCCCACCAGCCCGTCGAGGTCGTTGAGCCCGGTCGACGCGCCGTGGAACACGTGCACCGCACCGGCGAACTTCTTGCCGGAGATGGTCTCTCCGGGGACGCCGACGGCGAGATCGTCACGCCCGTCGTGGTTCCAGTCCCCCGCGGCGAGCGCGTGGCCGAAGAGATCGTTCATCGACGGCGTGCCCAGCACGCCGGGGAGCGCCTCGTGCAGCACCTGGTGCCGCACGATGCCGAGCCCCGCGGGCGATCCGTAGAGCAGGTCGACGGAGCCGACGTTCCCCTCCACGACCTCGCTGGTGGGCGCGCCGACGGCCAGGTCGCCGTAGCCGTCGCCGTCGAAGTCGCCCGCACCGAGGGCGGCGCCGAAGCGCTGATACGCCGCCGCGCCGCCCATGCCGGCGAGATCGCGGTGCCAGAGGCGATTGCCGGTGGCCGTGAGCCGGTAGTACGAGCCGTAGAGCACGTTGACCGAGCCGGCGAGCACCCTGGTGCCGACGTCCTCGTACACCGCGGCGATCGCGAGATCGGCGTGGCCGTCGCCGTCGAAGTCGCCCGACGCGAGCGTTTCGCCGAGTTGGTCGAAGCGTTCCGCCACACCCTCCACGTCGGGGCTGTCCTGCGTCCAGAGCTGGTTGAAGGCGTCGTCGAGCCCGGCGTACGAGCCGTAGAGGACGTGCGCCGCGCCGATCCGCTCCTTGTCGTAGCCGACGCCCGACTCGCCGGGGACGCCGACGGCGAGATCGTCGTAGCCGTCGTCGTTGAAGTCGTCGGCGGTGAGCGCCGCGCCGAAGCGGTCACCCGGCTCGACGGCGTCGACGATGCCGTCGCCGTCCTGGGTCCAGAGCTGCGTGCGCACGCTCTTGAGACCCGTCGTCGAGCCGTAGAGGACGTGCACGGCGCCGGCGCTCCAGACACCGCCGATCGTCTCCTGCGGGACGCCGACCGCGAGGTCGTCGAAGCCGTCGTGGTCGAAGTCGCCGGCGGCGATGGCGTCGCCGAAGAGATCGTCGGTCTCGGTCGCATCCGGAATGCCGAGCGTGTTCTGCGTCCACAGCTGGCTGCCGGTCGACGACAGCCCGCCCTTGCGGCCGTAGAGCACCTGCACGCCGCCACCGCGCACGCCGTTGTCGTCGTAGGGGATGCCGACGGCGAGGTCGGCGTAGCCGTCGCCGTTGAAGTCGGCGTGCAGGCCATGCGTCGCGGCGGGCGCCGACGTCGGCGCGCCGAGGCTGACGATGCTTCCGAGCAGCGTTGCGATCGTCACGAAGCGGATGGGTGTCATGGTTCGGGTCCTTTCGGTTGGTGGTGCGTCTGCCCGACCGGCGTTCCACCGACGTGAACCGCGTTCCGCGTGCGCGTGTCCCAGACGCGACTCGGCCCCGTCGCGGTGTTCCACGACGGGGCCGAGCTGCTGCAACGTGGGTGGGACGTCTAGTGGATGACGGCGAAGCCACCGTCGCTCAGCTGGAAGTCGTTGGCGTCGACGTAGCCGCCGCCCTCGAGCTGCAGGCGCGCGAAGCCCTCGCCGCCCAGGTCGGCGTCGGCGCCGATGGTGAGCGGCAGGCTGAAGCGCAGCGTGCAGGTCACCTCGCCACCGGGCGGGAGGACGAGGCTGGCCGAGCAGTCGTCGGGATCGGCGGTGGCGGGGCTGGCGGCGTGGCGCGTGCGGCTCTGGTCGATGACGACGAAGAGCGCCGGGTCGAGGCCGAGCGGCACGCTGTCGGCGTCGCTCTGGAACGTCACCAGGAAGCGGTAGACGCCCGGATCGGTGCTGGCGTCGCGCTCGATGTCCTGGATCTCGAAGTCCACGCGCCCAGGCGACGACGGCATGGTGGTGGTGGTCGTGCCTGGGCCACCGTCGTCGGGCGGCGCGCCGTGGCCGCAGGCGTCGAGGCCGAGGCCCTTGCAGACCCGGATCATCGTCTTGCGGCACACCCGCTTCGGCTGCCCGGTGAGCTGCACGCACTCGGCGATGTCGGGCTTGCAGCGCTTGCGACACTGCCGGGCCAGGCCGGCCTCGGCGGAGGCGGACGTGAGCAGGAGCAGCAGGACGACGGCGAGAACGGGGCGAATGGCGGTCATGTGAGCCTCCTTCGGCAGCAGTGGTCTGCCCCGGAGGCGTACAATCGGCCGGAACGATGTTCCGTCAGCGCCTGCCGCGGAAGAGCGGCATGTCGCGCACGGGCAGCCCGAGGAGGTGGCGGCGGACCCACTCCAGCGCCACCTGGGACGCCACCAGCTTCACCCAGTCGCGCGTGCCCCAGAGCTGATAGCGCGCCGTGACGGTCTCGTCCGCGGTGGCCATCCCGAAGCACACGGTGCCGACGGGCTTCTCGGCGCTGCCGCCGTCGGGCCCCGCGATCCCGGTCGTGGAGACGCCGATGTCCGCGCCGAGCGCGCGACGCACGCCGGCGGCCATCTCGCCCGCCGTCTCTTCGCTCACCGCGCCGTGCGCCTCGAGCGTCGCCGGCGAGACGCCGAGCAGGCCCGACTTCGCCGAGTTGGCGTACGCCACCACCCCGCCCTTCACCCACGCCGAGCTGCCCGGGATGTTGGTGAGCCGGTGCGCGACCAGTCCGCCGGTGCAGGACTCCCCGAGGCCGACCGTGAGGCCGCGCGCGCGCAGCATGTCGCCGACGACGCCCTCCATCGTGGTCCCCGCGCCCTCGCCGTAGCAGAACTGCCCGATGGCATCGCGCAGCCGATCGCCGACGACGGTGAGCCGCGTCGCCGCCTCGTCGGGCTCGCCGTGGACGACGACCCGCACCGACACCTCGGGGAAGCTGGCGCGGAACGAGACGCGTCCCTCCTCGGGCGGAACGACGCCGGCGACCAGCTCGTCGAGCCCCGACTCGGTCACGCCGAAGGTCTGGAACACGCGCGCGAGATGCACGTCGCCGCCACGCTGGGCGCGGATCCACGGGATGACCGTGTCCTCGACCATGGGCTTCATCTCGCGCGGCACGCCCGGCAGCACCACGACGTGGCGGCCGTCCTGCGTGACGCGGTAGCCGGGCGCGGTGCCGAGCGGGTTCGGGACGATGACGCCGCCCTGCGGAATCAGCGCCTGACGCAGGTTGTTGAGCGGCATCTCGCGGTTCACGGCGGCGAAGAAGCGCCGGATGCGATCGGCCGACGCCTCGTCCTCGACAAGCGGCACGCCGAGCACGCGCGCCACCGTCTCGCTGGTGAGATCGTCGGCCGTCGGCCCGATGCCGCCCGTTGAGATGACGAGGTCGGCCTGCGACAGCGCCTCGCGCCACGCCCATTCGAGGCGCTCGGGATAGTCGCCGACGGTGACGATGGTCACCACGTCGACGCCGAGCTCGAAGAGCTTGTCGGCGAGCCAGTTGGCGTTGGTGTCGACGATGCGGCCGGTGGTCAGCTCGTCGCCGGTGGAGAGGAGGGCTGCGCGAACGATCATGTGAGCTCCAGCGCCAGGCGGCAGACGATGCCGGCATAGAGGCCGGCGACCAGGTCGTCGGCGACGACACCGAGGCCACCGGGCAGATCGCGGTCGATGCGGTTGGCCGGGAACGGCTTCGCGATGTCGAACATGCGGAAGAGGACGAAGAGGAGGAGGCCCGCACCCCAGGTGGCCGGGACGAAGACCGATCCGACGACCATGCCGGCGACCTCGTCGATCACGATGCGCCCGTGATCGTGGCCGGGGAGGATGTCGTCGGCACGACCCGCGGCCCAGACGGCACCCGCCAGCAGCGCGACGATGGTGACGCCGTAGGCGAGACGACCGGAGCGATCGTGGAGCGCCGCCAGGAGCGGCATCAGCGCCAGGCCGGCGAGCGAGCCGAACGTTCCCGGCGCCACCGGCGCGTAGCCGAGCCCTCCGGCCGTGGCGACGAACATCGCGAGCGCCCGCACGCGGCGATCCGTAGAGGCTGGCGTACGCTCCGTCAAGGACGGTGCGGGTTTCCAACCCGCGCCGGAATTGATACGGGCTCCGTCGATGACGACCCTCTCTCGTGAGCGCGACGTGGCCATCGACGCGGCCAAGCAGGCCGGTGAAATCATCCGGGGCTACTACAAGACCGATCTGAAGATCGACCTGAAGGGCCACGACAACCCGCTCACGGCGGCCGACACCGAGTCGAACGCGCGCATCCGCGAGCTCATCGCCGCCGCGTTCCCCGACGACGGCTGGCTGTCGGAGGAAACCGCCGACTCGCCCGAGCGTCTCGGCAAGCGTCGCGCGTGGATCGTCGACCCGCTCGACGGCACCAAGGAGTTCACGCAGCACATCCCCGAGTTCTGCGTCTGCATCGCGCTCGTCGAGCAGGGCACGCCGATCGTCGCCGTCGAGTACAACCCCGCCGCCGACCGGCTCTACGTCGCGGTGAAGGGCCAGGGCACGACGGTCAACGGCGAGAAGGCCACCGTCAGCTCGCAGCGCGACGTCGCACTGGCGGAGGTCATGGCCAGCCGCTCCGAGGACAAGCGCGGCGAGTGGGACCCCTTCAAGCCGCTCTGCAAGGTCGTGTTGACCGGCAGCGTCGCCTTCAAGCTGGCCGAGCTCGCCACCGGCAACGGCGACGCCACCTTCACGCTGACGCCGAAGAACGAGTGGGACATCTGCGCCGGCACGCTGCTCGTCACCGAGGCGGGCGGCACCGTCACCGGCCTCGACGGCAAGCCGCTCGAGTTCAACCAGAAGTCGCCGCTCCGTCCGGGCATGATCGCCTCGAACGGCGTCCTCCACGTCGGCTTGATGAAGATGATCGCCGACGTGGGTCCCGTGAAGAAGAAGTAACCGGCGATCCCCACGGTGCCTTCACAGTGCCGTGAACGTCGTTTCACTGTCGAGGCAGCTCCGGCGTGGTGATGTCCTCGCGTTGGGGTGGATCGGTGATTGCTCCGTCGTCCCTTCGGAGGACGACAGATGGACTGGACGACACCGATCACGATCGCGTTGCTGCTGCTGACAGCGGTGGCGACTCCGTCGGCGCACGCGATCTCCAACTGTAAAGCGAAGGTCAACGCGCGTAACGGCGTGATCGAGCTCTCGGCGACCGGCGTCTCAGGACCGATCGCATGGGGCGACCGCCCTGGAGGTCCCTACTCCCAGACCTTCGCCAACGCGGCGACATGCGTCGGGGGAGCGTCGGCGTCGAAATGCCTGATTGGGACTGCGGGCACCCCCGAATCGATCACGCCCCCCGACCTCTGCACCTTCTACCTGAAGGACGCCGGGGCGGAATGTGCGGCCTACGTGAAGGGCTGCACGCCGGGCGCCCGTCCGACCAGCGCGGCCAAGGCGGACGCGCTGAAGGAGTTGGTGAGCGCGATCTCCTTCCACCACAGCATCCCGACGATCGTGTTCAGTGGGGTGAACGTGCAGATCGTCTCGGGCACCGGCGCCACCGACGCCACACCGAACGGCGCCGGCAATCTGATCGTCGGGTACAACACGATCGGGCCGCTGGACGATCAAACCGGCTCCCACAACCTGATCGTCGGCGACGGCCACGAGTTCGTGGGTTACGGCGGCGTCGCCGTCGGGACCGGACACGTGCTCGGCGGTCCTGGTGCCGTCGCGTTGGGGGGACGGGACAATCGCGTGAACGGGGATTGGGGTGTGGTCGTCGGAGGCCTCTCCAACGAAATCGAAGTGCAAACCACCGAGAGCGTGATCACAGGCGGCGACCACAACGTGATCGGCGGGGATGCGACCGTCACGACCGCCGCCGTCCTGTCCGGTGGCTTCGCCAATTACGTCGGTGCGGATCGCGGCATGGTCGCTGGTGGCGCCGGCAACTACCTGTTTCTGGGCAGCGAGAGTGCCGCGATCTTCGGCGGCAGCAGCAACGGCATCGGCGAAGGCGTCTATGCGAGCGTGATCGTCGGCGGGACGGAAGGCGAAATCCAGGGATCGGACCCCAATTTCGACACCAACCACACGACGATCGTGGGAGGCGGCTCCAACTACGTGGGACCGGGCACGAGCAAATCCGCGGTTTTCGGCGGAGCGAACAACTCGGCGCTCGGCGAAGGATCGGTGGTCGTGGGTGGTGGACGCAACGTCACGACGGGAATCCAAGCGACGACGGTGGGCGGCTCGGACAACACGGCCTCCGGGAACTACGCCGTCGTGACCGGCGGACAATTCAACGAGGCCTCCGGCGAAACGGCGTCGGTGAGCGGCGGTACTGGCATGACCGCATCGTTGCCCTACGAGTGGCACGCACCCCAGAGTCCCGGCTATCCGACGGGGACACTCTACTGAATGCGCTTCGGCGCCGGCGCGCGGTCAGCGCGCGCCGCGGCGGCGCAGAACGTCCATGGCGACGGCCGGTAGATCGGTCATCAGCGCGTCCACGTCGAGGTCGAGCAGGCGCTCCATCTCGGCGGGGTCGTTGATGGTCCAGACGTGGACCTCGAGGCCGAGCTCGTGCGCCGCACGTACCGAGGCATCGGTGACGATGTCGACGTCGCCGAACGACGGCGGCACCTGCAGGGCCAGGCCCGGCGGCACGTAGTCGGCCATCCGGCCGTCGCGCAGGCGGAAGACGAAGTCGGCCACCTCGGCCGACGCGAAGCCCGTGAGCATGTCGGGCGCCGCCGCCCGGATGCGCGCCATGATGTGGACGTGCTCGGCCGCGAGCAGCGTGTGCTCGCGCGCCCCGTGCCGATCGAGGACGGCGAGCACGGCGTCCTCGATGGCGGGCTCGTCCTGCTTGATCTCGATGTTGAGCGGCACGCCGGGATGCGCCGTCAGCAGCGCGTCGAGCGTCGGCACGCGGATGCCTCGGCCGCGATACGGCCGCGTACCGTCGGCGGCGACGAACTGCGCGCCGGCGTCGAGCCGCTCGAGCTCGGCGAGCGTCAGGTTGCGCACGGGCCCGCTGCCGTCGGTGGTGCGGTCGAGCGTGGCGTCGTGGAAGACGACCACGTGCCCGTCGGCCGTGGCGTGGACGTCGAGCTCGAGGCGCTCGGCGCCCGCGGCCAGTCCGGCCGCGAACGACGGGAGGGTGTTCTCCGGGTACGTCCCCGACGCCCCGCGATGCGCGAACAGGCGCGGCCGCGGACCGTCGAGGTAGCGCGTGGCCCTACTCCGCGCGGTAGGCGTTCGACGACAGCGTGAGGACGACCGGCCGATCGGTCTCCGGCAGGCTGGCGAGCTGCTGCGTGACCGTGGAGCGCACGCGCTCGAAGCGTCGCTTCACCGGCTCGCCCACCGGCGGATCGGCCGGCACCTGCACCTGCATCGGGTCCATCTGCTCGCCGTTGCGCGCGATCTCGTAGTGGAGGTGCGGGCCGGTGGCGAGGCCGGTCGATCCGACCCAGCCGATGACCTGCCCGCGCTCGACGGAGGTGCCCTCGGCGATGCCGGGCGCCACCTCGGTGAGATGACCGTAGGTGGTGCTCATGTCGTCGGGATGCTGCAGGCGCACGGCCTTGCCGAGGCCGCCGATCCATCCCGTCTCGCTCACCCAGCCGTTCGCCGCCGCGCGCACCGGCGTGCCGTGCGGGGCCGCCAGGTCGACGCCGCGATGCGGCCGTCCGCGGTGGAGGACGGGATGGTAGCGCCACTCCGAGAAGCCCGAGCTGATTTCGGTGAAGGCCACCGGGTAGCGCAGGAAGGTGCGGGAGATGGCCTGGCCGTCGGGACGGTAGTAGCCACCGCCCTCCTCGTCCTCGAACAACAACGCCGTGAAGGTCTGTCCGCCCGAGACGATCTCGGCGCCGATGATCTGACCGGTGAGCGGCTCGGTGCGACCGGCCTCCCAGAGATTCTCGTAGATGACGCGGAACTCGTCGCCGGGGACGAGCCCCTCCTCGACGTCGAGATCCCAGCCGAAGATGTCGGCCAGCGCCGCGGCGATCGGCACCGGGACGCCGGCGTCCATGGTGTCTTCGCGCAGCCCGCGATCGATGCGCCCGGCGATGCCCCGCACCTCGTGGAAGTACGGCAGCGCCTCGACCCGCGCGGTGATGTCCTCGCCGTTGCGCTCGAGGACCAGCAGCGAGGTGTCGTCGGCCTCGTAGCGGACGGCCTCGAGCTCACGCGTGGCGCGATCGAAGCGCAGCGTGACGCCGCGCTGCGGGCGGACCTTGCGGAAGTCGTACACGCCCTCGGCGGCACTGAGCCACCGTCGGGCGCCCGACACGCCGATGCCGCGCACCGCGATGATGCGCTCGAGCGTGTCACCGCGACGGACGTGGACGTGCTCGTCGACGGTGCCGCGCGATCCGTACGGTGCCGGGCCGGTGTCGCTTGGAACGACTGCGCGTCGTACCACGCGACGCCGGCCCGCGGCGGCCGACTTCTTCGCCACGCGCTTGCCACCGTAGACGGTGCTGACGCGGCTGCGGGAGCGGCTCGACTTGCCCGACGAGCGCGCGGCGACCTGCTTGACGCCGGCCTTCCGGCCCACGCTCTTGCCGACGCTTTTCTGGCTGGCGGTCTTCTTGACCGTCACCTTCGCCGGCGCCTTCGAGGCGGTGCGCTTGAGGGTGGTGCGCTTCGCGCCGAACCCGAGGCTCGGGAGCGCGAGCGTTGTCACACAGAGCAGCAGGATCACCTGCCGCGTTGCACGAGGCAGGGCCCCGACTAGGCTTCGGCGTCTCGACACGGTGTCGGTCCTCCGATCCGGCCGCGCTGGGGAACGCGACACAGGTCAATCACGAGCGGTTTTCTTGGGAGCGCGCGCAAGAAACCAAAGGTGTGCGCGGTTGTCAATGCTTTGACCCGAGAACAAGGCGATCGGTCCATTGCAATACCCATTCTGACCCTCAGTCGCGCCCGGGCGGCACCATCCACCCGAACAGCGACCAGAGCATGCCGACCCCGCGCGCTCCCCAGGCGCACGCGGATTCGAACAGGCTCGGCGCCGGCGCGTCGACGATCGCGGCGATCCGTGCCACCTCGCCGCGCAGCGCACCGATCGACGCGTCGAGCGCCGCGGCGCGCTCGACGGTTGCCATCATGCCGGTGAGCCGTCGCGTCTCCTCCGCGATCGCGCGCACGCGCGCGAGCGCCTCCTCGAGGTCGCCCTGGGCGCCGGACAGGCGACCGAGCCCGGCTTCGTAACGCATCACCTGCGTCGCCACCTGCCGCAGCCGGGCGTCGAGCGCGTCGCGCACCGCCTCGAGCGCACCGGTGGGCACCGACGCCTCGGCGACGCGACGGGCCCCCTCGGCCAGCTCGCGCGCGCGCCCCACCTCGCCGCGGATCTCCGAGAGCCCCGCGCGTGCCCACTCGACGCCCTGGGCGGTGCGGTGGAGCTGCGACGCGAGCGCCATCTGCTCGGCTTCCAGGCTGCGGACCTCGCTGCTGGCCGCCCAGCCGTCGGTCCGACGCGTGAACGCGTCCGTCTGCTGCGCCAGCTTCACCAGGTCGGCCCGCTGCGCGGCGAGCCCGGCGTCGAGACGCGCCAGCCGGTCGGCGACCTCCACCGGCATCGCCGGCGGGGCGTCGCCCCCTCCCGCACGGAGGTCCTCGATCAGGGCAGCCAGTGCATCGACGGCCCGGTGCGCTCGATCGGCACGGTCCGCCGCGGCCAACGTTCCCGCAGCGAGCTCGTCGAGGCGCGGCAGGAGTATCTCGCCCGTGCGCCGAACCGCGGCGTCGACCACGTCGCGCTGGCTCGCACCCTGCGCCGCGACCAGCGCGTCCTGCTCGGCGGACAGTCTCGCGACGTCGTCCCGATGCGCCTCCTGGGCTGCCTGCTGCACCGCCTGCAGCTCGGCCATGACGGCTTCGACGGCCGACACCCGGGCCACCAGCGACGGATCGGTCGATGGCGTCCGCTCACGCTGCTCGAGGGCCGCGAGGCGCTCCCGGCACGCGTGGATCAGCGGCATCACGGTCTCGAGCGGATCGGACGGCGGCGCCATGGGCTCGGGTGCCATTGGCTCGACGGGCGGCTCGACCGCGGGCGCGGCGGTGGGCGGCGGCTCCGGCGGTGGTGGCCCGCCGGCGTAGACCCACTCCAGCGCCGACCGGATGTCGTCCGGCGTCGCCACCAGCGCGTGCGCCCGGCGGCGGGTCGCGAACTCGACGTCCCTGATGGCGTCCAGATCGAGCGGATTCGCCATGGCGACGTGGACGGTGCGGTCGTCCATGCGGGCGACGACCACGTCGTGCCGCTCGGCCAGCTCCCGCGCCAGGACCGTCGCCACGGCCTGGTCCACGCCGGCGGCGATGAACCGCTCCAGACGGAGCTCGGCCACCAGGCGCTCGGCCAGGGCCGCCGCGTCGAGGCGGCTCGCCCGCTCCAGCAGCGCCGTGAAGTCGTCCCCGGATGCCGCCTCGAGATCGGGGGCGTCCGCGAGCGTGATCGTGCCGATCCGCTGCAGGAATCGCACGAGGGCACGTCGGCCGTTCAGTCCTGCGGGCATGGGTTCGCGGGGTATGTCGGCAGATCCGCCATGCGACTTGAATGGGCGTTTGAGAAGTTTGCGGCCCCCGGGGCCGGGTGTTACGACCGGCCCCGATGCGCACCGCCGCGCTGGACGTGGGCGATGCCCGGATCGGGGTCGCCGTCAGCGACGAGCTGGGCCTGACCGCCCGCGGCATCGGCGTCGTGAAGCGGGTTGGCGGCCTCCGCGATCTCGAGGCGATTGCCCGCATGCTGGCACCATTCGCCCCGGCCCGGGTGGTGGTCGGGCTTCCCCTCAACATGAACGGCAGCGAGGGACCGCAGGCCCTCAAGGTGCGGGCCTTCGCGGCCCGCGTGGAAGGCCATCTGGCCGTCCCGGTGGCGTTCTGGGACGAGCGGCTGACGACGGTGGAGGCCGAGGAGACGCTGCGCGCCGCCCGCATCAAGCCGGCACGCCGCCGGCAGCTGATCGACCAGGAAGCCGCCGCCATCATCCTCGAGTCGTTCCTGCGCGCATCGTGACCTGGCGACGGGCGGCATTCCTCGTGGCGGCGCTCGTCGCCCTGACGGCGGGGCTCGCCGGCGGCGTGCTGCTGTTCCTCCACAGTCCCGGCCCCGCGCTCGTCGAGCCGGCCACGGTGACGGTACCGGCGGGCAGCCGGTTCATCGACGTCGCGCGCGAGCTGGTCGCGCGCGGCCTCCTGCGCCACGCCCTCCCGTTGGTGGGATGGGCACGGCTCACCGGCGAGGATCGCACCGTCCGGTCGGGGGTCTATCTGGTGACCCGTCCGCTGACGCCGCTCGAGCTGCTGGCGCGGGTCACCGGTCCGCCGGATCCGTCGCAGATGGTGACCATCCCCGAGGGCCTGACGGCGCGCGAAGTGACGGCGCAGCTGGCGGCGGCCGGCTACGGCACCCAGGACGACTATCTCGCCGTGCTGCGCGACCCCACCTTCCTCGCCTCGGAGCAGCTGCCCGACGTCGGCGCCGAGGGCTATCTCTTCCCCGACACGTACGCGTTCCCGCCCGGCACGTCGCCGGATCGCATCCTGCGCACGATGGTGCGCCGGTTCCGCGACGTCTTCACCCCCGACATGCTGAGTCGCGCGGCGAGCCACGGGCTCGATCGACAGCAGACGGTGACGTTGGCGTCGCTGGTGGAGGAGGAGGCGGCGCGCCCCGACGAACGACCGCTGATCGCCGCGGTGTTCCTGAACCGGCTGCGTCGCGGCATGCCGCTGCAGTCGGATCCGACCGTGCTCTACGGTCGCGACGGCGACGATCGCACCATCACGCGCGCCGACCTGCGCCGGCACACGCCGCACAACACCTACACCGCCCGCGGCCTGCCACCGACGCCGATCGCGAATCCGGGACGCGCGGCGCTCGAGGCGGCCGTCGACCCGGCGTCGGTACCCTACCTCTACTTCGTCGCGCGCGGCGACGGCAGCCACGAGTTCAACGTCGATCTCGCCGCGCACAACGCGGCCGTGCAGCGCTGGCAGCGCCACTGACGCCGGCGGTCAGGAGCCGGCGGGCGGCGTGGGCGGACGCAGCTGCTCGAGGACGACGCCGGCCTTCTTCTGCAGGCTGGGCTCGCGCGAGTGGGCCGCGAGGTACTCGAGGATCTCCTGGAAGCGCGGACCGCTCTCGCTCGTCATGATGGTGCCGAGGCTGGTGTCGTCGAGGCGGTGCAGCGTGCGGAGGAAGGAGCGACGGATGCCGCTCTCCTTCTCGAGCGAGCTCAGCACCACCTGCGTGGCCATCGAGCGCTTCACGCCGTCGTCGTTGCCGGTGGCCACCTCGAGCAGCTCGGGAAACGTCGCCTTCTCGCCGCCCACCGTGTCCGCCAGCTCCTCGGGCACGGGAAGTGGACGATGGCGCTGGAACGCGCGCGACAGCTGGAGCGGGAACACCGGCGGTCCCGGCACCACCGGCGCGGCGTCTGCCACGGGCGTGGGTGGTGGCGGCGGCGGCGCCTCCGGTCCGCCCAGCAGCACGATGGCCTTCAGGCGGTCGCCCGCGCCGTAGCTGACGGTGAAGTTCTGCTCGCCGAGGAGACGATGCAGGGCTTCCGGCAGCGGCACGGCGTCGAGCTCGGCGGTGACGTCGCGCTCGATGACGGCGCGACCCCGGATCTCGGCGCCGCTGGCCGCACCCAGGGCCGTGAGCACCTCGGTGAGCGGCACGGCATCCAGCGTGGCGGTGACGCGGTCGTCCTTGAAGGTGACGACCGGCTTCGGGCGTTCGTCCGCGCCCCCGGAGACCGACGCCGCGAGTACCAGGAGCAGGACGGCGACGCCTCGACGCATGGGGCCTACTCGGCGCCCGCGCCGAGCGGCGTGTTCGCCTGCATCAGGAGCCGCAGGCTGCGCGTGCGCAGCTCGTTGGTGCGCAGCATGGTGGCCATCTGCGACAGGACTTCCTTGGTGTGGTCGCGCGCGGTGGCCCGGAACACGGCCATGAGCTGATTGTCGTCCATGGCCCCGATGGCCTCGACGGTGGCGGTCTGCAGGTCCGGCTGCCCGTCGATGGCCTGGATGGACATGCGCATCGCCTCGGTGCGCAGCCCGCGATCGTCGTTGCGCAGGCCGATGTCGATGAGCTGCTGCAGGGTGGCGGAGTCCTTGCCGAGGAAGCGCGACAGGCGACCGCCCGGGGTGACCTCGACGGTGCGGCTCTGGATCAGCTGCGAGAACGTCTGCGGGGTTTCCGGGGTGCCGCCGTGCTCGGTCTTCACCACCTTGGTGACGGGGGCGTCGAGCGCGCCGCCGAGCAGGGTGAGCCGGCTGAGCTTGCCGTCGCGATAGGTGAGCATGAAGTTCTGGTCGCCCAGGAGGCGCGCCAGGCCGTCCTGCATCGGGACGTCCTCGAACTCGACGCTGACGTCGCGCGGCGTGACGACGCCGCCGCGGATCTCGGCGCCGGTGGCGGTGGCGAAGCGCTTCAGGACCTCGTCGAGCGACATGGCGGTGACGCGCACGGTGAGCCGTTCGCCCTGCACGTTGACGACGGACGCCGGCGACGCCTCGTCGGCGGCGTGGACCGGCGCGGCGAGCGCGACCGCGAGCAGGATCGCTGCGGCCAACGTCATGCGGCCCTCCGACGCTGCGGAACGCCGCCGATCAGCCGGCACGCGATGCGCGCCCGCATGCGGGCCCGCCGCGCCCGTGCCCGCACCACGTTCAGGTTGAAGCAGAAGCGGTGCGGCGGGGCGTCGTCGACCGAGGCGTCGAGGCAGCATTTGACGCTCGCGCCCGGCCGCGGTGTGGCGGCGTGGCTCGGAGACGTCGAGGCGATGGAGACCAGCACGAGAAGGGTCGGCACGAGAACGAAGCGCATCATCGCATCCTCCCGGGCGGGGACGCCAGTGTGCTGCGTGCGTCGCGGGCGGGCAAGATCCGGGAGCGGAACAATCGTCGCGAGGGGTTGATAATTCGTCTTTCCTTTGCCTAAGAGGACGGTCGTGGTGACGCCGCGGCAGAAGGAGCTCCTCGACTACCTGCGGGCCTACATCGCCGAGCACGGGTTCGCGCCGTCGCTCGACGAGATCGGCCGCCACCTCGGGTTGGGCTCCCTCGCCACCGTCCACAAGCACCTCGAGCGGCTCGAGGCCAAGGGCCTCATCCGACGGCGGCGGCGCCAGAGCCGGGCGCTCGAGCTCACCGGCGAGACGCACGGCAGCGGCGTGTCGAAGGTGCCGATGCTCGGGCGGGTGGCGGCCGGCACGCCGATCGAGGCCGTCGAGGTGGCCGAGACGGTCACCCTCCCCGACGACCTCCTCGGGCGGGGCGACACCTTCACGCTGCGCGTGGTGGGCGACTCGATGGTGGGCGACGGCATCCTCGACGGCGACATCGTGATCGTCGAGTCGCGCGCCGACGCACCGGACGGCGCCACCGTGGTGGCGCTCGTGCGTGGCGAGGCCACGGTGAAGAAGCTGGCGCGACGGCGCGGCCGCATCCACCTCCTGCCCGCCAACGAGCGCGTCGCCCCCATCGTGGCCGCACCCGAGGACGTCGAGATCCGCGGCGTCGTCATCGGGCTCCTGCGACGCTATCGCTGACGTGGCCACGCCCTTCGCACTGTACGTCCACGTGCCCTGGTGCCGGCACGTCTGCCCGTACTGCGACTTCAACGTCCACGCCACGACCGCCGCGCCCGAGGCCGACGACGTGCCGGCGCTGATCGCCGAGCTCACGGCCCACACGGCGCAGCCGGCATGGGCGGGACGTCCGGCCGCCACCGTGTATTTCGGCGGTGGCACCCCGTCGCTGCTGTCGCCGTCGGCCATCGCCACGCTGCTCGACGCGATCCGCTCGCGCTGCGGCACCACCGACGACGTCGAGGTGACGCTCGAGGCCAACCCCGGCACCGTCGATCGCGAGCGCCTCGACGGGTACCGTCGCGCCGGCGTGAACCGCCTGTCGCTCGGCACGCAGTCGTTCCGAGCGGACGTGCTGCGCACCCTCGGTCGCGATCACGCTGCCGGCGACACGGCGACGGCCGTCGCGGCGGCGCGCGCGGCGGGCGTCGCCAGCATCAGCCTCGACCTGATCTTCGCCGTCCCGGGGCAGACGCTCGCCGCATGGGAGGCGGACCTCGCGTCGGCCGTGGCGCTCGCTCCCGACCACGTCTCGACCTACTCGCTCACGTACGAGGAGGGCACGCCGTTCCACCGCTGGCGCACGAGCGGGCGCGTCGAGCCAATCGACGACGACACCGAGAGCCTCATGGCCGACGCCGCCGCGGAGCGCCTCGCCGCGGCCGGTCTCGCGCGCTACGAGATCTCGAGCTGGGCCCGACCCGGGCACGCCTCACGCCACAACACGCGCTACTGGGACGGCTCCGACTACCTCGGTCTCGGCGCCGGCGCACATTCGTTCTGCGCCACGCCGTTCCCCGGCCGTCGCTGGGCGAACGTGCGCCATCCGGTGCAGTGGCGGGCGGCGGTCACGGCCACCGGCACGGCCGTGGCCACGGAGGAGCCCCTCGACGTCGACGGCGCGCGCGGCGAGTTCGTCATGACCGGCCTGCGCCGCATCGCGGGCGTCGACCTGGCGGGGTTCGCGGCGCGCTTCGGCGTGGCGCTCGATGCCGCCTTCCCGCACACCGCGGGCCTCGAACGTGACGGGCTGCTCGAGCGCGCCGGCGGACGGTTGCGGCTCACGCCGCAGGGCCTGCGCTTCGCCGACACCGTGTCGGCGACGTACCTCTGAAACACGGCTGCGCGGCGGTGGTCCACCGCGCAGCCGTCGGGATCAGTAGCGGTAGTGGTCGGGCTTGTACGGGCCCGTGACCGGCACACCGAGGTACTCGGCCTGCTTCGCGGTGAGCGTGGTCAGCTTGACGCCGAGCTTGCCGAGGTGGAGCCGCGCCACCTCCTCGTCGAGCTGCTTCGGCAGCATGTGGACCTGCTTCTCGTACTTGCCGGCGTGCTGCCACAGCTCGAGCTGCGCCAGCACCTGGTTCGTGAAGGACGCGCTCATCACGAACGACGGATGCCCGGTGGCACAGCCGAGGTTCAGGAGACGGCCTTCGGCGAGTACCAGCACGGAGTGGCCGTCGGGGAAGACCCACTCGTCGTACTGCGGCTTGATGGTGATCTTCTCGACGCCGGGCACCTTGGCGAGCCCCGCCATGTCGATCTCGTTGTCGAAGTGGCCGATGTTGCCGACGATGGCCTTGTCCTTCATGCGCGACATGTGGTCGGCGGTGATGATGCCGAAGTTGCCGGTCGCCGTGACGAAGACGTCGGCGCGATCGATGTAGTCCTCGATCGTCGCCACCTCGTAGCCCTGCATGGCGGCCTGCAGCGCGCAGATGGGGTCGATCTCGGTGACGACGACGCGGCAGCCCTGGCCGCGCAGCGACTCGGCGCAGCCCTTGCCGACCTCGCCGAAGCCGCAGACGACGGCGATCTTGCCGCCGAGCATGACGTCGCTGGCGCGGTTGAGGCCGTCGATGAGCGAATGCCGGCAGCCGTAGATGTTGTCGAACTTCGACTTCGTCACCGAGTCGTTCACGTT
>CAYOIZ010000031.1:0-76764 GCA_964404165.1 uncultured Binatia bacterium (SeqCode) | reverse complement strand
TCGACTTCAGCAACCTGAGCGCCGACCAGACCTGCACGAACTGCTCGATCAACGGTGCGGAGATCGCGCTCACCGGAGCGTCGTCGGTCGGCATGGTGTGTCCGTCGAGTGCGTCGGCGCTGGTGAATCTCCAGGTGCGCGATCTCCTGTTCGGCTCCGGGGTCGCCGACAAGCTCTCCGGGTGCGGGCCGTTCATGGGTGGGTTCCGTAACGTCGGGCCGCTCGACGCCGACGACGACCAGGCGACGTTCGCGACGTACACCAACGATGACGGCGCGACGCTCAACGCCGGGGAGGTGGTGGAGCTGTCGACCGCGACGGCCAACGCAGTGAAGAAAGCGACGGCCGGCAGCAAGGTGCCGATCGGGTGCGTGGTCGCGTCGGCCAGCAACGGGGCGCCGGTGGTGGTGGCGATTGGGGGCACGCAGACCTGTCGCTTCACGGACGTGGCGACGACCCGCGGCGGCCGCATGCGCGTGTCGTCGACGGCCGGGTACTTCGAGGCCGCCGCGTCGTCGGACTACTCGACGGCGATCGCCCAGGAGGTGTCGACAGACCAGGGGTCGTATCAGACGGCGCGGGTGACGTTCGCGCCATCGTCCGGGACGTCGCTCGGGGCGGCGCCGATCGTGCGCACGGAGACCACGACACCAGGGACGGCGTGGGGCGGAACGGGGGGCAGCGCCTACCCGATCTATAGCTACGCCGCGACCGGGCTCACTGGGTCGAAGACCACCAACGTCCGCTTCACGATCGTGGACACGGATACCGGTGGCGGCGCGGAGACGGTCACGTTCAACGTGTATCGGGCGTCGTCCTGCGGGACGCTGGGGCAAGTAGGCACGCCGAGCGGCACGCTCCTCACCGGGACGTACGCGAACACGCCGGCAAACGGAGCATCGAACGTCAAGGCGATCCTGTCGATGGACTTCACGGACACGTCGGCGAGCGGTACCAACACCTACTGCCTCTGGGGTGTGCGGACGAACGGTTCACAGGGGCACACGCTGGACAACGTCACCGTCTACGTCACGGAGAACCAGTAGCGTGCGCGACGGTGGCGCGGCGCCCGGGAAGGCGCTACAAGGCGACCAGGCGTTGAGGCCCGTGTCGGTCCTGCCAAGTGCAGCGACCCATGGCGATCACCCGACACCACCTGGCGCGCTTCGTGTCACCATCCGCGTCACGCGCGGGACGTCTTCGGCACACGTGGTGCGCTGCGAGGGGACTCATCCGGACTTCGCCGGCGAGCCGTGCGGCCATGGCTTGGTGAACCTCTTGGGGCCGAGTCACCTGGAGGTCCGGTGCCGGCGCTGTAAAGGGCTGGTCGAAATCAAAGCGACCGTGGCGGAGACGTAGCGCCCGAAGGGAACAGGCGAGAAACTAACTGTCAGTCTAGGCGCTGAGGCCCGCGTTGGCCCTGCCGAAAAGGAGCAGGGTCATGGCCAAGCGCGCACGCAATTCACTCGTTCTCGTCAAGGAGCAGTCGGCCGAGGGCGTCGAGGCAACGCTCGATCCGGCCACCGATGCGGTTGCGGCATTCGGCTTGGGCCGAAACCTCAACCCCGACATCATCCAGGACAACGAGTTCTCGAGTGGGCTCGGCGCGGGCGAGCCTGTCGTGGGGGCGTTCCGCCCGGCCGTCAACGTCCAGGCGAACATGCGCGGTTCCGGCGCTGCCGGCACCGCACCGCGCGTGAGCCCGATCATCCGGGCGGCGGGCCTGGTGCAGGCGACTGTCGCGGCGCTGCCGTCGTCGAGCGTCACCGACTGCACCGGTGGCACGACCACCACGGTCACGTTCGATCGCACGGCCGGCAACGGCACGCAGTGGCCCGGCACCAACGGTGCGCTGAACGGCCACCCGATCGTGCTGTCGGGCAATCCGACGACGCCGACCCTCGAGATGATCCGCAACTACACGATCTCGGGGAACATCGTGACGATCACGCTGAGCAAGCCGCAGCCGGCCACGCTCTCGTCGTCGACGAAGATCGTGCGCCCGGCTCACATCGGCTGGACGCCTGGCGCGCCGGATCCGCATCCGTGCCTGACTGTCGCGAAGTACCGCGACGGTCAGCTCGAGAAGTTCATGGACGCCCGGCCGAACATGCGCATGAACTGGCGCGCCGGCGGCAAGGGCACCTGGGACTACCAGATCAACGGCATCTACCTCGGGCGCACCGACCCCGGCATGCCCGCCGGCGTCGTGTTCGACAGCCCCACGCCGCCCGTCTGGAAGGGCGGCATCTGCTCGCTCGAGGGCGCGGAGCTCGCGGTGTCCGAGCTGTCGCTCGACCTCGGGAACACCGGACAGTTCCCCGACGATGCGAACGCGACCAGCGGCACGCAGTCGTACCTGATCGGTGGCCGCGTGGTCACGGGATCGTTCAACCCCCTGCTGACGCTGGTCTCGGTGCGCGACCTCCCGTCGATCCTGAGCGGCCAGGTGACCACCACGCTCTGCGCGGTGCTCGGCCAGCGCCTCAGCGGCACGGCGGGCACCCGCTTCGGCACGTTCGTTCCGGGCGTGCGGCTGACGAATGCGGACGAGTCCGAAGACGGCGTCGTGTTGCGTGAAGTGACGCAGTTCCAGGCCAAGGGCAGCGCCGCAGAATTCTACTTCTGGCAGGCCTGACCCCCCAACCGCCGACCGGAGTCGGCGCACGTGTCCCAAGGAGGACCGACATGGAGGACTCGCAGAACGGGGCGATGCCGATCTCGGCACTCGACCGGTTCCCTTTCACCCCGCCGCGCTACGCAGGCCAGCCGGACGCGCCGGAGTTCCTGATCGCGCCACTCGACAAGCGGCGCCGGATGCGGCTCGACGCCGATCTGCTCCGACTGCGAGGGCGCTTCCCGACCGTCGAGGATGTGCGGGCGGTGCTGCGCATCGGCATCGAGACGACGCTCGAAGGCGTGTTCCAGGAGCGCGCGCTCGAGGCGCTCGACGTCATCGAGGAAGAGGTCGACGACGAGAACGAGCCGACGCCGGAGCAGCTCGCCGCGCACAAGGCCGCCGAGGGTGTCGTGCGTGCCGCCAACGTGGTGGTGCAGCAGAAGTTCGCGCCACTGCGGGATCTCACGGCCGCCCAGTACGAATGGATGGAAGAGCACGCCATCCACCGGTTCCGCCTCGGCGTGGTGGGCTGGTCGCGTGTGAAGAACGGCAACGGCGACGCGCTGCCGTGCACCATCGAGAACGACCTCATCACCGAGGAGGCATTGCAGGCGCTCGCGGCCGAGGACATCGACGCGGCCTCGAAGGAGGTGCAGCGACTCTCGAGCCTGTCGCCGGGACAGCGGGGAAACTCCGAGCCGCGGTGATGATTGGCCTCCGTCCCGCGGACTTTGCCGGTGGCCCCCGTCCGCCGACGGACAACCCGAACGACGGGTGGGAGTTCGGCGGGCAGCGCTACAGCATCAATCCGCGCTACCTGCTGACTCCCCACGATCGCGCTCTCTACGAGCTCTGGCAGTGCTGGCGTGGGGGCGGGTTTGGGGGTGGCCACCTGCCGGACGCCGGCGGCGTCTTGGATCAGCTCGCGCTGACTCTCGACGCCTTCGGCGTCATGTCCGCGGCCGAGGCCCAGTTCAAGAAGGAGCTGAAGCGGGAGGACGGCGCCTAGATGGCGTTCCCCCGCATTCGGTTCATCGGTCCGCCGAAGGGCGAGCTGGTGGACTTCGCGCGCGCGGACTTTCGTGCCGCACAACGCGCGACGTCGACGGTGATTCGATCCACCATCGAACGGCTGAAGCTGCGGTTTCGAGACGACACCGCCGCCGCGGGGCTCGGCCGAAAGCTCGGGAATGCCTTGCGAGCCACGGTGTACCCGTCCGTGACGCCGTCCATTCACGCCGCAGGGGAGGTCTACAGCAAGGCAACCAACAAGCGCGCCGGTGGGGTCGTGGACATCTTCACCGCCTACCGAGAGGGCGCGACCATCCGTGGTGTCCACGGCCCGGTGATCGCGATCCCGACGAAGGATGCCCCCCGCCGGCACGCGCGCGGGGCATCGACCCGCCCGGCGCGACCGGATGACTACCCCAGGGGGGCGCTGGTGTTCGTGCCCGGCGTCGAAGGCAAGGCGCCGCGGCTGGTTCTCAAGAGCACTGGCGTGACGCTCTTCGTGCTGGTGCCGGAAGCGCGCGTGCGGCGCCGGCTCAACTTCGATCGGACGTTCGCTGAGGTCACGCAGGATCTCGACACCGAGATCGCGGCCGAGTGGGAACGCGAACACACGGCGGGGACGCGCTGAGGTGGCGACCAAGCTCACCAACTACCGCGTCAAGTCGGAGGGCTTCGACGAGGGCATCTCGAACTTCGAGAAGCTCGGTGAGGCGGGCGAGCGCGCGTTTCGTCGCATCGATGGCGCTGGGAAGGAGCTGAAGGGCCTCGACGCGATCAACGCGAAGCTCCGCGAGGGCGAGGCGGAGCTCGGTCGGTTCGACGGCGCGATCGGTGGCGTCGAATCGTCCCTTGTCGGGAAGCTCGGGGCACGCAGCGTCGCGATCGGCGCGGCGACGGCGGGCGTGGCGGCCGTCGCCGTCGGCCTGGCGGTGATGACGCGTGCGGCGATCGACAACGCCGCCGTGGTCGGATCGAACGCAGAGCGCATCGGGCTGAGTGCGCGCCGCTACCAGGAGCTCGCCTTCGCCGCGAAGCAGGCCCGCGTCGACCAGGAGACGCTCAACGGCAGCTTGGGGGCCTTCGCCACCAACGTGGGCAAGGCCGCGCAGGGTGTCGGGCCGCTCGCGGCGAACCTCGAGAAGGTCGATCGCGCGCTCCTCACCAACATTCAGCGC
Source organism: uncultured Binatia bacterium (SeqCode) (assembly GCA_964404165.1). Lineage (GTDB taxonomy): Bacteria > Desulfobacterota > Binatia > DP-6 > DP-6 > DASYLJ01. The sequence continues at coordinate 71,958 of CAYOIZ010000031.1, read as the reverse complement.
GCCCCGACCACCGAGGCCGCGCTCGACCTGGTGCTCCGGAAGATCGCGGCGACGACGCGCGAGACCGACCGCGTTGCCCTCGCGAACGCGGCGTTCGGCGAGTCCGGCGTCCGTCTGCTGCCCATCCTGAGCCAGGGCGAGGAGGGTCTCAGCCGCGCCGCCGACGAGGCGCACCGCCTCGGCCTCATCCTCTCCGATGAGGCCGTGGCCGGCGCGTCGTCGGCGAACGCGGCGATCGCGAAGCTGTCCGACGTCGTTCAGACGAACCTGACCTCGGCCCTCATCACCGCGGCGCCGTATATCGAGAGCACGGCCATCAAGCTGGCCAATCTGACGGCGCGGGTGGCGGAGTTCCTGTCGGGTCGCACGGCGGGGACGCTGCCGCTCACGCCCGAGATCGACGCCATCAACGCGGCGATCGCGAACGTGGAGCGCGAGCTCGACAAGAGCCCCTCCACGGGCTTCGACAAGTACCGCGAGGGCCTCGTCGGGCGGATACTGAACCTCCAGAAGGAGCGGGATGCGCTCCTCGAGGTGTTCCAGACGGAGCGCAACCGCGCGGCCGCGGCGAAGGCGGCCGACGGTGAGCGCGCCCGGGCGACCCAGGAGCTGAGCGGGCTCTACGAGACCCTCGACAAGCGCCAGCAGACGGCGATCGAGCGCATCCAGCAGCGGCGCGACGCCGAGCTCGCTTCGCTCACGCGCAACGCAGCGATCCTCAACACCCCCCAGGAGGAGATCGAGAAGCGCCGCGTCCAGATTGTCGCGCAGGCCGAAGCCGAGATCGCGAAGGAGCGGAAGAAGGGCTCGTCGGCCGCCGACAAGGCGGCGCGCGAGTACGAGCGCGATCAGGAGCGCATCGCCAAGGCGCTCACCGACCTGGAGAACGACCGGCTCAGCACCGGCCTCGAAGGCGTCGAGAAGATTCGGGAGGAGGAGCGGCAGCGGTTCGTCGAGCTGGAAAAGCTCCTGACCGATGCGCACGCCAGCGAAGAGCAGTTCAACACGCTTCGGGAGGAGAGCGCCCGCGTCACCGCAGCGCGCATCACCGAATTCGAGAAGAAGGAGGCCGAAGAGCGCGCCAAAGAGGCGGAGAAGGCGGCCGCGAAGCAACAGCGCGAGCTCGACAAGGCGGCCGAGGAACAGCAGCGGGTCGTGCTCGGCATCGCGACCGATGTCAGCGGCCTCCTGGCGTCGGGCATCGTCGAAGGGTTCGCCATCGGCAAAGAGGCGGCGTTCGACTGGGGGGACGCCGTCCGTGGCATCATCAAGCGTCTCGCGATCGACTTCGCCCAGGCGCTCATCCTGCAGGGCATCGCGGGCCCGCTGCTGGGCCTGCCGCCGAGCGCGACCGGGGGCAATACCTCCGGCTCGGGGTTGCTGTCGCTGCTCATCGGCGGTGGGGGTGTGTCAGGTGGTGGCGGGCTGGTCGGCTCCGCCGTCGGCTCCGGCAACGGCGGTGGGGGCCTCCTGTCCTCGCTTCTTCGCGCCGGGTCGACCTCGTCGAGCGGATCGCCGCCATCCCTCGGCATCCCCACGATTCTGCAGAAGGCGCTGTTCGGCGGCGCCGCCGGCGGGTCGGTGGTGTTCGGTGGCGCAGAGCTGATCGCGGCCATGAACGCCGCGTCGGCGGCGGCGCCCCTGGGCATCACCGTCCCGACATCGATCGGTCCGGCGATCGGCGGCTTCACGGCGAACCCGATCAGCGCTGCGGCGACGTCGTCGGCCACCGGGCCGGCCGCCGCCGGTGCCACTTCGGGTGCGTCCGCGCTCGCAGCCTACGCTGGCCTCGCGCTCGCCTTGGGGCTCGGCGCGAAGGGCATCAGCGACACGCGTAGTCGCTACGGCGACGTGACGCTCGGCGCGGCCGGATCGAACAGCGCCAGGAACGCGCTGACGGGCATCCAGGGCGCCACCATCGGCATCGCGACCGGTGTGGGTGCGGGCATCGGGTCGGTCGTCCCCGGCATCGGCACGGTCATCGGCGCCGGCGTCGGTGCGGCGGTGGGCGCGGCGGTCTCCGATGCGGTCGGCAACAGCGTCACCGGCTCAATCGCGAGCGGTGTGCAGGACGGCATCACGCAGGCGCAGCTCGAGAAGCGGGTCGTCGACGACCTGACGAAGAACCCGCTCCTGATCGCCCTCGGCGGTCTCGCCCACATCCTGGCCTCGAAGGTGCTCGGCCCCGCGGTCACGCCGAATATCGAGAGCATCTTCGCGAAGGTCTTCCGCGGTGGCATCGGCGGCAAGGGTGGGCTGGATACGGCCGGGGTCACCGGGCCGGCGCCAGCGCGGCTCGACTATCTCCGCGGCGATGCGGGGACCGCGTCGCGCCTGATCGCGCAGGCGATCGGCGCCGGCGGCGACGCCTTCGGCCAGAACCGCGAGGGCCGGTTCGTCGACATCCTGCTCGGCGGCATCGCGAAGCGGCAGGGGAAGACGGGCGAGGACGAAGTTCAGCTGCTGGCGGAGACCTTCGTCGGGACGTGGAATGGTCGGTTCCTCGACGCGATGAAGTCGGCGATCTCGAGCAGGAAGGGCTTGCGCGAGGCCGATGCGCAGTTCGTTGCCGAGCAGTTCTCGCGCGCCCAGAGCGGGTTCAACTACCAGACGCTCGCCGACATCATCCTCGAGGACGAGCGCGTGCCCGGGAAGCCGGCGCGGAAGGCGAGTCGGGAGGCCGTCCGCGGCGGTGTCGATGCTGCCCTCGGGGATCCGACCGACCCGCGCGCCTTCCAGCGCTCCGTCACAGGGTCGTTCATCGAGAGCGCGTCTGGACGTGTTGCCGATCAGCTCGTGAAGACGTTCGGGCAGCTGTTCGCGCCGGTGCTCAGTCTCGATCGTGACTCGCGTCAAGATCTCCGTCGCGCGAAGCGTCGCGGGGACTTCGACACGGTCGTCGACATCCTGTCCGACGAGCTGCGGCAGAATGGTGAGCAGCTCGCCAAGATCGCGAGCGATCCGGAGCTCGCCGCCGGCATCGGGCGGTTGGCTGACGAGATTTTCCGTGCGGGCGTCGCCGCCAGCGAGGCGGCGGACGACTTCGCGGCGGTGCGAGGGCAGATCGATCAGCGCCTCGCTCCGTTCGTCGCCCAGGTCAACGCGATCGACCAGGGCGCGCGCGACGTGCGCTCCCGAACGGCCTTCGCCATCGCCGGGCCCGGCTTCGCCGGCAGCGAGGCCCAGATCGCGGAGCTCAGCCGGCGTCGAGAAGAGGCGTTCTTCGACTTCGAACGACAGACCGGCGTGTCGTTCGACCAGCTCGACGAGACGATCGCCTTCCTGCGCTCGCGCGGCGCCACGCGTGGCATCACGCCGAGCGACAGCCTCTTCGAGGGGCCGCAGGCGCCGCTCGGAGGCTATCCCGATGGCGTCGACGCGTTCACCGACAAGAACTTCCCGCAGACGGCCGCGGCGTTCAAAGATGCGGCCGAGGCGCAGCTCGCCGAGTACGAGGCCCAGATCGCGCTCGAGCGGCAGAAGGTCGACCTGCTCGACCAGACCGTCGACGCGTTCCGCGGCGCCCGCAACCAGGCGCAGTCGATCCTGGGCACGTTCGATAGCCGCGCCGAGGTGTCGCGCACGTTCGCGTTGGCGCAGCGGGACTTCGCCGCCGCGCGCGGCCGCGGCTTCGGCGACCCAGTCACGATCCAGAAGCTGCTCACGTCACTTCCGGCGGCGATCAGCACCGCGGCCGGCCGGTTCCAGTTCTACGATCAGGCAAGCCGGGGCTTCACTGCGCTATCCGACCAGCTGGCGCTCGCGACAGGTGGACGCCGCGCAGGTCGGCGACAGCTCGCGGCACGGCGTGCGGAGATCGAAGGGCTTATCCCGACGGCCTTGGCCAACGGCCCCGGGCAGGACGACGCTGTCGCGAAGCTGCAGCGCCTCCTGCCCGAAGCGCTGCAGCTCGGACAGTCGGTGCTCGCGCCCGGCCAGCTGCGGAAGCTGCAGAAGCAGCTCGGTGGCACGGCCTCTAGCCTGGGCATCGCGCTCGGGGGCGAGGCCGACGTTGCCCGCGAGCAGCTGACGGCGCTCGAGAAGCTCGCCGATCAGTCTAAGGTGGGGTCCGGTAGCGCGCTCGACCAGGCGAACGAGCACCTCGCCGAGCTTCTGGCCGAGACGAAGGCGTTCCAAGCGAAGGCGGCAGACGCGTATGCGTATCTGCGGGGCGCGGCCGGCGAGCAGCTCGGCGACCAGATTCGTGACGTCGTCGCCCTGCTCGGCACGACGGCCGAGGATGGCTCGGCGTTCTCGTACCTCCGCGCCCTCGCGGACCACTTCAAGATCGACCTTCCTGGCCGTGCCGCCGGTGGGCCGGTCGCAGCCGACCAGCCGTACTGGGTCGGCGAGCGCGGCGTCGCCGAGCTGTTCGTCCCGGAGCGCAACGGCCGCATCCTCACGGCCGAGCAGGTGCGTCGGAGCGCGCGCGGCGGCGCGGCGGCCGCGCAGACGATCATTCACACGGGCGGCGCGCCGCTGGTCGTCGTGCAGGCGCCACCCGGCCCGATGACGTCGTCCCAGATGTCGATGTGGAAGCGGTCCACCGAGACCGCGCTCGAGGCGAGCGTCGTGGAGATTCTGCGGAAGTACGGCGTGGCCGTGCGGAGGGCTTCGTAGATGGCTTGGCCTGATGACATCCCCACGCTGACCGCAGCGCTCAAGGACGGCGAGATCGGCCCGGCCGAGTGGGACGAGATTCTCACGCTCCTCTACGGCATCCCCCCGGTGCTCGGCACCGGAGTGAAGGCGGCGTTCGCGAGCCTCGCGGCGCGGCTGGCCGCGATGCAGGCGCAGCTCGACGCCCAGGGCACCACGGGGCTCGTCAACCTGCGCGTGACGAACGATGCGACGAGCCCGAACAGCAAGCTCGTCATCACCGCCGACACGATCGCGATCGGCGGAACGGTCGTGAACAACGTCAGCGTCGTTGCCGACATCGCCGTCGATGGCAAGAACGGCTTCGACAATCTCGGCGCCGACGCCGAGGACGCGTTGACCTGGTACTCGGCCTACATCGGGCTCCGTCCCGATACCGGCGAGCTGTGTGGGCTGCTGTCGAAGTCGGCGACGACGCCCATCACGACGCACGCGAGCCTCAACGCGCTCTTCACGAAGTTCCGTCGGGTGGCGCGTGTCTACAACGACGGCAGCAGCAACTTTCGTCGGTTCCGGAAGGACGATCACTGGGTCAAGTACGAACACGGCCAGGTCTTCACGCACGCGAGCAACGCGGCGGCGACCGACGCGGCCGACAACACGGCATCCAGCTGCACGACGGTCTATCCACCGGGGACGAAGCTGGCGCGGCTCTTCTGCGCCGTGGCCCCCCAGTCTCCCGGCGCGATCGTGCTCAGCGTCCGGCGGAAGGGCACGCCCGCGGACACGTACGTGCCGGTGATCAGCGTTCCCGACGGCGACGTGAGCGGCGTGGTGACGCAGTACGGTCGCTGCGAAGTGGGGCTCGACGCGAACCGGGAGTTCGAGTGGAGCGCCGACGTCACGCCGAACGCGAACCTCACGGCGGGCATCTACATCGGCCCCGCCGGCTACTACGACCCGAGCTGACGGCATGCCGCTCCCCGTCACCGCGAACCCGCTGCTCGACAATCCGAGCCTCCGGCTGTTGCTGGAAGTCGAGGCGGGGTCGCTCCCGATCACGCTGCCGCACTTCTGGGGCACCGGGCCGCTCATGGTGTCCACCGAAGATCGGTACGTCCCGGCGCTGACGCGGGTGCGGCACCGGACGTATGCGGCGCAGGTCCTCGCCGACAACCCCGTCGGATACTGGCGCCTCGGGGATCTCTCCGGCACGGAGGTGGCGGCGCGCGTGGGGGTGCCGGGCACCTACGTCAATACGCCAACGCTCCAGGTCGCCGGTGCCCTCGCGGGGGACCCGCACTACGCGGTGACGTTCTCGGCCGCTTCGAGCGAATATGCCTCGGTGCCGGCCGACGCGGCGTGGAGCATCGCCGCTGCCGACGCCTTGACGCTGGAATGCTGGGTCAAGGTGGCGGCGGCGCCGGCGAGCAATCGCTTCATCCTCGCGAAGCGACAGGGCGGTGCGGTGGGCTCGCCCTACTACCAGCTCGCCATCGATACGTCGGGTCGCGTCGATTGGTACGTTCGAGGGGCCAGCGGCGGCGAGGGGGGCATCGACGGTGGCGTCAGCATCGCGAACGGGGCGTGGCGGCACGTCGTGGCGGTGCGCGACCCGGCGCAGGATGCGCTGCTCCTCTACGTGGATGGGCGGCTACGCCGGATCGGCACGGACCCGTCGATCGGCGACCTCGCCACGCTGAACCCCTTCTGGATCGGGGTCCACGGCACGACGACGCCGATCAGCCAGTACCTCAACGGGTCGATGCAGGAGCTCGCGATCTACCGGACCGCGCTCTCCGCGCAGCGGATCGAGGCGCACTGGCAGGCGGGGAAGTTCAACAGCCAGACTCTCTTCGCCGGCCGCATGGTCGAGGCGCCGCAGCTGAAGCTCTCCGCCGCGGACGTTTTCGGCGGCATGGCGCGCGTCGATCAGCTGGGCGTGCGCCTGAAGACGCGCGACCCCGACAGCGAGATCCCCGATCTCTCCGTGTGGATGACGAAGGAGGTGCGCGGCTGGCGCGCCCGCGGGCACCTCTACAACGTCACCACCGACGCCCTGGTGGAGAACGCCTTCGTCGGCCAGCTCACCGCCATTCAGCAGGATGGCATGACGTCGTCGCTGCTGTTCGCCGGCGCGGACGTCTCGCGGATGTACGACGTCCTGCCGGCCCTGAAGGTGACGACGCAGGACTTTCCCGACGCGCCCGCGCTGGCATCGGGGCAGGGCCTCGGTCTCGGCGCCGACGTACCGTTGGGGGTCGGGATCGGGCGCAACATCGAACTGCCCGCCGTGAAGGGCCGTGGTGCCGAGGAAGAGACGTTGCAGACGTTCACTTTCACGGCCGATGCGGGGGCGAACGAGCTAACGGTGAGCCCCGCGCTCGACCTCGAGCTCGTGGGGACGGGAGACGCGCCTTTCACGCTCGCATCGACGGGGACACTGCCGGCACCGCTGCTGCCGGGGGTGCCGTACTGGCTGATCGTCATCTCCGCCACCGTCGTCGCGTTGGCGTTGACGCCTGGCGATGCGCTCGCGGACACGCCCGCCGCGATCGACATCACCTCCACCGGCTCTGGCGTACACACGCTGTCCACCGGCCGCGCCGCACAGCGCGACAATCACTACGACTTCGCGATCTCCGGCAACGTCGGCGTCGTCGAGGTGACCGAGGGTGACGTGCCAGTCCTGCGCGCGCAGGCCGTGGTGAGTCCGGCAGAAGGGGAAGATCCCGGTTTCTCGATCCTGCACCGCGAGTACCACCCCGACGCCGCCGGTGTGACCGTGATCCGCTTCCAGGACGACGTCATCGGCTCGACGGTGCGCGCCACCGTGCAGCGGGTCTACCCCGACGTCGACGCCAACGTCGTCGCCGAGTGGAAGTGGCTGCACGGCGGGCAGGACGATGTCGGCGGGCTCCATGCGGTGGCCGGCTACTCGCTCGGCGCCAGCACGGCCGGTACCGACGATCTCACGCGCGGCCCGAATCCCCTCGGCTTCGGCGCGGTGCTCTGCGATGGCGTCTGGGACTACTGGCAGACGCCGTTCTCGCCCGCGTTCCTCGCGCAGACGTTCACGATCGAGGGGTGGGTCTACCTGCCGAGCAGCCCGTCGGCGCTTCATGGGCTCATCGCGTCCGGCCCCGGCCCCGACGACGGCAGCTTCGACGTGCCGGCCTGGTCGGTCACCCACAACCCGGTGTCGGAGCGCCTCAACATCTTCTTCCGATTCGGGACGCTCTTACAGAACGGCTTCTTCTCGCCGAACGGCTCCATCCCACGGGACCGATGGACGCACTACGCGGTCGTCGTCACGCCCGATCACGTCTGGATCTACATCAACGGGGTCCTGGTCGAAGACGACATCAAGAACCCGATCGTCTATCCGACCCAGGCGCGTGGCCTGGTATTTGGTCGGCTCTACACCGGCGCGGTCATCACGCCGTACGCGCTCAACGGTCGCGTCGGCTACACGCGCTACTCGTCGACGGCGCGCACCGCGCGCGAGGTGGCGTCGTCGTACTACCGCATGCGGCGCAACCCGATCGAGGCGTTGCGCACGCTGGAGACGGCGGCGGGCACGGCGCTCGACGACGCGAGCTGGGACACCGCGGCGGCGGTGCTCGACGACGTCCAGGGCGGGGCGCTCCGGGCGGACGGATGGCTCACGGCCGCGCGGAGCGTGGAGCAGATCCGACAGGAGTTCGTGCCGTTCCGCGACCTGCGCTTCGGACGAACGAGCACGGGCCGCCTGTCGGTGACCGCGGCCGCGCCGGCCACCGGCGTGGCGATGACGCTCGAGGTCGGCGGCGGGTACAACAACATCGCGCAGATCACGAGCCGCGTGCGCGCGAGCCTCGCGGAGTGCGTGCGTGCGCTGCCAGTCGTCTTCCGCCTCGGCAATGGCTCGAGCCTGACCCTCGTCCGTGACGTGCACTGCGTCGGGCGGGTCGCAGAGCCGCTCGTGCTGCCGTGGGTCGATGACATCGTCGCCGCGGACATCATCGGGTGCTTCCGGGCGAAGCGTCTCCGGACGCGCGACGAGCTGCTCGAGCTCATCGCCAACTACGAGGCCCGTGAAGCCGCCCCCGGCGTGCTCGTGCGTCTCACCAGCGCGGGGCAGTCCATCAGCGCCCGGGACTACGAAACGGTCCGCGCCGATCGACTGCCGAGCCAGACGGGCTTGTCGCTGACCCCGCACAGCAACGACGACTTCCCCTACGTCCCGAGCGAGCGATTGCCCCCGGAGACGCTCCCGATCGTCCTCCGCGCGCTCGACCTCGGCCAAAACCCCGGTGTGGCGGTGGCGAAGGACGGCAACGTGCTCACGCTCACGCTGGTCGACCTGCAGCAGGAGACGTTGCGCCCGATCGCCGATGGGCCCGTGCAGCAGTTTGGCACCATCGTCGGCGCGTCGTCGGCATGGGCGGCGGTCGACGAGGTCTCCGCCGACGAGGAGAGCACCTACGCGGAGACGCTCGGCACGGCGCGGCTGTTCGTGCGCATGGCGGTTCCCGTTCGCCCCCTCGCCCGGGTGCGGTCGATCTCCCTGACCGTGCGTGCCCGGAAGACGGACAGCGCCGCGGCCACGATTCAGCCGCTCGTGCGAAATGCCGCCGGCGTCGAGATGGCCGGCGGCTCGCTGACCCTGCTCACCACCAGCTACGCCGACTACACGGTGACGTGGACGGCAAGCCCGTTCACCGGGCAGCCCTGGAGCATCGCGGACCTCAACGCGCTCGTGGTGGGCGCGCAGGTCGTCGGCGCGCAGGCCATGCGCATCACGCGGGTGGCGGCGAGCTACGACGCCACCGGGCAGGACCCCGATCTTCTGGGCGGGGTGGATTGGTGGCGCGTCGGCCCGTCGGCGTCTCAGCCGGCGACGCCGGCGAGCACCGACCCACGAACGACGCACGGCTCGGGATTGGTGGTTACGTACCAGGAAGTCCTCTCGGCCGGGACGCACTGGTACTGGGCTCGCGCGCTCGATCGCCGCGGGCGACCCGTTCTCCTCGTGGGCCCTGGATCGGTGGTGGTGTGATGGCGGGAAAGTTCCAGCTCGGCCTCAACCTGCTCGCGTACACGGTGACGGCGTCGTCCTCGATCGCCGACCACCCGGCGGCGAACCTGACGATCCGCAAGCCGTTCATCACGTGGAAGGCGGCCACGGCGACCGACGGCGCCGAGTCGCTCATCGTCGACCTCGGCAGTGCGAAGAGCCCGCAGGCGCTCTTCCTCAACAACGCGAACTTCGCTGCCTTCACGGTCGAGGCCGGGGCCGACGGCACGACGTGGCCGGACACCATCGGGTCTCCCGGTGGCATCGACATCGATGCGCGCGTGCAGCGGCGGAAGTCGTGGTTCCCGATGACCATGACGACGCCACGGCGGTTCCTGAAGATCACGGCGTACACGCCGGACGCGGGGATCACCGGCATCGAGCTCGGGACGCTCGTCGTCGTCGGCACCGTCGAAACGCTCGTCTACAACTGGGGCACGGACATTCCCTGGGTGCCGCTCCAGGCCGCGAGCTCGCTGGGCATCCAGGGCGGCGGGACGGACTTCAACACCGAAGGGCGGCGGTACCTGTCGTACCCGAACCTGCACGGCGCGCCGTGGCGCACCGCCTCGATGGCGCAGCTGCTCGCGCTCCACGCCATCGACAAGGGCGCGCCCTTCGTCATGTACGAGAACCGCGACAACACGGCCATGGCCTACCTGCTGAAGCGGACGGCAGATGCCCCCTTCGCCGAGCGCTTCCGCACCTTCGACGCCTCGTGGTCGTTCGAGGAGTTCATCTGATGCGGGGGGCCAGGTGAGCACGGGCCTGCGTTGGCTGCAGGGCTTGCTCCGCGATCTGCGGGACGTCATCGGCCTCGTCATCGTCATCGGCGGGTTGGTGACGTCGGCGCTCTGGCAGTCGTATCGCGTCGGCGTCTACACGACCGAGACGACGACGCGCCTCGAGGTGTTGTCGAGCCAGCTGGCGGCCCTCCAGGCGACCGCGACGGGGGCGGCGGCCACTCTCCAGGCGCACGAGCTCCGGCTCGAGCGCCACGACGGCAAGTTCGAGCGGCTCGACGGCCGTGTGGGCGTGCTCGAGTCGTGGCGCGATCGCCACGAGACCGCGCGACCCCGCGACACATCAATCCGGGAGGCCGGTGGATGACGGCGAAGCGCATTGCGGCAGTCGCGGCGGTGATCCTCGTGCAGGCCGGCTACCTGCGCCACGTCGAGCAGCGCCACCGGGAGATGGTCTCGGGAGCAATCGCGCATGTCGAGGCGCGGATCCTCGCCGTCGAGTCGGTCACCACGGCGCAGCTCAGCCCGACCTGGGCGTGGCGGCGCGACGTGAAGCGTCGGCTCAAGCGCATCGAGCGGTGCGGCTGCGGGGCGCCTCCGTGAGCCGCGCCCTGAACGATCTCGACCCGCGCTTCCGCCCGCTCGCGGTCGAGCTCCTGGCGCGCCTGGTCGAAGCGGGCATTCCCGTGTGCATCGTCGACACCCTCCGAACCCCGGAGGAGCACGCGGCGAACCTCGCCAAGGGCGTCTCGTGGACGGCACATTCGAAACATCTCGATGGGTGCGCAATCGACATCGCGCCCTACGAGACCTTCCTCGCGCACGGCGCAGACAAGCTGCTCTGGGACGCGAGCGATCCGGTGTGGGCGCGCATGGGCGCCATCGGTGAGGCCCTCGGGCTTCGCTGGGGCGGTCGATTCCGCGACCCCGGGCATTTCGAGCTGCACGGACGCAGCTCAGGAGGACCGCCATGACGGCAAAGATTCTCGCCACGCTCATCGCGCTCGCGTTCGCTTCGTGCGGGGCCTGCTATGCGCAGTCGCCCTCGACCTGTGTCCCGGGCCTCTCGTTCAAGGAGGGGGCCGCCTGTGTCGCGTCGGGGAAGCTCCGCTCGGTGCAGACGGGCCGGTGCTGCGAGGGCCTGGTCGAGACCTACGACTCGGGCTGCAAGTGCCGGCCGAGCTCGACCGCGACCACGCTGGCCTCGACGACGTCGACGACGATCCGCACCACGACGACGCGGGTTGGCGACGTCTGCGTGGCGCGGGGGCTGCTCTGTGGCCAGCGCGGCGCCGATCCGTCGACCTACCGGTGCTGCAAGGAGCCGGGGGACACCTGCGGCCCCCTGGTCACCAGCGGCGGTGGCGAGGGCCACGTCGTGTGTCAGCCGGGGACGAGCACCACGACATCGACGACCAGTCCGCCGAGCTCGAGCACGTCGACGACGTTGCCGCCGTCGGGCATGCCTCCCCCGTACATCCCGACCCACGGTGACGTCGGACTGCACTGGACGACGCAGTCGCAGGAGCTGCTCTACAATCACCAGACCGGCCAGCCGCTGAACCAGGCCGACGGGTGGCTGCTCACGATCTACCTGCGCGGTCTGATCGAGCCGGAAGCGATCGAGGCCGCGAGCGAGATCCCATCGTGCGCGACGGTGGTCGGTGGCATGGAGAAGGCCGTCGCCGTCACCACCGACAAGTTCCTCTTCGACTACGTCACGCGGCCGATCGCGAGCGGCGGCACCTACGCCGTCCACGGCAACTACCTGTGGGACCTGACGCACAACGAGTACTTGAAGCCGCTCCGCTCGTGCATCCTCGCCGACGCGGCCGGGAACGCTGCGTGGCTGGAGAAGCGTCCCCAGTGGCAGCAGGCGCTCGACCTGTCGGTGCAGGGTGGCGTCGTGGTGCGCGACGACCCGACGTACCGCATCCCGCCGCTGTGCGCGGGCACCGGCCGCAACGACGACGACCGCCGGTTCACCTACGCGTGCAATCGCGCGGGCGTGCCGGCGCTGAAGGACGAGACCGCCGGGGCGGTCGCGGCGCGCTTCGCCGACGTGCCGCTCGGGCCCGCGCAGTGCAAGGCGCTCGCGGACTTCAAGGTCGCCCACGATGCCAGCTCGGGCGTCAAGGAGAAGCGCGACGCGTTCCTCGCCAGCGCCCGCACGCCGCGCGAGCGCATGCTGTTCGCGATCATCTTCACGGGCGACATCAACGCGCAGCGGAAGACGGCCGACCAGGCGACGACGACGGCGGCGCTGAACGCCCAGAAGCACGCCGGCTTCGCGACGTGGGCGCGCGGCTTCCACTGCGAGGACGGCGGCCCGCCGGTGCTCGCCGAGATCCTCGCCGGGCTCTTCCCGCACCTGGCGGCGCACAACCTGCTGGCGATGACGCCCGGCGCGAAGATGCGCAGCACCTGCCCGGACACGCTCCGTCGGACCGGGCGCAAGGCGGTCAACACCTGCCCGTGGATGCAGGGGTGAAGGAGACGACGATGACGCGAGACGAAAAGCTGGCCGAGGCGGATCGCCTCGAGACGGAATCGAAGGCCCTGCGCCAGCAGGTCCACGACGACGACCTGGCGATCCAGCGCGCGCGGCCGCTCGCCGACCGGCTGCGGTACGCGGCGACATCGCGGTGCCCCTGTGGTGCCGGGATGGCCTACGACCCGGCGGCCGACGACGTCCAGCGCGGCGACGGTTGCTGGGATTGCTCAACGATCCTCCTCGGTACGGCGATCGAGAGCGGGCAGCCGGGTGCCGTCACGCACAGCGATCGCCTGCCGTTCCGATTCTGGGAGATCAAGTCGGAGGATCAGCCCAGCGCGCACGGGCAGACCACGCGCCCGCAGGAAGGAGCCCCGTCGTGAGCGACGACATCATCCCCGGTGCCGCCGAGCCCGCCGACGTCGCCGTGCAGCCCGACGGCAACGGCAAGGTGAAGCAGCAGACGGCCATCCTCACCTTCCTCGGCCTGACGCTCATGTTCTTCGCCCTCGGCCTGGTGGCGATCGGGGTCGTCAGCATGTTCCGGCCGGCGGCGGATCCGCAGGCCGTGAACGCCACCCGCGAGACGATGGGGCAGCTCGTGATCTTCATCCTGGGCGTGTTCGCGGCGCTCGTGGCGCCCAACGCCGCGGCGGCGATCAGGAAGTGAGGATCCTGGCGGCGGTGCTCCTGGTGCTCGTCACCGGCTGCGCCGCCGCCCGCATCGCGCCCTCACCGAGCGGGCCGATCGTGAACGCGATCGCGCTCGGCACCGCCCGCGTCATCACCTGCCACGACGGTACCGTCACCATGGGGAGCGCGGATGCGGCGCTCCTCGGGAACTGCGTGGTGGTGCAGGGCGGGGCGCTGTCGCCGGCGGTGGTCGACATCGCGGCGACGATCGGGTCGGTACTCGCGGCGTGGTTCACGGCCGGTGCGGTGTGGTAAACGCCGGTCTTTGCTTGTGATTCGATCGACCGCGCACCTGCCATGCGGTTCTTCTTGACGGCGCCTGGTAAGGCGGGTAACTTACCATTGTGACCAACCCGGGAGGAACCCATGAAAGCGCCTGACAGAACGTTCGGCGCATACGTGCGCCGCCATAGGAACGCCGCGGGCCTGAGCCTGCGCGTGGTGGCCGAAGCGCTCGGGGTCTCGCACGTGTATCTCGGCGAGATCGAGCGCGGGGTGCGGGCGATGAATCGGGCCGCGTACTGGCGTGCCCTGGTCGACCTGATCCCCACCATGAGCATCGAGGAGCTGAAGGAGCTGGCCGAGTCGGCGAAGCCCGTGCAGCTCTCGCTGAAGGATGCGCCGCCGGAGTATCGCGATCTCGGCATGGCGCTCGCGCGCCGGCTCGAGCGTCGCGACCTCGGCGACCTGGAGATCAGCCGTCTGCTCGACATCCTGAAGGGGGGTGACGACTGATGGCGTACCTCGACGAGATGGTGTTCCGGATGCCCGCCATGTCGGTGCGGGCGCTGGAAGAGGTGGCGACGGTCGTCCTCGAGGAGATCTGCCCCGAGGCCCTCGTCACCCCGATGGAGTTGGACGTGCTGCGTCTCGTCGAGGAGGTCTTCCCGACGCCGGCCATCAACATCAACGTGTACCCCGCGTCGGCTGTCGAGCTCGGCGACCGCGAGGGCGCGACGAACCCCGAGGAGAAGGGCATCATCCTCATCGACGAGGAGCTCTGGGCGAATCTGCAGCGGGGCGGCCGCCGTGCGAATCGCGCGCGGGCCACCGTGATGCACGAGTTCTCGCACGAGATTCTCCACTCGCCCCTGGTGCGACGATGGATGAACCTGCCGAACCGCGACCTGCTCCTGAACCGGGTCTCGCGCGGGAGCATCCCCGCCTACCGTGATCCGGAGTGGCAGGCGTGGACGCTGGCCGGCTGCCTGCTCGCGCCGCGTGTCACGATGCAGCAGGTGGCGTCGATGAGCGTTCGGCACCTCGCTGACTTCTACGGCGTCAGCGACGACATGATGCGGAACCACTGCCGTCGCCTAGGCATCAAGGTGTGAAGCTGATAGAATAGATGAATGAAAGGAATTCACCACTGACGCATTAAAGGTCAAGGCCGGGTGAGAGCTCTCGCCGCTGCAAACGACGAGAGCCTCGGGTGCTCGGCTGCCCATCAGGACCGCGCAAGCGAATCACCGTCAAACCCGGTCGTAACACCTGGCCGGACGAGTCGCAAGCACGTTCCCCCGGGGCAGCACTAGAAAACCGAAGGGGGAACATCACCATGCAGACTCGGACTCCGGCACCGCCCGGATACAAATGGATTTTCCGTCCGTGGCGGACCTGCCCGCTCACGGGACAGCGTCTCTGGGCCAGAAACTACGGCCTGAAGGCCTGGCCTATCCTCGTGCCCATCTGAGGTAGGGCACTACAAACCCAAAAGGTGCGGACCCCGTTCCTCGAGCGCAGGCTCGGGGGCGGGGCGAGCCCTAGGCTTCACGACGCCGGCCGGTGCCATCGCCGCGTCGATGCTGCCGCCCTTCTCGAACGACTCGCTATGCCCGAAGTGTGGTCACGGTCCGCGCCCGATGGCGCTGCGGGTCTGCTCTGGCGGAGGGAGGTGGGTCACGAGCTGCAGATCGGCGGCACGGAATGCGCCGGGCTCTCGAAGATCGGATGCGCGACGGACTCGGCGAGCACCGCGATCGGAACGCCCGTACCCAGCGCAGGGCGCGCGTAACGCCAGGCTGCCTCCTCTGCCGCGTAGGGACCTTCGAGGATCGGCCCCAGTTCGCCTCGGTCGAGATACACCCAGTATCGCCCCACGTGAGGCGGGCCACCCGGCGTCACGACGTCGGCGGCACGGAGGAGGGACTCGGCGAGATCGCGGGCCTGCGCCGAGGTGAGGGTGTATTCGTCCCCGTCGTGGCCGTAGATGCGCGCGCGGACGTTGACCGCAGGTCCATCCTCCGTCGCGACCACCGCCACCTGCACGCGGTCGATTTCACCGTTTCGTTCGCCCAGCGGAATCGTGCCCATCTCCCGTGGTGTAAGGCTCATGCCGCATCCTTCCTTGAAGCCGCGCCACCGCGCCGACGATCCTGCCACCGCAGCTCGACCTCCGTCCATATCCAGGCGTTGGCGCAGATGAGACCGAGCACGATGGTGGCGGCGGGGATCATTCTTCGCAGCCCGCCCAGAACTGGTCGAGGCGGTACGTCGTCAACGTCGTGTCGTCCGGGAGCAAGCGGCCGATGGCGCGCTCGATCTGCATCCGCACCTGACGGGCCGCATGCTCCGGCGAGGTGGCCCGCACGTCGATCTGAAGGTCGAGCGCGTCGTGCGAACCCGTCGTCACCCATCCGGTGGTCGGATGCTCGCGGAGGAAGCCACCGGGCTCGCGCAGTTCTCGTCCGAGCGAAGCCATCTCGGCAGGCGTCAGCTTCAGCGCGACGCCGACGCGGTGAATGGGCGGGGTCTCGTCCGGAGGGTCGCTCATCGGGGGGTCCTTCCTGCTCGCGTCTCTACGCTGGGGTGGGTGGAGGTGGCAACGGGGGTCATTGTCCGATGAAGAGCACGTCGGCGGCGCGTACCTCGGACGGCGAGGCGTACTCCACGAGCCCCAGACCGCTGAGGCGTCCGAGCGCGTTCGTGAAGCCCTTGCTGCGCACGTTCCCGTACCCGCAGGACTCCGCCAGTGCCGATCGGTCAATGGCATGGGGGTGGGCGCCGATCGTTGCGCTGAGGAGGCGCTGACAGACACCGGGAAGGAGCGCAAGCACACGCGCGTGGATGTCCTCGTCGGTCGCGGGTGTCGTCGCCGCCCTGGCCTGCGTGTGGCCGGCGGCAGTCAAGGTCACGCGATCGGAGCTGGGATAGGCGATCAGACCGCCGCTGCTCAGAGATCCACACGCATTGGTGAAGCCCTTCGAGCGCAGGTTGGTGTAGCCCGCCAGGAGCGCGACCTGAACGCGGCGCGGTTCCCGTAGCCTGAGGGCGTCGAGCTCGGCGAGCGCGTCGAGGATGCGCTGCGCGGCGCCCGACACCGCGCCGTCGCCGTCGCGATCAACTCGCCGCGGCGGCGGTGCTGGACGGGGCGACGGTCCGGACCGCCGCGGAGCGACGGGCGGCACCGGCCGTGCTGGGGCCGTGGCGCGCGCGAGGGCCTCGCGGAGTGCCTTCGATTCGGTCATGGCGAGATCGCTGCAGGCACCGTAGGCCTCGGCTGTCAGTCGGGCGTCGCGGCTCATGTTCTCGAGCCGCTCGAGCACCTTCTCGATGCGGATCAGATCCTTCGGGCCCAGTATCGGCACCTCGACGGTCCGCACCTCGGCCGGCGGCTGCGACTGCTTAGCCGCGGCGAGCTCGCGCTTCAGGGTCGACACCTCCCGTCGCAGCTCGTCGACCGTCTGTGCCCGCTGCTCGGCTTCGGCCGGGAGGTCCGCCAACTGGGGCAGGAGCGCCTTCACCTTCGCCGTCGGCGGCGGCGCCGAGAACGCTAGCCGTGCCCCGGCCTTCGGGTGCGACGTCTGCACCGGCCCCACCCGGACCTTCGTCACCGTCGACGAGATTGCCGGCCCGAACGCGAAGAACTCGCCTTCCCGGAGCTGGCGGAGGGCGAGGGCGTCAGCCTTGGCGAAGCCGAGCTCGTCGCCGGCGCGCTTCATGTCGACGTCGAGCGACGTCCGGCCGATCAGCTTGTTGTTGCACTCGGCAGCCGCATCCTTCGCGAGCTTCGAGATGCGCTGCGTGGCGAGCGCGGCACAGAACCCGCGCTTCCGTCCCCGGGTCGCCAGGTCGATCACCGCGCTGGCGCTCTCGGCCTTCGCGTTCTCGGGACAGAAGAGGTGCGCCTCGTCGACGACGATCAGGGCCGGGTGCCACA
Source organism: uncultured Binatia bacterium (SeqCode) (assembly GCA_964404165.1). Lineage (GTDB taxonomy): Bacteria > Desulfobacterota > Binatia > DP-6 > DP-6 > DASYLJ01. Next base: position 54,211 of record CAYOIZ010000031.1, on the reverse strand, counting down.
GCGTCTTCGGGGCATCGATCAGCGCCTCGAGGAAGAGCCGGACGAACCGGATGCGCTGATCGTGCTTCAACTCGAAGATGTCGAGCACGGCCGACACGCCCAGGGTGAGGAGCTTCTCAGCGAGGAGGGCGGCGGAGCGGGGCTCGGCGACCGTATCCCCACCTCGAGGCGCGGCGAGCACGTAGTCGAAGCGCTCGCGCAGGGTCGAGAACTCGCCTTCGGGATCGACCACCAGGTGCTGCACGTGGCCGTGGGTCTGCTCAAGGAGCCGTCGCACCGCCCACGACTTCCCGCCGCCGCTGTTGGCCTGGATCAGCAACCGGGTATCCACGAGGCGTTGCGGGTCGCACGTGACGTCGTCGCCGATCAGGAAGCGGGTGCTCATCGGGTCGGGTCCTCCGTGGGCGTACCGGCTTCCCGGTGAAGGCGATCGTACAGCCACCACGGGGCCACGCTCAGGGCGCCGAAGAGGAAGCCGAGCTGGTACGCGTTAATGTCGAGCCCGAAGGCGCGCCACAGTCCAGAGCCGAGCAGCATGATGGCCACCTGTCCGGAGAGAGCTTGCGCCTTCGTCGTTGGCGCACTCCAGGAACGAGAGCGCCAACGCTGCGGTCGTGGGGCACGGCGCCGCCCGCCCACCACGGCGAGATCGTCGGCGAGCGATCGCATGGCGTCGTCGACGGCGCACCGGGGCCCTGGCACGCGATACGTCGCGTGGGAGGTCTGTGCGGCCGCGCCCATCGCGCGCGCCATCCCCGCGGCGGTGTCGAGCCCGGTACGGTAGCCGTCGATCCAGGGCACTTCCTCCAGGGGCATCAGAACAACCTCCGCTGCTCCGCCTCCGGTGGCGGCGTCTTCTCGATGGGCTTCGGCCGCTCGACCGGTGCCCGTCGTTCTCGTCCCTCGGGCATCGGGTAGTGGTTGAAACACCATGCGTCCTGCTTCTCGGGCCCAGGGCATTTGTTGTCGCAAAGCCACCACGCCGAGCAGCCGGGTTCGGCGCACCCGTGACGGTGGCAGCCGTCGGGGATGTGTAGCGGGTCGTTGCGGTCGAGGTCAGCCACGGCGCGGCACCGTGGTCAGCAGGGCGCCGCGGCACACGGCCTCGCCGATGGTGTCGCCGGTCGCCTCGAGCTCCGCACCATCCCCGTCGACGGGGAACACTTGAATCTCGAAGCGCCCATGGCGCGGGCGTGCCGTCACGTAGTTCGACAGCGAGAACGCCCAGCCGCGTTCGGTCAGCTGCTCGAGGACGCTGATCAGCTCGAACGAGCCACACCATTGCGACGGGCGCCAGCCGCGAACACGATACTGAAACTTCCCCGCGTCGCTGTAGAAGGTGATGCCCGACGAGCTGCGGTGCCAGCCCATGAAGCGCTCGGCGACGGCCAGGTCGAGCCCGTCGCCGCGTGGCATGCGCAGAACTTCGGATGCCGTCATTTCAACCACGACCCACCACCGGGAACTGCGACCACTCGACGCCGTCGAGGAGGCGGCCGGCGGCCTTCTTACCGAGGCGCCGCATGTTGACGGTCGCGTCGAGCCGCGCCGGGCCACGTGGTACGCGCTCGTCGGTGAGCATGATCTCGCGGCCCTTCTCGGGCGTCAGGTTCAGCAGCGGGCGCTTCGTCTCCTCGTCGACGTAGACGATCGGCACCCACGCGCCCCACTGCTTGAAGAAGAACGGCACGCCGTTCGCCGTGCACTGGTCGCGCAGCTCGCGCGCCCACGTCGGATGCATCGGGCGCGCACCGGGGCCACTCTCGCCGCCGACGACGACCCAACCGACACCGCGGCCGTTGCGAGACGGCGCGCATGGACGGCCGAGCGGCGGCACCGCGCCGAGGTCGACCGGCCCCAGCAACGGCTCGCACGACAGGAACCGCACCGCCGCTGGCGTCTGCAGCAGGAGCGGGATGCGCTCGTCGGCCGTGGCCTGGTTCTCGACCGAGACGCCGAGCCAGACGTTCGGCAGCGGCAGCTCGGGCTCGTCGACCTGGACCTCGCACTCCTCGCCGTCGATCTCCTCGAAGCCGAGGCCGAAGCACGCGCTGATGAACGCCTCTATGCGCGGCCGGAACCGGCGGCCCTGCGCGTGGACCCACTCGCCGTCGAGCATGTTGCCGGCGGCCTCGCTGTAGCGCGCGAGGAGGTCGGCGGGGTTCTCGGCCGCGAGCTCGGCGAAGTACTCGCGCATCCGACCCGCGCGCTTCGTCAGGACCTGGTGCGTGTGCTGGGGCGTGAGCGCCATCACCACGAAGCACGCGTCGATCCACTCGTCCGGCACCCACTCGCCGAAGAGGTCCGTCATGTCGCACCAGAACCACTTCGTCGGCTTGCGGCGGCGGAGCACCTCGTCGAAGCGCGATCGGTCGAGGAACACCTCCACCCGGTCGCGGTTGCCGGCGTCGTAGCGGTGCATCTGCAGGCGCGACTGGATTCGTGACGCGTAGCAGTTCTTGCAGCCGGGGCTGACCTTCTCGCACCAGTGCCCCTCGGCACCCGTCGCGCGATCGCGCGCCCGGATCGGGTTGACGCTGCGGTCCGTCCACTCGATCGACGTCTTAGGCATGCGCCACCTCGATCGGCCACCACGACTCAGGATCGCGCTTCACCTGGCGCGCGAGTGCGGCGTAAACCTCTCGCCGCGCAACGTCGCGCGTCGGGTCGCCACCGTTTTCACCGCCGACGCCATCCCGATCCCAGGTGGACCAGACGAAGTTTCCGCCGTTGTCCCAGAGAGTCGCGACGATGTGTCGCCCCAGCATGAGCTGGTCGCACGGACGCGCGTCGGAGTAGCCAGCGCGCCACTCGAAGCCAGCCGGCGGCGGCGCCTCGTACTCGAACGCGATCCGCGTGACGGGCGTGCTCGGCTCACACCGATGCGTCGCGCAGAACCAGGGCACCCACTGGTCAGGACAGCAGAGCATCGGGGTGTTCCCGAAGCCCTCGGCCTGGACCTCGGCGAAGCCGTAGGCGAGATCATCCAGCAGAAGCTGCAGCGGCTCCTGCCGAACGTCGACGACGCGCAGCACGGCGAGCTGCTCGATCTTCTCGCCCTTCTTGAGCCCCATCGCCTTGCGGACAGCGCGGATGCGGTCGCCCGGCTTGAGGAACGTCCACCCGGTGCGACGCGTGACCGTCTTCGTCCGCGTCAGGATCTGCTGCGTGGTGAGGGCGAAGCTCATGTTGCGCATCAGATCCAGACCTCCCGGATGGCCTGGTCGTCTTCCGGGCCGCGGCCGATGTTGAACAGGCCCGACGGCAGCTCCATGCGAGCGAGGTCCAGCTCCGGCGAGACGGCGAGCGGTTCCTTCGCGACGTAGACCTCAGCCCCCACGACGACCCACTCGCGCACGACGAAGGCGTCGGGGTAGTCGCTCGGGTGGTCGTAGATCACGAAGAGCCGGACGCCGCGCGCGTGAGTGTGCTCGTTCGCCATCAACCCTTCCTCCGTTGCAGCCACTTCGCTCGATCGAACTCCGCCGCGTGAAAGCAGAAGGCGAAGAACGACCGGATGCACGTACCGGCCTCGTTCGTGATGCAGCCGCAGGGCAGCTTCATGCCGCGCCACTCTCCGGCGCTGCCTCGTCGGCCGGGGGCGTCCAGACGTCGCGCTCGCCGTATCGGGCGATGGCGTCCTCGAGCGTCGGGTGGCGATGGGCGATGCGTCCGGCGCGACAGCGACGCGGATGCAGCATGACCTCCAACCGCATGCCGCGGGCGCTCACCGACACGCGCACGCCCTGGTCGTGCCCGGCGACCACGAGCGCGGTCAGGCGATTGCCGTCCCAGGTCGCCAGCTCGCCGCCGTGCGTGCCGCAGGTCGCGTAGAAGCCGTAGAAGCGCAGGCGGTCGACGTTGTGGAGCCCACCGAATGCGAGCGCCACCACCTTCTCGACGCGCTCGCGGTCTTCCGCCGGCATCGTCACTTCCGGCTCTTGGGTGCGCCGCGCCATCAGGCGGCCCCGTGGCCCGTCAGCCGCTCGCGCACGTCGTCGTTCCGCACTTCCAGACGCGGATGATCGCCCTGCGACTTCCGCGTCTGCGTGAACCGATGCACGTCGGCGATGAACCCGACGATGATCCCGACCACCAGCAGGGTCGAGACCACCGTCGCCACGATCAACCCGAAGAGCGCTGTCCACGGGAGGCGCATCACCTCCGCCCACACGTTCGCTACGAATCCGTCCATCGCAATCCTCCTCGCCGGCCGTGCCGGCTCTCTCCTCAACCGTTCGTTGCGGGACACACGCCGTCGGGGTGCTCTGCGAACAGCGCCCGAGGGCAGCAGTATTTCCGCAGGCAGCGAACGCAGCCGACGGGTCGCTGCGAAGTGGTGCAGGCGCAGCTCACGCGGCGTCCTCGTCGATACGCAGGGCCGCGGCGACCTTCTTCCGCGCGTCCTCGAGCAGCTCAAGGCGGTGCAGCCAGAACCACTTCCGTCCACCGATCCGGTGCCACTCGAGGTGGTGGCTTCGGCACAGGCTCAGCAGGTTCGCGTCCGAATCGTCCCGTCCCTGTGCCCGGCTCCGAAGGTGGTGGGGTTCGGGCGCCGACATCCGGAAGCAGCCCTCGAGCTCACACGTGACGTGCGAGCGTCGGTAGGCCTTCAGCGCCTTGTCGTCGACCAGGCGGCGCACCTTGCCGAAGGGCAGCTCGGTCATCTCGCTCACGGGCGTACCGCCGCGTGCGCCACGAGCACCGCCGTCGCCTTCAGATGATCGACTCGTGCGAGCATCGCCTCGAGCTCGTCCTCGGATCGACACCGCGTGACGGCCTTGGCCTTCGTCTTCGTCGGGACGATCACCAGCCAGTCGCCGGCGGCAACGTCGAAGGCGGGGCCGCTCGGGATCTCTGGGAGCGACGGCTGATAGCCGGGCGCGCTGCGTGCGAAGATCGCCGTCACCCTGGCGCGCACGGCCGCCTCCTGCCCCTCGTACCGCACGTCGAGCAGGACGCCGCTCAACAGGCTCGCGAGGCGGACCTGTACGTCGAGCCCCAGCTGCTGGTCCGAGCAGAACATCGCCGCGAACGTGACGGCCTCCCGCACGGCCGGGTTGGCGCAGCGCTCGAGGAGGGGGGCGCACCGCTCAAGACTGGCGAGCCGGCGTGTCGTCGGCAGGCGATCCCATTCGGCGAGCGCGACTCGCACGGCCTCCTGCGCATGCGTGATCTGTGCGTGGATGTTCTGATAGCGGTCGCGCGTCGTCCCACCCGCGGGAGGATTCCGGAGTCGCTCGCCGCGACGGACGGCCGCCGCGAGGATGGCGGCCTGGGCGAGGCGCGCCTCGAGGTCGGGGCGATCGTTGTAGACGCGCCCCGGCGGGCGGTCGTCCCATCCGCTGCAATGCGCGTGGTCGGCTTCGAAGGCGGCGATCGCCTCGACGAGCTCGCGGGTGCGCCCGCTCTCCGGCGCGGTGCGGGTGTTGCCGCAGCTCTCACAGGCGAAGGAGCGGGCCTGGTACGAGAGGTAGGTCGGGCCCTTCATGCGCTCCGCGCCCCAAGCACGCCGGCCAGGGCATTGAGCACCTCGCCCTTGCTGGCGTTCGCCGGCAGTCCACAGGTGGTGTGCTCGGCGACGAACGCCTCGCAGAGCTGAACGAGACGGACGAGCGGGATCGTGGCGCCGTTCAGCCGCTGGCCCCGTCCGCATCCTGTGCAGCGGAGCGTCGACGTGGCGAGGTCGAAGACGAGGCGCTTCTCGGGCATCGCGTCAGCCCGCCACCAGGCCGTGTCGCTGCCCGATGCTCAGCCCCGCCACCCGCTCGAAGTCGGTCAGCGCCTGGACGTGCCCCGGCAGGACCGTTCCGAGGACGCGCGGGGGGATCTTCTCGACGTCGGCCGCCCGCTCCCGGAAGAAGCCGGCCATGTTGGTCGAGTGCTCGGCCAGGGTCAGGTACCGGGCTACGACCTCGGTGCGATTGATGTGCTCCATGACATCCCTCCTCAGTCAGAAATGGTTGACGCGGTGTACGCATCGGCGGTACGCCAGACGGCATGCGTGTGATCATTCTGGCGATGGGTCTGGTTTTGAGTCTGGCGATGCCGGCGGGCGCTGCCGTCTACACCGGCGCCCTCGGCGTAGACGGACGTCCGTCGAGAGCACGCCTGCAGGGACGAGTAGACTACGGGTTCGGCTTCGCGCGCGTCGACACCGCTTTCCGGTGCCGGGGCTCCGGCTGTGTCTTCAAGCGTGGATTTTTCGAGCTGTTCTGTCTCGGCGGAGGAACGGCCTTCGGCACCATCGGCGATCGCCGAACCAGGGCGTTCTGCGAATTCGACGGCGTGTGCCCGGGCAGCACCTTCTCCGGGACGTTCCTCTGCGACGACGGCCGCCGCGGATTCGTGACGTTGCGTTTCCAGCGCAACCGCTAGCCCGAACCCGAACCTCACCGCCCGCTCTCCTCACGCTCGAGGCGCTCGAGCAGCTCGCACGCCATCGGCATTGGCCGGGTCTCACATCGCTCCCACTTGCTGACGGTGCCGCTCGTCGTGCCGACGCGCGCCGCGAAGCGCTCCTGACTCAACCCGAGCCGGCCGCGCAGCGCCCGAATGCGATCCGCCGTCCATGCGTCCCTCGACACGACCTGACTAGCTAGCCGACTGGCGAGGGGATGTCAAGACGGCTTTGATATGGAGGATGCGGGCGATTCCTGTTGACGCATCCTGGGCGGGGTGCTACTCCCCCGAGTCATGCTCACGGCAGAAACCGGCAAGAGGATTCGGAACGCGATCGAGGAAGCCGTGTACGTCGTCCTCGGCGGGCCGACAAAGGCGTCGAACGCGCTCGGGTGCTCCAACTCGGCGGTGCACTCGCTGCTCAGTTCCGGGATGGTGCAGGTGCGTGACGCCGCCCTGCGGATCGAGGAGGCGACACGCAGCGCGGGCTGCATGGTTCCGGCGACGGAACTGATGGCGCTGGTGCCGTGGCGAGGTCCGGAGCGTCACCCCGATCGGGTGGCGACGGGTGAGACCCTCACCGTGGCGTCGCGTCGGAGCGCCGCTACTGCCGCTGCCTCAGATGTGCCGACGCCGGCGGCGCGTCAGCGCGAACCGCGCGTCTTGAGCACGATCCGCCGACGCCACGTCGGCAAAAATGTTTGACTCTTTTCAGAGCGGTTTGGTACGATTCGATCTCAGGTCGTTGAGGTTGGGGTCGTGGGAGGGGCAGGGAGTTCCATGCGCGCACTATCGGTCGTCGTCGCCCTCGTACTGTCCCTGCTCGCTCCGGTCGCCGATGCCGCCACGGCTGCGTTCCCGCGCCCGCCCGAGATCGAGCACCAGATCGCGTTCTGGCGTCGCGTCTTCGCCGAGTACTCCAAGTACCAGGTCGTTGTGCACGACACCGTGGATCTCGACAAGGTCTACAGCGTGCTCGACTTCCGCGACCTGGTCGCGAACGGCACCAGCCTCATCGAGGTCGAGCGTCTCCAGAAGGAGGAGACCGACCTCGAGATGGATCGCATCCGGACGTTGCTCCGTCGTCTCCAGGACGGAGCGAGCAACGACCAGCTGACGGTCGAGGAGCGCCGCATCCGCGACCTCTTCAAGAACGACGGCAGCCCCACCAAGTTCATCGACGCCACCGACGACAAGCGCCTGCGCAGCCAGCGCGGCATCCGTGAGAAGTTCGAGGAAGGCTACCGCCACGCGCGTCGCTACTTCCCCGAGATGGAGCGCATCTTCAGCGAGGCGGGGCTGCCCACCGAGCTGACGCGCCTGCCGCTCATCGAGTCGTGCTTCAACCTGCACGCCTATTCCAAGGTCGGTGCCGCCGGCATCTGGCAGTTCATGCCGTCCACTGGTCGCCTCTACATGGACGTCGGCGGGCTGGTCGACGAGCGCAGGGATCCCATCGCGTCGACGCGCGCCGCGGCGCGCTTCCTCGGCGGCAACTACGACCGGCTCGGTTCGTGGCCGCTGGCGATCACCGCCTACAACCACGGCCCGGGCGGCATGTCGCGCGCCGTTCGCGAAACCGGCACCTCCGACATCGCCACCATCATCCGCGAGTATCGCGGACCGGCGTTCGGCTTCGCGTCGCGCAACTTCTATCCCGAGTTCCTCGCTGCGCTCGACGTCGACAAGCACCACGAGACCTACTTCGGGAAGATCACGCCGGAGCCGCCCCTGCCGACGCACGTCATCCCGCTCGATCAGTCGATCGGTCTCGAGGTGGCCGCACGACTGGCACGGACCGACGCCGACACGCTGGCCAGCCTGAACCCCGCCCTGATGGACCCCGTGGTGCAGGGGCAGCGGCCCATTCCCGCGGGTTACTCCCTGCGCGTCCCGAAGCCGTCCGGGGACGGGTTCGAAGAGCGGTTCGCCGAGCTGGTGGCCGAGGAACGGGTCGTCCGGGTCTCCGCGCCCCCGCCGCCCACACGCCGCAACGGCCAGCGCAGCGGCCAGACCAGGAACGCCGCCGTCACCCATCGGGTGAAGAAGGGCCAGACCCTCTCGGCCATCGCGCAGAAGTATCGTGTCAGCGAGAAGTCGCTCCGGACCGCGAACCGTCTCGGCAAGAGCAAGACCATCAAGACGGGCCAGGTCCTCCGCATCCCCGGCCAGAGCTGAGCGACCGCCCGAGATGGCGCTCGGGCTCGGCGTTTTTGCTACGGGGACCATCTGATAGCATCCGCCGAGGATGCGGACCCATGCGGTGTTTCTCCGCCTCGACGGGCGACGCTGTGTCGTCGTCGGTGGCGACGTGCTGGCCGAGGCCAAGGCCCTCGAGTGCCTGGCCGCCGGTGCCCGCGTGACGGTGGTCGCCCCCGAGGTCACCCCGGCCCTGGCCGATCGGCATGCGGCGGGTGCCCTCGAATGGCATGCCCGTCCCTATCGGTCCGACGACCTGGCGGGCGCGACGCTGGCCTACGCCGTCACCCGGGCCCCCGACCTGATCGCCAGGCTCCGCGGGGATGCCGAGCGGGAGCGGGTGCTCCTGAACGTGGTGGACGTCCCGGACGCGTGCAGCTTCTACGCCGGGGCGATCGTCGATCGCGGCGATCTCCGCATCGCGATCGGGACGGGCGGGTCGAGCCCCGGCCTGGCGGCCCGGCTGCGTCGCGAGCTGGAGACGCACGTCGGACCCGAGTACGGCCCCTTCGTGGCGATCCTGGGGGCGGTGCGACGGCATCTCGACGGCGATCCGGCCCGTATGGCCGTCATGGCGTCGCTGCTCGACTCGCCGTTGCTCGAGCTGGTGCGACGGGACGACCGCCCCGGCATCGACCGGCTGCTGGCGGAGGTGGCGGGTGCGACCTGCACCCTGGATCGTCTCGACCTCGGGGCGGGGGACTGAAGATGGAGATCGTCCTGCTTCGCGGTGCCGCCGGCCTCTACCTGGCGGCCACGGTGGCGGTGCTGATGGGCATCGCCAGCACCAGCCGCGATTTCCCGCACCGTCTGCTGATGTGGCTTCTCGGCGGGGGCCTGTTGCTGCACGTGGCCTCGATCCTGATGCGGGCGGTGCTGGTCGGTCACCTGCCGGTGGCGAACTTCGGCGAGGGCCTGTCGCTGCTCGCGGCCCTGTTGGTGGGACTCTTCCTGGCGGTCCAGCTCCGTGGCCCGCTCATGGCGCTCGGCGCCGTCATCATGCCGCTGGCGTTCGGCATGACGCTCGCCGCGAGCGTCGTGAAGGGCGGCGCGCAGCCGCTGCCGGACGTGCTGCGCAGCGTGTGGTTACCGGTGCACGTGCTGCTGGCACTGCTCGGCGACGCGGCGTTCGCCATCGCGTGCAGTGCCAGCATCCTCTACCTCGTGCAGGAGCGCCGGCTGAAGACGCATCGCGGTCGCGGCGTCCTGCACGGTCTGCCGTCGCTCGAGCGCCTCGACTCGCTGAGCCACAACTGCCTCAAGTGGGGCCTCATCCTGCTGACGCTCGGCATCGTGTCCGGCATCGTCTGGGCCCACGAGGCCGAGTGGGACAGCGCCTGGATGGCCGACCCCAAGGTCGTCTTCACCATGCTGGTGTGGACGCTCTACGTCGTCCTGCTCCAGGGGCGCATGACGGCGGGATGGCGTGGGCGCTGGGCGGCGCAGCTCACCATCGCGGGCTTCGCGGCCATCGTCGTGTCGCTGGTCGGCGTCAACCTGCTCGGCATCGGGATGCACGGCAAGGCGTACTGAACGTGCAGCATCGCATCGTCCTCGTCGGCCTGAGCCATCACACTGCGCCCGTCGAAGTGCGCGAGCGCGTGGCGTTCTCGAACGGCCATCTCGAGCCGGCGCTGCGCGGACTGGTGGCGCTCCCGGGGATCGAGGAGGGCGTGATCCTCTCGACCTGCAATCGCGTCGAGGTGGTCGCGTGCGGCGCCGACGCCGACCAGGTGGCGGCCGGCATCCCGTCGTTCCTCTCGCAGCAGCACGGCCTCGGGGACGACCTGCTGCAGGACTCGCTCTACGTGCACCACGATCGCGAGGCGGTGCGCCACCTCTTCCGCGTCGCTGCCAGCCTCGACTCGATGGTGGTGGGCGAGCCGCAGATCCTCGGCCAGCTGAAGGAGCAGTACGCGGTGGCGGCGGCGACGGGCACGTCGGGGCGCGTGCTGCACCGCTGCTTCCACAAGTCGTTCTCGGTCGCGAAGCGCATCCGCTCCGAGACCGGCATCGCGGAGAAGGCGGTCTCCGTGGGCTCGACGGCGGTCGAGCTGGCGCGCGACATCTTCGACGGTTTCGGCGACAAGACCGCGCTGCTGATCGGTGCCGGCACCATGGGCGAGCTGTGCGCACGCCAGCTGATGGCCCAGGGCACCGGCTCGCTCATGGTGGCGAACCGCACCTTCGAGCGCGCGATCGACGTGGCGCGCGAGCTCGGCGGCATGCCGGTGCCGTTCGACAAGCTCGGGCGCTATCTGCCGCTCGCCGACCTCGTCATCGGGGCCGCCGCCGGCGACGACTTCCTCGTCCGTCGCGCACAGGTCGAGGAGGCCATGCGCGAGCGCAAGCACCGGCCGATGTTCCTGATCGACGTCGCGGTCCCGCGCTGCATCGATCCGTCGGTGCACGCGATCGACGGCGTCTACACCTACGACATCGACGATCTGGAGGGGGTCATCGCCGAGAACCGGGGCGCGCGCGCCACCGAGGCGGTGCGGGCCGAGGCCATCGTCGACGCCGAAGTCGACGCGTTCTGGCGCTGGTTCCAGAGCCTCGGCGTCGTGCCGACGATCGTGGCGCTGCGCGAGAAGCTCGAAGGCATCCGGCAGGCCGAGGTCGAGCGCTGGGTGGCCGCGCTCGGGCCGGACGGCGACCCGCGGCAGCGCGAGGGCGTCGAGCGCCTGACGCGGTCGATCGTCAACAAGATCCTGCACGCGCCGCTGACGGCGTTGCGCAGTCACCAGGCGGGCGAGAGCGAGACGTTCTACGTCGACGCCGCCCGCTCGCTGTTCCGTCTGCACGGCGCGCCCGCCCCCGACGACACGGACGACGAGGACTGACGATGGCATCGCGTACGCTGCGTCTCGGGACGCGTGGGAGCCCGCTCGCGCGGGCGCAGGCCGGGATGATCGCGGCGGCGATCGAACGCGCGCATCCGGGCCTCGCGGTCCCGCTCGTGCTCATCCGGACCACCGGCGACCAGCTGGCGCAAGGACCGCTCGCACCCGCCGGCGGCAAGGGCCTCTTCGTCAAGGAGATCGAGGAGGCGCTCGCCGCCGGCACCGTCGACTTCGCGGTGCACTCGCTGAAGGACGTGCCGGCGGCGCTGGCCCCGGGCATGATCCTCGGCGCCATCCCGACGCGGGCCGACGCGCGCGACGTGCTGATCGGCGCCGGGCCTGGCGGCCTCGCCGGCCTGCGCCCCGGAGCCCGCGTCGGCACCGCGAGCGTGCGACGGCGCGCCCAGCTGCTCGCCCGTCGCCGCGATCTCGACATCGTGTTCCTGCGCGGCAACGTCGACACGCGGCTCCGCAAGTGGCGCGACGGCGAGGTCGATGCGCTCATCCTGGCGGCGGCCGGCCTGGTGCGGCTCGGCGTCGACGAGCCCGACGCGCGGCCGCTGTCGCCCGACGATCTGCTGCCGGCCGTGGGGCAGGGTGCGCTCGCTCTCGAGTGTCGTTCCGACGACGCCGACACCTGCGCGTTGCTGGCCGCGGTGCACGACGACGTCACCGCCACCGAGATCGCCGCCGAGCGTGGCTTCCTCGTCGCCATCGGCGGCGACTGCAACACGCCGCTGGCGGCGCACGCCCGCGTCGACGGGACGACGGTCGCGCTGCGCGTGCAGGTGAGCGACGTCGACGGGCAGGAGCGCATCGAGGACGCCGACCAGGCGTCGTGCGCGGACGCGGCGGGGCTGGGCGCGCGACTCGCCGAGCGGCTGCTCGCGCGCGGTGCCGGAAGGCTGCTCGGTCGATGAGCGGCCGCGTCGTGCTGGTGGGGGCGGGCCCGGGTGATCCCGGCCTGCTGACGGTGCACGGCCAGCGCTGGCTCGCCGCCGCCGACGTCGTCGTGCACGACGAGCTCGTGCACCGCCGGCTCCTCGAGCACGTGCGGCCCGAGGCCGAGATCATCGCCGTCGGCCGCCCGCACGACGATCCCGCGCGCCTCGCCCAGCGCGACATCGAAGGCGTCCTGATCGCCCGCGCGCGCGCGGGCCAGCTCGTGGTGCGGCTCAAGAACGGCGATCCGTTCGTGTTCGGCCGCGGCGCCGAGGAGACGGGTGCGCTGCGCGCCGCCGGCATCCCGTTCGAGGTCGTTCCGGGCGTGACGTCGGCGCTCGCGGTGCCGGCCTATGCCGGCATTCCCGCGACCCATCGCGATCACACCCAGCTCGTCACCATCGTCACCGGGCATCAGGCCTGCCGCCCCGACGACGACGCCGAGCCCGGGCCGCCGCCACTGCCGTGGGAGGCGCTGGCGCAGCAGGGCGGGACCCTCGTCTTCCTGATGGCGGTGAAGCACCTCGAGACGATACTGGCGCGGCTCGCGGCGCATGGCCTCGATCCGGCGACGCCCGCGGCGGTGATCCAGCAGGGGACGATCGGCAGCCAGCGCACCGTCGCCGGCACCATGGCGACCCTGGCCCCGCTCGTGCGCGCGGCCAAGATGCGCGCGCCGGCCGTGCTCGTGATCGGCACCGTCGTCGGCCTGCGCGAGCAGGTGACGTGGTTCGAGTCGCGCCCGCTGCTGGGACGACGGATCGTCGTGACGCGACCGCGCCAGCAGTCGGGCGACTTCGCGCGCCTGCTCGAGGCGCAGGGCGCCGAGGTGCTGGTGTTCCCCACCATCGCCATCGCACCGTCGCCCGACGCCGCCCGCTTCGACGCGGCGGTCGCGGCGTCCGGCGGCTACGACTGGATCGTCTTCACCAGCGCCAACGGCGTCCGGGCGTTCTTCACGCGCTTCACGGCGCAGCGGCGCGACGTGCGCACGCTGGCGTCGGTGCGCCTCGCCGCCATCGGTCCCGAGACGGCGGCGGAGCTCGAGCGACGTATGCTGCATCCGGAGATCGTCCCCGGCGAGTTCCGTGCCGAGGGCCTGCTCGACGCGCTCGGCGACGACGTCCGCGGGAAGCGCATCCTGCTGCCGCGTGCCGCGGGCGCGCGCGTCGTCCTGCCCGAGACGCTGGCGGCGCGCGGCGCGCACGTCGACGAGGTGATCGCCTACGAGGCGATCGTGCCGCCCGACGCCGACGTCGCCGGCCTGCGCGCGGCGGTGGCCGCCGGGACGGTCGACGCTCTCACGTTCACCAGCAGCTCGACCGTACGCAACTTCGCCGCCATGCTCGGCCCCGAGGCGATCGCCGCCCTCGCGGCGTCGGGTCGCACCGTGGTCGCCTGCATCGGCCCCATCACCGCCGACGCCGCCCGCGAATGCGGTCTGCCGGTCCATGTCTGCCCCAGCGCCTACACCACCCGGGCCCTCGCCGACGCCCTGGTGAAACATTTTTGCAAACCCACAGACGATGGACTAAGCGAGAGGGCGCGATGAGCCGTTTCCCGGCGTACCGCCCCCGGCGGCTCCGGCAGCGTGAGGCGCTTCGCCGACTGGTCCGCGAGACGCGTCTGTCGGCCGATCAGCTGGTGCAGCCGCTCTTCGTGGTGCCCGGCTCGCGCGTGGAGAAGCCGATCGCGGCCATGCCGGGCATCGCACAGCTCTCCGTCGACCGGACCGCCGAGGAGTGCCGCCGCCTGGTCGATCTCGGCGTGCCGGCAGTGCTGTTGTTCGGCATCCCGCCGGTGAAGGACTCCACCGGCACGGGCGCGATCGATCCCGACGGCATCATCCCGCGCGCCCTCGAGGCCATCCGGCGCGCCGCGCCCGGTCTGCTGCTCATCACCGACGTCTGTCTGTGCGAGTACACCGACCACGGCCACTGCGGCGTCCTGCGCGACGGCGACGTCGACAACGATCCCACGCTCGCCATCCTCGCCGAGGAGGCGCTCGCGCACGCGCGGGCCGGCGCCGACATGGTGGCGCCGTCCGACATGATGGACGGGCGCGTCGGCGCCATCCGTCGCGTCCTCGACGAGGCCAGCTTCGCCAATCTGCCCATCATGGCCTACTCGGCGAAGTTCGCGTCCGGGCTCTACGGGCCGTTCCGCGAAGCGGCCGAGTCCACGCCCGCGTTCGGCGACCGGCGCAGCTATCAGATGGACGCCGCCAACGGCGACGAGGCGCTGCGCGAGGTCGCGCTCGACATCGAGGAGGGCGCCGACATCGTCATGGTGAAGCCGGCGGGCCCATACCTCGACCTCATCCGGCGCGTGAAGGATCGCTTCGGCTACCCCGTCGCCGCCTACCAGGTGAGCGGCGAGTTCTCGATGGTGAAGGCGGCCGCGGCGCAGGGCTGGATCGACGAGGAGCGCGTCGTCGACGAGACCCTGCTCGCCATCCACCGCGCCGGCGCCGACGTCATCATCACGTACTTCGCGCGTGACGTCGCGCCGCGGCTGGGGCGCCGTGCATGAAGCGGGCGCTGGCGCTGTTGCTGGCCACGCTGCTGGCCCTCCCCACCGCCTCGTTCGCCGACGGCAGCGAGCGTGAGCTCGGGCGGCGCTTCTTCCTCGAGGCGCGCTCGCAGCTGCCGCTGGTCGACGATCCCGCCCTCACCGAGTACGTGAACCGGCTCGGCCAGAAGCTGGTGGCGTCCCTCGGCCCGCAGGAGTTCGACTACCGGTTCTTCGTGGTGGCGCACCCGGCGCTGAACGCGTTCGCGGTGCCCGGTGGCTACGTCTTCGTCTTCACCGGGCTGCTCGCGAAGACCAAGACCGACGACGAGCTGGTCGGGGTGCTCGGCCACGAGATCTCGCACGTGCACGCGCACCACATCTCGCGCCAGCAGACGGCGGGGCAGCTGTGGAGCGCCGCGGCCCTGGCCGGCATGCTGCTCGCCCTGATCAACCCGGTCCTCGGCGCCGCCGGGATGGCCGCCGCGCAGACGGCGCAGCTCAAGTTCTCGCGCGACTTCGAGCAGGAGGCCGACTTCCTCGGGCTGCGCATCGCCAGCCAGTCGGGCTACGACCCGCACGCGCTCGGCTCGTTCTTCAAGCAGCTCCTGGTCGAGCAGCAGCTCAATCCGGCCGGCGTGCCGGCGTACATGTTGAGCCATCCGGTCACCCAGGACCGCGTCGCGCACGTCGACAGCGTCATCAACGCGCAGAAGATCCCCACGCCCAAGGGACGGCCCGCCGCCAGCGACGACCTCTCCGAGGTGCGCGCGGTGTCCGACGCCATCAACGAGCCGACGCTGGTGGTGATCGAGCGCTACGAGCGCCTGGCCAAGGAGCAGCCGAAGAGCGCCGAACGCCAGTTCCTCCTCGGCCGCGTCTACCAGACCGTCGGCAAGATGGACTCGGCACGCGCCGCGCTCGAGCAGGCGCGCGGGCTCGGGATGGGGGCGCAGGTCGATCGGCCGCTCGGCACCGTCTACATCCAGATGAAGCGCCCGAAGGAGGGCGCCGAGGCCCTGACGCGCTACCTGGCGTCGAATCCCGACGACGCCTACTCCCACATGGAGCTCGCCAAGGCGCTCACCGAGACCGGCGACAACGCCCGCGCACTGACCGAGCTGCAGCGGGCCATCCGGCTCGATCCCGATCTCGACGAGGCGCAGCGCCTGATGGGCCTGGCGCTCGGCCGCAAGGGCGAGGAGGGGCAGGGCTTCTATCACCTGGCGCTGGCGGCGCGGCAGCGCGGCGATCTCGAGCAGGCCTACAGCCACTTCGAGCGTGCCGAGCCGCTGCTCGAGAAGGGCAGTCGCCAGCAGGCCGAGGTGCAGTCGGCGATGGACGAGCTGGAGCCCCTGGTGCGCGAGCGATCGCGGCTCCGCAGCGATCGACGACGCGGAATCGCCCGGTAGGCACCCGTGGCCGGCTCGGACCTCCATCCGCATCCGGCCCAGTTCCGTCGCGCCGTCCTGACGGTCGGCCTGGTGGCAATGGCCACCTGGTGGCTGCTCGGGATGCCGTATTCGCTGTTCGCCTGGTTGCTCGACGAGCGACAGCTGCGCTGGGTCTACATCTGCTACCTCTGGGAAGTCCCGGTGACGGCGATCATGGCGCCGGTGCTGTTCCCGATGCTCTGGCTGCGCGGGCTGACGGAGCGCTGGGATCGCACCTTCGCGGGCGGCGGAACGCCCGATGCGGGCGAGCTGGCGGCGCTCGAGCGCACGCTGCTCGATTATCCGGTGCGTGTGGCCGGCATCCTGCTGCTGGGCTCGCTCATCGGCTACGCCATCGGTGCGCTCCAGCTCCGGCTCTTCGCACAGCTGCCCGCGGTCGAGGTCGTGAAGGTGATGGCGCTCGGCGTCGTCACCGGGCTCGTCGGTGCGCTGTTCGCGTTCCTCTACCTCGAGGCACGGCTCGAGCCGCTGCTGCATCGCCTCGGCACCCTGCGCGGGCTGGCCCCGCCGGCGGGTCGTCGCATCCCCTTGTCGCAGAAGGTGTTCGCCGGCTCGCTCATCCTGACGCTGACGGCGGTGCTGCTGCTCGGCACGATCGCCTACAGCCGCGCCGAGCGCACGCTCGAGGAAGAGGTGGGCCGCCGCGTGCTGGCGGAGACGCGCGTGCTGGCGGCCGAGCTGACGACGATCGGTCCGACCGTCGGCGGCGACCGTGCGTGGTGGCAGGACGTCGCGCGCCGCATGGAGCTCGGACCGGACGGCGAGGCCTTACTGGTGGACGCCGACGGGCGCGTCGTGGCCGGCTCCGAGCCGCTGCGCAGGCTCGACGAGCAGGGCTTCCGTCCCGAGCTGACGGCCGAGATCCTCGGCGGCGACGCGAGCCACGCCGTCGACCGCGTCTACCGCCAGCGTATCGTCGCGTTCGCGCCGGTGGGACACGACGGGCTCCGCGTCGTCTCCGTCACCGACCGTGCCGACTTCGAGCAGGAGCTCGGGCGTCTGGTCTGGCGCGGCGGCGCCGTCGTCCTCCTGAGCCTGGCGATCGCCCTCCTGCAGGGCTTCCTGCTCTCGCGCCGGCTGACGCGGCCGATCGAGGTCGTGACCCGCATGGCGACCACCATCGCGCAGCGCCCGGAGGGCCCGTGGGACCGGGTCCCGGTGCGCACCAACGACGAAGTGGGCGAGCTGGCGACGGCGTTCAACCGCATGACGGCGCGCCTCGAAGCGGCGCGCGGCGCGCTCGAGCGCCACAGCGCCGAGCTCGAACGGCGCATCGCCGAGGCCACGCGCGGTATCACGGCACTCTACGATCTGACGCGGACCACGACCTCGACGCTCGAGATCGACGACGTGCTGGCACGCGTCGCCGAGTCGACGCTGGCGACGCTCGCGCTGCCGCGCCTCGTCCTGCTCTGGTATCCGCCCGAGCTCGACGACGTCGTCGACGGCTACGGCGTCGAGGAGGGCCGCGCCGGCGCGCGCTTCGATCTCGGCGCGCCGATCGACCTGGCGGCGCTGGTGCCGTCGTCGCCGAAGGCCTCCGTGCTGGCCACGCTGCCCGCGTCGGTGCCGCCGTCGGTGGCCGATCGGCTGGGTCGCGCGGCCACGCTCTCCCTGCCGCTCGTCTACAAGGGACATCTCCAGGGTGTCGTGCTGGCGCGTTGTGACCGTGTGCTTGCCGCTGCCGACCTCGAGCTGGCGGGCGCGCTCGCCAGCCAGGCGGCCGCGGCGCTCGCCAACGCCAGCCTGTTCGAGACCGCGCGCCGGCACGAGGTGGAGCTGCGGAAGCTGTCGCAGATGCGCGTCCAGTTGCAGGAGGAGAGTCAGCGCCAGCTGTCGCGCGAGCTGCACGACGGCGTCGGCCAGATGCTCACGGCCATCAAGATGGACCTCGGTCTGCTCGAGCGCGACGGCCAGCTCGACGCCGTGGCGTTGCGGGCGCGCCTGCGCGAGGTGCGCGACCAGGTGACCGAGCTGGTGGCGGAGGTGCGCACGATGTCGCAGATCCTGCGGCCGTCGATGCTCGACGACTTCGGGCTGGTGCCGACGCTGCAGTTCCTCGCCGAGAAGTTCACGCTCCGCACCGGCATCCCGGTGGCATTGCGCACGCCGCCGGCGGAGACGCGCCTGCCGCCGCCGCTCGAGGTGGCGCTCTACCGTGTCACGCAGGAGGCGCTCACCAACGTCGCCAACCACGCCCACGCGGCGCACGTCGCCGTGGAGCTGACGGTCACCGCCGATCTGGTGTCGCTCGCGATCGCGGACGACGGCGTCGGCTTCGACGTCGAGCGCTTTCGCCGCACGCCCGCCCTCGGCGGCGTCGGCCTGCTCGGCATGCGCGAACGGGTGGCGCACTTCAACGGCCGCATCGAGATCCGCTCACGGCCGCGGGAGGGCGTGCGCATCACGCTCTCCATCCCGCTCGGCGACGCCGCCACGCCCACGGCGCGATCGGCTTGACCGCCGCATCGGGGGTTCGTAGTGAACGGCGCCTGAGTGGCGAGCAAGGGCAGGCCCTACAAGACCGTCCCCGTGGACGGGTTCGAGGTTCTCGTCGGCAAGGGCGACGTCGAGAACGACCGCCTGACGTTCGAGGTCGGCGCCCCCGACGACCTGTGGCTGCACGTCGCCGGCTTCTCCGGCAGCCACGTCCTCGTGCGCAATCCCGACGCCCTCCCGGAGCTGCCGCCGGCGGTGGTCGCGCGGGCCGCAGAGCTGGCCGCATGGCACTCGAAGGGCCGGGGCGGCGGCGGCAAGGTCGAAGTGCATGTGTGCAAGGTCTCGGATGTGCGAAAACCCAAGGGATTCGCGCCGGGGAAGGTCCTGCTGAAGCAGTGGACGAGCCTTCGCGTCTACCCCCGCGGTGTGGACCCCGATGGTTTGTGAGCCGACACAGAGACCGCTAGGAATGACCCGATGAGTGCAGGGAGCCGGGGGGTTGGGTGGCTGGTGGCAGAGACCCTGCGCACCGCCCTCGTCGTGGGTGGTCTCTTCATCCTGATCGACCTCGCACAGATCGCCGCGCTCAACGCCGGCAGTCTGACCTGGGCCGGCATCGGGTGGCTGGTGGCCGTCTACATGGTGCCGTCGCTGCTCGGAGCGGGGGTTCTGGTGGGCCTGGTCTGGCTGGTCCGACGTCGCGATCCCGAGGCCGGCGTGGCCTGGGTCCGGGCGCTCATGTTCGCCGGGGCCGGAGCCATCCTGGCGCAGGAGGTCGGCCTGCGCATGCTGTCGCCGCTCTCGCCCTGGCGCCTCTGGGTGGTGCTCGGCGTCGCGGTGCTGGCGCTCCTCTGCGTGCTGCCGGCGAGACGCCTGCTCCGTCGCGTTCCGGCGTGGGTCGGCGTGCTGGCGCTGCTGCTCTTCGTCGCGGGGAGCTACCAGGCGGTGCTCGGTGGAACCCACAAGGGTGGGACGGCGACGCCGGCGGCCACGGTCGCGGCGGGGGCCAATCGTCCGAACGTCGTCCTCGTCCTGATCGACACGCTGCGCGCCGACCATCTGGGTGCCTACGGCTACGAGCGACCCACGAGCCCGAACATCGACGCCTTCGCAAAGGAGTCGGTGCTGTTCACGCGGGCGTTCTCGCAGTCGAGCTGGACCAAGCCGGCGATGGCATCGATGCTGACGTCGCACTACCCGAGCATGCACCAGACCTACCTCGAGCAGCAGAAGCTGCCGGAGTCGGAGGTGCTGCTGACGCAGCTGCTGCACGCGCAGGGCTATGCGACCGCCGTGTTCAGCGGTAACCCGTGGATCACCCCCGACTACGGCTTCGACAAGGGCGTCGACTACTTCTACTCGATCTACGACGAGCGCTTCGCGCGCGTCACGCTGGTGATGACGGCGCTCAAGCGCGTCAGCAAGGCGATGGGCGACCGCCAGCGCGTCTACAACCGCGTGAAGAAGATCATCCAGGGCGATCTTTCGACCACGGCGCGCGACGAGGTCATCAGCGCCGAGGCCTTCCGCTGGCTCGACGCGCACAAGGACAAGCCCTTCTACATGCACCTGCACATGATGAGCCCGCATCACCCGTACGATCCGCCGCCGCCGTACGACAAGTTCGTGCCCGACAAGTCGATCCCGCCGATGAAGGCGTACCCGAAGAAGAGCTACTTCTTCTTCGAGAAGGGCCAGGCCATCTCGAAGCCGCAGCTCGACGACATGGTGGCGCGCTACGACGGCGACATCCTGTTCGCCGACATGGTGTTCGGGAAGATCATTGCCAAGCTCAAGGCCGACGGCGTCCTCGACAACACCATCGTCATCGTCGTCGCCGACCACGGCGAGGAGTTCTACGATCACGAGAACTGGGGCCACGGGCAGTCGATCTACAACGAGCTGATCAACGTCCCGCTGATCCTGCGCTACCCCCCGGCACTGCCCGGCGGCACGCGCGTCGACCAGACGGTGATGAGCGTCGACATCCTGCCGACGGTGCTCGACCTGGTGGGCGCCCCACCGAAGCCCACCGCGGCCGGCACGAGCCTCGTCTCGCTGGCGAAGGGCGCCGCGGAGACGCGCGCGCCGCAGGCGTACAGCGAGCTGCTCTACAAGTACGGCCAGGCGCGCGGCGTCATCGACGATCAGCAGAAGCTCATCGAGATGTCGAAGGGTGAGGAATCCCGCCGCGAGCTCTACGACCTCAAGACCGATTTCCACGAGCACGACGATCTGATGTCGAAGGACCCGGCGCTGGCGAAGGCGCTCGAGGGCCGGCTCACCGAGGTGCGTGACTGGGCCGCGAAGCACCAGGCCTCGGCGTCCGAGGCCCAGATCGACGACGAGATGAGCAAGCGCCTGAAGGCGCTCGGCTACATGAACTAGGAGGCGCAAGTGACCGCATCGAACGGACTCCCCCGCGAGCGCGTGGTCGAGCTACTGACGGAGGGCGTCCGCGGCCTCCTGACCGAGCGGGGCGATCCCGTGCCGGCCGATCTCGGCGAGTCAACCCGGCTGATCGGCGAGCACGTGCTGTCGTCGCTCGAGCTGGTGTCGGTCATCGTCCAGCTCGAGGAGACGCTGGCCGACGACCACGGCGTCAGCATCACCATCGCCGACGAGCGCGCCATGTCGCAGAAGCACAGCCCCTTCCGCACCGTCGGCACGCTGGCCGACTACGTCTGCCAGCTTCTCGCCGAGCAGGCGTGAGGTCATGATCGACCGCGAGGTCGTGCTCATCACGGGCACGCGCACCGGCATCGGGGAGACGCTGGCGCGCCACTTCCTGGCGCGGGGCGCCGTCGTCGAGGGGTGCAGCCGGACCGCCGCCGGCTGGGAGGCCGAGGGCTACACGCACCACCTCGCCGACGTCACGGACGAGGAGGCGGTGAAGGCCATGGTGGCGTCGATCCGCCAGCGCCACGGCCGGCTCGACGTGCTGGTCAACAACGCCGGCATCGCGTCGATGAACCATACGCTGCTCACGCCGATGGCGGCGGTCGAGCGCATCATGGCGACGAACTTCCGTGGCACCTTCCTGCTCTCGCGCGAGGGCGCCAAGCTCATGAAGAAGAACCGCTACGGTCGCATCGTGAACCTCAGCACGGTGGCGGTGCCGATGCGGCTCGCCGGCGAGTCCGTCTACGCCGCGTCGAAGGCGGCGGTGGAGACGTTCACCAAGGTCACCGCGCGCGAGTTCGCCGAGTACGGCATCACCTGCAACGCGGTGGGCCCGTCGCCGATTGCGACCGATCTCATCCGCAACGTGCCGAAGGCCAAGATCGACGAGCTGGTGTCGAACATGGCGATCAAGCGGCTCGGCACCTTCGAGGACGTGGCCAACGTGATCGACTTCTTCGTCCGGCGCGAGAGCGACTACATCACCGGGCAGGTGATCTACCTGGGAGGCGTGTGATGGCGCGCTCGTGGCTGCAGGAACGCATGGCCGAGTGGCCCGATCAGCCGGCGATCGTCTGGCACGACCGCAGCTTCTCGTTCGCCACCATGATCGAGCTCATCCAGGGCTGGCACCGCGCCCTCGACGAGCACGGCGTCGGGGCCGGGCAGGTGGTGGCGCTCGAGGGCGACTACTCGCCCGAGTCGTGCTCGCTGCTGGTGGCGCTCACCGAGCGCGGTGCCGTGGCGGTACCGCTGTCCGGCGTCAGCGCGGCCGAGCGTGGCGAGTTCCTCGACATCGCCGAGGTGCAGGCCGTCGTCAAGTTCGGCGACGAGGGCCAGTGGACCGTCGAGAAGCGCCCCGTCCAGGTCACGCACCAGCTGACGAAGGACCTGATCGCCTCGGGCTCGCCCGGCCTCGTGCTGTTCTCGTCCGGCTCCACCGGCAAGAGCAAGGCCGCGCTGCACGACTTCGGTCCGCTGCTCGAGAAGTACAAGGTGCGGCGGCCGGCGCTGCGCACCATCAGCTTCCTGCTGCTCGACCACATCGGCGGCATCAACACGCTCTTCCACGTGCTGTCGAACGGCGGCACGGTGGTGTCGGTCGCGGCACGCGATCCCGACACGGTGTGCGCGGCCATCGCACGGCACAAGGTCGAGCTGCTGCCCACGTCGCCGACGTTCCTGAACCTGCTGCTCCTCTCCGAGGCGTACACCCGCCACGACCTGTCGTCGCTGAAGCTCGCCACCTACGGCACCGAGCCCATGCCCGAGTCCACGCTGGCACGTCTCTCCGAGGTGCTGCCCAACGTGCGGCTGCAGCAGACCTACGGCCTGTCCGAGGTCGGCATCCTGCGCTCCAAGTCGAAGGACTCGAAGTCGCTGTGGGTGAAGGTGGGCGGCGAGGGCTTCGAGACCAAGATCGTCGACAGCGTGCTGTGGATCCGCTCGCGTTCGGCGATGCTCGGCTATCTCAACGCGCCGAGCCCGTTCGACGCCGAGGGCTGGATGAACACGCAGGACATGGTCGAGGTCGACGGCGACTACATCCGCATCCTCGGCCGCAAGACCGACATCATCAACGTCGGCGGCCAGAAGGTGTATCCCGCCGAGGTCGAGAGCACGTTGCTGCAGATGCCGAACGTGAAGGACGTCACCGTCTTCGGCGAGAAGAACCCCATCACCGGCCAGGTGGTGGTGGCCCGCATCGCGCTCAACGAGGACGAGCCGCTGCCCGATCTGAAGAAGCGCATGCGCGCCTTCTGTCGCGACAAGCTGCAGCCGTTCAAGGTGCCGGTGAAGGTCGAGCTCACCGACCGCGCCGAGCACAACGCACGCTTCAAGAAGATCCGCCGCCCGAGAGAAGTATAAATGCGACCCAAGACCATGTCTTGGGTCGGGGTCATCCGAGTGTGTGGCGACACGTCGGGTTCGACCACTCTGGTGCGGCCGGCGAAGCCGGCGCACCATACTGCTCCGATCGCCTGACACTACACCGCAGTGGTTCTGCGGTCCGGACCCCATGCGTGCTTCCCATGGAGCGCCGGCTTCGCCGGCCGCGACACCCAGGTCGCGCGGGACGAATCGTCCCACACTCGCGGTCTTCTCCGACCCAAGACATGGTCTTGGGTCGCTACCGGTATGCGCGGTCGCAGTCGAGGTACGTGACGTACCACCCCTGTGGCTCGCCGACCTCCTTCGGGGGACGGCGATGGAACAGCGGCAGGGTCTGGACGCGCGTGAAGCGGCGCGCGCGCAGGGCGGCGTCGAGCTCCGGAACCGACGCCGTGCACTCGATGTAGTCGGCGCCCGCCTCCTGCAGGAGCCAGGCGGCCTCGTGCACGAGCGCCACCGCCATGGCGGCGTCGGTGCGCGGCCAGAGCAGATCGACGATGCGCCCGCGCCGGAAGCCGTGCGTCTCCTCGGACCGCAGCACGAGGTGGCCGACGGTACGCCCGCCGTGCTCGACCAGGAAGATGCGGTAGCCGCCGGTCGGGTAGTCGGCGAACTTCCGGTTGAGCTCGGCGCTGCTCCGATCCATCACCGGCGCGAACTCGGCGCGGCGCTCGTCCCAGACGGCGTCGTAGCTCTGGGGCACGCGGTCGACGGGACGGAGCGTGAGGCCCGCATGGTGCGGCTTCGGCACGCGCCACCAGAGGCGCGCGACGCTGCCGGCGATTCGCGCCGCGGGGCGCAGCACGGGCCAGCGGCGCATCGGACCCCGCGTCGCCAGGTTGCTGGCGCTGAGCCGCAGCACCCACACCCCGGCACCCGGCACCTGGCCCCAGCGCAGCTTGGTGTAGATGTCCCGCGCCACCGCGCTGCCGCCGAGCGTGAGGCGGAGCGGCGTGGCGGCCTCGGCCTTGCGCAGCAGCCCCACGCCGACGCCGATCGCCCCCTGCGACTCCGCCGACACCCAGTCGACGAGCCACGCGGCGGCGACGGTGCCGGCCGCGAGATGCAGCGTCGTGCTCATCAGGCCGATGAAGCCGGTGACGCTGCCGTCGTCGGCCTGATGGTAGAAGCCGCTCGGACGCTCGGGCGAGCCGTTGGCGTACTTCCAGCGCCAGTGCGCCGGACCGCGCGGCGTCACGCTGGCGTCGAGGAACGCCACCAGGGCATCGGGCGGCGGCCCGTCGAGTGCGACGATTCCCATGCGACGTCGTCGCTCAGCCGCCGCACGGACGCCGCGCCAGCCACACGTCGCGCGTGCCGTCGCGGTCGTCCTCCCACACCACGACGCAGCGCCGCCGCGCGCCGCGGCCGACGAGTGCCAGGCTGGGACGGGTCTGTGCGCTGCGCCCGCTGCCGGTGTCGTCGACGCGCTCCGACGCGGCGAACGTCGTGCCGCCGTCGGTGCTGGTGGTGAAGAAGACGTCGTCGTTGCCGAGACGATCGTCCTGCCAGGCGACGAAGAGGCGGCCGTGGTCGAGCGCCATGGTGGGGTGCCACTGGTTGGTCGGCGTGTCGTGGTCGGGATCGAAGCCGATGCGCGAGTCGTCGAGCTGGTGGTTCGGGCCGAAGGTGGCCCCGGCGTCCTCGCTGCGCGCGTAGGCGATGTTGGTGTCGGCCTCGCGCGCGCGCAGGTCGGTCCACGCCGCGTGCACGACGCCGCGCCGATCGGCGGCGAGGGTGGGGCGCTCGTTGATGCGCTCGATCGCCGGGAAGTCGTCGACGCGGACGTTGGCGCCGAAGGTGGCGCCGCGGTCGTCGCTGCGGGCGAGGAACACGTCCCAGTTGTAGTTGCGGAAGTCGGCCCAGGCGATCCACACGCTGCGTCCGGCGGCGGTGATGGTGGGCGACCACTTGTTGTCCTGGTGCGCCGCCAGCGGGACGGGCGCGCCGGCGTCGACGCGGACGGCGGCGCCGAAGGCGCGGCCGCCGGTGGCCGCGCGGGCGGCGTAGACGTGCTCGAGCGGCTCGCCCTCGGGACCGGCGTCGCGCTCGTCGATCCAGGCGACGACGGGCCGCGGGCCGGCGAAGGCGATCGTGGGCAGCCACTTGCCGCCGTCGTCGCGATCGTCGACGCGGACGTCGCCCCCCTGCTTGGTGCCGCGGACGTTGAACCAGGCGAGCTGGATACGGCCGTCGTCGTCGTTGCGGCCGGTGGCGAACTCCTGCCAGACGACCGCGACGCGGCGGCCGCGGATGGCGAGGGACGGATGCAGCTCGGCTGTGGTGCCGGCGGCGTTGTCGCTGACGCGGATCGGCGCGCCGAAGGTGGCGCCGCCGTCGTTGCTGACGGCGAGGAAGACGTTCGGCAGCGCGCCGGCAGCGGCCTCGTGCCACGTCACCACCACCCGGTTGCCCTTGCTGGCGACGCGGGGAGCGTGCTGGGCCGTGGGCACGCTCTCGGAGCCGTTCACGCGGACGGCGGGCGTGAAGCGGGGCGGCGTCTCGCGGACCGGGTCCACCGGAACCGACCCGACCGCGTCGGGGATGTCGACGTCGGCGAAGACGACCGCCTCGCGGTAGCCGTTCTCGCACGAGCCCACCACCAGGGAGCCCCCGCAGGGGACGCCGGAGGCCGGCAGGAGTGGCGCTCCAGCGGCCGCCAGGGCCGTTCTCCGGGCCGCCAGCGTCAGCGAGCCGTCGGCGATGCCGGGGTCGGGCACGATCCACGGTGCCGTGGCGAGGAAGCCGGTGTCGGGATTCTGACCCACCCAGGCGTTGTCCGGCGACAACGGGCCCGGATCGACCTTCTGGCGACGGCCGAGGATGGCGGTCTGTCCGTCGAACGTGATGTCGAGCAGGTTGCCCGTCATGCTGGCGTTCACGTTGACGGCCCACTCCGGGTTCTTCTGGAGATTGGCGAAGCCGCCTTCCTTGAAGACGTCGGGGGACCACTCGGTGGTGTCGTAGGCCCAGGAGCTGAAGGCCTCGGGCTGCAGGACCACGTCGGCGCCCTTGGCCACGAACCGATCGTTGACGTCGACCATCCAGGCGTCCTTGGAGATGACGATGGCGAGGCGTCCCACGGGCGTATCGAGGACCTCCATGGCACGGACGGGGCCGGCCGCGAGGGACAGCCCGGCGGCCTCGCCCGGGGGCGGTTGCTCGATGGGGGTGAGGTACGCCTTGTCGATCGAGCCACGCAGCTCGCCGGCGGTCTCCGACGGGGCGCGGAGGGTGCCGCCGTTGCCGTCCGGGACCAGGATCGAGCCGTCGGGCGCGAACACCCAGGTGACGTTCGCCGCCCGCGGCGACGTGGCCTCGTAGGCGTAGGTCCGTCCGGGCTCGTCGGGATCGCGCAGGAGCGCCACCAGGGCCGGGTCGTCGGCTTCCTCGACGCGACGGGCCGGGGCGATGTCGGCCGACACTGCGAGGTGGACGCCGTGCGCCACGGCGAGGTCGCGGAAGGTCTCGTAGACGGCGCGATAGAGCGTGTCGGTGAGCGCCACGACGAGGTTCCGCACCAGTGGCTGGCCCGGGAACTTGGCGTTGTAGTGCGCCATCTGGGGGCCGTAGGGGCCCACCAGGCTGACGATCGCGAGCGGCGCGTTCGGCTGCAGGCGGGCGGTGGCACCGCGCGAGCCGATGAAGGCGGCGATCAGGCCGGCGCTCTCGGGAAAGACGACCAGCGCCGACGGCGGTGCCGCGGGGTCGGCCGGGAAGAGGTGGCTCGCGACGTCGTCGACGCCGGCCTGGACCAGGCTGGCGCGGTTCGGCGCCGTGACGTCCATCATCGCGGCCATCTTGTCGCGGAACGTCTGGTACGAGACGGCGTCGTCGAGACGCTGCTTGTGCCCGACGGCGAAGATGCGCACCGGCGCCGCGAGCACGGGTCCGGCGGCGACGAGGATCAGGACGGCAGCGGCGCGCCACATGCGGCGGTCCCATAGCGCCCGCCGCCGTGGTGCGGCAAGCCGGTCAGTGCAACGGGTGGTACGGACCCTGGAGCACGCCGAGGACGGTGAGCGCCTCGTCGTCGTCAACGTAGTACAGGATGTAGTAGTCGTCGATGGCGATGTAGTGGCAGCCGCCGACCCCCTGCAGGATCGACGATCCCGGCGGATGGGGGTCGTCTGCGAGCCCGATGATGGCTTCGCCGATCGCGCGCAACGGGCTCTGGGGGATGAGCTCGAGCTCGCGATAGGCACTGTAGGTGATGTTGAGCTTGCCCGACATGCGATCTGCAGGTGGTATCGGCAGCGGCTCCGGCGTTCTTGAGGACGCGAATGCCGGAGCACCTGCCGTGCGGTTCGCCAGTCGGAATCGACTTGCAAAGGTGGAGGGCCGTCAGTACGTTGACCGACGTTGCGGGGTGGCGCGGGTGCACGCGCGGTTCGATGGAGGGTGCGCACCGATGCCTGCCAGTGCGTCTGAAGTGATCGTCGGACAACGATATCTCGAACGCGGATTTCTCGACGCCGCGATGAAGCTCTTCCTGCGGAACGCCGAGCTGGTCGCGCCGTCCGACTGGACGCGCCTCTCCGAGCGGCTGATGGAGCGCAATCGCATCCAGGACGTCGTCCGGGTGTGCGAGCTGGGCGCGGTGCCGTTGCCGCGTGAGCGCATGCTGGCCGTCGCCGACGCGTGCCTGCGCCGCAAGGACGTCGACGGCGCCATTCGCCTCTACGAGCTGGGCGACGCCGACCGCGAGCGCTGGGCGCGACTGCTCGACCTGATGAGCGGGCTGCCCGATCGGGCGCGACAGGCGGTGGAGGTGGTCGAGCGGCACCTGCGTCCCGAGCCCGACCTGCGGGACCCCGAGCCGCGCATCAAGGCGGTCAGGTAGCCCTGGCCCGTCCCGCCGACTGGTTGCGACCCGCCGTGCGCGCGGTCGCCCCGTACGTCCCCGGCGAGCAGCCGGCTCCGGGACGTCGGGTCATCAAGCTCAACACCAACGAGAACCCGTATCCGCCGTCGCCGGCGGTGCTCGAGGCCATCCGTGCGTCGGCCGACGCGTCGGTGCGTCTCTATCCCGATCCCGAGGCGCGAGGACTGCGTGCACGGGCGTCGGCCGTCTACGGTGTGCCGATCGATCACATCCTCGCCGGCAACGGCTCGGACGAGCTGCTGGCGTTGCTGCTGCGTGCCACCATCGACCCCGGCGATCGCGTCGCGTTCCCGGTGCCCACCTACAGCCTCTACGACACGCTGGTGGCGGTGCAGGCCGGGGCGGCGGTGCACGTGCCGTGGCCCGACGACTGGACGATCCCGCCCGCGCTCGCCGACGCCGATGCGCGCGTGACCTTCCTGTGCAATCCGAACGCGCCGTCGGGCTCGCATCGCCCGGTGGCCGAGGTGGAGGCGCTGGCGCGCGCCGTCGCCGGCGTGCTCGTCGTCGACGAGGCCTACGCCGACTTCGCCGACGGCAACGCGATGTCGCTGGTGGGCCGCGTGCCGAACGTGCTCGTGCTGCGCACGTTCTCGAAGAGCTTCTCGCTGGCGGGGCTGCGCGTGGGGCTCGCGTTCGGACATCCGGAGCTGTTGGCCGGCCTGCACACGGTGAAGGACTCGTACAACCTGAACCGCCTGACGCTGGCCGCAGCCGAGGCGGCGCTCACCGACGTCGCCGCGATGCATGCGAACGTCGCACGCATCCGGTCGACGCGGCAGCGGCTCGGGCTCGGGCTCGAGCGGCTCGGCTACGTCGTGGTGCCGTCGCAGGCCAACTTCGTGCTGGCCCGCCGCCCGGGGACGGATCAGTCACAGGTGACGGCGGCGCTGTCGGCGCGCGATATCCTGGTGCGCTGGTTCCCGGCGCTGCCCGATGCGTTGCGCGTCACCGTCGGCACGGACGACGAGACCGACACGCTGCTCGCGCATCTGGCCGAGATCGTCTGACCGAGGCTACTCGCCGGCGTCGTCGGGCTCGGCTGCGGCGGGGGCGTCGGTTGGCGGCAGCGTGGCGGCGACGTCGGGACCGACGAAGTCGGGGCCCTTCTTGTCGAGGCGCGTGAACATGTAGTCGCGCACCTCGAACACGGCGGTGCCGCCTTCGCGCATGGCGAAGAACTTGCCGTCACGCGTGCTGGCCAGCACGGTGCCGATGGGCTTGCCGTCGCGGTCGAAGACCGTGATGCGCAGGTCGGGCGCGTCGAGGCCGAAGGGCTTCAGGTCGCCCGCGGGCTCGGCGGCGATGTTGGCGCCGCGCAGGTCGCGCAGATCGTCGAGGAAGCGGGTTGCGACGCCCTCCTTGGTGGGCTGGTCGCCGGCGTTCTCGGCCTTCCACTTGCCGGTGGGCGACTGCACCAGCGTGGCGCCGGCACCCTCGCGACGCTCGAGCACGACGCGGCCGACGCGCTCCGGCGTGATCGCGAGCACGAGCTTGTCGCGCAGCGCCGCCGCGTCCTTGGTGAGTGTCCGCGGCGCCCAGTCGCCGACGGCGTAGATCGTCGGCTGATCGACCCGCTGCGCGTAGATCTGCTTCTGCGTGCCCTCGGTGAGCGCGTTGCCGAGCAGCAGCGTCTGCTTCTGGGTGCCGTCCGGGCTGGTGGTGATGGTGACGGTGAGGCCCGGGGTGGCGAGGCCCGTCTTGTCGGGCGTGGTGTCGGCGGGGAAGTCGACCGCGCGCGTCGAGCGCAGCGACGACAGATAGGAGCGCACCTCGGTGGGATCGGCCGGGAGATCGCCGGGCTCGATGAGCCACGGCGCATCCTTGTCCTTGCGGACGATCGCCACGGCGGTGCCCTGGGCCGGCTGGATGTCGACCCGGGTGACCTGGTCGTCCTGGAAGGCGAGGATCTGCTTGTCGCGAAGATCCTTCGGCTGCTTGTTGAGGCCGACCTTGAGGGTGGACGCGGTGAGCGCGACCTTGCCGTCGTTGCCGACGCGCAGGTACGTCTTGCCGCCGATCGTGAGGTTCTTGCCGAGGATGATCGGGGGCAGGGGACCGCTGGCGGTCTGGAGCGTGACGACCGGATCGCCGCGGTCGAGGCCGAAGGCGGCGAGGTCCGTGGGCACCTCGTCGAGCGTGCGCGTGATCTGCGCGCCGGTGAGCGCCGTGAGGACGGCCTTCACCGTGGCGTCGTCGGCGGGCGCCTCGACCGGCTTCGTGAGCCGCCACGTGCCGTCGGTCTTCGCAAGGACCATCTGCCGGTCGGGGAAGTCGAGCGTGATGCCGGTGATGGCGTCGGCATCGACGGTGACCAGCTTCGTCTGCTCGGCTTCCTTGCGCGCGGCGGGCAGCTCGATCCAGTAGAGGTAGCCGCCCAGAGCCGCGACGAGGAGTGCGAGGACGGCGATCCGTGCCGGCTTCACGCCGTTCTCCGTCGCCACCAGACCCAGATGCCGAGCGCCATCAGCAGCTCCGGGATGATGAGTACGGAGAGGTAGAAGAGCTGCGCGGCCTGCACCGGCGTGAGCTCGGCGCGCGAGGCGCGCACCGTGCGGCTCCGGATCGAGACCAGCTCCTCCTGGCCGACGAGCCAGCCGACGGCGTTCAGGAACAGATCGCCGTTGAGCCGGGCCTGCACCAGCTGCTGGCTGTTGGCGAAGAGCGCCGTGCCGAAGACGACGAGGCGCGCCTCGTCGGCGGTGGCGGGGGGCTGGAGGCCCATGTCCTTCGGCTTGGCCGTGACGGCGACCCCGATCGACACCGGGCCCTTGCGGTCGCTGTCGTCGACGGTGGCGACGCCCTGCGTGAACACGCCGTCGACGTCGGACTCGGCCCAGCTCGACTCGCTGGTGGAGACCAGCGTGGTGGCCTGCAGCCCGGCCTTGCCCTCGGCCGCGGGATCGACCGAGCTCGTCTGCGGGAACACGGTGTAGTCGCGGAACGCCTGGGTGATGGGGTGCTGGCCGTACGTCTTCACGAGGGGCACCACGCCGAGGCGCGGGCCCTCGAACATGCGGACCTCGCGGTCGATGACGATGTCGTTGCCGACGCGCGCACCCCAGCTGGCGAGGAACGCGGTGAGCTTGTCGCCGCCCTGGCGCGGGCCGACCATCACCATCAGATGGCCGCCGCGACGCAGATAGCCGTCGAGCGCGGCGATGGCGGCGTCGGTGAAGGGACGCGTGGGCCCGGCGACGATCACCACGCTGGCGTCGTCGGGAATGCTCTCCACCGACGGCAGGAGCAGCGACTTGACCTCGTAGTTCTCCTGCTCGAGCGCCAGCTTCGCGCCGGAGTAGCCCTTCGGATCCTGCGTGTCCTGGAAGCTCGCCTCGCCGAAACCCTCGGTGAAGTAGACGATCTTCTTGCTGCCGCCGGAGACCCGGATGATGCCGTTGGTGATGCTCTCTTCGCTCGGCTGCGAGACGACGAAGCTCTCCTTGCCGTACTGGAGATTCACGGTGGGTACGGTGGTGATCTTCATCTGGTCGACGAGCGCTGGCTCCTTCTCGGGGTCGACGATGCGCGTCTCGACCTTGTCGGGCGCGGCGTAGCGGAAGCTCTCGAGCAGGGAGTCGAGCTGCGGGCTCTGACCGCCCTCGGCGAAGGCCGTCATGACGAGCTTCTCTTTCAGGTCTTCGACGATCTTCTTCGACTGCGGCGAGAGCGTGTAGATGCCGCCCTCGCTGACGTCCCAGCGGTGGTGGTGGCGCGCGCCGAGGTAGTTGAGCCCGACGACGAGCGCCACGAACAGCAGCGTGTAGACCGCGGCCGCCGCGCCGTAGCGGGTGGAGCGCTGTCCGACGAGGGTGCGCAGGCCGTCGGCGCCGAACGCCAGGAACGCGACCACGAGCCCCGCGCCCAGGATGAGGTTCAGGAGGACGTAGAGGTCCTGGGTGGGGTCGGCCACGAAGACCGAGGCCACGATGCCGAAGCCGAGGAAGACCAGGCCGAGGAGGCCGAAGAGCGACGCAGACCGCCCCACGCGTTACCTCCAGCGCACCGATTCGACGGAGCGGTGGGTCAGGAACAGCGAGACCACCAGCAGCGTCGCGAAGTACACGAGATCCTTCGTGTCGATGATGCCGCGCGACATCGCCCCGAAGTGATCGGTGATCGAGATGTAGCGGATGATGTCGCCACCGGGGCCCTGCACCGTCTCGCCGAGCCATCCGATGGTGTAGAGCACCAGAAGCGAGAACAACGTGCCGACGTAGGCGACGACGACGTTGTCGGTGAACGAGGAGATCAACGTGCCGAGCGCCAGGAACGTGACCGCCATGAGCGCCAGGCCGAGATAGCCCGTCAGCATGATGCCGACCTCGGGATTGCCGTAGAGCGCCAGCAGCAGGCCGAAGAACCCGGAGAGGCCGATCATGAGGAGTACCAGGACGAGGCCACCGAGGAACTTGCCGAGGACGATCTCGCTGACGCTCACCGGCGCCGTCAGCAGCAGCTCGTAGGTACCGGCCCGCTTCTCCTCCGGGAACATCCGCATGGTGATGGCCGGGACGATGAAGATGAGCAGCACCGCCATGTTGGCCAGCAGCGGGCTGATGACCATCTCGTTCAGGTTGAAGCGCTCCAGCATCTGCGGATTCTGCATCATGCTGTAGATCTGCAGACTCTGGTTGAACGCCGAGAGCAGCGCCCAGAAGAAGTAGCCGCCGAGCGCCAGGAACACCGCCAGGAGCACGTAGGCCACGGCCGACGAGAAGTACGACCGGATCTCGCGCCCGGCGATGGTGAGGACGTTGCGCACCTAGGCCGTTGCCTCTGCGTCGCCGCCGCGGTGTCCGCGCACGATGGCCTGGGTGTAGACGTCTTCCAGGGAGCGATCGCGGGTGAGGTTGGTGAGGAGATCCTGCACCACGACCCGGCCGTCGGCGATGATGACCACCTTCTGACAGGCGGACAGCACCTGGGAGAGGATGTGCGTGGAGAGCACCACGGTTCGCTCGGTGCCGAGGCTGCTGATGAAGCCGAGCATGTCGCGGATCTGGCCGGGGTCGAGCCCGTTGGTGGGCTCGTCGAGGATCAGGACCTCGGGCTCGTGGATGAGCGCCTGGGCCAGCCCGACGCGCTGCCGGTAGCCCTTCGACAGATGTCCCAGCAGACGGGTGGCGACGCCGGTGAGGCCGCAGGTGTCGAGCACGCGCTCGACGGCGGTCTCGACGTCGCCCCGACCGACGCCGCGCAGCTTGGCCGCGAAGCGGAGGTAGGGCACGACGGTCATGTCGTTGTAGAGGGGCGGGTTCTCGGGCAGGTACCCGATGCGCCGCCGCACCTCCGCCGACTCCTCGAACACGTCGTGGCCGCATACGCGCACCGTGCCGGCCGTGGCCGGCAGGAATCCGGTGATCACCCGCAGCGTGGTCGTCTTGCCCGCGCCGTTCGGTCCGAGAAAGCCGAGCGTCTCGCCCGGATTCGCGGTGAACGACACGTTCTCGACCGCCGTGATGTCGCCGTACCGTTTGCTCAGGTTTGCGACTTCGATCATGTAGTGGCTTTGGACGTCAGCGCACGAGGAATATTCGGGTCGGCTATCTAGCGACCCCATCCCTGACTGTCAACGTTCCGACGCCGTCGCGTCGAGTCGCTCCGAATCGCTCGATCATGGCCACCACCGACGCGCCTCGCCTGCACCTGATCGACGGGAGCGGGTACGTGTACCGGGCGTTCCACGCGCTCCCCGCGCTGAACACGTCGCGCGGCCTGCCGACGAACGCCATCCTCGGCTTCGCCAAGATGCTCGCCAAGCTGATGCGCGAGCAGGCGCCGGATCGGATCGCGGTCGTGTTCGACGCACCCGGTGACACGTTCCGCGATGCCATGTTCGAGGGCTACAAGGCGTCGCGCGCGCCGATGCCGGACGAGCTGCGGCCGCAGCTGCCCTACATCCGCCGGTTGGTCGAGGCGCTGCGTCTCCCCCGGCTCGAGGAATCGGGCGTCGAGGCCGACGACGTCATCGGTACGCTGGCGACGCAGGCGTCGGCCGCCGGGGTCGAGACGGTCATCGTCACGGGCGACAAGGACATGATGCAGCTCGTCGACGAGCGCACCACTTTGTACGATCCCATGCGCGACCGGCGCTTCGGGCCGGCGGAGGTGCGCGAGCGCTTCGGGGTCGACCCGCTGCTGGTGCCCGACGTGCTGGGGCTCATGGGCGATGCCATCGACGACATCCCCGGCGTCACCGGCGTCGGCGAGAAGACCGCGATGGCGCTGGTGCAGAAGCTCGGTCCCGTCGAAGCCCTCCTCGAACGGCTGGAGGAGGTCGAGACCTGCGGTGTGCGGGGCGCCAAGAAGATCCG
Source organism: uncultured Binatia bacterium (SeqCode) (assembly GCA_964404165.1). Lineage (GTDB taxonomy): Bacteria > Desulfobacterota > Binatia > DP-6 > DP-6 > DASYLJ01. The sequence continues at coordinate 19,425 of CAYOIZ010000031.1, read as the reverse complement.
CGAGACGCTGGCGCGCGAGGCCGACACGGCGCGGCTGTCGAAGCAGCTCGCCACCATCCGTCGCGACGTCCCGGTGACGCTCGATCTCGAGGCCGTGCGCTGGGCCGGGCCCGACGCCGAGGCCCTGCGCCCGTTGCTGGCCGAGCTCGAGTTCTTCTCGCTGCTGCGCGAGCTGGGGGCGGCGGGCGACGCGCCCGTCATCGAGCGGCTGGAGGTGCGCACGGCGGCCGAGGCGAAGAAGGCGGCCGGCGGGCTGCGGGCCGCGAGCACGCTGGCGCTGTCGGCCCGCCTCGACTCCCCGCGCGCCAGCGCCGCCGGCATCGATGCGATCGGCATCGCGCCGCCGTCGGGCGCAGTGACGATCCTCCTGGCGCCGGAGGCACCCGGGGTCCTCGACGAGATCGCCCCGGTCCTCGGCGATCTCGCGGTGCGCAAGGTCGGCGCCGACCTGAAGGCCGTGCGCGTGGCGTTGGCGCGCCGCAACGTCGCCCTCGCCGGGCCCGCGTTCGACGTCTCGCTGGCGTCGTACTGCCTGAACCCGTCGCAGCCCGATCACGGCGTGGCGGCGCTCGCCGAGGAGCTGCTCGGCCAGCCGCGCACGCCGGATGCGACGCCCGCCGACGGGGCGGTCCTCGAGGCGCACACGATCCCCGCGCTGGTGCCGATCCTCGAGGAGCGCCTGCGGACCGCCGAGATGGATCGCCTGTTCCGCGATCTCGAGATGCCGCTGGCGGAGGTGCTCGCCGAGATCGAGCTCACCGGCATCACGCTCGACGTCCCCGCGCTCGCAGCCATCTCGACCGAGTTCGGCGCGTCGCTCGAGCGGCTGATGGGCGAGATCTTCCAGCTCGCCGGCGGCGAGTTCAACATCGGATCGCCGCCGCAGCTGCGCGAGGTGCTCTTCGAGCGTCTCAAGATCTCGACGAAGGGCGTGCGGCGCGGCAAGACCGGCCTCTCCACCGACGTCGACGTGCTGACGCGCCTCGCGCGCGAGCATCCGCTGCCGGCGAAGATCCTCGACTGGCGCACGCTCTCGAAGCTCAAATCGACGTACGTCGACGCGCTACCGGCGCTGGTCGACGCCCGCACCGGCCGCCTCCACACGTCGTTCAACCAGACCGTCGCGGCGACGGGTCGTCTCTCGAGTTCGGATCCGAATCTGCAGAACATCCCCGTCCGCACGGAGGAGGGGCGTCGCATCCGCGCCGCGTTCATCGCCGCGCCCGGGTGGCGGATGATCTCGGCCGACTACTCGCAGATCGAGCTGCGGCTGCTGGCGCATCTCGCCGACGACGAGACGCTGATCACCGCGTTCTCGCGCGACGAGGACATCCACGCGCGCACCGCGGTCGACGTCTTCGGCAATCTGCCGGTCCCCGAGGGACGGCGCCTCGCCAAGGTGATCAACTACGGGATCGTCTACGGCATGGGCCCGGCGCGTGCGGCGCGCGAGCTGGGCGTGCCCATGGCCGAAGCGGAGGCGTACATCGCCGGCTACTTCGCGCGGTATCCGGGCGTGCGGCGGTTCATCGACACCACCATCGCGCAGGCACGCGAGCGTGGCTTCGTGACCACCGTCATGGGACGTCGCCGCTACCTCCCCGAGCTCGGCTCGCGCGACCCCTCGGTCCGGCAGTTCGCGGAGCGGGCGGCCACCAACACCCCCATCCAGGGGTCGGCGGCCGACCTCATCAAGTTGGCCATGCTGGAGGTGCGCAGGCAGCTCCGCGCGGCAGGACTTGCCGCGCACATGCTGTTGCAGGTGCACGACGAGCTGGTCCTGGAGGCCCCGGCGGCCGAGGTGGACCGGGCGGCAGGGATCGTGCAGGCGGCCATGGAGGGTGTCTGGCCGCTCCGGGTCCCCTTGAAGGTGGACATTCGCTGCGGGGCCCATTGGGCCGAAGTGCATTGATCGGGCAGGCGTGAATACGATCCTCCGACCATCGTCTGAGAAACGAGCAGGCCGTGGGGCCTAGCGACTGGGACCTCGTTCAACGCACCCGGGACGGAGACCGGGAGGCCTTTCAACAATTGGTCGAGCGATACCAGCGCAAGGTTGCAGGGCTCGCGGTCGGAATGTTGCGAAATCGCGAGGACGCGCTCGATGTCGTGCAGGAGACGTTCACCAAGGCCTATCAGAACCTGGACCGCTTCAAGGGTGACTCGTCATTCTACACCTGGATTTACCGCATCGCCGTCAACGTCTGCATCGATCATCAGCGGCGCGAGGCCAAAATGCCGACACTGAACGCCGAGCTCCGTGACGGCCCCAGCAGTCCCGAACCCGAGGTGCCCGCGTCCCTCGTCGACGGCGGTGATCTCGGCGATCCCTTCCAGCGGGCGCGTGATGCCGAGCTCGCGAAAGGGCTTCAGGAAGCCATCGCCGAATTGACCCCCGACCATCGCGCTGTGATACTCCTTCGCGAGGTGGATGGTCTCTCCTACGAGGAGATCAGTCGGGTTCTCGAGTGTCCGAAGGGCACCGTCATGAGCCGGCTGCACTACGCCAGGCGGCAGCTTCAGGAGCGACTGCGCCGTCTGCGCTGAACCATCCCATGAACTGTACCGACGTCAGCACGCTGCTCGATCCGTTCCTCGACACGGAGCTTCCACCCCCCATGCTGCTGGCGGTCGCACGACACGCCGGCACCTGCACCACCTGCGACGCCGCCATCCGCGAGATGACCGAGCTTCGCGAGCTGGTCGCGCGCGGCAATGCCGCCGCCGTCGACGCGCTCGATTTCGGCGGCGTCTGGTCCGCGGTCGAGGCGGGCGTCGATCGCCACGACGCCGCGCTGGCCCGCAGTCGTCGGCTGCGGGCGCTGCCGATGTGGGGCACGATGGCCGCGATGGCCGCCGGGCTCCTCCTGTGGATGGGCCAGATCGAGCCGCCGAAGGCCCCCACGCCGTCGGCTGCGAGGCCGCAGCAGGTCGCGCGCGTCGACCGGGCGCCGTCCATCGCGCACGAGAAGTCCATCCTCAGCAGCCGCAAGGTCGACAACCACACGTACATCGATCGCCTGCGCGCCGAGCGCGCCGTCGACGTCCGGCGTGAGCCCAAGAGCGGCACCACGATCATCTGGGTGAACCACACCGAGGACGCGGGTCGGTGATGCGTGGGGAGCTGAGCGGGGCGTTCGTCGGCGTCGTCGGCGGGCTGGTGCTGCTCTGCGCGCACGTCGACGTCCACGCCCTCCCGCCGCTCTGGATCCAGGTCACCACGGTCCGCGCCGACGACAGCGGAAAGTGCGATCCGCGCCTGAAGGATCTGCGCCTCAAGCTGCGCAGCAGCGTCGGCTACCGGTCGTATCAGTTCGTCGACAAGGAGCGCCGTCGCGTTGCGTGGCGCACCACCGAGTCGTTCGCACTGCCGGGGGAGCGCTCGCTCCTGCTGCTCCCGAAGGCGGTCGAAGACGGACGCATCCTGATGCAGGTGCGGCTGCTCGAGGGCCGCAAGCGACTCATCGACACCAACGTCCGCTTGATCGACCGCGGCAGCATGGTATTCGGCCTCGGCAAGGACGCGCGCACCGGTGACGGTGCGTTGCTGATCGTCCTGAAGGCGGAGCAGGAGTGATGGCGAACACCTGGATCGACGAGATCGGCCAGCAGCTGCGCAGTGTGGCCGACGCCCTCTGGGGCGAGGTCCGCGAGCGCGGCATCCTGCCCCTGCTCCAGCCCGTCGGGCCCTACAATCAGGCGGGGCTCCTGCAGCCCGCGGTTACCGTCGGCGGCGTGCTCTCGGTCGTGTTGCTGTCGGGCGTCGCCGTCACCGCCCTCGGTACGCTGCTGGTGGCGCTGATCGCGCTCTACCTGCTGCTCGTCGAGGTCTTCGGCGTCTCCGTCGAGCTGCACCCGTTCGGCCCGGGCGCGCGCTAGTCGCCGAGGGTTTCCCAGCGGATCTGCCAGAAGCTCGGCAGGGGCGGGGACAGCTCCATGTGGCCGCCGAAGCATTCGAAGCTCGGGCGGTGGCTCAGGCGCTCGCGGAGCAGGTGCAGATAGTCGTCGAGCGACTGGCCGGGGGCCGGGCTGCCGATGTCGAGCCGCCGCTCGCTGCCGCACTTCGTGCAGGAGACGTCGACCTTCATCGGGCCCGGCCCGTCCTGACCTACTGCTTCATCGCCGCGGCGAGGATGCGCGACGTCGACGGACGCATGATGCGCGGATCGACTTCCTGGCCGTCGAGCAGCGCCTTGCGGACGTCCTTGCCGGAGATCGACACCGGCTTCTCGTCCTTGTGGTTGTCGGTGAGGTCGACGCGGCCGATCGACTCGTAGAAGGCGGCGAAGCCGACCTTCAACGGGCTGATCTTGAGGTCGCCGCCGAGCTTGCCGAAGATCTCCTGCGCGTCGAAGTCGCCCCAGATGGCGGTGCCGTCGGCAAAGGGCGCATCGGCGTGCTTGCGGCCGATGACGATGTCGGTGAAGCCGTAGTTCTGGCGGTAGATGCCGTGCATCACGGCCTCCTTCGGACCGCCGTAGAACATCTTGATGTCGAGCCCGAGCAGGATGACGCGATCGGGCACCGACTCCTTGCGCGGACCCCAGAGCGCGGCGTCGCTGTCGCCGTCGCCGAGCGAGCGCTGCTCGATCAGCGCCTCGTAGGTGTCCATGCGGACGTCGGCCTTCACGTCGTCGCCCTTGGTCTCGCCGATGAGCGGGTTGAGGCAGGCGCCGGCGTCGTGACCGGCGCGGAGCAGCGTCTCGAGACCGTACACCAGCGCGTACTCGTGGGCGCGATGGAGCGGGTTGCGCGTCTGGAACGCGACCACGCGCTTCCAGCCCTTCTTCGCCAGCAGCGCGCGCACTTCCTTCGGCGACAGCACGTACTTGCCCATGCGCGGGTGCTTGGGCTGCGGCAGCACCTTGAGCGTGCCGCCGAGGAGGTGTGTCTTGTCGGCGTCGCCCTTGAGCACCATGTCGGCGCCGGGGTGGTCGGTGCGCTCGGTGCCGTAGACACTCTTCAGGTAGCGCGGCTTGTCCCACGCGAACACGTCGTTGACGTCGAGCGTTGCGACCACGGTGCCGCCGCCGTTCACCAGCGCGACCTTCTGGCCGGGCTTGATCTTCGCGGCCAGCTCGGACGTGACCGGGAACGAGATCGGAATCGTCCACGCGTACTTCTTGCCCTGGTGCTCGATCACGCTCTCGTCGAGGACGCGGTTGTACGTCTTGGCATCCATCGGCCCGGTGAGGGGGGAGAGGGCGCCGTCGCCGAAGCGATAGACGCTGGAGAGATCGGCATCGGAGACGGGAACCTGCACCAGGCCCGCGGCTTCGGCGCGCAGTGCGGCTTCGTCGCCGGGCGCCACCATGCAGCTGACGGGCTCGGTGAGGCCACCATGGGGAGGAATGAGATCGGCCATGTTCGCGTGGATTCCTTTCTTCGGGTCGCGTTTGGAAACCCTGGACCCTAGGCCAATCCGCCCCGTACCTCAAACCGGGACCGGGCGGCCGGGCAGGGCGCTCAGTGCTCGATGTCGATGCCGTCGGCGTCCGGCCGCACGCGCAGGCGGCGCCGGGCGCGGGCCAGGCCGCGCGTGGCCAGGGCCCCCAGGCGCCAGCGGGTGAGCTGCCGCATGGCGAGCGCCATGCGGGCGTCGTCCCCCGCGAACTCGCGCGCTTCCAACGGGCTGATGCCGAGGGCCAGATCGCCCACCCAACCCATCGAGATGCCGCGGGCGCGGACCGCGCGGTGCAGGTGGGCGAGGAGCGGCTCCACCGCCGCCGGCGTGAGCGGGTCGGCCGCCGGCGGGCGCCGCATGGTCACGACGGGCAGCACGCCCATGGCGGCGAGGGCGTCGATGCCGGCCATGGTGGAGTCGAGGGGCTCGAGGCCGACGACGAGGTCGGACCATACCGTGCCGCTCGGGAAGACCTGGGCCGCGCGCTCGAGCGCTTCCAGATAGCGTTCGCGGCCGATGTAGCGTGAGCGCCCGATGCAGTGACGGTTCAGCAGCTCCGGGTCGAAGATCTCGAGGTTGAAGCTGAGCGCGTCGACGCCCATCGCATAGGTGCGATCGATCCAGGACAGCGCGCGCGGCGGATGCGCCTGCACCGCCACCAGCGTGTCGAAATGCTTGCGGATGGCCTCGACGTAGGGCGCGAGGAAGGCCATGCCGCCGTCCTCGGCCTCGAACGGGCTGCCGTTCACGTAGACGAGATTGGCGACGCCCTCGTCGAACGCGGCACGCACCACCTCGACGACGTCGGCCACCGTCGGGAGGGTGGCGCGATCGGTGGGGCCGCGCGCGCCCTCGAGACAGAAGCGGCACGGGGCGCCGTGGACGCCGAAGCCGCACACCGCGCCCGGGTGCACGAGGAGATGGCCGCCGAGCACCGTGGCCACGCGGCGCATGGGGATGCCGCGCGTGGTCTGCCGGGCCGCGAATCGCGGCAACGTCGCGCGCTGCACTTCGACGCGCCCAGCGCCGTCACCGGCGCCGCCGGGCAGGACGAAGAGCCGCTTGCCCTCGGCGACCAGCAGCGGCGCATTCTCGGTCGCCACCGGGGCGCAGACGCGAACGCCGTCGGGCAGCAGCAGGTCGAGCATGGGCAGCGGCGCGTCGAAGCCGGGCGCGACGTCGCGTGCGCTCGGATCGAGCAGTACGCCACGCATGCCGAGGTCGAGCTTCAGGTGGATGGAACGCGACGACGTGCTCACGCGTGACCTCCGCAGGCGTCGCACGCACCCGACGTGCGCGGGGTGATGGCCTCGTACCGACCGGCGGCCAGGTCGATGCGATGCCCGCGGCCGGCGGTGGGCGGGACGAGCAGCGCGCACAGGACCTCGTTCGCCGTGAGCGCGCCGAGGGCCTGGGCGGCGATACCGTCGAGCGCGGGATCGGGAGGCCCGCCGGCATCGTCCACGTCGTCGAGGCACAGGCCGCACGGCCGGCCGACGAGCGTCCACACGGTGCCGCCGGCGCCGCGGGTGGTGGCGCGTACCAACACCATGCCGTGCGCGACGCGCTCGGGCGTGGCGTCGACCTCGACCCGTACGTCCCCACCGTCGCCGGCGCGCACGCCGCCGCGTGCGAGCAGGTCGCGCACGACGGCCGCGGCGGCTCCCTCGCCGGTGACGGCGACGCGGGCGGCGAGCAGTCGCGCCTGGCCGCGGCCACCGACCTCGGGCAGGAGGATCTGCCGGCTCCAGCGCTCGATGGCGGCGTCGTCGAGCATCACTCGATGACGTTCTTTTCGATCGGCTCGACGGTGACGCCCTTCTCCCGCAACCAGGCGATGCCGCGCTCGATGGCGTCGTCGGTACCGTCGAGCTCGATGGCGATGATGCCGATCTCCTCGCTGACGCTGGCCCCACGGATGTTGAAGACGAGGTCGAAGGTGTGGCTCAGCAGATAGATGAGCGGCTCCTTCACGAGCGCGCGCGGGTAGGTGAGGTACAGCTTCACGCGCGACTGCTGGCCGCGCGCCTTGGCGCGCGTCTTTCCCACCGTCCGGGTCATCGGACATCCCTCCACCCACGCCAGAGATTCGTCGAGAGGTAGCGATCGCCGAAGTCGGCGAACAGGACCACGATGGTGCCTTCCGTGAGCGTGCGGGCCACACGCAGCGCCGCCACGTGCGCGGCGCCGCAGGACTGCCCGACGAGCAGGCCTTCCTCGCGACCGAGCCGGTAGACCATGTTGTAGGCGTCGTCGGTGCCGACGCCGATCTTCTGGTCGAGCTCCTGTTCCTTGAAGACGCCGGGCACGATCGACGATGCCATGTGCTTCAGGCCCTCGATGCCGTGGAAGGCGTCGTCGGGCTCCGCCGCGACGATCTGTACGGCGGGGTTCTGCTGCTTCAGATAGCGGCCGGTGCCCATGACGGTGCCGCCCGTACCGATACCCGTGACGAAGTGCGTGACGGCGCCGTCGGTCTGGCGCCAGATCTCCGGTCCCGTGCTCTCGAAGTGCGCGCGCGGGTTGGCCTCGTTGAAGTACTGGTCGGGCTTCCAGTAGCGCTCCGGGTTCGCCGCGATGATCGTGCGGCAGAGCCGGATGGCGCCGTCGGAGCCCTCGAGCGGGTCGCTGAAGATGGCCGTGGCGCCGAACGCCGCCACCACCTGCTTGCGCTCGCGGCTGACGTTCTCCGGCATCACCAGCTCGACGGGATAGCCGAGCGCGGCGCCGACCATCGCGAGCGCGATGCCGGTGTTGCCGGAGGTGGAGTCGAGAATGGTCTTGCCGGGCACGAGCGTGCCCTGCCGGAGACCCTCCTGCACCATCCGGAGGGCGGGACGGTCCTTGACGGAGCCGCCCGGATTGAAGCCCTCGAGCTTGGCGAACAGACGCACGCCGGCGGGGACGCCGTCGCGCACCCGCTGCAGCTCCACCAGCGGGGTGTTGCCGATCAGCTGCAGCACGGTGGGCGACACGAGCGGCCCCGCGGTCGGTGCGGTCGGGGCCGCCAGGGTCGCGTGTGCGCTGCGTGTCATCGGACGTGGAGCCTAGCGGCCCCCGGCGATGGCGGGGACGATCGACAGCTCGTCGCTCGCCTTGACCGGCGTGTCGAGGTGCTGGAGGAAACGGATGTCCTCGCCGTTGACGAACACGTTGACGAAGCGACGGACCTGGCCGCCCTCGTCACAGATGCGGTCCTTGATGCCGGGGTAGCGCTTGTCGAGGTCGCTGATCACCGCGGCGACGGTGGCCCCGTCGGCCTCCACGGCCTCGGCGCCGGCCGTGTACTTGCGCAGCGGGGTGGGAACTCTCACCTGACTCATGATGGCGATTCCTTCTGTGAGTTGCCAGACGGGACGATGCCCATCGGGGTCAAACGGCCGACACCTCGCGCCGATCGCGGAGTCGGGCGTGGAGCTCGTCGAAGTCGGCGAGCCGTGCGGGGATCTGGAAGGGCTGCTCGACCGTGTTCATCACGGCCTCGAGCGTCTTGTAGCCGTTGCCGGTGACGCTGATGACGATCGACTCGTCGCGCGGGATGCGTCCCTGCGCGATGAGCTTCTTGGCGACGGCGACGGTGGTGCCGCCCGCGGGCTCGGTGAAGATGCCCTCGGTGCGGGCGAGGAGCTTGATGGCGTCCACGATCTCGTCGTCGGTGACGCTCTCGCCCCAGCCGCCGGACTCGCGCACCGCCTTCAGCACGTAGTAGCCGTCGGCCGGATTGCCGATGGCGATCGACTTGGCGATGGTCTGTGGCTTCACGGGCGTGATGAGATCGGTGTGCTTGTGCATGGCGTTGATCACCGGCGCGCAGCCACTGGCCTGCGCCGAGTAGATCTTGAAGTCGCCCTCGACGAGGCCGAGGTCGCGCAGCTCCTTGAAGGCCTTGGCCACCTTGGGGAGGATCGTGCCGCCGGCGGTGGGCACGATGACGTGCTTCGGGAGCTTCCATCCGAGCTGCTCGGCGATCTCGAAGCCGTACGTCTTGGCGCCCTCGGTGTAGTAGGGCCGCATGTTGATGTTGACGAAGGCCCAGCCGTACTTGTCGGCGATCTCGCTGCACAGGCGATTGACGTCGTCGTAGTTGCCGCGGATGGCGACGGCGTGCGGCCCGTAGATGGTGGAGCCGATCACCTTCCCCTGCTCGAGGTCGTCGGGGATGAAGATGTAGCAGTTGAGCCCCGCCCGCGCGGCGTGCGCCGACACCGAGTTGGCGAGGTTGCCGGTCGACGCGCACGACACCGTGTCGAAGCCGAACTCCATCGCCTTCGAGATCGCGACGGACACGACGCGGTCCTTGTAGGAGAACGTCGGGTGGTTCACCGAGTCGTCCTTGATCCACAGGTCCTTCACGCCGAGGACGGCAGCGAGGCGGTCGGCACGCACGAGCGGCGTGTACCCCGAGTAGAGGCCGACGTGGGGCTCGCCGTCGACGGGCAGCAGCTCGCGGTAGCGCCAGAGGTTGCGCGGCCGGCTCTCGATGAGCTCGCGCGTCAGCACGCGGCGGATGGCGCCGTAGTCGTACATGACCTCGAGCGGACCGAAGCACGTCTCGCAGACGTGGAGTGGGGCGACGGGGGATTCGGCGCCGCACTCGCGACAGCGCAAACCGGTGACGTAGCTCATGATGCGTGGCTCCTTCTCGCGACGCCGGAGCGGACGCCGCACGTTGCACAGCCTGGATTCGGGGACACCGGGACGCTGCGCCAGGTCCCGGCTCGGGTATCGATGGTGAGGAGACGATCGGCGAAGGCGGCGCCGTCGCCGCGCAGCACGCGCACGGCCTCGCCGGCCTGCAGGGTCCCGGCGAGCACGACGGCCGGGCCGAGGACGCCCGCCTCCTGGCACGACGGCACCTCGTCGGGCGGCGGCGGCTCCTCGAAGACGCAGCGGTAGCACGCGCTCGTGCCCGGCAGGATCGTCAGCAATTGGGCGCGGAACCCGACGGCGCCCGCATGGATCAGCGGTACGCCGGCGGCCACCGCCGCGTCGTTGACGAGGAACTTGGCGGCGATGCTGTCGGTGCCGTCGAGGACGACGTCGACGTCGCGCAGGAGCGACGGGTGGCCGTCGAACCGATCGCGGTACGGCTCGACACGCAGCCCGGGATGACGCTCGGCGAGGCGGCGGGCGGCCACCGTGACCTTGGCCGCACCGACGTCGGCGTCGTCGTAGAGCGGCTGGCGGTGGAGGTTCGAGACGTCGACGGTGTCCGGATCGATCAGGCGCAGCGTGCCGATGCCGGCGCCGGCGAGGGCGATCGCGGCGGGGGCGCCCAAACCACCGACGCCGATGACGAGCGCGCGGGCGTGTCGGAGACGGTGCGGGATGGTGGTCGGTGTGTGCATGCGGTGCGCAACCCGGCCCAGAGACAGGGGAGGGGCGTCACCAGCGTGCGATTCCTTATCTTTCGCGTGCCCTCCGTGGAGGGTCGTCGCGTCGGAATTAGCACCGGTCCAAGGGCCGGTTGCTGTGGCATCGCAGGGCCGGGCCCTCCGCCACTCTGGATAAGGTTGTATGGGTTCGTTCTCTCGGCCGCCGACCTAACCCGAAGGCGGACGATGTGTCAATTCGACCGCTCAGTAGCCGCCGGGCGGGGGCCCCGACTCCTGCCCCTTGTCGGGGTAGGCGGAGACGGTGTTGGGCACGGCCAGGCGGTCTTCCTGCGTGCTCATGGCGTCGATCCGGGCCACCAGGCGGGGCAGGGGATCGGTGGCCGTGACCGAGCCGGCGTTGCTGCCCAGCTCCGAGCGCGCCTCGTTGCCGAGCGGCGTGTCGGGATGGTGGTAGGCCAGGGTGGCCAGCGCCAGGGTGGCCTCCTCCGGCTCGTCCCGCTTGGTATAGGCCTGCGCGAACAGGTAGAGCGCGCCGGCCGTCGCATCGGACTTGGGATACTCGGTGAGGAGACCGCTCAGACGCGACTCGGCCGCCCGCAGGCTGCCGCGCTTCAGGTAGAACTCGGCGACGCCGGCGTCGTGCGCCGCCAGGATGTCGCGGCACTCCTGGATGCGGAGGTTGGCGCGATCGGCCCAGGGCGAGTTCGGGTAGCGGTCGACGATGTTCTTGAAGGACGCCAGCGCCTGCGTGATCGCCTGCGTGTCGCGATCGGCGGTCTTGTGCTGCGCCACGTAGGCCATGCCGCGCCGATACTCGATCTCGGCGAGGTTCTGGCTGGTGGGATGCATGCGCTCGAAGTCGGCGAAGGCTGCGATGGCCTCCGGATAGCGCTCGCCGTAGTAGTACGCCTGCGCGATCTTGAGCTCGGCCTGCTCGGCGTTCTCGTCGAACGGATACTGGTCGAGCAGCGCCTTGTACTTCTCGACGGCGATCTCGTAGGCCTTGTCGTTCATGGCCTCGTTGCCCTCTTCCCACAGCGTGCCGGCGGGAACCACGGGCTTCTTGTTGGCGCAGGCCGCGAGCAGCGCCATGGCCAGGACGACGACGAGGGTGGAGCGCATCGGTTTCCCGTAGAGGATGCCCCCCCGGGAGTCAACGCGGTGCGTTCGGTTGAAGCACCCGGTCCGGACCGCCATAAGCACCGCGACCCGTGAGCGAGCTCTTCGGCATGTGGCGCAACACGCGCATGGTGGTCCTCACCGCCATCTGCGCCGCGCTCTACGCAGCCATCCTGATCCCCTTCAAGGTGGTGCCGCTCATCCCGGGCATCACCGAGTTCCGTCCCGCCAACGCCGTGCCGGTCGTGTGCTCGCTGCTGTTCGGGCCGGCGGCGGCGTGGGGCGCCGCGTTCGGCAACCTGATCGGCGACTTCTTCGGCGGGCTCGGGCCGGGCGATCTGTTCGGCTTCACCGGCAACCTGCTCTACGCGCTCGTGCCGTACCTGGTGCGCGACGCCGTCACGCAGGCGGCGCCCATCCCGCACCGTCCGCTCGGCTGGGTCGCGCTGCTCGCCCTGATCGCGCTCGCCAGCATGCTGTGTGCCACCGTCGTCGGCTGGGGGCTGCAGGTGCTCGGCTTCCAGGTGTTCAGCGTGCTCGGCACGCTCGTGTTCTTCAACAACTTCGTGACGGCGGCGGTGCTGGCCCCCATGCTGCTGGTCGTCCTCCATCCCCGCGTCGCGCGGGCGCGCCTGTCGTACCGCGATCTGCTCGGCCCGCGCCCGCGCCTGCCGCTGTGGCGCCGTACGCTCGGCGTCGCCGGGGTGGTGGGCGGGACGGTGGGCGGCTTCGTGGCCGGGCAACTGATCTCGTCGCATCAGTGGGTCGTGCCGTGGGTGGCCGGCGTGTCGGCATCGGGGGCGTGGGAGGTGGGGCTCGGCGTCCTGCCGTTCCTGCTGCTCGCGGTCGCCGGGTTGGCCCTGCTGTGACGACCGGCATCGCGGTCCGCGATCTGTCGTGCACCTACGACGGCGACGCCGCGCCCGCGCTCGCCGGCGTCACGCTCGACGTGCCGCGCGGCACGCTCACGGTCGTCATGGGTGCCACGGGCGCCGGCAAGTCGACGCTGGCGCGCTGCCTGGTGCGCATCGTGCCGTGCTTCCACGCCGGGACGGTGCAGGGCGACGTCTGCCTCGACGGCGCATCGATCGCAGGCCGTCGCGTCGGCGAGCTCGCCGGCACCATCGGCATGGTGTTCCAGGACTTCGAGGCCCAGCTCTTCTCCACCGACGTCACGCAGGAGGTCGTCTTCGCGCTCGAGCACACCGGGCTGCCCCCGGCGGAGATGCCGGCGCGGCTCGCGGAGGCGCTCGCCGCCGTCGGCCTGTCGGGCTTCGAGGGGCGCGACCCGACGACGCTGTCCGGTGGCGAGAAGCAGCGGCTCGCCATCGCCGGCCTGCTGGCGCTACGGCCCGGCATCATGGTGCTCGACGAGCCCACGACCGACCTCGATCCCGTCGGTCGCGCCGAGATCCTGGCGGTGCTGGCCGGCCTGCGCGGCGAACGGCTGGCGCTGCTCCTGATCGAGCACGACGTGGGGGCGGCGGTGCTCGCCGATCGGCTGGTGCTGCTGCAGGGCGGTCGCGTGATCGCCGCGGGACCGCCGCGCGAGATCCTCGGCGACGTCGAGCGCTGTGCCGCCGCCGGCGTCCGCCCGCACGACGTCTGTCGCGTCTTCGCGGCGCTCGGGCTGTCCGATCCGCCGCTCGATCCGGAGGCCGCCGCGACGCGGCTGCGCGCGCTCGGCCGGGTGCCGCGGCCGACCGTGGCCGACGCTGCGTCGCCGCCACGCACGCCGCTGCTCACCGTCGACGGGCTCGGCCATCGCTGGCCCGACGGCCGCGACGCGCTCGTCGACGTCGGCTTCACGCTCGGGCGGGGCGAGCTGGTGGCGCTCGTCGGGCGCAACGGCTCCGGCAAGACGACGCTGGCGAAGCACCTGAACGGCCTGCTGCACGCGAGCCGCGGGCGAGTCGTCCTCGACGGGCGCGACGTCGCGGCGCTGCCGCTCGAAGAGCTGGCGCAGCAGGTCGGCTACGTCTTCCAGGATCCCGATCACCAATTGTTCGCGGCGACGGTCTACGACGAGGTCGCCTTCGGGCCGCGCAACGTCGGGCTCGCGCCCGCGGAGGTGACGGCGCGGGTCGACGAGGCGCTCGCCGCCGTCGGGCTCGAGGCGCGCGACGCCGATCCGTTCCTGCTCGACAAGGGCGCGCGGCAGCGGCTGGCGGTGGCCGCGGTGCTGGCGCTGCGACCGCAGATACTCGTCCTCGACGAGCCCACGACCGGGCTCGACTGGCCCGAGCAGCATCGCATGCTCGAGCTGCTGCGTGCGCTCCACCGGCGCGGCCACACCGTCGTCGTCATCACGCACACGCCCTGGGTGATCGCGGAGTACGCCGAGCGGGTGCTGCTGCTGTCGCACGGCCGACTCCACTACGACGGCCCGGTGCGACCGTTCCTCGCCGACGCCGCGCGCATGGCGCTGGCGGCGTTCCGTCCGCCGGACGTCACGCGCCTCGGGCTGGCGCTCGGCTGCGCGCCGCTGTCGGTCGACGAGCTGCTCGCCTGGATGCCGGCATGACGCTGACGCTCTACGTCCCGGCCGCCACGGCGCTGCACCGCCTGCACCCCGTCACCAAGGTGGGGCTGCTGGTGGCCCTGATCGTCTCGGCGTTCGTGGTCGACCGGCCGCTCCTCCTCCTGCCGCTGGCGCTCGGCGTCGGCGGGTTGCTGACCCTGGCCGGGGGCCTGCCCAACCTGCGGCGGTTCGCCCCCATCCTCCTGGTGGTGCTCGTGTTCACCGTGAGCATCTGGACCGTCTTCTATGGTCGGTCGTTCGCGCCGAGTCGGGCCGGCTTCTTCTACGGCGTGTCGATGGCGATCCGCCTCGACACCTTCCTGCTGACGGGCCTGCTCTTCCTGACGACGACGCGGGTCGAGGAGGTGGCCTACGCGCTCGGCCGGCTGCGCGTGCCGTACGTCGTGGGCTTCACGCTGACGCTGTCGTTCCGGCTCGTCCCGGTGTTCTTCGATGCCGCCGTGACGATCGTGCAGGCGCAGCGCTGCCGCGGTCTCGATCTCCGGCGGGGCAGCCTGGTGGCCCGCCTGCGACACTTCGTGCCGGTGATCGTCCCGGTGTTCATGGGAGCGCTGCGACGTGCCGACCGCATGGCCATGGCGCTCGAGCTGCGCGGCTTCAACTCCGGGCGACCGCGCACGACGTTCCTGCGTGCGGCGGCGGGACGGGCCGATTTCGTGGCGGCGGCCATCGCGCTCGGCACCGTTTCCCTCTATCTTGCCCTGTGGAGGGCGGGTGCGGGCGCGCTCGGGACCTTCGAGTGAAGTTGACTGGCCCCCCGCAGCGCCCCTAGGGTGACACGCTTGCACGGATCGAACGGCACGAGACGACGGGTGGTGGTGACGGGCGTCGGCCTCGTGACCCCCCTCGGCACCGGCACCGAGGAGAACTGGGCGGCGCTCGTCGCCGGCCGCTCCGGTATCCGGCAGATCACGCGCTTCGACGCCACCATGCTGCCCGCCCGCGTCGCCGGCGAAGTCCCCGACTTCGATCCGCGCCGCTTCATCGAGCACAAGGACATCAAGAAGATGGACATCTTCATCCAGTACGCGGTCGGGGCCGCGCGGATGGCGGTGGCGCAGTCGGGGCTGGCGGATCCCCTCGCCGAGCCCGATCGGTGCGGGGTGATCGTGGGCGTGGGCATGGGCGGCCTGGCAACGCTGGAGGAGGCCTACCATCACTTCCAGGCGCTCGAGATCCGGCGGGTGTCGCCGTTCTTCATCCCGCGCCTGATCCCGAACATGGCGGCGGGGCAGATTGCGCTGCGCTTCGGTGCGCGCGGGCCGAGCTACGCCACCACCAGCGCGTGTGCCTCGGGAGCCCATGCCATCGGCGATGCGGTCGACCTGATCCGCGACGGCCGGCAGGACCTCATGCTGGCGGGCGGCGCCGAGGCGCCGGTGTGCCTGCTCGGCGTCGGCGGCTTCACGGCGATGCGCGCCCTCGCCACCGGCTTCAACGACGAGCCGTCGCGCGCCAGCCGACCCTTCGACGGCCGGCGCGAGGGCTTCGTGGTCGCCGAGGGGGCGGGCATGCTCGTGCTCGAGGAGCTCGAGCACGCGCGGGCGCGCGGCGCCACCATCCTGGCCGAGATGCTCGGGTACGGCGCCAACTGCGACGCCTACCACATGACGCAGCCGTCGCCGGAGGGTGTGGGCGCGGCGCAGTGCATGACACTGGCGCTCGGCGACGCCGGGCTGCGGCCCGACCAGGTCGACTACGTGAACGCGCACGGCACCGGCACCCCCTACAACGACGAGGCCGAGACGATGGCGCTCAAGTCCGTCTTCGGCGAGCACGCCGGACGGCTCGCCGTCAGCTCCACGAAGTCGATGACGGGCCACCTGCTCGGCGCCGCCGGCGCGATCGAGGCGGTGTACAGCGTGCTGGCCGTCTCCCGCGGTGTCGTGCCTCCGACGATCAACCTCGACGATCCCGATCCGGCGTGCGACCTCGACTACGTGCCGCATCGTGCCCGCACGATGCCGGTGCGCGCGGCGCTCTCCAACTCGTTCGGCTTCGGTGGGACGAACGTGACGCTGGCCTTCGGCCGCGTCCACTGAGCCATGGCCGTCCGCGCCCTCGAGCGGCGCCTGCACTTCGTGGTCGGGAAGGGCGGGGTCGGGAAGACGACGGTTGCCGCCGCGCTGGCGCTGATGCTGGCGCGCCAGGGACGCCGCACGCTCGCGATCGAGATGGACGTGGGCGGACGCCTGCCCACCGTCCTCGGTGCGGACGGCACGGCACCGACGCCGGTCGAGGTGTCGCGCGGGCTCTGGGTGCAGTCGCTCGACGGCCGCACCGCGCTCGAGGAGTACCTGGGCCTCGTCGTGCCGGTGAAGCGGCTCCTCTCCACCGTGTTCTCGAGCCGCATCTACCAGTACTTCGTGGCCGCGGCGCCGGGGCTGAAGGAGCTCATGACCGTCGGCAAGATCTGGTACGAGGCGACGCGCGAGGACAACGGCCGGCCGGCATGGGACGCCATCGTCGTCGACGCCCCGGCCACCGGCCACAGCGTGCAGTATCTGCGCATGCCGCAGGCGGCGCGCGACACCTTCGGCACCGGGCTGGTGCAGCGCGAGGCGGCACGCGTCGTCGAGCTGCTGCAGGACGCCGACACCACCGCCGTGCACCTCGTGACGCTCGCCGAGGAGATGCCGGTGGCGGAGACGCTCGAGACATACGCGCAGCTCGAGCAGACCCTCCAGATGCCGCTCGGCTGGGTGGTGGTGAACCGCGTGCACGGGCGCCACTTCGCGCCCGAGCTGCTCACGCGCCTCGAGCGCGCGGCCACGACCGTGGCGCCCGACGAGCGCGGGCTCCTCGCCTGCGTCGCCGATCGCGCCCGGGAAGAGAGCGGCTGGGCCGACATCAACGCCCAGAACCTGATCCGGCTGCGGGCCGGCATCGGCGATGCGCCGCTGGTGGAGCTGCCGTTCTGGTTCGCCGAGGAGTTCGGGCGCGAGACCCTCGCCGAGCTGTCGCGCACGCTCGAGGCGAAGGTGCGCGGATGATGACCTTGCGCGACGTCGTCGCGGGCTGCCAGATCGTCGTCTCCGCCGGCAGCGGCGGCGTCGGCAAGACGACGGTAGCGGCGTCCATCGGCCTCTGGGGCGCGCTGTCGGGACGTCGCACCGTGGTGCTCACCATCGACCCGGCGCGACGGCTCGCCTCGTCGCTCGGCCTCGAGTCGCTCGGCAGCGAGCCCAGCGAGATCCCCGCCGCCATGTTCACGCAGAGCGGGCTCGAGCCGACGGGCCGCCTGTCGGCGATGATGCTCGACCAGAAGGGCGCCTGGGACGCGCTGGTCGAGCGCCACGCGCCGCCGGAGGCGCGCGAGCGCATCATGCGGAACCCGTTCTACCAGCACCTGTCGCAGACCTTCGCCGGCTCGCAGGAGTACATGGCCATCGAGCAGCTGTGCGTGCTGGCGGAGAGCGGCGCGTGGGACCTGATCGTGGTCGACACGCCGCCGACGCGGCACGCGCTCGACTTCCTCGAGGCGCCGCAGCGCCTCGGCGACTTCCTCGATCGCAGCGTGGTGAAGTGGTTCGTGAAGCCCTACTTCACGGCGGGGTGGTCCGCGCTGCGCGCGGTGAACCGCTCCGTCGGCTTCCTGCTGCGCCGCCTCGAGCAGGCCACCGGCATCTCGGCGCTGGCGGAGATTTCCGACTTCTTCACGAGCATGAGCGGGCTGTTCGACAACTTCCACGCCCGCATCGACCGGGCCTACGAGGTGCTGCGCGGCCCGGGCACGGCGTTCGTGCTGGTGTCGAGCCCCGAGGAGCAGGTGCTCGGCGACGCGGAGTATCTCAGCACGAAGATGAGCGAGCTGCGCATGCCGCTCGCCGGCGTCGTGCTGAACCGCGTCCACGACGAGTACCGGCCGGTCGGTCGCGGTCGCCAGCGCCGTGAGATGGGTCCCGAAGAGCTCGACGAGGTGACGGCGCGCGTGACGGATGCGCTCGGCGGGGATGCCGCGCCGGCGGGGGAGCTGGCCCGGAACTTCGTCGACTATCAGGCGCTCGCGCGCGGCGAGTCGTTGCGCATCGAGCAGTTCCGCGCCGGCCTGCCGCGGCGTGTGCCGATGGTGCTGGTGCCGAACTTCGCGCGCGACATCCACGATCTCTCGACGCTCGCCGGCATGCACGCCTTCCTCTTCGGCGCGAAATAGTTTCGGGATTGACGCGTCCCCGGCGGCTGGTAGCCCACGGGGTATGAGGCGCTCACTGCTCGCAGCCACGGTGCTGCTCGGACTCTCCCCTTGGATCGCTGCCCCGGCGCGCGCCGCCGAAGGCCTGGCGGAGGACGTGGATCAGGCCGCGTCGATCATCGAGAAATTCCGCGAGATCCCCGAGTCGGCCGTGCCCGACCACGTCCTGAAGGACGCCAAGGGGCTCGCCATCCTGACGGTCCTGAAGGCGGGCTTCATCGTGTCGGGCCAGGGGGGCAAGGGCCTGGTCATCGCCCGCACCGGCAAGGGCTGGAGCGGCCCGTCCGCCATCGGCACCGGCGGCGCCGGCGTCGGCTTCCAGGCCGGCGCGCAGGTCTCGGAGTTCGTGATCGTGCTCAACACGGCGGAAGCCGTGAAAGCCTTCTCCCGCGGCGGCAACGTCAAGCTCGGCGCCGACCTGAGCGTCGCCGCCGGCCCCATCGGCCGCAACCTCTCGGCGGGAGTGACCCCGATCGCCGCCGTCTACAGCTACAGCCGCTCCCAAGGCCTGTTCGCCGGCGTCTCACTCGACGGCATGGTCATCGCGACACGCACGGACGCCAACACCGAGTACTACGGCAAGCCCGTGACGCCGGACCAAATCCTGGACGGAAAGATCCCTCCGCCCGCCAGCGCCCAGAAGCTGACGAGAGAGCTCGGCAAGTACTGAACGACCGGAGTACCGCAGGTCGTGCCCGCGGAGTGGGGTGTTGGGCCGCCGGGGGGGGCCCCGCAGGGGGGGGGGGCGGGCCCCCGGGGGGGGGCTGGGCACGCCCCGGGCGGGGGCGACGCCGCAGGGTCGCGCTAGAGTGCTTCCGACTTTGATTGCATC
>CAYOIZ010000030.1:0-81189 GCA_964404165.1 uncultured Binatia bacterium (SeqCode) | reverse complement strand
CGCGTCGAGCACCTCGCCGGCGTCGCCGCGGTCGGCAATCGGCGCGGCGTCGGGCGACGCGTCGCCGCCGCCGGCGAGATCGAGCGCATGGAGCTCGTTACCGGGATGCCGCAGCAACGTCGCGAGGTGGTGGATCCCCTTCGAGTCCTTCAGGCGGACCGCCTGATCGCCGAACCGGATCGTCCAGTACTCGCCCTCGCGCTGCATGGCCGCGCGCACCGCGTCGACCGAGGCCGGCACGGGCGGTGCAGTGGCGGCGACGCGCGCGCGCAGGCGCGTCATGCCGAGGGCCTCCGCCGTCGCGCGGGCATCCGCCAGCAGCGACGCGGCGCGCGCGGCGTCGCCCGGTGCGTTGCGTGTGACCAGCATCCGGCTCAGCTCGGCCCGGGTGTGCGCACCGAGCGGCCGCGCGCCCATGCGCGCATGGACCGCCAATGCGGCCTCGTGGTGCGCGATCGCCTCGTCGAGACGCCCCATCGTGGCGGCGAGCAGGCCGAGGTGGCGCTCGACGGACCCCAGGCATCCCGCGACCCACGTCGAGACGACGGCGCAGCGCTGCGCGAAGGGCCGCAACAGGGGCTCCAGCATCGCGGCGCGCTCGGCGTCGCCGAGACGGTGCACGGTCTCGGCGAGGACGGCGAGCGTCGGCACGAGGTCGACGGTGCGCGGGACGTCGGTGAAGCCGCGCGCCGCCAGCGCGTCGAGGGTTGCGCGAGCGGCGCCGTCGCGTCCCGCCTCCACCTGGAGGAGCGCCAGCCAGCTCGCCCAGGTGGCCCGGGCCGGCGATTCGTCCGCGTAGGCCGCCAGCGACGCTTCGAGGTGCTCGGTGCCGCCACCGACCTCGCGCAGATGCAGCGCCCGCTGCAGGCAGAACATCTGCGCGATGGACGGATCCTGCGCGTCGCGACGCAGGGCGAGGGCTTCGACCGCCTGGCGGTGGGCGTCGTCGAACCGTCCCGCGAGCTGCGCCAACGTCGCGCGCAGGACGCCTGCGTGCCAGCGGGCAGCCGGCAGATGCCAGTCGTCCGCCAGCTGCCCGAACTGCTCGGTGTGACGCTCCGCCGACACCACACAGGCCAGCTCCAGCAGATCCAGCACGCGCGCGACGTGGCCGCGCATGACCGAATGGCGCAGCAGCGTGTCCACGGGGATCGCGAGCGCCTCGTCGACCAGCGCGAGACGCTCGGCCGGATCGCCCGGGCCGAGCAACGTCAGATGCCGCATCAACAGGGCCCCGGCGACGGCGTTCGCATCGCCGATGCGGCGCGCGAGCACGAGCGTCTCCTCGGCGAGCGCGGCACACCGCTCGTGACGATCGGTGAAGTAGAGGATCGACGCCAGCGACATCAGTAGGAAGGGACGGAGCGGATTGGCGTCGCCCTCGCACGCCGCCAGCGCCTGCTCGACGATGCCGAGCATCTCGGCGTCGACGCGGCCCGAGAAGCCCCCGGCCTGCTGCAGGCCGATGGCGCTGCGGATGAGCCCACCGACGTTGCCCGACGCCTGCGAGCGTCGCGCGGCCTCGCGAAACACGGCACGCGCCCGTGCGCTGTCGGAGGCCCGCCACGCCGACATGCCGAGCATCAGCAACAGCTCGATGCGACGCTCGTCGTCGGGCGGGACGAGTGCCAGGAGCTCGAGCGCGTGCTCGACGTGCCCGATCGCCTCCTCGTGCGCCACCAGCCGCTCGGCGCGCTCGGCCGCGGCGACGGCATAGTCGATGGCCGTCGCCACGTCCCCCAGCGGTGCGGCGTGGTAGAAGTGGTGCGCCAGCTCGGCGAGCGGCGCATCGACGCCGCCATGGTGCGTCGCCGCCAGCGCCTGGGCGACCTGCCGGTGCAGGTTCGCCCGCATCATGGGCGTCAGGTCGTCGTAGAGCGTCTGGCGGATCAGCGCGTGCGCGAAACGGTAGCGGCCGAGCATGGCCGGCACCTCGTCCACCAGATGCGCGTCGGATGCCACGGCCAGGCGCTCGAGCAGCTGGTCGCCGGAAAGGTCGACCACGGTGCGCAGCAGCCCCAGATCGAACTCGCGCCCGATGACCGCCGCGACGGAGAGGAGGCGACGGTCGTCGATCGACAACGGCTCGAGTCGACGCCGGACCGTGGCGCGCACCTCCTCGGGGAGCGTGATCGGACGCGCGCCGCGGGCGGCGTCCACGAGACCACCCTCGGCGCGGAGCACGCGCACCAGCTCGCCGGTGAAGAAAGGATTGCCCTCGGCGGTGCGGTGGATCGCCGCCACCAGCCCGTCCGGTGGCGTCACGCCGGCGGTCGCACGCACGAACGCCGCCACCTGCGCCCCGTCGAGGCCGCGCAGCGCGATCCGCTGGCTCACGCGAGCGATGGCGTCGAGCCGGCCGGGGAGTCGCGCCATCTCGACGTCGCGGAAGGTCGCGACGAGCAGCAGCGCCATGCCACGCACCTCGCCGGCGACGAAGCCGAGCAGCTGGAGCGACGCCGGGTCGGCCCAGTGCAGGTCGTCCAGCACCACCACCAGCGGCGCCGCCGCGGCGGCCCGCCGCAGGAAGCTCGCGACCGCATCGAAGAGGAGGAACCGCGCCTGATCGGGATCGTCGACCGCCGGCACGAGCCGTGCGGGGAGGTGATCGCGCACCGCCGGCACCAGCTCCGCCAATCGCCCGTCGCCCACCTGCAGGACGTCGCGCACGATGTCGGCGTCGTGGCGCTCGATCCAGGCACGGATCACCTGCGCCCAGGGCCAGTAGGCCGGGGCGCCCTCGTGCTCGGGACAGCGCCCCCACAGCACCTGCGACGCGGGCAGCGCGGCCCGCGCCACCAGCTCTTCGACGGTGCGGGTCTTGCCGATGCCGGGATCACCGGCGAGCGCCAGGACGCGGCCGTGGCCCGTCATCGCGTCGCGCAGCGCCCCCTCCAGCTGGGCGAGCTCGCCGTCCCGCCCGACGAAGCCCGGGGTGCCGCGCGCCGGATCCACCGTCGCTACGACAACGTGCCGCCGTCGATGCGCACGTCCTCGCCCGTGATGAACGCGCCGTCGTCCGACGCCAGCATGGCGATGACGCCCGCGACGTGCTCGGGACGCCCGCTGCCCATGGGCGACATCACCCGTCGCAGCAGCTTCGGATTCGCGCCCTCGGGCAGCGCGAACGCGTTGTGGATCGGCGTCGTGATGTCGCCCGGGCAGACGGCGTTCACGCGCACGCCCTGCTTCACGTAGTCGATGGCGAGCGTGCGCGTCAGCGCCAGCACCGCGCCCTTCGTCGCCGAGTACGCCGCCGCCCACGGCTGCCCCGACAGCGCCGCGGTGGACGAGACGTTGACGATGTTGCCGCGCGACGCCAGCAGATGCGGCAGCGCCGCGCGGCACATGAAGAAGGTGCCGTTGACGTTCACCGCCATGAGGCGGTTCCAGTCGGCGGTGCGGATCTCGTGCGCGTGGTCGAAGCGCAGGATGCCGGCCACGTTGCAGAGGACGTCGAGCTTGCCGAAGCGCTCGACGCAGGCGGCGACGGTGGCGTCGACCTGGGCGTCGTCGCTGACGTCGCAGACGCGCCACTCGGCGGTGGCGCCGAGCCCGCGCAGATCGTTCACGAGCTGCGTCAGGGCCTCCTGCTGGACGTCCACACAGAACAGCGAGGCGCCCTCGGTGGCCAGGCGCTCCGCGGTGGCGCGCCCGATACCCGAGGCCGCGCCGGTGACGAGAACCACACGATCGTCGAATCGTCTCATGCGGGCACTGTTCTGCGCGACGAGCGGGGACCGCGTCAAACCCTGGCGTGTCGGACGTGCCCGCTCTATGAGAGCCCGATGCAGGACATCCACCCGAGCGCCTGGGTCGCACCGTCGGCGCAGCTCTATGGCAGGGTCCAGGTCTCGGCGGACGCCTCCATCTGGCACAACGCGGTCATCCGCGCCGAGTGCCACGACGTCCGCATCGGCCGCATGTCGAACATCCAGGACTTCGTGATGATCCACGTGTCGTACGAGTGCGGCACCGTCGTCGGCGAGTTCTGCTCGGTGGCGCACCACACCACGCTCCACGGCTGCGTCGTCGAGGATCACTGCCTCGTCGGCATCGGCGCGACGATCATGGATCGCGCCGTCATCGGGCGGGGCTCGATCGTCGCGGGAGGCGCGTTCGTCAAGGAGGGCTCGGTGTTCCCGCCCGGATCGATCATCGCGGGGATGCCGGCGAAGGTGATCCGCGAGCGTGACATGGCGCGCGACAACCGGCTCAACGCCTGGCTCTACCACCGCAACGCCGACCACTACCGGCGCGGCCTGCACCGCGCGTGGGACGGCCCCGAGTTCGACGCCTGGCTGGCGGAGACGACCGCGCGCGTGGCGCGCGACGGCGACCTCTAGCCCTCCTCCTGCTGCCGGTGACGGTGGACCACTGACCTCGATCGCGGCGAGACGTCGCAGCGGCCGTCCATGAGCGCCCTCAGGGGGCGGACGCACGACGGTGCGATCGCATGGGTGCTGCTGGCGGTGATCGTTTGCCCGATGGTGGCGGCGTGTCTCACCGACGGGCTCGAGGGCAACCGCATGCGATTCGCCACCACGCCGCTGGTCGTGGCGGCGCTGCTCTTCGTCGTGCGTCCGCGCCCGTCGGCTCAGTGCTTCGGCGCCGCGTCGGCCGGCTTCGGCTTGGCGGCCGCGTCGAGGCAGTTGCGCACCGTCTCGACGTCGACGTTGAGCTTCTTGGCGAGCTCGTCGGCGCTGATGCCGCCACCACCCTCCTCGGCCGCGGCCACGACCTTCTCGCAGCCCTTCGACTCGGCCCGAGCCGTCGACACCCCGATCACCGTCAGCGCGGCGACCATCACCATCCCCAGAACGATACGTCCGATCATACGTCCCCCTTTGATCGCTCCTCGCATACGGCCCCGTCACGTACAAGCATTGCGGTGGCCATCCCACGCACCGCGCGCTAGGCACGTCGTCGTGTCGATGCCGACGACGCTCCGTCGCGCCATCTCCGGCGCGCTCGCCACCATCGTGCTCGGATGGGCCATGGGCACGCATGCCGGCGAGCCTCCGGCCGACGGTCCACTCTTCCCCGCGCCGTCACGCGACCGGTCCGGCTACATCGATCGCAGTGGCCGCATGGTCATCGCGCCGCAGTGGGACGACGCCGAGCCGTTCGCGGACGGGCTCGCCGCCGTCGGAACGCGTCACGTCGAGACCGACGGCGGCGTGTCGCGGACGGTGTCGCGCCAGGGATGGATCGATCGCCGCGGTCGCGTCGTCATCCCGCTGCGTTGGGACGACGCCGGCGCCTTCAGCGAGGGCCGCGCACGGGTGAAGGAGGGCGAGCGCTACGGCTACGTCGACCGCACCGGCGCGGTCGTGGTGCCACCGCAGTACGACGACGCCGCCCCGTTCGCCGACGGCCTCGCGGCCGTGAAGCGCGCCGGCAGGACGGGCTTCATCGATCCCGCGGGCACGGTCGTCATTCCCTTCCGCTACATGCGCGCCGCCTGGATCGCGAGCTTCCACGACGGCCGCGCCTGCGCGTTCGACGGCGACTGGGAGGACGATCGCGCGGGCTACATCGACCGCACCGGCGCGATGGTCATTCCGGCGCAGTACGCGTGGGCGCAACCGTTCTCGGAGGGGCTCGCCATCGTCCGCCCCACGCTCGACGCGCCCATCCGCGTCATCGATCGCGACGGCCGCACCGTGATCGAGACCGGCGGCACCGACGCGCTGTCGTTCAGCGAGGGTCTGGCGGCCGTCCAGACCACGGCGGGATGGACCTACATCGATCGCAGCGGGAAGACCGTGATCGGCCCGCTGCCCTATCGTCACGTCGGCGTCTTCGTCGACGGACGCGCCGGCGTATGCCGTGGCAGCGCGTGGGGATTCATCGACCGCACCGGCCGCGAGGTGATCCCGACGACGTGGACCGGGATCGCGCGCTTCCAGGACGGCCTCGCCCGCATGGAATCGGGCAGCCTCTTCGGCGGCCTGCGCGTCGCCTACATCGATCGCGACGGCACGGTGGTCTGGCGCGCGCGGTAGGTCGTCACTCCTGGCCGATCCAGAGGCGCGTGAGCGCGAGGCCGAGGCGACGGCGGTCCGGTGCGAATCCCACCTCGGCCGGTGACATCGGGCGCTCGTTGCGGAAGGCGAGGCGAAGTCGCCGCCCCGTGCCCGATGCGTCGGCCGGGATGCGCAGCGTCTCCCAGCGCGGCGAATCCGCCGGCGTGAAGACCCAGCGCGCCGCCGGCCGGCCGTTCACCGCGACGTCCACGACCTGCTCGGTGTGCGGGCCGAAGAGGAACGCGCTCACGAGGAGGTGCACGACGATCGGCCGATCGGCGGCGAACGCGTCGCTCGGCGCGAAGTCGAGCTCGGCGACGGCGCCCTCCGTCCACCGGCCCCAGGGCTCGGGCGCGCTCCAGCCCGGGCCGAAGGCATGGCGCACGCCGGCACCACCGGTCCCGAGCTCGATCGTGGTCCCCGGGTCGACCGACCCCTGGCTGCGGAAGGGATCCGCCGTCCAGGTGTGCGTCGGCAGGTCGTAGCGACAGACGCCGTCGAGGGCGTCGCGCTGCAGCAGCCACGCGGCGGCGGCATCGAGGACGTCCGCCGCCGGGCGGATGGTCACGCGCGGGTCGGGATAGAGCGCCCACCCCGCCGGCCACCATCCGCTGTAGCCGTTCACCGTCGGCATGTGCAGGCGGATCGCCACCGACATCGCGAACGTGTTCGGCACGTCGACGATGCCCGCGTCGTCGGTCAGCACGAAGGCACGGCATCCCGCCGGCGGCGGCGGGACGGCGGCCAGCTGCGTGCGCTCCGCGAGCACGTCGAGCTGCGCCCAGTCGTCCAGGTTGAACTGTTCGACGAGCAGCAGCGCGGCCCAGAGCACGACGACGACGGTCGCCCAACGCCGTCGCATCCTCGCCATCCGCGACAGCACGACCGCGACGAGACCGGCGGCGATCGCCCCATTCACCAGCTGCAGCCGCCAGATGAGCCGGATGGCGGCGGCGCCGGGCACCGCCTCCCAGACGAACCACCATGGCGTATGCGTCCCGACCCGCAGCGGCAGCACCAACAGGACGAGCAGCGTCACCAGCATCGCGACCGTCGCCGGTCGTGCCCGGGGTCGCAGCGTCCAGAAGCCGCCCACCACCGCCGTCAGCAGGACGAGTGGCGTGATCGTACGGTACGCGTTGGGGTCGTTCAGATGGTCGACGGGATAGCCGGCCAGGTGCTGCAGCAGCTGTCCCCACAACAGGTTCGCATGGCCCACGTTGATCAGGTCGGCCAGCGTCCCGGCACTGCCGAGGGCATCGGCGAAGTCGCGCCCCCGTCCCTCCGCGAGAATCGGCAGATAGGTGAGCGCGAACGGCACGAGCCCCACCGCGAAGCCGACACCCGCTGCGGCGACGAGGCGCAGCGTGCCACCGTCGAACAGCGCCCGTCGCGTCGGCCGATCGACGACGACGAGGACCGGGAGGAACAGGGCGCCCGCGAGCGCCGCGAACCACGCGATGTAATACGCCGTCAGGAAGAGAAGCGCGGCGACGAGACCACAGACCGCGCTCCAGGCGGCGCCCTGCCCCATCGACTCGCGGGAGCGCATGACCGCGTGCGCGATGCCGAGACACAGCCACGGCAGGTAGTACACCGCGTAGAGCTGCGGCTGCGGCGTGGTGGCGTGCAGCCCGTTCGAGAACGTGAAGAGCAAGGCCGCGACGGTCGCCGCCCATCGCGGCGCGCCGAGGAGTCGCCGGCACACGAGCCAGAAACCCACGTACCCGACGGCGCTGAGCACGATCCAGGTCGCCGCGAGTGCCAGCGGCGGATCGAAGCCGACGAGGCGCAGCGGGCCGTAGACGAGCACGTCGAGCACGACACCATCGGAATAGCCGAGCGTCCCGGTCGCCGGGTGGAACATCGGCGGGTCCCGCCAGGCGTGCTCTCCGAGCAGCACGCGCAGCCAGTGCTCGCGGAGGAACATCTGGAGCCGGCCGTCGCCCGGTGCGATGCTGAGCCGCTGCAACCCGCTGGCGAAATCGTCCCAACGGAACAGCACGACGCCGACGATCCAGGCGGCGACGATCGGCCATCGACGCACCGTCGGCGCTCGTCGTACGAACCTCGGATCTGCCATGACCGGCCCGCGAACCCCGCTCCGCCGGACCGCGGCGCTAGCCGCGCAGCCGCGGGTCCGACGCGGCGTCGGCGATCGCGAGCGCCCGCTCCGCGAGCGGTGCTGCGGCACGGAGGGAGAAGTCGCCCGACGTGCCCGCGTCCTTGCCGAGCTGGAAGCGCTTGAAGATGCCCTCGGCGATCACCGCGAGCTTGGTGAACGCCAGGACCAGGTAGAAGTCGACGTGGTCGACGTCGCGCCCGCTGCGTCGCGCGTACTCCTCGACCAACGTCGCGCGCGGCGGGAACCCCGGCTGGTTGGTGATGGGCGGAATGCCCGAGGGGACGGGATCGCCCGGCTCGGGCCAGTACATCAGCGTGTAGCCGAGGTCGGCCAGCGGATCGCCGATCGTCGCCATCTCCCAGTCGAACACCGCGACGACGTGCCCGGGATCGGCGGGGTCGAGCGCCATGTTGCCGAGCCGGAAGTCGCCGTGGACGATCGTCGGCGCCGGCGATGCCGGCACGGCGGACGCGAGCCGGCGCAGCAGCGTGTCCACCGCCGGCAGCTCGGCCGTCCTGTTGCCCTCCCACTGCGTCGCCCACCGGCGCACCTGCCGTTCGAGATAGCCGTCGGGCTTGCCGAAGCCCTCGAGTCCGACGGCACGCCAGTCGACGGCGTGCAGCCGCACCAGCGTGTCGATCAGCGCCGACGCCATGCGACGCCGCGACGGGGCGTCGGGGGCGTAGCCCGACGGCACGCCGTCGTGCAGCACGACGCCGGGGCGGTGGTCCATGACGTAGAAGACGGCGTCGTTGACCGACGTGTCCTCGCACAGCGCGATCGCCCGCGGCGCGGGGACGTTCGTGCCGGCCAGGGCCGAGAGCACGCGGTACTCGCGCGCCATGTCGTGCGCCGTCGGCAGGACGTGACCGAGGGGTGGGCGTCGCAGCACCCAGGTGCGCTCGCCGCCGTGCACCAGATAGGTCAGGTTCGAGCGGCCGCCGCTGATGAGCTCGAAGGTGAGCGCGGTGTCGCCACCGGGCACGTGCGCCCGGAAGAAGGCGGCGACGCGGTCTGCTCGGATGCCGGGAACGTCCTGCACGCGGCTGCTCTAGCACGAACCCGCGTCAGGATGCCTCCCGCTCGACGACGACGATCTCGGCGCCCCGGATCGGCGCCAGCCCTGGTTTCCGGTTGCCAGACGGCTCGCGGCTGTGGAGGATGCGCCGCGTGACGCTGATCGTACCGGTGGTGCTCTGCGGCGGCTCGGGCACCCGCCTGTGGCCATTGTCCCGCGCGCTGCAGCCGAAGCAGCTCCTGCCGCTCACCGGCGAGCGCACCATGCTGCAGGAGACCGTGCTGCGCGCGCACGATCCGGCACGCTACGCGCCGCCGATCGTCATCTGCGGCGAAGATCACCGCTTCGTGGTCGCCGAGCAGCTGCGACGGATCGGCGTCGTTCCCGAGGCGATCATCGTCGAGCCGATCGGTCGCAACACCGCGCCGGCAGCGGGCATCGTGGCGGCCCACCTGCTGGCGCGCGCGCCCGGGGCGCTCATGCTGGTCATGCCGGCCGATCATGCCATCACCGACCCGGCTGCGTTCCAGGCAGCCGTCGGACACGCACGAGCCGCGGCGGACGCGGGTCGACTCGTCACCTTCGGCATCGAGCCGACGCGGCCGGAGACCGGCTACGGCTATCTGCAGCGCGGCGACGCCCTCGACGGCCTGCCACGCTGCTTCGCGCTCACCCGCTTCGTCGAGAAGCCGCCGCGCGCCACCGCGGAGCAGTTCCTCGCGGCCGGCGACCACCTCTGGAACAGCGGCATCTTCCTGTTCCCGGTCGCGCGCTTCCAGCAGGAGCTCACGCGCCACGAACCGGCGGTGGTGGCGGCGTGTGAGGCGGCGCTCGAGGACGTCGTGCGGGACACCACGTTCCTCCGCCTCGGCGACGCGTTCCGCGACGCGCCGTCGTGCGCCATCGACACCGCCGTCATGGAGCGCGTCGTGGATTCGGCGGTGGTCCCCGTCACCATGGGCTGGAGCGACGTCGGCTCGTGGGCGGCGCTGTGGGAGGTGCAGCCGAAGGACGCCCACGGCAACGCCGTCGGCGGTGAGGTGATCGCGATCGACGTCGCGGGCTCGTTGCTGCGCTCGGAGGGCCCGGCGATCGCGGCCGTCGGCCTGCGCGACGTCGCGGTGGTGGCGACGCGCGACGCCGTGCTGGTGATGGCGAAGGATCGCGGCGAGGACATCCGCGCCATCGTGCAGCACTTCGACCAGGCGCCACAGCCGCGCACGCACACGGTCGTGCAGGAGCCCTGGGGTGCTTCGGAGATCGTCGATCGCGGCGACGGCTTCGTCGTGCGACGGCTCACGATCCAGCCCGGGGACGAGATGCCGGCACCCGCGGGCGCGCACTGGGTCGTCGTGCAGGGGAGCGGACGGGTGACACGTCACGGTCGGGCGGTGGCGATCGCCGCGGGCGACGACGTCGAGCCAGGCGATGCCTTCACGCAGGTCGTGAACGACGGCACCGACCCGCTCGTGCTCGTCGAAGTGCGAACCGCCTAGGCCGTCGAGTCGTCGACGACGCCGCCGTCGCGCATCGTCACGAGGCGATTGCCGTAGGCCGCGGCCTTGGTGTCGTGCGTGACCATCACCACGGTCGCGCCGCGGCTGCGGTTGGCGTCCTGGATGAGCGCCAGGATCTGCTCGCCGGTGCGGCTGTCGAGGTTGCCGGTGGGCTCGTCGGCGAGCACGAGGACGGGATCGATGACGAGGGCACGCGCGATCGCGACGCGCTGCATCTCGCCGCCCGACAGCTCGTCGGGGCGATGACGCCGTCGATGGGCGAGGCCGACCTGCTCGAGCACCGCCGTGACCTTGGGCGCGACCTCGCGGCTCGAACGGCCGTCGAGCAGCAGGGGTAGCGCGACGTTCTCCTCCGCCGACAGCGTGGGCAGCAGGTTGAAGAACTGGAAGACGAAACCGATCTTGCGGCGACGGAAGATGGTGATCTCGTCGTCGCTCATGCGCGAGATGGCGGTGCCGTCGATGCGGATCTCGCCGGCGGTGGGCTGGTCGAGGCCGCCCATCAGGTGCAGGAGGGTGCTCTTGCCGGAGCCGCTCGCCCCCACGATGGCGACGAACTGCCCGGTCGCGATGTCGAGAGTGACGCCGCCGAGGGCGGTCACGTCCGCTTCCCCCTGACGGAAGCGCTTCTCCACGCCCTCGAGTGCAATCATCGCAGGAGTGGTCGCACCAGGACTCGAACCTGGGACCTCCTGCGTGTGAAGCAGGCGCTCTAACCAACTGAGCTATGCGACCGCGCTGGCCCGGACCCTGACGAGCCGGAGGAACTAACGGAATCGCCCTGGGGGGTCAACGGCTTGTGACTCGAATCGGCGGCTCGTAGCGTACGAGGGACGATGCGGATTCTCGCGCTCGTAGCGGCCCTCCTCTGCCTCGGAGGCGCCGCCGTGGCTGGTGACGATCGTCGTCGCCCCGGGGTCGGCGCCGACGTCGACGTCTTCGTCCCCGTCGACCCCTACGAGCACGAGCGGATGTACTGGAAGCGCCGCAGCGACCGCCATCTCGTGCCCGGCACGGTGTCGATCGACGGCGAGTCGCCCTACGTCTGCGACCTGGACGACGCCACGTTCGACGATCGGGAGAAGTTCGTCGCGCACCTCCGCCTCCGCCATCAGGTACCCCCGGAGCGCATCCCGGAGCTGCTCGTCCCGGTGGACGGCGTCATTCACTTCGCGGGGGAATGAGCCTCGCGAACCCGGGTCTGGATACCTGGTTGACCGTTGACGCGGCGCGTAGTAGTTCCTTTTCCTCCGTACACAAACACGCAGAGGAGGAGAGAAGCATGGCAGAGAGCATTGCCACCCGCCTGTCGCTCGACGAAGTACGCGCATCGGTGAAGCGCATGCAGGCCGAGGGTGAGCGCATCGTCGGTCGCATCCGTGAGGACGCCGGAGCGCTCGTCGCGCGCCGTCCGCTCGACACCCTGGCCGACGTCCGTCGCCGCGCCGCCGAGGCGGTTCGCGACCTCGAGGCTCGCCGCACCCAGATCCGCTCGACGGTCCTGACCCAGCTGACGACGCTCGCGAACGAGCTGCTCACGCGGGTCGGCGTCGCCAAGGTCGACACGGTCGACGAGCTGTCCCGTCGCGTCGCCGATCTCGAGCGCCGCATCGACGAGCTGAGCAAGGACAAAGCGGCCTGAGCGTCAGCGACGCCGGGGGCGGCCGAAGCCGCCGCCGCCCGGCGTCTCGACACGCAGTCGGTCACCCGGCTGCACGTCGATGGTCGCCTTCGCGGGCAGACGCGTCGTGCGACCATCGCGGATCAGCAGATCGCGACCCGGAACACCCGCAGCACCGCCGGCGAGACCCCAGGCGCCGGTGGTGCGACGCTCTCCGAGCAGGGTCACCTGTGCGGGGGTCAGGAACTCGAGCTCGCGCACCACACCGTCACCGCCCGGGTGACGTCCCGCTCCGCCGGAGCGCCGCCGCAGCGCGTAGCGTCGCACACGCAGCGGATAGTACGCCTCGAGCGCCTCGACCGGCGTGTTGAGCGTGTTCGTCATGTGCGTGTGGACACCGGAGAGCCCCGCGCGCGCGGGCCCGCCGCCGGCACCACCCGCCACCGTCTCGTAGTACGCGAACGCGCGACCCGCCGACGTTCCTCCCAGCGCGACGTTGTTCATCGAGCCGCAGCTCGCCGCCGGAATGCGGTCGGGTGCGGCCTTCGCCAGCGCCCGGAAGAGCACGTCGACGATGCGCTGCGAGGTCTCGACGTTGCCCCCCGCCACGGCCGCCGGCGACATCGCGTTCACCACCGAGCCCTCGGGTGCGGCGATGGTGAGCGGTCGCGCCAGGCCTTCGTTCGGCGGAATCGCCTCCGGCGCGAGCGTCGTGAAGACGTACAGCACCGCCGAGCGCGTCACCGGGATGTTCGCATTGACGGGACCACGCGTCTGCGGCGCGGTGCCTGTGAAATCGATGCGGGCCCGCCCGCCACGGAGCGTGATGGCGACGGCGATGCGGATGTCGCGCGTGCCGAGGCCGTCGTCGTCGAGCACGTCGTGCGCGCGGAACGTGCCCTCGGGCAGGCGGCGGATCGTGGCCCGCATGAGTGCCGCCGAATAGTCCTGGAGCGCCGCCATCTCGGCCGTGAGCCGCGACGGACCACGACGCTGCGCCAGTCCGCGCACGCGCTCCGCCCCGACGCGGAGCGCGGCCCACTGGGCATGGAGATCACCGACGCGCTCGTCGGGCACCCGCGTGTTGGCGAGGATGAGCGCCAGCACGTCGTCGACGATGCGACCCGCGGCGACCAGCTTCACCGGCGGCAGCCGCAGCCCCTCCTGGAAGATGTCGGTCGCGAGCGGCATCGAGCCGGGCGACATGCCGCCGATGTCGGCGTGATGCGCGCGGTTGGCGACGTAGGCGAACGCCTTCCGGCCGCCGCGCAGGAACACGGGCGCCACCACCGTGACGTCGGGCAGATGCGTGCCGCCGGCGAACGGATCGTTCAGCACGACGACGTCGCCCGGCCCCATCGGCACGCGCGCGATGGCGGCACGCACCGAGAGCGGTGTCGCACCGAGGTGGACGGGAATGTGGGCCGCCTGCGCCACGAGGCCACCGTCGGCGTCGAAGACCGCGCACGAGTAGTCGCGCCGCTCCTTGATGTTCGGCGACAGCGCGGTGCGGCCGAGGACGACGCCCATCTCCTCGGCGACGGCGGCGAGGCGATGGTTCGCGATCTCGAGAGCGATGGGATCGTGCTCACGCATCGCGATCCTCCAGCAGGAGGCCGCCGGTCCGTTCGACCGTGGCGTGCCATCCGGGCGGCACCACCGTCGTCGCGCTGTACTCGCAGACGATCGCCGGGCCATCGTGACGCCATCCGGACGGCAGGTCGTCGCGCCGGAAGACGGGCGTGCGCCGCGGACGACCGGCGAACACGACGGCACGCATGGTCCGCGGCGCGCCGTCACCGCGACGGCGGGCCGGCTCGGACGGAACAGCTGCGGCGCCGCCGCGGGCACGCAGCCGCAGCGTCACGACCTCGACCGGCCGCTCCGGCGCCGCATGTCCGAACAGCTGGCGGTGACGACGATGGAAGTCGGCGGTCCATCCCCGTCGCCACGGCACGCTCACCTCGTACGACTGCCCGGCGTAGCGCACGTCGAGCACGGTCTCGACACGCGCGCCGCGCACGCCCTCGGCGGCCAGCGCGGCGTCGGCCTCGCGACGCAGGGCGCGGAAACCCGCGGCCAGTATGCGTTCGGAGGGCGCCACCTGTCGCAGCGTCCGGCCGACGTCGCGCACCACGTCGGCCGACAGCATGCCCCACGCCGACAGCAGGCCGGGATGGCGCGGCACGAACACGCGTCGCATGCCGAGCGCACGCGCGAGATCGGCGGCATGCAATCCCCCCGCACCGCCGAACGCCACCAGCGTGAGCTCGCGCGGATCGTGCCCGCGCTCCACGGTGATCACCCGCAGCGCGCGCTCCATGGCCGCGGTGACGACGTCGACGATGCCGGCGGCGGCGGCCTCGAGCGAGCGCCCGAGCCGCGTCGCCAGCGGACGCAGCGCCGCCCGCGCGCGTGCCGGATCGAGCGCGAACTCACCGCCGAGGAATTCGGTCTCGACGAGGCGACCGAGCACGAGGTCCGCGTCGGTGACCGTGGGGAGCGTGCCGCGGCCGTAGCAGGCCGGTCCGGGGTCGGCGCCCGCGCTCTCGGGTCCGACGCGCAGCGCCCCACCGTCGTCGAGCCGCGCGATCGAGCCGCCGCCCGCGCCGACGGTGTGGATGTCGATGACGGGTACGCGCACCGGCAGCCCCGCCGCCATGGTCTCGGCGCTCCACGACGGGGCCCCGTCGACCAGGCTGACGTCCGTGGACGTGCCACCCATGTCGAACGTGACGACGCGCGAGAGCCCGGCCCGGCGGGCGCGACTGGCTGCGCCGACGACGCCCCCCGCCGGCCCGGACAGCACGGTGCGGACCGGCTCCGCCGCAGCCAGTGCGGCACCGACCAGCCCACCGTTCGACTGCATGATGCGCAGGCCCTCGGGTACGGCGCGGCGAAGATGGCCCAGGTGCTCGGCCATCAGTGGGCCGACGTACGCGTTCACCACCGTCGTCGCGACGCGCTCGTACTCGCGGTATTCGCGCAGGAGCCGATGCGACGCCGTCACGTGCAGCCCGGCGCCGGCGAGCGCGCGCTCGAGCCGGCGCTCGTGATCGGGACGCGCGTAGCTGTGGAGCAGGCAGATCGCGACGGCCTGGGCGCGGCTCCGTCGCACGGTCGCGACGGCGCGCTGCACGGTGGCGGCATCGAGCGCACGCTCGACGCGACCGTCGGCGAAGACGCGCTCCGCGAGGCCGATCCGCCGCGCGGACGGGACGAGCGGCTCGGGTCGCGTCGGTTCGAGGGCGTAGAGCGCCGGACGGGTCTGGCGTCCGATGGCGAGCACGTCCTCGAAGCCGGCGGTGGTGAGGAGCACGACGCGTGCACCGCGGCGCTCGAGCAGCGCGTTCGTCGCCACGGTCGAGCCGTAGTGCAGCCGCACCTCGCGCTCGCCGCCGAGCCGTCGCAGCCCCTCGCGTACGGCACGTGCGGGGTCGTCGGGGGTGGAGCGGACCTTCAGGACCTCGAGTCGACCGCCGACCACCGCGACGAGATCGGTGAAGGTGCCGCCGGTGTCGGCCCCGACGAGGATGGCCCCGGTCAGTCGCTGGACTTGGCGGCGGCGGCCTTCTTCTCCGGCTTCGACTCGGCCTTGGTCTCGGTCTTCGTCTCCGACTTGCTCTCGGACTTCGACTCGGACTTGCTCTCGCTGCTCGAGCTGCTGCTGTCGCTGCCCGTGCCGCCCTTGTCCTTGGTGCCGCCGTTGCTGCCCGAGCGGCCGTAGTCGGTGACGTACCACCCGCTGCCCTTCAGCTGGAAGCTGGTGTTCGAGATGAGCCGCCGAACCTTGCGCCGGCACTTCGGGCACTTCGACAGCGGCGGATCGGAAATGCGTTGGTTCTGCTCGAAATCCCCGCAGTGCTCGCACCGGTACTCGTAGATCGGCATCGGTCGCGTCTAATCATGGGTCCCAGGCTTGTCAACGAAGAGTACCGTCGCCAGACGGGCGCGGATCACGGCCCCGTCGACCCCTCGGACCCGGATACGCTTCTCGCGACCATGCGTGCCCGTCTCGATGGCGAGGCTCGACGGCGCGACGTCGAGCGCCGCCGCCAGCGTGGCGAGGAGCTCGCGATTCGCCGCGCCCTCGACGGCCCGGGCCCGCACCCGGACGCAGACGGCGTCGCCATGGAACCCGGCGACCCCCGGCTTGGACGCCCCCGGTCGGGCGTGGACGCGCAGGATGCTCCCGTCGCCCGACGGCAGCAGCCAGCCGTCGGGCTCAGGCAACGGCGACCCAGGCGATGGCAACCGCGACGCGTTGGGCCAGGGCCAACAGGCTCTGCACGACGAACATCTGCAGGAACCAGATGCCGAGCATCACCACCAGCGGCGAGAAGTCGATGCCGCTGGCGTAGACGAAGGGCAGGCGTTTGCGCACCTGGTAGAGCAACGGGTCGGTCACCGCGCGCAGGAACCGCACGATGGGGTTGTTCGGGTCGGGATTGACCCACGACAGCAGGGCCGAGATCAGCAGGATCCAGAAGTACAGCGTGAGCAGGTAGTTCAGGATCGTCGCGATCGCGAACGTGAACTGGCTCAGGAGCACGCCTCCCACGGCCGCCCTCAGGCCGCCGCGAGTTCGCGAGCACGACGGGTGGCCGTCTCGACCGCCGTGATCACCGCCTCGCGGAAGTGGTGCTGCTCGAGAGCCCCGAGGCCGGCCAGCGTGGTGCCTCCCGGCGACGTCACCATGTCGCGCAGCTCGCGTGCCGACAGACCGCTCTCACCGAGCATGGCCGCCGCCCCACCGAGCGTGGCGAAGGCGAGCTGTGTGGCCAGGTTCTGGGGCAACCCCCCACGCACACCACCCTCGATCAGGCATTCCGCGAAGAGGTAGACGAACGCCGGTCCGCTGCCGGAGAGCGCCGTGACCGCGTCGAGCAGGTCCTCGCCGGTGATCGACACCGCCTCGCCGACGGCTTTGAACAGCTTGAGGGTCGTCTTGAGGTCGGCGTCGGTCGCCTTGCTGCCGGCGACGGCCACCGAGATGCCCTTCCCCACCAGCACCGGCGTGTTGGGCATGACCCGCACGACCCGCGCCTGCCCCCCGAGCCCCGCCTCGAGGCGACGGAGCGGAAACCCGGCGGCGATCGAGATGAAGAGCTTCTTCGGGGTGGCCTCGGACCGGATGTCCTCGAGCACCTGCGCCATCATCTGCGGTTTCACCGCCAGGATGATCGTCTGCGACTGGCTCACGAGCTGACGGTTGTCGCGCGTGCCGTCGATCTTGTGGGCGCGTTTCAGTCGTCGGACCTGTGAGTCGACGGGATCGGCGACCCAGAGGTCGGCCGGCTTGTAGCGCTCGGCGCGCAGGAAGCCCCGGATGAGCGCCCCTGCCATGTTGCCCGCCCCGATGAAGCCAATCTTCTTCATGCACCCTCCCGCCAGTTACCAGGCCCACGAGGTCCGAAGAGCGCACGTCCCAGCCGTACGAGCGTCGCGCCCTCCTCGACGGCGAGCGAGAAATCGTCGCTCATTCCCATAGACAGGTGGGGTAGTTCAACCCCGAGCACCCTCTGCACGTCGTCGCGCAGGGTGCGGAGCGCGCGGAAATGCCCGCGCAGCTCGGTCTCGGCACCCACCGCGGGCGCGATCGTCATCAGGCCGTCGAGCGCCAGGGCGGGCAGGCCCGCCACGTGGCGCGCGAGCGCCGGCACGGCGTCCGGCATGGCGCCACGCTGGGTCTCCCGTCCGGCCAGGTTCACCTGCAGCAGCACCGGCAGTCGACGTCCCGCGGCGGCGGCCTCACGATCGAGGGCGTCCGCGATGCGGATCGAGTCGACGGAGTGGATGCGATCGAACAGGGCAACGGCGACACGGGCCTTGTTCTGCTGCAGCCCCCCGATCAGGTGCCAGGTGGCCCCGGGCGGCGAGGCGTCACGCTTCGCACGGGCCTCCTGGACGTAGTTCTCACCGACGTCGGTGAGCCCGGCCGCGAGCGCCGCCTGCACGGCGGCCGCTGGGAGGGTCTTCGTCACCGCGACGATGCGGACGGCGGCGGGATCGCGTCCGGCCCGCAGCGCATGCTCGGCGATTTCGGCGCGCACGACGGCGATGCGAGCCGCCATGACGTCGAACGCTTCGGACACGGCGCGCATGCTCTCGGCACGAAGGCCACGTGTCAAGTTGCCGGCATGGGGATCGCGTGCTAGCCCGGAACGAGGTCATGCGCCGCACATCGGCGTTGTGGGTGGCTGGGCTGGTGGTGGCCGCCGGTTGCCTCTCGGTCCAGCACGACCCCGTCGTTTCGCGCTCGCAGCCTCGCGCTGTGCCCGTCGCGCCCGCTCCGCAGCCTGCCGCACCGCAGCGTACCGGGTCGCCGCCACGACACCTCGTCGACGTCGCGAACGCGCATCCGGAGCTCGAAGACCTGGCGATCTACCTCCGGGTGTGGCGGGCGGCGGCGAGCGGTGACGCCGACGGCGCGGCCCGACGCGCGAACACGCTCGCGCGCGAGCATCCCGAGTCGATCTGGGTGGGGCCGGCGCAGCTCGTCGTCGGCAAGGTTCGCCGTCGAACCGGTGGCGACGCCGATGCGCGGGCGTGGCTGACCTCGGCGCGCGCGGCCCTGCCGCCGACCGACCGTCGGGCCACGATCGCCACCCTGATGCTCGCCGACATCGCCCTCGACGTCGGTGACGACACGGAGGCCGCGCGACTCGCTCTCGAGCTGCGGACGGCCCGACCGCGCGGCCTGGTCGCCCGTCGCGCGCAACGGATCGCAGACCGCGTCCGGGAGCGCCAGCCTGCCCTGCTGGCCGACACCGCGGGCCGTCTCACGGAAGGCGAGCTCCGGCTCGGCGAAGGTGACGCGGCGGGGGCGATGGAAGAGGCGCAGGCCGTCCTCGCCATGAACCCCGACCCCGACCAGCACGAGCAGGCGCTCTGGATCGAGGCCCGCGCCGAGCACGGACTGGGGCACCGCGAGCGTGCGCAGGTTCTGTGCCTCGCCCTGGCCGACCGTGGCCACCCGACGTTCGGCCCGAAGGCGCTCGCCGGCGCCGCCCGCTGGCGCTGGAACGCCGACGACGACGCCGGGGCGCAGCGCCTGTTCGCCGACCTGCTCGAACGCTTCCCGCAGAGCCAGGAGGCCCCCGACGCGCTCTACGCCGTCGGCCGCATCCAGCAGGAGGCCGGCGAGTACGCCGAGGCAGCCACGTCCTACACCGCGCTGGCACGACGCTTCCCCATGGCGTCGACGGCGCAGGAGGCTCGCTGGCGCGCCGGCTGGGTACGCTTCCTCGCCGCCGACTACGCCGCGGCGGCCCAGGCGTTCCACGATCTGGCCATCGACAGCGAGCGCGACACACGGATCGCGGCCGAATACTGGGAGGCGCGGTCGCTCGAAGCCCTCGGATCGGCCGAGGCGGACGCGAAGCTCACCCACGTCGCCGACCGTCACGCCGCGACGTACTACGGTGGCCTGGCGCGGGCACGACGTGGCGAGCCGCCACAGAGCCCGACGCCGGTCGAGGTCGAGCTCGCCCGGCCCGTCTTTCCTCCCGGCCTCGACGGTCCGCACGCGGCGCGCGCCCGACTCCTGTACGAGCTCGGCTACCGCCGGCTGGCGCGCCTCGAGCTCGACGCCATGGCGGCGACCGCACCCACCGGCGACCTGCTCGACGCCTACAGCGCGATCGATGCGCCCGGCGCCGCCTTGCGGCTAGCACGCACCAGTCCCACCGCGCGGCGCCACTATCTCTATCCGCTCGGCTTCTGGGACGTCATTCGCGATCGCTCCGCCGAGGTGGATCTCGACCCGCTGCTGGTGACGGCGCTGGTGCGCCAGGAGAGCCTCTTCGTGCCGGAAGCGGTCTCACCCGCCGATGCCCACGGTCTGATGCAGCTCCTCCCCGGCACGGCGCGCGAGGTCGCCGCCACGCGCGGCCTGCCCGCGCCCGATCGGCCGACGCTCCATCAGGTGGAGCCGAACGTCACGCTCGGCACCGCGCTGCTGCGCCGGCTCCTCGATCGCTACGACGGCTCGAAGGTGCGCGCCCTCGCCGCCTACAACGCCGGCGAGGACGCCGTCGCCAAGTGGGATCGCCGCTATGGCACGCGACCCGACGACGAGTTCGTCGAGCTGATCAGCTACCGCGAGACGCGCGACTACGTGAAGTCGGTCCTCGGGCACTACGAGGTGTATCGCCAGCTCTACGCGCCGAGCCCGGACGCCACCAGCGACGGCAGGCCGCCGAACGCGCCGTTGGACATGATCACGATGACGTCGCCGGGCTGGGCGGAAGACACCAGGTAGTCGCGGATCGCCGGCACGCCGTCGATGGTACGGGCCGGCACGCCGCGCCGCACGATGTCGCCGACGATGGTCTCCGGCGCGAGCCGCTCGTCGGCCGGGATCGGATCGTTCGCCTTGGCGAAGACGGCGGCCAGCACGGCCTCGTCGGCGGTGGCGAGCGCGTCGGCGAACTCGTCCTGGAAGACGCGCCGTCGGCTCGTGTTCGAGCGCGGCTCGAACACCGCACGCAGCCGGCGTCCCGGATAGCGCAGGCGGAGCGCCGCCAGCGTTCCTGCGACGGCCGTCGGATGGTGCGCGAAATCGTCGATGACGGTGACGTCGCGCACCGACGCCACCACCTCCTGGCGACGGCGCACACCCTGGAACTCCGCCAGCGCGGCGGCCGCGGACTCCCACGACACGCCCACCTCGTGCGCCACCAGCAGGACGCCGAGCGCGTTGCGCGCGTTGATCGATCCCGGCACCCGCAGCGTGACGTCACAGACGACGCGATCGTGCTCGCGCACGCGGAAGCGTGTCGCCGAGCCGTCGTCGACGAGGTCGGTGACGCGCCACGGATTGGCGGCGTCGAGCCCGAAGCGCACCAGCCGCGCATGCGTCCCGTCGACGACGTCGAGCAGGTGCGGGAAGTCGCCGCATGCGATCAGCGGCGCGCCGGGCCGCATGATGCCGAGGAGCTTCCGGAAGGCGCCCTGCACCGCGGCCAGGTCGCGATAGATGTCGGCGTGGTCGAACTCCACCGCCGTCAGCACGACCATGTCGGGGCGGTAGTGGAGGAATTTGGGCCCCTTGTCGAAGTACGCCGAGTCGTACTCGTCGCCCTCGACGACGAACCACGGGCTGCCGCCGAGGGTGGCGTTCGAGCCCAGGTCGCGCGGCGCGCCGCCGATGAGCCAGCCGGGATCGCGCCCACAGCGCGAGAGCACGAACGCCAGCATCGATGCCGACGTCGTCTTGCCGTGCGTGCCCGCCACCACCAGCGGACGCCGTCCCTCGAGAAAGAGCTCCTCCAGCGCCTGCGGGAACGACGTCATGCGCATGCCCTGCTCGCGCGCCGCCGTGGCCTCGACGTTGGTGCTGCGCACGGCATTGCCGCACACGACGAGGTCGGCGCCGCGCAGGCGCGCCGGGTCGTAGCCCGAGTGCACCGTCACGCCGAGCTCCTCGAGCAGCGTGCTGGCGGGCGGATACGCCTGGTCGTCGGAGCCCGTCACCTCGTGGCCCGCTTCGCGCAACAGGGCGGCGAGCGCGCTCATGCCGACGCCGCACGCGGCGATCAGGTGGACCTTCATGCGTCGAGCGCCTCCCAGACGGCGTCGTGCACCCGCGGCCGCACCTCGCGGATGCGCTCGTTGCTGCGGTGCGGATGTACGCGATTGGTGAGCAGGACGACGTGCGCGTCGCGCTCGAGGTCGATCCAGATCGACGTCCCGGTGAAGCCGAGATGGCCGACGGCGCGCTTGCCGACGCGCGCGCCGGCGCTCGATCCGGTGGGCGTCGGCGTGTCCCAGCCGAGA
The DNA here is from genome assembly GCA_964404165.1 of uncultured Binatia bacterium (SeqCode). GTDB lineage: Bacteria > Desulfobacterota > Binatia > DP-6 > DP-6 > DASYLJ01. The sequence continues at coordinate 59,099 of CAYOIZ010000030.1, read as the reverse complement.
CACCACGTCGAGCCCGGCGTGGTCTCGTCGCGCGTCCAGAGCTGCTGCATCAGCGCCGGCAGCACGAAGTCGTCGTCGCCGCGATGACACTGCCGCAGTCGGGTGACCAGGGAATGCACGTCGACGGCGTTGCTGAACAGACCGGCGTGCCCGGCGACGCCGCCGACGGCCCACGCGTTGTCGTCGTGCACCTCGCCGCACAGCACGCGTCCACGCCACGGACAGCGCTCGGTGGGCGCGATGCGCTCCGTCACGGGCACGATCTTCTGCACCTTGAGGCGCGAGAGGTCGACGAAGCCGGTCGCGTGCAGGCCGAGCGGGCGGAAGATGCGCTCCTGACAGACGCGGTCGAGACTGGAGTACGTCAGCATCTCGATCAGCTCGCCGAGGAGCATGAAGCCGAGATCGCTGTACACCGCCTTGGCCCCGGGCTGGTACTCGAGGCGCTCGCGATGGATCTGCTCGTAGACCAGCGCGCGCGCACCGCGACTGGCGAGCCAGTTCGGCCGCCCCTGCCGCTCGGTGCGGACGATCTCCTTCCAGAACGGGCGCCACGCCGCGAACCCCGAACAGTGCGACAGCAGGTGGCGCACCGTGACGTGCGTCTTCCCGTGCACGCCGAAGTTCGGGATGAAGCGCGTGATGCGGTCGTCGATGCGGATCTTCTCCTCGCGCACGAGGTGCAGCAGCGCCGTCGTGGTAGCGAGCGGCTTCGTCAGCGACGACAGGTCGAAGACCATGTCGGGCGTCATCGGCGTGCGCTCGGGCTCGAGGCTGCGCGAGCCGAACGCCGCGTGCCACACGATCTCGTCGCCGCGCGCCACCAGGATGACCGCACCCGGGAACGCCCCCGCCGTGATCGCCGACTCGAGCACCTCGGCGACGCGTCCGAAGTCGGTCCGTGTCGAGCTGGCGACCCGGATGGGCACGGCGTTAGACAACGGCCGGCTCGAGCGCCGTCAGCCGGCCGCGCGCCGTGTCCAGCACGACGCGGGTACCGAGCGGCAGCGCCAGGTTCTCGACGTCGTGCTCGGCCGGGTCGTGACCCGCGGGGAGCCCGAACGCGACCGGATAGGGGACGTCGGCGAAGCGCTCGCGCACGACGTCGAGCGAATCGACACCGTCGAGCGAGCGACAGGCGGCCATGGTGCCGAAGACCACACCCGCCACCCCGTCGAGCCGGCCCGACTGCAGGAGCTGCGTGAGCAGGCGGTCGAGGCGGTAGGGCCACTCGTGGGTGTCTTCGAGGAACAGGATGGCGCCCTCGAGGTCGGGAGCCCACGGCGTGCCCATCAACGCCACCAGCACCGACAGGCATCCGCCGACGAGTCGCCCCGTCGCACGGCCCGGCCGGATCTCGACGGGGACGTCGACCTCCCACAGGTAGTCGGCGTCGGTGAGCACGTGCAGCAGATGGTCGCGGGAGCGGTCGGTGATGCCGCGCGACAGATCGGCCGCGACCATCGGGCCGTGGATGCCGGACACGCCGGCACCGATCATGGCGGTGAGGACCGCCGTGATGTCGCTGTAGCCGATGAGCGGCTTCGGCCGCCGGACGAGGCCGCTCAGGTCGAGCGAGGGGACGATCCGCTGGCTGCCGTACCCGCCGCGGGCGCAGAAGATGGCCTCGATGCCGGGATCGTCGATCATGCGCTGGAGATCGCTGCGGCGCGCGTCGTCCGGTCCCGCCAGATAGGCCTGCCGAGCCAGCACCGCGTCTCCCATCACCACTCGCAGCCCCCAGCCTTCCAGGACCCGCGCACCGGCCACCAGCCGTTCCTCGTGCACGCGCCCCGCAGGCGCCACCACCCCGACGGTAGCGCCGCGCCGGATGCGCTTGGGCCTTCCGATCGGCGCGTCCGTCAACTTCGCGCCGACTTATCGACTCGCCCCCTGCAAGTCAACGTAGACCTTGCAAAATCGGAGCCGGGTAACTAAGTCCTCCGGGATGCGCCCGTCCGCATCGCAGATCGAGCGGGTCGCCGCGGCGCTGGTCCGGCGCCTGGTCGACCAGAAGGTGCTCGAGCTCGACGTGCCGGAGCCGACGGTGCAAGCGCGGTTCGTGGCCCTCCTCAACAAGAACTTCGACGAGGAGGAGGCGATCGAGCGCGAGGCCCAGGCCGAGGCCGAGAAGCTGATCCGGCAGGGGGCGCCGGGCGTGCGACGCGAGGAGCTCGACCTCCGCCGCGTAGAGCAGCTGGTGAAGCAGCGCATCGCCAAGGCGAAGGGATTCGCCCTGTGACGCTCTCCGAGGGCCGTCTGTCCTATCTCGCGCACGCGATCCAGAAGTGCGTCCTCGACGGCAAGCTCGGCCGCGTCCGCAACGACCGGCTGTTCCTCAACGAAGCCAAGCAGATTCTGACCGATGCGTTCGACGTCGATGCGCGCCTCGATCAGCTCGCCCGAGGCCGCATGCCGAAGCGCGTCCTCCCGGGCAGCCGGGAGTGGGACGTGCTCTACCGGCAGTACCTCGAGGAGGAGCGCCGGAAGCTCGGTCGCTGACACTTCCCCGCTTGACACCCGGGGTCGTGTGGTTAGGTTGCGGCCGCCTCGTAAATCCGGACCGTGATCTCGACGTCGACGTCACCGTTTGACCGTCGATTTTCCTCACGTTCTCGTCACGTTAGCTCGCACAAAACGAAAGGAGCAGTGGGTATGAAGATCAGACCACTTCAAGATCGCGTCATCGTGAAGCGACTCGAAGAGGAAGCGCAGAAGACCAAGGGAGGCATCATCATCCCCGACACCGCCAAGGAGAAGCCCCAGCAGGGCAAGATCATCGCGGTCGGCAAGGGCAAGGCCAACGACGACGGCAAGATCCAGCCGCTCGACGTCAAGGTCGGCGACGTCATCCTGTTCGGCAAGTATTCCGGTTCCGAAATCAAGCTCGACGGCGACGAGCACCTGATCATGCGCGAGGAAGACATCCTCGGCGTGGTCGAGAGCTGAGAAGGAGAAGTATCGATGGCAGCAAAGCTGGTAAAGTTTGGCCAGGAGGCCCGCGACAAGGTCCTGCGTGGGGTCAACCTCCTCGCCGACGCCGTGACGGTCACTCTCGGACCGCGCGGTCGCAACGTCATCCTCGAGAAGTCGTTCGGCGCGCCGAACGTCACGAAGGACGGAGTGACGGTCGCGAAGGAGATCGAGCTCGAGGACAAGTTCGAGAACATGGGCGCCCAGATGGTGAAGGAAGTCGCCTCGAAGACTTCCGACGTCGCGGGCGACGGCACCACCACCGCCACCGTGCTGGCCAGGGCCATCTTCACCGAGGGCCTCAAGATGGTCGTGGCGGGCCACGATCCCATGAGCCTCAAGCGTGGCATCGACAAGGCCGTCACCGCGATCATCGCCGAGCTCAAGGCCCTCTCCAAGCCCACCAAGGAGCAGAAGGAGATCGCCCAGGTCGGTACCATCTCGGCCAACAACGACCCCACCATCGGCGAGATCATCGCCGAGGCCATGGCGAAGGTCGGCAAGGAAGGCGTCATCACGGTCGAGGAGGCCAAGGGCCTCGAGACGCAGCTCGACGTGGTCGAGGGCATGCAGTTCGACCGCGGCTACCTCTCGCCGTACTTCGTCACCGATCCCGACCGGATGGAGTGCACCTACGAGGACGCCTACCTCCTCATCAACGAGAAGAAGATCTCGTCGATGAAGGACCTCCTCCCCGTGCTCGAGCAGGTGGCGCGCGCCGGCAAGCCGCTCGTCATCATCGCCGAGGACATCGAGGGCGAGGCGCTCGCGACGCTGGTCGTGAACAAGATCCGCGGCACGCTGCAGACCGTCGCCGTCAAGGCGCCGGGCTTCGGCGACCGTCGCAAGGCCATGCTCGAGGACATCGCCATCCTCACCGGCGGCAAGGTCATCGCCGAGGAGCTCGGCATGAAGCTCGAGAACGTCACCCTGACGGACCTCGGCCGTGCCAAGCGCGTCGTCGTCGACAAGGACAACAGCACCATCATCGACGGCGCCGGCAAGAAGGCCGACATCGAGGGTCGCATCAAGCAGATCCGGGCGCAGATCGAGGAGACCACCTCGGACTACGACCGTGAGAAGCTCCAGGAGCGGCTCGCGAAGCTCGTCGGTGGCGTCGCCGTCGTCAAGGTCGGCGCGGCCACGGAAGTCGAGATGAAGGAGAAGAAGGCGCGCGTCGAAGACGCGCTCCACGCCACCCGGGCGGCCGTCGAAGAGGGCATCGTCCCCGGCGGCGGCGTTGCGCTCGTGCGCGCGGGTGTGGTGCTCGACAAGCTCACCGTCTCCGACGAGGAGCGGTTCGGCGTCAACATCATCAAGCGCGCCATCGAAGAGCCGATGCGCTGGATCGCCAAGAACGCCGGTGCCGAGGGCTCGATCGTCCTCGACAAGGTCAAGAACAGCAAGGGCGCGTTCGGCTACAACGCCGCGTCCGAACAGTTCGAAGACCTGCTCAAGGCCGGCATCATCGACCCCACCAAGGTGGTCCGGACGGCGCTGCTGAACGCGGCCTCGGTCGCGAGCCTGCTCCTCACCACCGAGGCCATGGTGGCCGAGAAGCCCGAGGACAAGGGCGCCGCGCCGGCCATGCCGGGCGGTGGCATGGGCGGTATGGGAGGCATGGGCGGCATGATGTGATGCCGCTGCATGCTCACTGAGACTGCAGTATCCGGGGCCCCCGGGCGGACATACCGCCCGGGGGCTTCGTCGTTTCGGGGTTTCTTGACAGCCCCACCCACCTCCAGTAGCGTCCGCCCTTTCCGGCGCTGGTGTAACTAGGCATGTTTGAATCCCTGGGTGAGAAGTTCGAAGGCTTGTGGCGAAAGCTGCAGGGCCAGGGAAAGATCAGCGAACGGAACATCGAGGAGGCGCTGCGCGAGGTTCGGCTGGCGCTCCTCGAGGCCGACGTCAACGTCGGCGTCGTCCGTGACTTCGTAGAGGCGGTCAAGAAGGACGCCCTCGGTCAGGACGTCCTCCGGAGCCTCACGCCGGAGCAGCAGTTCATCAAGCTGGTCCATCGCGAACTGCAGCGGCTGCTCGGCGGACAGCCCACCACGCTCGACCTCGGTGGTCCGTCGCCCGTCGTCATCATGATGGTGGGCCTGAACGGTGCCGGCAAGACGACATCCACGGCCAAGCTGGCGCGCTGGCTGCGCGACGAGCGAGGGCGCCGTCCGTATCTGGTGCCGGCCGACGTCTACCGTCCCGCCGCCATCGAGCAGCTCGGCATGCTCGCAGCGCAGCTCGGCGTTCCGGTGCATCCGTCCACGGCGGGCGGCGATCCGGTGAACATCGCGCGCGGCGCCGTCGCCGCCGCACGGGCGCAGGGCGCCGACGTCGTCCTGATCGACACCGCCGGCCGGCAGACCGTCGACGAAGAGCTCATGGGCGAGCTCGAGCGTATCCGCGCCGCCGTCGACCCGCGGCAGATCCTGCTCGTCGCCGACGCCATGACCGGCCAGGACGCCGTCGCCACGGCGCAGGGCTTCGGCAAGCGTCTGACGCTGTCGGGCATCCTGCTCACCAAGATCGAGGGTGACGCCCGCGGCGGTGCCGCGCTGTCGCTGCGCTCGGTCACCGGCAAGCCCATCATCTTCGCGGGCACCGGCGAGAAGCTCGACGCGCTCGAGGCGTTCCATCCCGACCGCATCGCGTCGCGCATCCTCGGCATGGGCGACATGCTGTCGCTCATCGAGCGCGCGGAGAAGGCGTACGACAAGGACCAGGCCGAGGCACTCGGGAAGAAGCTCAAGAAGAACGAGTTCGACCTGGAAGACTTCCGCGATCAGCTGCGCGCCGTGAAGAAGATGGGATCGGTCGCCGAGCTGCTCGGCATGATCCCCGGCGTGAAGAAGATGCTGAAGGGCGCCGACCTCGGTGGCGCCGACCACGAGCTCAAGCGGGTCGAGGCCATCATCGACTCGATGACGCGCGAAGAGCGCCGCAACGTCCACATCCTGAACGCCAATCGACGCAAGCGCATCGCCGCCGGCAGCGGAACGTCCGTGTCGGAGGTCAATCGCCTCTTGAAGCAGTTCACCCAAACCAAGAAGGTCCTGAAGAAGCTCGGCTCGGGACCCATGATGCAGGGCATGCCGCCCGGCATGCTTCGCTGACACCCGAGACCCGAAGAGGAATTCGATCAATGGTCAAGATTCGCCTCGCCCGCCACGGCAGCAAGAAGCACCCGGTGTACCGCATCGTCGTCGCCAGCGCGGCCTCCCCGCGCGACGGCCGGTTCATCGAGCAGGTGGGCCTCTACGATCCGACGCGCAATCCCGCTCTCGTCAAACTCGACACGGCGAAGATCAACGCCTGGCGCGCCAAGGGCGCGCAGCCTACCCAGACCGTGCAGGAGCTGCTCGAGAAGCAAGCCGGCGCGACGCCCGCGGCGCCTCCCGCATAACCGCACCGGCCCTTCTGGAAGCTCCGGAGGAGCTGCGACTCCAATGAAGGAACTCGTTCTGTTTCTGGCGAAGCACCTGGTGAACCACCCAGACGCCGTCGAGGTGAAGGAGACGCAGGGGGACGCCACCTCGGTCCTCGAGCTTCGGGTCGCCAAGGAAGACATCGGACGGGTCATCGGCAAGCAGGGCCGCACCGCCAAATCGATCCGAACCATTCTCAATGCCGCCGCGTCCCGCACCAACCGCAAAGTCGTCCTCGAGATCATCGAAGAGCCCTGACGTCATGGCGCCGGACCGCCGGCTCCCGGGCACCACGGTCGACGCCGACGCCACCGCCGTCGCCGTCGCCGAGATCACCGGGGCCCACGCACTGCGTGGCATGCTCCGCGTCCATCCCTATCAGCCGCCGGCGCCGAGCCTGATCGACGACCGCACCGTCCTGCTCGAGCGTGACGGCCAGTGGCGCGAGGTCCGAATCGCCCACATTGCGCCGCACGGTAGCGGCAGCGTCCTGCTCCTGACGCTCGACGAGGTCACCGACCGCACCGCCGCCGAGAACCTCCGCGGGACACGCATCCTGGTGCGCGAGGCCGACCTGCCGCCCGTCGACGCCGACGAGTTCTACCTCTACGAGATGCTCGGCTTCGCGGTGGACACCGTCGACGGGCGCCATCTCGGCACCATCGCCGACACCATGGCGACGGGTCTGAACGACGTCTGGATCGTCCGCGACGGCACGCACGAGCATCTCATTCCCGTCATCGCCGACGTGGTGCGTACCATCGATCGCGACGCGCGCCGCGTCCTCATCGACCCGATGCCGGGTCTGCTGGACTGACGCTGCGCGCGCACGTCCTCACGCTCTTCCCGGAGATGTTCGGCTCGCCGCTCGCCGCCGGGCCGCTGCGACGCGCGCGGGAGATCGGCGCGCTCGAGGTGTCGCTGCACCAGCTGCGCGACTACGCGTCCGGCCGGCATCTCCAGGTCGACGACGTCCCCTACGGCGGCGGCCAGGGCATGGTCATGAAGCCGGAGCCCCTGCTCGCCGCCATCGCGCACGTGAGTGCCGCCGAGTCGCCACGCCGTATCCTGCTTTCGCCGCGGGGCCCGCGGCTCGGGCAGGAGCGACTCGGGGCGCTGGCGAAGGAGCCGAGCCTGCTGCTCGTGTGCGGCCGCTACGAAGGCGTCGACGAGCGCGTGCTCGCCGCCATCGACGAGGAGCTGTCGATCGGCGACTACGTCCTGAGCGGCGGCGAGCTCGCAGCGCTGGTCGTCCTCGACGGCATCGCGCGGCTCCTGCCCGGCGTCCTCGGCAACGACGCCTCCGCCCCCGACGACTCGTTCGCCACCGGGCTGCTCGAGCATCCCCAGTACACCCGCCCGTGGACGCACGACGGCGCCGACGTCCCGGCCGTGCTCGGCTCGGGCGACCACGCCGCCATTCGTCGCTGGCGCCGCCAGGAGGCGCTCCGCCTGACGCTCGAGCGCCGCCCAGACCTCCTCGTCACCGCCCCGCTCGACGCGGCCGCCCGGGCCTTTCTGCGCAGCCTCGGATGGCGCGACGATGGCTGACCTCTACCTGGTGCTCCTCCACCACCCCGTCTACGACAAGACGGGGACGGTGGTGACCACGGCCGTCACCAACCTCGACGTCCACGACATCGGGCGGGCCAGCAAGACCTTCGGGGTCCGTGCCTTCTACGTGTGCACCCCCGTGGTGACCCTGCGCCGGCTGGTCGACCGCATCATCCGTCACTGGGAGAGCGGTCCCGGGGCCACCTACAACGCCAACCGGGGGGAGGCCCTGGCGACGGTCCGTCAGGCCCCCGAGCTCGACGCCGTGATCGCCGAAATCGAGCGGGAAACCGGCACGATGCCCCGTCTGGTGGGGACCAGTGCCCGGCCCGGACCGGACCGCCTGCCCTACGCGACCATGCGGGAGCGTCTGGATCGCCCCGGGCCGCCGGAGCTGCTGGTCTTCGGGACGGGCTGGGGCCTGGCCGACGAGGTGGTCGAGCGACTCGACGACTTCCTCGAGCCCATCGAGGGGACCGACGGCTGGAACCATCTGTCGGTCCGCAGCGCGGCCTCCATCATCCTTGACCGCCTCCGGCACGGACGCTAGTAATGCGAGTTTCCATGAACACCATCGACCGGATCGAGTCGGAGCAGCTGCGCAGCGACGTCCCTGCCTTCAAGCCTGGTGACACCGTCAAGGTGCACGTGCGCGTCGTCGAAGGCGACAAGGAGCGCATCCAGGTATTCGAGGGCACCGTGCTGGCCCGCAGCGGCGGCGCGAACCGCGAGACGTTCACGGTCCGCAAGACGTCCTACGGCGTCGGCGTGGAGCGCATCTTCCCGGTGCACTCGCCGCGCATCGAGCGCATCGACGTCGTGATGCGTGGCGCCGTTCGTCGCGCCAAGCTGTACTACCTGCGCGAGCTGTCCGGTCGCGCCGCCCGCGTGCAGGAAGACAAGCGCGCGAAGGTCGGCGCCACCACCAAAGCCAAGGCCTGACGGCCGGCTACTTGCTCAGGCCCGCCGCCACGCCGGCGCCCTGAGCCATGCGCGACTGGCCCTCGAAGACCGCGCCTTCCTGAATCACGAGGCTGCGCGTCTCGACGTCGCCGAACAGGCGACCACCGGAGCAGATCTCGATGCGGGCGGCGCCGAGCACCTCGCCCCGCACCTCACCCAGCACGACGAGCTTGTCGGCGTGCACCGTGGCCTGCACCACGGCCTCCGGGCCGATGATGAGCAGGTCGGACGAGCGCACCTCGCCCTTCAGCTTACCCTCGATCCGGGTCGGGCTGACGAACGACAACTTGCCCGTGACCTCGGCGTCGGGTCCCAGGGACACGCGCACATCCTGCCACACCTTGGGACCACCCATGACCGACCTCCTGACGCGCGACCGAGACGGCGCATCGCGCGAAGCGGCGGGAGTATAGGGGGGCCGCGCGTGGCTGTCTACGTATCGGCCGGCATGTCTGCCGGAAACACGTGGCAGGCGACGGCGCGTCCGCTCCGCCCGCGCTCGAGCGGCGGCACCACCTGCTGGCAGACCTGCATCGCGTGCGGACAGCGCGGGTGGAACGCGCAGCCGGAGGGCGGTGCGACCGGGCTCGGCATGTCCCCCGTGACCGCAATCCGGTCGATCTGGCGTCGCGGATCGGGCACCGGCACCGCCGACAGCAACGCCTTCGTGTAGGGGTGGCGCGGGTCGCCGTACACCTGCTCGCGCGGCCCGATCTCGACGATGCGGCCGAGGTACATGATCGCCACCCGGTCGCTCAGATGCTCGACGACGCGCAGGTCGTGCGAGATGAACAGCATGGTGAGCCCGAGCCGATGCTTCAGGTCCTGCAGCAGGTTCAGGATCTGCGCCTGGATCGAGACGTCGAGCGCCGACACCGCCTCGTCGGCGACGATGAAGCGCGGCTCGACGGCGAGCGCGCGCGCGATGCCGATGCGCTGGCGCTGTCCGCCGCTGAACTCGTGCGGATAGCGATCGCCGGCGTCGGCCGGAAGGCCTACCAACGTGAGCAGCTCGCGCACGCGCTGCTCGCGCTCGGGGCGCGTCCCCATGCCGTGGATCACGAGCCCCTCGCCGACGATCTGCGCGACGCGCATGCGCGGGTTCAGCGACCCGTACGGATCCTGGAAGACGATCTGCATCGCGCGCCGCATCGCCCGCAGGTCGCGCGCACCCAGCTCGTAGAGTGATCGTCCCTCGAATCGCACGTCGCCGGAGGTGGGCTCGATCAGGCGCAGGATCAGGCGGCCGAGGGTCGACTTGCCGCAGCCCGACTCGCCGACGAGACCGAGCGTCTCGCCGCGGCGGATGTTGAACGTCACGCCGTCGACGGCCCGCACGGCGCCGCTGCCGCGGCGGAACAGGCCGCCGCCGAGCGGGAAGTGCTTGCGCAGATCGCGCACCTCGACGAGTGGTGCCGGCGTCGTCATGCGCGGATACACGCCACCTGGCGGTCTCCCGGGCGGGTCTCCAGCGGCGGCACCGCCGCGGCGCAGGCGTCGATCGCCTGCGGGCATCGATCGCGGAAGGCGCAGCCGCTCGGCAGGTGGCGCAACGACGGCACCTGCCCGGGAATCGTCTCGAGACGGTCCGCGTGCCGGCCGAGCACGGGCATGGAGCGCAGCAACGCCTGCGTGTACGGGTGCAGCGGTCGTTCGAATAGCTCGACGACCGGCGCGCGCTCGACGATGCGTCCCGCGTACATGATGGCGACGTCGTCCGCCTGCTCCGCGACGACGCCGAGATCGTGCGTGATGAGCAGCACGGCCATGCCGCGCCGTTCGCGCAGGCGACGCAGCAACAGGAGGATCTCGGCCTGGATCGTGACGTCGAGCGCGGTGGTGGGCTCGTCGGCGACCAGCACCGCGGGCTCGCACGAGATGGCCATGGCGATCATGACGCGCTGGCGCATGCCGCCGGAGAGCTGATGCGGATAGTCGTGGGCGCGATGCACGGCGTCCGGAATGCCGACCTCGCCGAGGAGCGCCACCGCACGCTCCCACGCCTTGCGGCCGCTCAGCGACTGATGCAGCGCCACCGCCTCGGCCACCTGGCTGCCGACCGTCAGGACCGGATTCAGGGCCGTCATCGGCTCCTGGAAGATCATAGCGACCTGCGCGCCGCGCACGCGGCGCATGTCGCGCTCGGGCAGCGTCAGGAGATCGCGACCGTCGAGCAGGATGCGCCCGCCCGTGATGCGTCCGGGGGGCGGGATCAGCCGCAGCAGGCAGAGCGCCGTCATGCTCTTGCCGCAGCCCGACTCGCCGACGAGCCCGAGCACGCGACCGCGGTCGAGCGTGAACGATATGCCGTCGACGGCCGCGACCTCCCCACCGCCCTCGAGCGGGAAGGTCATGCGCAGATCCTGCACCTCGAGCAGCGCCATCAGCTGGACGTGGCCGCCGATTCGAGCGGCGCCGTGCGCGGCGCCGGCGGCGGCGCGAACAGCACCGCGTCGATCGATGCGTTCGTCTCGACGTCGTCGTAGGCGAGCTGGACGCTCGACCCGACGACCGGCGCCGTCACCGCGAGCGCGTGCGGGAAGCCGTCGCGGTAGTCGTCGAAGGCGACGGTGAGCACCGTCGACTCGCCCCGCTGCTCCTCGGCGCGGCGCAGGTCGAGCGTGTCGCCCGCGAACCACAGCGTCTGTACGCCGCCGTCGAACGCGATGGTCAGGCGATACTCGTCGTTGGCCACGACGGCGATCTCCGGCTCGCCCGACGGCGTGCGTGCCGGCGCCATGCCGAGCAGGATGTCGACGAGATCGGTCACCTCGACCGGGGCGCCGAGAAACCGCGACAGGTTCTCCGGGCTCGACGCACCCTCGAACCGCACGCCCTGCGCCGGCGGGTACACCCACAGCAGGTCCGCGCTGGCGCCGAGCGCGAGCGCCAGGCCGAAGGGCGACAGCACGTCGACACGCACGTCGGTCGGCCGTCGCACCAGCACCGCCTCGCGCGTCCACATGCCGGCGAGCCCGGCCTTGAGGCGCGCGCGCGCGCGCAGCGACGTGACCGCCTGACGGCGCTCGGTCATGCGGGTGACGAGCTCCTCGGCCGTGACACCGGTGCGGAACGCTCCGGGCCCACCGCGGAAGAGCGAGCACCCCGCGACCAGGACCAATGCGACGAGCCAGCCGTGCCGGCGCGGTCGGCTCACCATGCCTCAGAGCCGGGAGCCGCCCGCTTGCACGGCTCCGCCGAGCATCTGGATCTTGCCCTTCAGGCGCTCGATCTGCTCGGTTTCCTTCGCGCGACCGAGCGCATCGCGGTAGACGCGCAGCGCGGCTTCGGTCTGCCCGGTGCGCTGGTAGGCGTCGCCGAGGTGCTCGACGATGGTGGGATCTTCGCCGGCGAGCTCGACGGCGCGCTCGAGGTGCTCCACCGCCCTCGGGTAGTCGCCGCGCTGGTAGTAAACCCAGCCCAGGCTGTCGATGTAGATGCCGTCTTCCGGCTCGAGCTCGAGCGCGCGACGGATGAGCTTCTCCGCCTCGTCGAGATTGATGCCGAGATCTGCGTAGGTGTATCCGAGGTAGTTGAGCGCCGCGGCGTTGCGCGGATTGAGCGCGATCGCGCGCTGCATCTCCTCGATGGCCTTGTCCTTGTTCTTGACCTCGTCGTAGGCGGCGCCGAGCGTGAAGCGGTAGCGATCGTTGTCGGGCGCCGTGGCCACCATCTGCTCGAGCACGACGACCGCGCCCTGATAGTTCTTCTGCTCCCGGTAGAGCGACGCCAGGTAGCTCATCAGCTCGGGATTGCCCGGCTTCACCTCGAGCGCACCCTCGACTTCCTTCACCGCGCCGGGAAGGTTGTCCTTCTGCATGAGGTAGGCGCGACGCAGGCGGGCGTCGACGTAGTACTCCGACTCGGGCGGGATGTCGCCGAAGCCCTCGATGGCGCGGTCGTCCTCGCCGAGCTCGGCGTACACGGCGGCGAGGTAGTAGCGCACCCGCGTGTTCTCGGGCTCGGACGCCAGCACGAGGTTGAACTCGGTGGCGGCGCGATCGAGCTCGCCCTTCTCGAAGTAGATGAGCCCGATCTTGGTGCGCGCCTCGCGCGGGTCGGCGTCGACCTTCTCGAGCTCGCGGAACTGCGCCAGCGCCTCGTCGAGCTTCTTCTGCCCGACGTAGATGCCGCCGAGACGCCGGCGGACCATGATGCTCTGCGGGTTGAGCGCCAGGATGCGCTCGTAGAGCTCGACGGCCTTCGGCGTCCGCCCCTGCAGCTCGTAGGCGACGGCGAGGTCGGTGAGGATGAGCTCGGACTGCGGGCTCAGCTTGAGGGCCTCGAGGTAGTACTTCTCGGCCTTGTCGAGCTGACCTGCCGCCGCATGGACGCGGCCGAGGTAGTAGTAGCCGAGGATCGAGCCCGGGTTCTTGAAGATCAGGCGGCGCAGCGTCGAGACGGCGCGGTCGGTGTCGCCGCGCTTGCCGTAGAGCGCACCCAGATAGAGGTAGGCCTCCTGCCCCTCGGGGTCGGCGTTCAGCATGCGCTCGTAGGCGGCGACGGCTTCGTCGTCGCGGCCCATGGACGACAGCACGCCGGCGTAGAGCGCCAGTGCCTCGAGGTTGTCCGGCTCGGCGGTGACGACGACCTGGCACTGCTCGAGCGCCTGCTGCAGCTGCCCCGTGCGAACGTAGAGGTTCGCCAGACGCAGCCGCAGGATGGGCGCGCCCGGATCGGCAGCGACGGCACCTTCGAACGCCGCGATCGCCGTCGGAACGTCGTTGCGCTGCAACGCCACCTGCCCGACCAGGAAGTCGCCCATGGCGGTGGCGTCCGACGGCAGGGCGTTCTCGCCCCGGGAGGCGACGCGTCCGTCGAGGACGTCGCCCTTCCACCCCTTCCGCATCCCCGCGCACCCGCTCGCCGCCACGAGGGCGAGCACACATACGGCAGCCGTGCGGGTACTCATGAACTTCTCTCGTGTACCATGACCAAGGGGTATCGGAAACGCAAACATCGTGCCGCTCAACGCGCCGCTTTTCGGCGTGTTTTGATGCGCGCGGCCGGCGGCGGCGGACCACCCTGCTGCTCGCCGATCCAGACCGTGCCGCCGCGGAAGTGCTCCTTCTTCCAGATCGGCACGATCTCCTTCAGCCGATCGATCAGCCAGTGGCACGCTTCGAACGCCTCCGTGCGATGCCCGGCGCTGACGGCGATGCCGACGCTGCTCTCGCCCACCGGCACGACGCCGATCCGGTGCACCATCGCGACGCGCACGAGCGGCCAGCGACGGCGCGCCTGCGTCGCGAGCTTCCGCATCTCCTTCGTCGCCATGCCGGCGAACGCCTCGTATTCGAGCCGGACGACGCGCCGGCCGACGTTCTCGTTGCGGGTCGTGCCGAGGAACAGGACCGATGCCCCGGCCGCCGGATCGCCCACGGCTGCGAGCAGGCGCGCCGGATCGATGGCGTCGTCGGTGATCTCGAACACGTCAGCTGCCTCCGCTGACGGGTGGGAAGACGGCCAGCTCGTCGCCGTCGGCGAGCACGTGGTCGGCCTCGACGTAACGCTCGTCCACCGCGAAGCGCACGCGCACGCTGGCTACGGCGGGATGCTCGCGCACGAGCGTGCTCCACAACGCACCGGCGGTCGTGCCGTCGCGGACGGCGCGCTCGTCGGTGGAGCCGAGGGCCTCGCGCAACGACGCGAAGTAGCGCAGGCGCACGCGCACGGTCAGCCTCGGACGAGCCGCACCATGTGGCCGAGCTCGGGGACCAGCAGGCGGCTCAGCGCCAGCTCGACGGCGCCCGTGGAGCCGGGCAGCGACGCCACGATCGTACGACCGGCGACACCGGCCACCGCGCGCGACAGCATCGCCGCCGGGCCGATCTCGGCGAAGGACAGCGACCGGAACAGCTCGCCGAAGCCGTCGATGCGCTTGTCGAGCAGCGACACCACCGCCTCGTACGTGGTGTCGCGCGGCGCCAGGCCGGTGCCTCCATTGACGACGATGGCCTCGACGTCGGCGTCGGCGAGCAGCTCGGTGACGCGGTCGCGCACCAGGGTGGGCTCGTCGGGCAGGATCGAGTACGCGACGACGCGATGCCCCGCGGCCTCGAGCAGCTCGCGGCTGCGGCGTCCGCTGCCGTCGGTCTCGGGCGTGCGCGTGTCGCTCACCGTCAGGATGGCGCAGGCCACAGCTCGAGGCCCGGCCTGGTGTCCGTGCGTGCTCATCGCGGCGCCAGCGGCTCCATCTTCGTCGCGCACGAGCTGCCGCACACCTGACAGACGTACTCATGCTTCTCGCCGTCGAGCAAGACGAGCAGCAGGCGCTTGCGCACCGGCTTCGCCTCCCGGCACCGGGGGCAGAACAGCAGGCTCGCCTCGAGGGAGCCATATGCGTCGGGCTGCTGCCGACGGCGCGGTGGACCGCCACCCAGCATGTCGCGGAATCTAGCCGGCCCACACGGGAGCGGCAATCGGGTTGCGCGTCCGGAACCCCCCGGTTAAGACTCCGCGCGCGGTGCGGACGGTCTACATCGAAACGTACGGCTGCCAGATGAACGTGGCCGACACCGAGCTCATCCTGGGCAGCCTCGGCTCGCACGGCTGGACCCGGGTGGAGCAGCCGGAGGCGGCCGACGTCATCCTGCTCAACACCTGCGCCATCCGCGAGCATGCGGAGGCACGCGTCATCGGCCGCATCACCGATCTCGCACGTCACAAGGCGGCCCGGCCGAGCGTCCGCATCGGCATCACGGGCTGCATGGCGCAGCATCTCCGCGGCTCGCTCCGCGAGCGGGCGCCCCAGGTCGACCTGCTGGTGGGCCCCGACGGCTACCGCCACCTCCCCGTCCTGCTGGCCGAGCACGACACCGATCCGCACATCGGGCTCCGCCTCGATCCCAGCGAAACCTATGCCGACCTGCCCGTGACCCGCGCCCCGGGCATGCGCGCCTGGGTCACGATCATGCGCGGCTGCGACCGCTTCTGCACCTTCTGCATCGTGCCCTACGTGCGCGGCCGCGAGCGCAGCCTCCCCGGACCGGTGCTGCTGGCCGACGTCGAGCGACTGGCCCGTCAGGGCGTGCGCGAGGTCGTCTTCCTCGGCCAGACGGTCAACGCCTACCGGCACGACGACTGGGACTTCGCGCGCCTCCTGCGCGCGACCGCCGCCGTGCCGGGCATCGCACGCGTCCGGTTCACGTCGCCGCATCCCGCCGAGATGTCGCCGGCGGTGATCGATGCCATGCGCGAGTGTCCCGAGGTCGCGCCGCAGCTCCATCTGCCGGTCCAGTCCGGCTCCGACCGCATCCTCGACCGCATGGCGCGCGACTACTCCATAGCCGAGTACGAGGACCTCGTCGGGCGCCTGCGCGAGCAGGTGCCGGGCATCGCGCTCTCCACCGACGTCATCGTCGGCTTTCCCGACGAGGACGACACCGACTTCGAGGCCACCGAGGCGCTCATGCATCGCGTGCGCTACGACTCGGCATTCCTGTTCAAGTACTCGCCGCGGGAGGGCACGCGCGCCTTCCGCTGGGACGACACCGTCCCCGAGTCGGAGAAGACGGCGCGCCTCGATCGCCTGATCGCACTCCAGGAAGCGATCGGCGCCGAGATCAACCGTGGCCTCGTGGGCTGCGACGTCGACGTCCTCGTCGAGGGCCCGTCGCGCCGCCCCGAGGGGTGGGTGTTCGGCAAGACGCCCCACTTCAAGACGGTCGTGTTCCCCGGACCCGCGGTACCGGCATCGACGGTCCGCGTGCGCATCGAGGGGGCGACGTCGCACACACTGACGGGGCGACCCGTGGGAGTTGAGGCATGAACGGACGCATCGTCGCGGGGCTCGTCGGGCTCGGTATCGTCGCCTTCGGGCTCATGGGGCTCTTCTATCCGGTGCAGGTGATGAGCATCGCCGGCTTCTCGCCCGCGTCGGAGTCGATGCGCGCGCAGGCCTACGGCGAGACCCGCGCCATCTACGGCGGGACGTTCATCGCGCTCGGCATCTACACCATCTTCGCCGCCAGCAATCCCATCGTGCACCGCCGGACGCTCAGCATGATGGCGATGGTGTTCTTCGGCATCCTCATCGGCCGCATGATCGGCGTCTCGATCGACGGCAACCCCGGCCTGTTCGGCTGGGTGGGCGCCGGCCTCGAAGTGACGACCGGTTCCCTGCTGCTCGCGTCCACGTACCTCCACCGCGTCCCCGAGGCCCTGCCGCCCCCACAGGTCGACTGAGCGTCCCGCGTTGACGCTCGCGCTGCTCGCCCTCCCCGGCCTGCCCCTGGTGGCCGCAGCGTTGCTTCCCGGCGGCGCCGCACTCGGCGCGCGCGGTCTCGCCTGGGCGAGCGGCCTCGTCGTCGCCCTGACGCTGGCGCTGGCGATCGCGCTGGGCGCCCCCGCGCTCGCTGGCGAGACCGTCACCGTGTCGCTGCCGTGGGTCCCCGCGCTGGGGCTCGCGCTCTCGCTCCGGCTCGACGGTCTGGCGCTGCTGTTCGCCCTGCTGATCCTCGGCATCGGGCTGCTGGTCGTCGTCTATGCGCGCTTCTACCTCGCCGCCGACGACGCGCTGCCGCGCTTCTACGCCTCGCTGCTCCTCTTCATGGCGGCGATGCTCGGCATCGTCACGGCCGACAACCTGCTCCTCCTGGTGGTGTTCTGGGAGCTCACCAGCATCGCGTCGTTCCTGCTGATCGGCTTCTGGGACCGCGACGCCGCCGCCCGTGCCGGCGCCTGGCAGGCGCTCATGGTGACGGGCATGGGCGGGCTGGCACTGCTCGCGGGCGTGCTCGTGCTGGGAGCGGCCGCGGGCACCTTCGAGCTGGCGGCGCTCCGCGCCTACGCCGATCAGGTGCGAGGCCTGCCGGCGGCGCAGATCGCGCTGGCGCTCATCCTGCTCGGCGCTTTCACCAAGTCGGCGCAGGTGCCGTTCCACTTCTGGTTGCCGAGCGCCATGGCCGCACCGACGCCGGTCAGCGCCTACCTGCATTCGGCGACGATGGTGAAGGCGGGCATCTTCCTGCTGGCGCGGCTGTCGCCGATCTTCGCCGAGACGGCGCTGTGGCAGGTCGCCGTCACTGGCGCCGGCGCCACCACGATGCTCGTCGGCGGCTGGGCCGCGCTCCGACACACCGACCTGAAGCGCCTGCTCGCCTACTCGACCGTGAGCCAGCTCGGGGTCATCACCATGCTCTACGGCCTCGGCACCGAGGCCGCGTCGGTGGCGGCGACGTTCCACGTCCTGAACCACGCCACCTTCAAAGCGGCGCTGTTCATGATCGCGGGCATCGTCGACCACGAAGCCGGCACGCGCGACCTCGCCCGTCTGGGCGGCCTCGCACGGTCGATGCCACGTACGACGGTGCTGGCCTGCCTGGCCGCCGCCGCCATGGCGGGCATCCCGCCGCTGAACGGCTTCGTCAGCAAGGAGATGTTCTACGAATCGGCGCTCCACGGACCCACCTGGCTGTCGATCCTCTCGGTCGCCGGCAGCACGCTCACCGCCGCGTACACGCTGCGCTTCGTGATGGGTGCGTTCTTCGGCGAACCGGCCGACCCGAGCGTCCACGCCCATGAAGCGCCGGCAGGCCTGCGCTTCCCCGTCGAGGTGCTGGTGCTCGTCTGCCTCGCCGTCGGCATCGCGCCGTCGCTGGTCGCCGGACCGCTGGTGACGGCAGCGTCGAGTGCGGTCGTGGGCTCCCCGGTCCACCTGCACCTGGCGCTGTGGCACGGCCTCACGCCCGCCCTCGGGCTGAGCACCGTCGGCCTGCTCGCCGGCGCCGCGCTGTGGGCCGCACGACGGAGCACCGCGCGCACGGCGCTGCCCCCGCGCCTCGGTCGCACCGCCGGCGAGTTCTACGACGCCGTCGTGGCCGCACTCCTGCACGGCGCGCACCTCCTCACCGACGGCCTGCAGAACGGCAGCCTGCGACGTTACGTCGTCGTGGTCCTGGGCGTCGCGGTGGCACTCATCGCGTTCGGCATCGGGACCGACGCCGACGCCGTCCACGTGCCGATGACGCCGGCGCCGATCGCGGCCTGGCTTCTCACGCTGGTGACGCCGGTCGCGGCGGCCGCCACGGCGGTGCTCTACCGCCGTCGCTGGCCGAGCGTGCTGGCCCTCGGAGCGGTCGGGCTCTTCGTGGCGCTCTACTTCACGTGGCTCAGCGCGCCCGATCTCGTGCTGACGCAGCTCCTGGTCGAGAGCATGACGACGATCCTGCTCGTGCTGGTGCTCTTCTTCCTCCCGAAGGAGACGCGCACGCGCGAGCCGCGCCGACGGCTCGCGTTCGACGCTGGCGTGGCGGTCACGGTCGGCGTCGGCGTCGCCGCCGTCGCGTACGGCATCATGCGACGGCCGTTCGACTCGATCTCGCACTATCACCTCGCACACAGCCTGCCGGACGGCGGCGGCGCCAACGTCGTCAACGTCATCCTCGTCGACTTCCGCGGCTACGACACGCTCGGCGAGATCACCGTCCTCGCGATCGCGGCGGTCGGCATCGCCGGATTGCTGCAGGCCAGCCGGAGGACCACGTGAGGTCGCCGCTGCTCTCCACCGTCGCGCGCGTGATCCTGCCGCCGATGCTCCTCGTGGCCGCCTGGCTGCTGCTGCGCGGACACAACCAGCCCGGGGGCGGCTTCATCGCCGGCCTGCTGACCGCCGCGGCGTTCGTCCTGCAGTACGTCGCCACCGATCGCCGCAGCGCCGCGCACGCGCTGCCGTTCCGGCCGTCGCTCCTGATCCCGCTCGGCCTGGCGCTCGCAACCGCGACGGGGCTCGGCGCGCAGCTGAAGGGCTACCCGTTCCTGACCAGCGCGGTCGGACACGCCGCGGTCGTCGTGCTCGGCGAGCTGCACCTGTCGACGGCCGTCCTCTTCGACCTCGGGGTCTATCTGGTGGTCACGGGGGTCACGATCACCATACTGCTGGCGATCGAGGAGTGATCGTGGAGCTGCTCGTCGCCATCGCCATCGGGAGCCTCGTCGCCGCGGGCGTCTTCCTGATCCTGCGGCCGACGGGATTCCCCGTCGTGCTCGGGCTCGCGCTGATGAGCCATGCCGTCAACCTGTTCCTCGTGTCGGTGGGACGCCTGCGGCTCGGCAGCCCGCCGCTCATCTCCGACGCCGACACCGTGCCGGCCGATCCCCTGGCCCAGGCCCTCGTGCTCACCGCCATCGTCATCTCGTTCGGTATGACGGCGTTCCTGCTCGTGCTGGCGTACCGTGGCTATCAGCGGGCGCGTACCGAGCGCGTCGACCTCGAGGTCGAGCATGGCTGACGTGCTCGTCGCGCCGGTGATCTGGCCGCTGGTGACGGCGATCGTGCTGCTGCTACTCGGCGGACGGCCCGGCGCGCAGCGCGCCGTGAGCCTGGCCTCGCAGGTCGTCCTGCTCGCCATCGCGGTTGCGCTGGCCGTCGCGGTGAAAGACGGCACCGTGCTGGTGCATCGGCTCGGCAACTGGCCGGCCCCGTTCGGCATCGTGCTGGTGGCCGATCGACTGACGGTGGTCATGCTGCTCCTCACCGCCGTCACGGGGCTGGCCGTGCTGCTCTACGAGGCCGCGTCACCCGACCGCGAGCTCGAGCGCCTGCCGTTCTTCCCGCTCTTCCACTTCCTGCTGATGGGCCTCGACGGCGCGTTCGTCACCGGCGACCTCTTCAACCTCTTCGTCTTCTTCGAGGTGCTGCTGATCGCCTCGTACGCGCTGGCTACGCTCGGCGGGAGCGCGCGCCAACTGCGCGCCGGCCTGCAGTTCATGGTGCTCAACCTGCTGAGCTCGGCGCTCTTCCTGTTCGGCGTCGGCACGCTCTACGGCCTCACCGGGACGCTCAACCTGGCCGACCTCGCCGGCAAGGTCGAGGCCCTCGGCAGCGCCGACGCGACCCTGCTGCGCGCCGCGATGATGAGCCTGCTCGTGGTGTTCGCCGCCAAGGCGGCGCTCATCCCGCTCGCCTTCTGGCTGCCCGACACCTACCCGACGCCGTCACCGGTGGTGTCGGCCATGTTCGGCGGCATCGCCACCAAGGTGGGCGTCTACGCACTGCTGCGCGTGTTCACGACCGCCTTCGATTCCGTGCGCGCGCCCGGCGCCGACGTGCTGCTCGTGCTCGGCACCGTGTCGATGCTGGTAGGCGTCCTCGGCGCGGTCGCGCAGACCGAGCTGCGCCGCCTGCTGTCGTTCCACATCGTCAGCCAGATCGGCTACCTGGTGTTCGGCATCGGCCTCTTCACCACGGCCGGCGTGGCGGCCGCGATCTTCTACATGGTGCACTACACCATCGTGAAGTGCGCGCTCTTCCTGGTGAGCGGCACGGCCGAGCGTCTCGGCGGCGCACACGATCTGAAGAAGCTCGGGGGGCTCGCACGCCAGTCGCCCGTGCTGGCTGCGCTCTTCTTCGTCGGCGCCATCTCGCTCGCCGGCCTCCCGCCGACGAGCGGCTTCATGAGCAAGGCGTTCCTCGCCAGCGCCGCGATCGCCGACGGGCAGTGGCTCGGCGTCACCGTGGCGTTCGTCGCCGGTCTCCTGACGCTCTTCTCGATGACGAAGATCTGGACGATGGCGTTCTGGGGAGAGCCGGCGCACGCCGCCCCTCCCCCCCCCCGCCCCGGCACGCTCTGGGCAGTGGGCCTGCTCGTGTCCTTCTCGGTGACGCTGGCGCTGGCCGCAGACCCGCTCTTCCGTTTCACGCGCGCGACCGCGACCCAGCTGCTCGACCGCTCCGGATACGTCGCTGCGGTGCTCGCGCCGGGAGGGCAGCCGTGAGGCTCTTCCGACATCCCCTCTATGCGCTCGTACTCGCGATCGCGTGGATGATGCTCCAGGGACGCGCCAGCGTCGGCGACTTCGTGGTCGGGTATGCGGTCGCCACCCTGGTGGTGTGGCTGTGCCGCCACTTCTGGAGCGAGCGCGTCACGGTGCGACGCCCGGTCGTCCTGCTGCGCCTCGCGGCGACGTTCCTGCGCGAGCTGCTGCTCGCCAACCTCCACGTCGCGTGGATCATCGTGCAGCCGCGGCTTCCCATCCAGCCGGCGTTCATCGTGGTGCCCCTGGCGCTCCGCGACGACCTCGCCATCACCGCGCTCGCCAACATGATCACGCTGACGCCCGGCACGCTCACCGTCGACGTGGCGCCCGATCGTTCTGCGCTCTGGGTGCACTGTCTCTCGGTCGCCGACGCCGACGCGGTGCGCGCCCAGATCAAGCGGGATTTCGAGCGTCCGCTCGTGGAGGGGATCACGTGCTCGCCACTGTGACGTCGGTCGTCATGGCCGGACTCGGGGTCTCGGTGGCGATGTGCCTGTGGCGGCTCCTCAGAGGCCCCGAGGTCGTCGACCGGCTGCTGGCGCTCGACACCATCACCGTCAACGTCGTGGCGCTGCTGGTGGTCGTCTCGATCCACCTGCACACCGACGTGTATCTCGAGGCGGTGATCGTCCTGGCGCTGCTCGCGTTCGTCGGCACGGTGGCGATCGCCAAGGCCCTCATGCGGGGGCGAATCATTGAGTGACCTGATCGCGAGTGTCCTGCTGCTGGTGGGCCTGGCCTTCACCCTGATCGGCTCGCTCGGCCTGGTCCGACTGCCCGACGTTTACACGCGCATGCACGCCCCCACCAAAGCGACGACCCTCGGCGTCAGCTGCATGCTGGCCGCCGCCGCCATCACCCTCCCCGGCAACGGCCCGGCGGTCGCGATGAAGGCGCTCCTCGCCATCAGCTTCCTCTTCGTGACCGCCCCCGTCGCCGCCCACATCCTGGCCAGAACCGCCCGCGCCACCGGCGCCCCCCCTACCCCACTGACCCATATCGACGAGCTGCCACCCCCAACCATCGAAAGGGCCGGGCTCGACCCGGCAACCCCCGGACCCGACTAGGCCCCGTCCCGTCTGGTCGGTTGCGGACGGCGCGGGGACGGCGTCCGAGCGAGCGCGTCGAGAGCGCGCGCGGTGGGGAGATGGGGGGCGGGGTGCCGTGCGAGTGCCGCGCGCAGCCGGATGCCGTCCCCGCGCCGTCCGGAACCGACCAGACGCGCACTCGCCAAGGCGTCCGGGGTTGCCGGGGCAGCCCCGGACTGGGTACAGTGCCGGCCCTTATGGCCAGCTCGAACGCCGCCCTCAACGCCTGGGTCGACGAGGTCGCCCAGCTCTGTTCCCCCGCCCGCATCCACTGGGTGGACGGCTCCCAGGCCGAGCACGACAAGCTCATCGCCGAGATGCTCGACTCCGGCGTGCTCGAGCGGCTGAACGCCGAGAAGTTCCCGAACTCCTACCTCCATCGCTCCGACCCGAGCGACGTCGCCCGCACCGAGCACCTGACCTTCATCTGCACGGAGAAGCAGGACGACACCGGGCCCACCAACAACTGGATGGCCCCCGCCGACGCGAAGAAGAAGGTCGGCGCGCTCTTCAAGGGCGCCATGGCCGGCCGCACCATGTACGTCATCCCGTACGTCATGGGCCCGCTCGGCTCGCCGCTCAGCAAGGTCGGCGTCGAAATCACCGACAGCCCCTACGTCGTCGTCAACATGCGCATCATGACCCGCATGGGCGACGCCGCGCTGAAGCAGCTCGGTCAGAGCGACGATTTCGTGCGCGGCCTGCACTCGCTGGGCGATCTGTCGCCCGACCGCCGCTTCATCCTGCACTTCCCGCAGGAGAAGCTCATCTGGAGCGTCGGCTCGGGTTACGGCGGCAACGCGCTGCTCGGCAAGAAGTGCTTCGCGCTCCGCATCGCCAGCACCCAGGCGCGCGACGAGGGCTGGCTCGCCGAGCACATGCTCATCGTGGGCATCGAGAATCCGCAGGGCGAGACGCACTACGTCGCCGCGGCGTTCCCGAGCGCGTGCGGCAAGACGAACCTGGCCATGCTCGTCCCGCCCGCGTCGCAGAAGGGCTGGAAGGTCTGGACGGTCGGCGACGACATCGCCTGGCTGCGCCCCGGCCCCGACGGCCGCCTGTGGGCCATCAACCCCGAGGCCGGCTTCTTCGGCGTCGCACCGGGCACGTCGTCGAAGACGAACCCGAACGCGATGAAGACCCTCCACGGCAACTCCATCTTCACCAACGTCGCCGTCACGCCGGACGGCTGTCCGTGGTGGGAGGGCTTCGACGGGGCGGTGCCGGAGACGCTCACCGACTGGCAGGGCAAGCCGTGGACGCCAAAGTCGGAGGGCAAGGCGGCGCATCCGAACTCGCGCTTCACCGCGCCCGCGCGGCAGTGCCCGTCGATCTCGCCGAAGTGGGAGGAGCCGCAGGGCGTGCCGATCTCGGCGTTCGTCTTCGGCGGCCGGCGTGCCCGCACCGCGCCGCTCGTGCTGCAGGCGTTCGACTGGAACCACGGCGTCTTCGTCGGCGCGTCCGTCGCCTCGGAGACCACCGCCGCGCAGAGCGGCGCGGTCGGCGTCGTGCGCCGCGATCCCATGGCCATGCTGCCGTTCTGTGGCTACAACATGGCCGACTACTTCGGGCACTGGCTCAGGATGGGCACGGCCGTGAAGAACCCGCCGGCCATCTTCCACGTGAACTGGTTCCGCCAGAACGCCGACGGCAAGTTCCTCTGGCCGGGCTTCGGCGAGAACCTGCGCGTCCTGCGCTGGATCCTCGAGCGCTCTCAGGGCAAGGGCGCCGCCGTGAAGGCGCCCATCGGCTACCTGCCGGAGAAGGGCGCCCTCGACACCGCCGGTCTCGACATCCCGCCGGCCGTGATGGACGAGCTGCTGGCCGTCGACCCCGAGGCGTGGCGCGGTGAGGTCGACGGCATCGGCGAGTTCTTCGGCAAGTTCGGCGACCGGCTGCCGAAGGAGCTCGAGCGCCAGCGCCAGGAGCTGGCGAAGCGCCTCGGCTGACGCGCCGATCGTGGCGAGCTACCCGACGGGGCGCTCGCCGCGTGCGATCCGCATCTCGCGCTCGAGCTTCTCGAAGATCTGCGGCCCGTCGGCCAGCGTCGGGCCCACCTGCACCGCCTTGGCACCCTTCGCCAGCGTGCGCGTGACGTCGTAGCCCGACCAGAAGCCTCCCATGGCGATGACGTCGATCGGCGTCTCCGCCTCGAGGAGCAGGCGTTCGAAACCGGTGAAGTCGTTGCGTGCCACCGCCGCGCTGACGCCAGCCGCGGTCAGGATGGCCGTCACGGCCCGATACGGCACGGGCATGTCCGGCAGCTGCACCCACACCGGGGCACTGCTGGACAGCACCGCGCGCGTGACGATCTGCTCCAGCATCTCGAGATCGTCGAACGGCCCGAGGGTGGCCGACACCCAGGGCTCGGCGAGATCGAGCTCGACGGCCGACGCGCCCGCTTCCGAGAACACCCGCGCGAGCAACGCGTACTCGTCGGCCGTCCCCCCCGCGACGCTGGCGATGATCGGCCGCTCGCCGAGCTCCGTCAGCTCGCGCACGAGCGGCACCAGCTTGTCGTAGCCGGGGTTGTGCAGCGTGCGGAACTCCGGGTGCACGAACGGATGCACCGTCACCGTGCGCAGGACGACGGCACCGGTGCGCGACCGCGCCAGCGCGCGCAGCTCGGCCATGGTGACGACGCTGCCAGCGGCGTTCATCACGCAGAACGGGAGCGTCACCCCGCCCGCGACGGCGCCGAGCTCGGCTTCGGGACGGGTCGTCACTTGTGCTTCTTCCGCGCCACCGCGGCGCGCTTCTTCGTCGGAGCCGGCCTCTTCTTCGCGGGCGCCTTCTTCTTCGCGGGCGCCTTCTTCTTCGCCGGGGCCTTCTTCTTCGCTACGGCCTTCTTCAGCGCGGGCTTCTTCTTCGCCGGCGACGCCTTGCGGGTCGGGGCGCGCACCTCGAGGGGCTGCTCGATGAAGTCCTGCGTCTTCTCGTCCCAACGGAACGCGCGCACCTCGCCCTCGAGTCGGGCATCGGACAGCACCACGTAGGAGACGTCGGGATAGGATGGTTCGTCGCCGAACATGGCGCGGGCGCGATCCTCGCCGGAGAAGTACGAGCCGTTGATCGCGTGCGAGTGGTAGAAGACCGCCAGCCGTGCCCCGGGTGCCTCACCGGCGCGGATGGCCGCGAACAGCTCCTTCGGCTCGGGCGCGTAGGCCATCGCGGCAGTGCGCGGGTTCTCGGCGGGATTCTCCTCGTGCAGGCGGTTCTGGATGTTGGTGAAGCGCAGCACGCGGTCGTTCCCGTTCTGCGTCACGACCGCACCGCAGCACTCGTCGGGGTGGGCGGCGCGCGCGTGGGCGAACATGTCGTCGAGGGCGGCGCGATCGAGCGTCAGTTTCTCCATGTGGCCTCGTCCGTCCTGGCGCGTCGCACGCGCGCGTGGATCATTCGGGTGAGCGTGGCGTTGGTCGGGGTGGCGACGCCGAGCGCGGCACCCCGCCCGACCACCCAACCGTTGATGGCGTCGATCTCGGTGGGGCGGCCGCGCTCGAGATCCTGCAGCATGGACGAGCGATGCCGCGCCGTCGAGGGCACCAGCCGGCCATAGAACAGGTCGCGGTAGGCGCCGGCGTCGGGCCAGGGCAGCGCCACCCCGGACGCGACGGCGACCGCGAACGCCTCGTCGATGACCTCGTCCATGATGGCGCGGGCGTCCGGATCGTCCGGCAGCCAGCCGTACGGCACGCCGAGGAGCGCGCCGAGCGGATTCAGGGCAGCGTTGTAGAAGACCTTCGCCCACAGCTCGGCGAGGAGGCTCCCCGTCGCTTCGGCGGGAATGCCGGCGTCGGCCAGCGCCGCGGCCCAGCGCACGGCTGCGACATCGCTGCCTGCCGGGCTCCCGATCAGGGTGGGGGCCGCGTGTACCGTCACCCGGACGCGGCCTGGGGCGGTGATCTCGGAGCCGAAGATGACGCGGGCACCGAGCACCCGCGCCGCGCCCACCGCCTCCGCCGCCGCCTCGAGATTGCCGAGCCCGTTCTGCATCGAGATCAGCGTACCGTCGGCGGCCAGCCGGGGCGCCACCGCGGCACTGACACCGGCCGTGTCCCAGGCCTTCACGGTCAGCAGGATGGCGCCGAAGGTACCCCGCAGCTCATCGGCGCTGGTGGCGCAGGCGAGGCCGCGGACGTGGTGATCGCCGTAGAGCCCCTCCACCACCAGGCCGTCCCGGGCGACGGCGTCCAGGTGCTCGCGCCGCCCGAGGAGCGTCACCGGCCAGCCGCGCCGGGCCAGCAGTCCGCCCACGACCGATCCGAGCGCCCCGGCGCCCGCCACCAGCACGGGCACGGGTGCATCGGTCGCGGCCATCCGCGCACGATACGTGCCCGTCCCCGGCGCGACAAGGCGATCGCGTTGACCGGGCGACGACGGATTGCGTATCGTCCGGCGCGTGATCCAGGCCGACCGGTTGCAGGCGTTGTTCCTCGAGCTGGTCCAGATCGACAGCCTGTCACGCCGCGAGGGCCAGATCGCCAGGCGCCTCGCGAGCGAGATGCAGGCGCTCGGCGCCACCGTCGCCTTCGACCGCGCCGGCGAGGCCGTGGGCGGCGAGGTCGGCAACCTGGTGGCCCGCATTCCGGGGACGGCCAACGGCCCGGCCATGCTGCTCTGTGCCCACATGGACACGGTCGAGCCCGGTGCCGGCGTGAAGCCGGTGGTCGAGGGCGACGTCATCCGCAGCGACGGGACGACGGTCCTCGGCGGCGACGACAAGTCGGGCGTCGGCATCATCTGCGAAGTGGTGCGCGTCTGTCGCGAGCACGGCCTGCGCCACCCGCCGATCGACGTCGTCTTCACCGTCTGCGAGGAGGTCGGCCTGCTCGGTGCGCGCCATCTCGACCTGTCGCTCGTGGAGGCGAAGCGCGGCTTCGTGTTCGACAGCGACGCGGTCGGCTTCGTGTTCACCCGCGCCCCCGGCTCGAACCTGCTCGAGGTGCTCATCCGCGGTCAGGCGGCGCACGCTGGCATGGCGCCGGAGCAGGGCGTGAGCGCCATCCGAGTCGCGGCCGACGCCATCGCCGCCATGCGCCTCGGCCGCATCGACGCGGAAACCACCGCCAACGTCGGCCTGATCTCCGGCGGGCGCGCCATCAACATCATTCCCGACGAGGTCCGCGTCCGCGGCGAGGCCCGCAGCCACGACCCGGACAAGCTCACGGCGCAGTGTGCCCACATGCGGCAGTGCTTCGACGAGGCGGTCGCCCGTCACCCGGGCTCGTCCGCCGACGTCTCGATCAAGGCGATGTACGAGCCCATGAAGGTCGACGAGAACGCCGCCATCATGAAGCTCCTGCGTGCCGCCGCGGCCCAGGTGGGCCGCCCGATCACGTCGGCCGGCATGGGCGGCGGCTGCGACGCCAACGTCCTCAACGAGCGCGGCCTCGAGGTCGTGAACCTCGGCACCGGTATGCGCGAGATCCACACGACACACGAGTGGCTCAAGGTCAGCGACATGGTAGCCACCGCCGAAGTGACCCTCGCAGCCGTAACGCTGGCCGCTGACCCTGCCTGAGACGGGCGTACCCCCCATGCCGCGCCGGCTTCGCCGGCCGCGGCAAAATGGTCGGGCGTAAACGACTGCCCCACTCTCGCCGCGCCCCAAGACATGGTCTTGGGGCGGGTCAGGCTGCTCCGCGCGCCCGTTCCGCGGTCGGCGGCCGCGCCCGGAGCCGGGGAAGCTCGGCGCCCGAGAGCAGGAAGATCATGCCGCCGATGATGCCGGTGGCGGCCGTCATCGCGAACCACAGGATGCCCATGGTGACGGCGATGGAATCGTCGATGTGGATGCGGGTGAGGAAGTACAGATACCCGCCCTCGCGCACGCCGAAGCCACCGATGCTGACGGGCATCGCCATCATCAGGCTCAGCATCGGGTGGATGATCATGCAGTACGAGAACGGCAGCGCGGCCCCCGCCGCCCGCGCAAGGTAGTACTGCACCGCCACCTGCGAGAGGTGGAACACGATCGACACCACGCTCACGCGGATCAGCAGCCCGGTGTCGCGCCAGAACGGCCCGAGGTCGTCCTCGACCTGCCGCCGCAGTCGATTGCCGACGGGCAGGAGACGCACCAGGAGTGGGCACGTCCACCAGCCGACCACGAGCGCCAGGCCACCGGCGATGCACGCCGCGCTCAGCACCCACGGGAAGTCATACTGCGGGAAGGCGATCAGCGCGGCGGCGCCGGTCGCCATCAGGAGCGCCAGGCCGGTGATGCGGTCGAAGATCACCGAGTTGAGGGCCAGCACGGGCCGCCGGCCGTCGCCCAGATAGAGCCCGCGCACGACGTCGCCGCCGATGGTGCTGAGCCCGAAGACGTTGAAGAAGGCCCCGATGTAGTAGAACCGGACGTACTCGTGCCACGGCCGATCGAGGCCGACGGAGCGGCCGAGCATGCCCCACTTGATGCCGCTCAGCGCCTGCCCGGCCAGGAAGATGGCGAGCGGCAGTACGAGGTTGCCGAGCTTCACCGCCGCGAGCGCGGCGCGCAGATCGGCATTGTCCACATCGACCAGGATGTAGGCGATGATGCCGGCGCTCACGCCGACGCGGAGCAACCACCGCGCTACACCCCGGGCCCGATCCACCGTGGCGATTCTCTCGATTGCTGGACCTTTTGCAATCACCTTTGGGTTCGCCGGTTTCCTTGACTCCACGGACCCCCTCCGGCTAAGGCGCACGCCGATGGCCCAAGCGGAGCGGCGTGAGTCGACCGACTTGATCGTCGTCGGCGCCAGTGTAGGTGGATTGCTCGCCGCCATCCTGGCTGCGGATCGCGGATGCCACGTCGTCGTCCTCGAGCGTACGCGCGAGCTCGGGGGCGGTGCGGGCACCGGCACCGGCCTGCTCGCCGCCGCCGGTACGCGCTGGCAGCGCGACACGGGCATCGACGATACGCCCGACAAGCTCCTCGCCGACCTGCGCGCCGTCACCCAGCACCACGTCGAGCCCGAGGTGGCGCAGGCGGTGGTCGAGCAGGGGGCCTGGATCGTCGAGTGGCTCGCCGATCGTTGTGGTGCCGCCATCGACCTCACCCGACAACCGACCAACGTCCACTCGGTGCACCGCCTCCACGCGTGCGGCCAACAGGGGGGGACGAGCCTGGTGACGGCGCTGACGCGCGTCGCCTCGCGCCACAACCGGATCCGGATGCGGCCCGGCAGCGAGGTACAGTCGCTGCTGCGCGACGACGCCGGCGCGGTCGTCGGCGTGGCGCTGCGTCCCGAGCGACGCGGCACGCCCACGCTCGCGGGTCGCGTCCTCCTGGCCTGCGGCGGCTTCGGCGGCGACGATGCGCTGGTCGCCGAGCACTGCCCGGACGCCGCCTCCCTTCCGCACCCCGCTCCGGCGCTCGCCGACGGCACCGGCCTCCGGCTCGGCCTGTCCGTCGGCGCCGGCACGCGGGAGCTGGACGCCATCGAGGTGACGCCGTTCCTCGCCCAGCCCTCGCTCCTCCCGGTGCCGGCGACGCTGATCGAGCTCGGCGCCATCCTGGTCAACCAGGGCGGCGGGCGCTTCGTCGGCGAGGACGGGGACGCCCTCCCGGTGGCGCGCGAGGTACGGGCCCAGCCCGGACACATCGCCTATCTGGTGTTCGACGACCGCATCGTGCGCCAGGCGTCGGTCGACCCGTTCTTCGAGCACGTCGTCCTGCCGCGCGCGGGTCGCCGCGGCTCGACGCTCAAGTATCTCGCGCGCCAGCTCGACCTCGACGCCGAGGGGCTCACCATGACGGTCGAGAACTTCAACGCCAACCTCGAGCTCGGCGGCGATCCCTTCGGGCGCCAGCGGTGCGGCCATCCACTCGAGCCGACGTTCCACGCCATCCGCGTCACGGGCGCCCGACTGCGCACCCTCGGCGGCCTCACCACCAACGCCGAGGCCCGCGTCCTCGACGCGAGCGGCACGCCCATTCCACGTCTCTACGCCACCGGCGGCACCGCGGCCTGCTTCTTCGCTCGCGACGCGACGAGCGCCATCGAAGGGCTCGATCTGCTGACCACCCTGGCGATGGCGCGCAGCGCCGCCCGCTGCGTCATCAGGGCCACCCAGGAACAGAGCGACGAGCCGGTCGCTCCCTGAGATCCGTCGCTCAGTTCGAGCGACGGTCGCGCCCGGTGACGGCCAGGTTCACGAGCGCGAAGAAGAGCTCGTCGAGCGACTCGTAGACGAACGGCGAGCTGGTGCCGACGCCTCTGATGTCGTCGGCGCGCGTGCTCCAGCCGCGCAGATCGTCGCCGTACACCGGGTACACCGCCGCGCCGATGCGGAGGTAGGTGCGTGAGGCGCTACCGATGCTGGGCGTCATCCGAAGAAGAGCGATTTCCGGCGCTGCTTGAGCCGCGTGACCATGGCCTGCAGACGACGGCGCACGCGCATGGCTTCGAGCCGGGCCCGCCCGTAGCGCGCCTCGTCGTCGCCCGCCGTGAGCCGCAGCGGCTTGCCGAAACGGATGTACCATTTCGTCGGAAGCGGCAATGCCCCGAGAATTCCGAGGACCGGGAAGAACGGCGTGATGGGCACGTACGGCATGCCGAGCAGCTTGCCGACGCCCTCGGCGCGTCCGACCAGCGGGTAGATCTCCTCGGCGCCGACGACGGCCACCGGCACCACCGGCACGTCGAGCGCCAGGGCCATGCGGGCGAAGCCGGGGCTGAACGGGCGCAGGCGATAGCGATCGCTGAACGGCTTGGCGACGCCGGGCACACCCTCGGGGAAGACGAGCAGCGGCTCGCCGTGCTGCAGCAGCGTGATCGCGTTCTCTCGCGACGCCACCACCCCGCCGACCTTGCGGTAGAACGCGTCGACCGGTCCAAGGTTGGCGACGAAGCGATCGTAGAGGAAGCGCACGGGCCGGCCGCGATGCTTGTCGAGCGCCGTGATGATCATGGCGCCGTCGAACGGCAGCGCACCGGAGTGGTTCGCGACCAGCAGCACCGGCCCCGTGGCGGGCACGTGGTGTGCACCCGCGACGTCGATCCGCCAGTAGCGATCGTGCAGGAAGCGGAACGCCGGCTTGACGCGATCGCGCAGCGTCAGGTCGAGTCCGAACGGATCGCCGGAGGGTGCGTCGTCGGCCTTACCGACGTCGAGCGTGATCGATGACGCCACTCCACTCACGCCCCTGCCTCCACCGCGCACGAGTTACGACTCCCGCGACGCTCTATAGCCCAGCGCCGTCGGAGAAAACAAGGTAGTGCCCAGGCGGAAATCACGGCAGGGCGACGGTCGCGGTGCCGATGACGAGGCGATCGCCCTCGTCGCTCTCCATCCACAGGTCGAGCTCGACGGTGCGCGCCGCGTCGTCCTTCTGCGTCACGGCACCGCAGAGACGGATCGTCCGATCGGGCAGGACGAGGCCGCGAAAGGTGGTGCCGAGACGGCGCAGGCGCCCCGGACCCGCCCAGCCGTCGATCAGCATCGTGAGCAGGCCCATGCTCATGTTGCCCGGCGCGATCATGCCGGGCAGGCCCTCGGCGCGGGCGCCCTCGTCGTCGAGGAAGCGCGGGAACGTGATGTCGTTGGCGCGCGCGTACTCGCGCACCTGGTCCTTCGACAGGTACAGCTCGCGCGGGCCGAGGTCGTCGCCCTCGAAGACGTCGTCGAAGCGCACGTCAGCGATCTCCCTTGAACATCATGCGGTTGTCGATCGTGGCGAGGTGCTCGTCGCGATGGTTCGTGATCGTGAAGCGGACCACCAGGAAGATCATCGTGCCGGTGCGGCCGGTCTTCTCGTAGACGTCGTGCAGCGTGGAGACGACCCGCACCATGTCGCCGGGACGGATCGGCACCCCGAATTCGATGTCCTTGCCGGCGTCGAGGCTCATGCGCGGGTTGAGCCCTGCGGGCAGGTCGTCGGGCAGGAACTTCCGGCTGCGATATCGCACGCAGTACGTCGGATGGCCGATCAGGTCGGGACCAGGCTCGACGTAGCAGGGGGTGGTCTCGCCGAGCGCCCGCGCGAACGCGATCAGCGACTCGGCGGTGACCGGCTCGGCGTCGGCACGGTCGAACTCGCGACCAAGGATGGAACGATCGAACTCCAGCGGCATGACCCGGGCGAAGCTAGGCGAACGGCCGGTACGCCGCAAGGCGCGATCAGACGCCCAACCGTCCGAGCAGGCGCTGGACCAGCCAGAGGATCACCGGCAGCACCAGCGTGGTGACCAATCCCGTCACCGCCGCGGCGTCCCAGGGCCAGGTCGAGACCTGGGCGATGGCCTCGCGCTCGGCGACGATCGACGACAACTGATTGTTGAGCTTGTCCGCGTCCGCCAGCACGTCCTGGTCCACCCGTTCGTGGAGGCGGCCAATGATGCACTCGAACCGCGAGCCGGCCTCCTCGAGCAGCCGATGTTTCTCGGCGACGAGGCGCAGGTGCATCCCGTACAGTGGCACGATGAAGCAGGCGACGGCGGTCGGCACCGTGGCGACGATCAGCAACTTCAGGACGGGGGTGTCGCGTACGATCTCTGGTCGCGCCGCCGCGACGTAGTAGGCCAGCAACAGCAAGCTCACGCCGGTGCGCGACGTGAGGCGAGAGAAGGCGTAGAGCGGCTTGGCGCGGAAGAGGCTGACCTTCCGGGCGAGACCGTGGATCAGGTCCACCATCCAGAGCTGCCGGATCGCCTGCGCCGTGCTGATGCCGACCACGGCCATCGTGAGGAAGCCGACCGGGGCGAGGATCACGGCGCTCGACAGGCGCGTGGTCCCGAACTGCTTCACGATCCAGTCGGGGAGGAGGGCCGCGTTGACGACGTACGACAGCAACGCGAACGCGGTGACGACCCACGTCGTGCGTGCCGGCAGCGTGGTGAGCTCGTAGCGCAGGCGGTGGAACTCGTCGTCACCCACCGCCAGTGCGGGACGGAAGGCGTCCATCGCCGTCGTCGCCGCCCGATCGAGGCGGAAGCGGACGAAGAGGAGATACGGTGCGATCACGACGATGAACGTGCGTCGCAGATCGAACGAGCCGAAGGGCATGTCACGGTTCGCCCACAGCAGCGCCGTCGTCCATATCCACTCGAGGAGGAACAGTCCGAAGACATAGAGCCCGTTCGGCCCCGGCAGCCGATCGATCCGATCGAGCAACAGGTCGAGCCAGCCGGGAGCGTAGTGCTGCTCCCGAACCGTCCGAAGACCTCTCTCGACCGCTGCCGCTTTCGTGGCTTCCTCCCGCGCCTCAGGGGCGCACGACGTAGAACGCGTTGATCGGGTGCCCCAGCTCGAGCGGCTCGAACGACGCAAACCCCGCCTCCTGCGTCATGCGACGCGCGAGGTCGGCCGTGAGCCCGAGCGTCCCGAGCCCCGCGCCGCCCGGCTCGGACAGCGCCGACGACATGCAGGTGAGCACCGAGGTGCCGTACATCATCGCCGCCATCGGATTGCGCGCGACGTTGGCCTCGTAGCTCTCGCGCGCCTTGATGTCGCAGATGAGCCACACGCCGTCGGGACGGATGGCGCCGCGGATCGCGCGCATCACCGCCTGCGGATGGGTCATGTCGTGCAGGCAGTCGAACGTCGTGACGAACGCGAAGCGGCCGTCGGACGGCAGCGGATCGCGGCGCGCGTCGTGGAAGGTGACGTTGGCGACGCCCGCCGCGGCCCGGTTCTCCTCGGCACGGCCGAGCGCGTGCTCCGAGACGTCCCAGCCGTGGAAGGTCGACTGCGGGAACGCCTTCGCCATCTCGATCAGCGCGACGCCGCTGCCGCAGCCGACATCGGCCACCGCGGCGCCGTTGACGAGGACGTCGGTCAGACCGGCGACGGCGGGCAGCGCCAGCGGCACCAGCATGGCTCGGAACCAGGGCGCGAAGCCGCGCTCGATGCCGGCCGCCCCTTCCGGACCGAAGGCGTCGTAGGGCAGACCGACGCCGGTGCGGAACGCCTCGGGCAGACGATCGACGACGCTCATCATCTGCGGAAAGTGCGAGAAGAAGCCGGCGCCGAACGCGGGCGACGCCTCGTCGGCCAGAACGGCACGTCCCTCCGCGGAGAGCGCGAAGCGGCCGTCGCCCCGGTGCTCCAGCACGCCCGCCGCCCCCTGCTGGCAGAGCCACTCGCGCACCCAGCGCTCGTCGAGACCGGTGCGCTGGGCCAGCGCGACGCTGTCGGTGGGCTCGCCGTCGGCCAGCGCACGGTAGAGCCCGAGGCGATCGCCGAGGCAGATCATCGCCGACGTCATGGCGCCACCGAGAGCGCCGAAGACCACCTTGGCGTAGTCCTTGAGTCGGGCGACGTCGAGCTCGGCCATCAGTGCTCCAGCGTGAAGTACAGCACGCAGGCGTACGCCGAGCCGGCGCGGTAGTTCATGCGCGCCAGGAGGAGGCCCGGGCCGAGACGCCGCACCTCGCCGACGATGCCGCGCATCGGCAGCAGGTTCTCGTCGACGTCGTAGTCGAGCTGGGCGCACGGACCGGTGCCGTCGAGGGCCACGGTGAGCTTCACGCGATACGCCGCGAAGCTCCACTGCCCGGTCCCGACGCCCCAGCGGTTGACGCCGCGATCACCCGCGAAGCGCTTCGCGCGCCAGACGTTGAGCGGCGTGCGGAGCGCGGCGTAGACGCCGTCGCGCAGCCACACCGGCAGCCGGTCGACGCCGAGCACACCCATGAGCGAGCCGCGGAGGTCGCCGCGCAGCTCGGAGAGATCGGGGGCCGGCAGCGCCGCGAAGATGGCGTCGAGCTCGGCGCGCGAGCGGCTCGCGAGCGAACGGGCGTCGACCGCCTCGGGGCGGAAGCCGGTGTCGGTGACGGGGATGCGGATGGCCTGTTCCATGATTCCTCCGTGGGACGTCAGTGCATCAACGCGGCCTGGCGCTCGGCGAGCGCCGCGATCGTGAGCGACGGCGGGATGCCGGGCGAGCGCGGGTAGAGCGCCCCGTCGGCGATGAAGAGCCCGGGATTGCCGAACACCTCGCCGGTGTGGTCGACGACGCCGTCGTCGGGCGTCTTCCCGATCGACGCACCGCCGAGCGGGTGCACCGTGCCGACGCGCGGCGCGCCGCGACCCGAGGGCACGTTCATGTACAGCCGGCGCGCACCGTACGGACGGCTCACGGCCTCGATGGTGCGCTCGATCTCGTCGAACAACGCCGGATCGACGTCGCGGCCGGCGGTGGTACGCAGCACGCTGCCGTCGAAGGTGATCTCGCCGCTGGAGGCGTCGCGGCCCATGGCGAGGAGCAGGGCCGCATGGCCGAGCCGGCGCTTCAGCGATCGTGGCAACGGCATGGCGGCGAGCGGCAGCCCGACCTCGCCGACGATGAAACGGTCGCGACGCACGAAGGCGTTCAGGGCGGCACCGCGTCCCAGATCGCTCACCGTCCGCGTGTCGGCGGCGATGGCCAGCAGATCGCCGTTCGGCGAGAAGTGCCGGCCGAGGGCAGGTGGCAGACAGGGCAGCGTGCCGTGCCGATCGCGCGCCTGGAACAGCAGCCGGATGGTGTTGAGCGAGCCCGCCGCCAGGACGAGGCGCGGCGCGTCCACCTGCTGCTGTGCACCGCTGCGGTGGTCGCGGTAGCGCACGCGATACCGGCCGTCCTCGCGCCCGATCGCCACCACCTCGCACAGCGGTCGCAGCTCGGCACCGTGACGGAGCGCGATCGGCACGTAGGTGAGGTCGAGCGTGGTCTTGGCGCGCTCGGTGCATCCCATGACGCAGCAGCCGCAGTGCGTGCAGCTCGCCTGTACCACGCCCGCGGCGTTCACCCGCTGCTCGCTGCGCGCCGGGTCGCTGCTCCACATGATGGCCAGGTCGGGGTAGACGGGCGGCCCCATGCCCGCCTCGACCGTGGCGCGCTCGAACGCCACGTTCTTGTCGGGACGGATCGGCAACGGCGACGGCCGCAGCACCGATCGCACGCGCCCGAACCACGGCGCCATCTCGTCGCCGGTGATCTCGTCGGGAAAGGCGTCGAAGAAGGCGGCGTCGGGCGCTTCCAGGACGTTGGTGTAGATCAGCGAGCCGCCGCCGACGCCGCTGCCGGTGACGACGTCGAGGTGCTCGAAGGCGTGCATCTCGTAGAGACCGGCGGCGTCGACCAGCACCTCGCGCGACCGGCGACCGCGCGCCCAGCGCACGCTGCGCACGGACTTCCGCAGCCCGAGGACACCGCGCGGGAAGGTACGTCGATCGGCGCGGGGCTGGCTCTCGCCCGCCGGTCCCCACCACGGCCCGCGCTCGAGGATCAGGACGCGCAGGCCGCGCTGTGCCAGCCGCGCCGCGGTGACCGCGCCGCCGAAGCCGGAGCCGACCACGACGACGTCGGGGGTCACACCGTCACCGGACGCTGGCGGAAGTCGACCGCACGACACCGCCCCGCGCGCAGCTCGCGCACCAGGTCGTCGATCGACCGGATGTCGGCGTCGAACTCGGTGGCGCAAATGCCGACGAAGCTGACGAGGTGCGCGTCGCTGCCGCCGTAGCCGGCGTAGCCGTGCGTGCGCATCAGCTCGGCGACGCGCGCGTCCTCGCCCTTCTTGCTGCCGCCGTTGATCGCCTCGACGGCGACCACCCCGTCGAGGTGCGGGCGCGTCTCGTAGTGCGCGCACAGCCCGACGTTCGGCCGTCCCGGATGGCAGGGCAGCGCCACGCCGCCGAGGCGCCAGACTTCGCTGATCACCTCCTGCGCCGGCAGCCGCACGTCCGCGAAGTCGAAGCGGCCGAGGATGTCCTCGTTGACGCCGTAGACCAGCACGTGGCCGTAGTCGGTCTCGACCTCGGCGGCGTTCAGGATGACGAAGCCGTACTGGTCCTCCAGGTCGCGGAAGTCGCGGCGGAGGTCGAACTGCCGGTGCTCGGTGAGGACGATGCCGTCGAGCGGGCGCTCCTCGCGTTTGCGCTGCAGGATGCGGAGATACGCCTCGACCGGCGCGCGGCTGTCGTCGGAGCGCTCGGAGTGCAGGTGCAGATCGAGGATCATGACACCGGCCGGAACTTCGGCAGCGTCACGTCGGGCGTGACGTCGTCGAAGACCACCTCCACCGGCATCCCGATGCGCACCTGGTCGGGCGCGCAGCCGACGACGTTGGTCATGAGGCGCGGCCCTTCCGCCAGCTGGACGATGGCGAGCACGTACGGCAGCTCCTCGCGGAAGCCCGGCGCCTGGTTCTGGTGCGTGACGGTGTAGCTGTAGACGACGGCCTGGCCGCTCGCGCGCAGCCACTCGATGCCGCCCGAGAGGCAGTTGGTGCAGAGCGCGCGCGGCGGCAGGCGGAGCGTGCCGCAGTCGCGGCAGCGCTGCACGTACAGCTCGTGGCGGGCGAGCGCCTCCCACCAGCCGCGCGACTCCTCGTCGATGCGCGGCAGCGGCTTGCGGTACTTGTCGCTCATGGCCGCCCCAGGATCATCGTGACCCCGCTGTGCCGCTGGCCGAGCATGCCGCCGGTACCGTGCACCAGCGCCAGCGACGCGTCGGGCACCTGCGCCGCGCCACGCTCCCGCCGGAGCTGCTTCGTGGCCTCGATGACGAGGAAGATGCCGCGCATGCCCGGGTGGTTCGACGACAGTCCGCCACCGTCGGTGTTGACTGGCAGCGCCCCGCCGAGGCCGATGCGCCCGTCGGCACAGAACGCCCCGCCCTCCCCCGGCTTGCAGAAGCCGAGCGCCTCGAGCGTGGCCAGGACCGTGATGGTGTACGAGTCGTAGACCATGCACATGTCGATGTCGTCGTGGGTCACGCCGGCGCGCTCGAACGCCAGCGGGCCCGACTGCCGCGCCGCGATGTCGAGCAGGTCGCGATCGCCGATGCCCTGATGCCGCACCGCCTCGGCGCCGCCGAGGATCACCACCGGCGGCTTGGCGAGGTCGCGCGCGCGCTCCATCGACGTCAGCACCAGCGCGCCGCCGCCATCGGAGATGATGCAGCAGTCGAGCAGGTGGAGCGGCGACGAGATGATGCGTGACGCCAGCACGTCCTCGACCGTGATCGGGTCGCGGTACTTCGCCTGCGGGTTGAGGCCGGCGTGCCGGCGCATGGTGACGGCGATCTCGGCGAGCTGCGCGCTGGTGGTGCCGTACTCGTGCATGTGGCGCTGCGCCACGAGCGCGTACGAGCCGACGATGGTGGGGCCGAAGGGCGCTTCGAAGTGATCGGCGGGATCGGACTGCATGCCGCCGCCCGTGCCGATGGCGAATCGCTCCGACGCCGCCGTCGAGCCGTAGGTGACGAGCGCCACCGAGCACAGCCCGGCGTCGATGGCCGCCGCCGCGTGCAGGCAGTGCGACACGAACGACGAGCCGCCGATCGCCTGCGAATCCATGTAGCAGGGCTTCAGGTTCAGGTGCTGCGCCAGCGACATGATGCCGATCGGGCCGACGCCGCTCGTGAACAGACCGTCGACGTCGTGGATGCCGAGCCCGGCGTCGGCGAGCGCGCCGCGGGCGCTCTCGGTGTGTATCTGGTACGCGGTCTTGTCCGGCGCGAACCGCGTCGGATGCTCGAACACGCCGGCGACGGCGACCCGCCCCCAGACGCTCACGCGAGCCCCTCCGCGAACGCCGTCACCAGGGCGTCGAACTGCGCCGTCTGCTCGAGCGGCGCCTGGTGGCCGGCCTTGGCGATCACCT
The DNA here is from genome assembly GCA_964404165.1 of uncultured Binatia bacterium (SeqCode). Taxonomy (GTDB): domain Bacteria; phylum Desulfobacterota; class Binatia; order DP-6; family DP-6; genus DASYLJ01. The sequence goes on along the minus strand of CAYOIZ010000030.1, from coordinate 19,753 downwards.
CGAGCCGCGCACCGGGGATGCCCGCGGCCAGCGCCTCGGACTGCGCCGGCGGGGTGACCTTGTCGTCGGCACCGGCGACGACGAGCGTCGGGACGCGGATGCCGGCCAGCGCCCCGCGGCCGTCGAACACGTCGCAGGCGAGCAGGTCGGTGAGGCGCACGCGCGGATCGGTCTTCACCTGCTCCATCCACGCTTCGCGCATCAGGTCCATGCCGGTGTCGGGCGAGAACGTCTCGGTGGTGAACTGCTGCGGCAGCCGGCCGCGCACGACGTCGCGCGTGGTGGCGATGATCTCGGGCGCCAGGGTGAAGCGCGCCGACGAGCAGACGAGCACGAGTCCCCGGAGCGACGGTCGTCGGGCCGCCACCACCTGGGCGACGGCGCCCCCCATGCTCCGCCCGACCAGGACGCAGGGACGCCGGCAGACCGCGTCCAGGAAGGCCTCGACGACGGCTGCCGCCGCGTCGATCGATTCGGGACCCTCCACCCCGGGCGAGCGGCCGTGACCCGGGAGGTCGAGGGAAACGACGCTGTGCGCACTGCCAAGGTCGTCGAGCTGGCGGCGCCACATGCCGGCGTTGCTGCCGGCGGCGTGGAGCAGGACGAACAGGGTGCCCGAATCGAGGGCCGGCGGCACGTCCGGGAGCGTGGTGCGGCCCGTGTGCAGGTAGTGGACGGGGGTCCCGTCGAGGTCGGCGTACTTGGAGGGCAAGGCGTTCCTGTCTAGGGCCGGCGTGCGGGAGGTGTCAATTCGGGGACTGCCTCAAGAACGGTCACCGGACGGCCGATAACGGGACGGAATCATGTTCACTCTCATCGGCCTGCTCGTGGTCTTCGGGTGCGTCATCGGCGGCTTCGTCATGGTGGGTGGGCCCTTGCACGTGCTCATCCAGCCTGCCGAGCTGGTGGTCATCGGCGGGGCGTCCCTGGGCACCCTCATCGCCGGCGCCCCCGGCAAGATGCGCGGGCGGCTCTTCGCGACCTTCGGCAAGGCGTTCAAGAACTCGGCCCCCACCAAGGAAGCCTACGTCGACCTCCTGAAGCTCCAGTACGAGGTCTTCACGTTCATGCGGAAGAACGGAGCCGTCGCCCTCGACGAGCACGTCACCGACGTCGAGAAGAGCTCCATCTTCAAGAAGTACCCGAGCTTCCTGGCGCGCCATCACGACGTCGACTTCTTCCGCGACGCGCTCAAACAGATCGTCAACGGCACCGCGTCGGCGGACGAGCTCGACATCCTGCTCGACAACGAGCTCGAGACGCACCACGAGGAGTCGGCGATCCCGATCGGCCTGCTCAAGACCACCGGCGACGCCCTGCCCGGCCTCGGCATCGTCGCCGCCGTGCTCGGCATCATCGTCACCATGGGTCATCTCGACGCCGGCCCCGAGGAGATCGGCCATCACGTCGCGGCCGCGCTCGTCGGCACCTTCCTCGGCATTCTCCTCTGCTACGGCGTGATGCATCCGATCGCGAACAGCGCCGAGCTGCAGGAAGTGTCGAACGGCAAGTACATGAAGTGCATCAAGGAAGGCGTCGTCGCGTCGCTGCGCGGTGCCGCCCCCATCGTGGCGATCGAGTTCGCCCGCAAGGCCATCTTCTCCGACGAGCGTCCCACCAGCGAGGAGACCGATGCGGCCTGCCGGGCCGTGAAGGCGGCGGGCGGCGGCTGATGGGCGACGAGCCGCGCGTACGCATCATCAAGAAGAAGGGCGGCCACGCCGCGCACCACGGCGGCGCCTGGAAAGTGGCCTACGCCGACTTCGTCACCGCCATGATGGCGCTCTTCATGGTGCTGTGGCTGCTGACGCAGGCGGACCTCAAGCTGCGGCAGAACATCGCGCAGTACTTCCGGAGCCCGGGCGTCCTGCAGGGCGGTGCGGTCATCACCGAGGAGCACAACGAGGCCAAGAGCCGCGAGCCCAAGGTCGTGAGCCTCGAGGTCACCATCATCCAGGGCGACGCCGAGGAGCAGCTGCTGCAGAACCAGGCCAAGGAGCTCGAGGAGGCGATCGCGCGCGGCGCGGAGGAGGATCCGGCCCTGGCCGAGCTGAAGGAGCAGGTCATCGTCCAGGTGACCGACGCCGGCCTGTCCATCCAGGTGGTGGACAAGAGCAAGCTGATGCTCTTCGACCTGTCGTCGTCCGACCTGAAGCCGCAGGTGGTGGAGCTGCTGAAGCGCGTCGGCGGCATCCTGGGCCACATGCCGAATCCGATCATGGTGGGCGGTCACACCGACAGCCGGCCCTACCCGGCGCAGGGGCAGATGACGAACTGGGAGCTCGCCTTCCGGCGCGCCGACAACGCCCGCCGCATCCTCGAGTCGAACGGACTTCGCACCGGCCAGGTGAAGCAGGTGCTGTCGTTCGCCGACAGCCAGCCGATCGTGCCCGAGAACCCGCTCGCCGACGAGAATCGCCGCCTGTCCATCCTGGCGCAGCGTCAGGCACCGCCCCCGCCCCCACCCGGTGCGGCCACTGGCGAGCCGCCGCCCATCGTCCTGCCGCCGGACCCGCTGCCCGGCCCGGCGCAACCCGCCGTGTAGGCGTTCCCCTCCCGTCGTGGGGCGGCTAGGATCGCCGCGTGCGCCCCCGCGATCTGGAAACGCTCGAGCTGCCGCGCGTGCTCGAGGCCATCGCCGGCTTCGCGCGATCCGAGTCGGGTCGCGACGCCGTGCATGCGTTGCGGCCGACGACCGATCGCGCCGTCGCCGACGACCGGCTCGACGTCGCCGCCGAGCTGCTGGCCCTGAGCGCCGAGGCCGGCGCGATGCCGACCGCGGACGTGCCGCGGCTCGGACCGGCGCTGACGCAGGCCGCCCCGGTCGGCGCGGCCCTCGAGGGGCGGTGGCTGATGGAGGTACGCGACCTCCTCGTCGTCGCCCGGCACGTGCGCACCTGGCTGCGACGCGACCCCGACCGCCTGCCGCGCCTCGCCATCCTCGCCGACGGCCTGCCCGAGGTGCCCGAGGTCGAGGAGGCGCTGCTCTCGACGCTCGACGACAGCGGCCAGGTTCGCGAGGACGCGAGCCCCGCCCTCGCCGCTGCCCGTCGCACCACGCGCGAGCTGCGCACCCGTCTCGAGGCCGACCTGATGACCGTCGTGCGCGACCCGCAGCACGAAGGCATCATGGGCGACCAGTACGTCACGGTGCGGAACGGCCGCTACGTCGTCCCGATCCGCACCGCTGCGGCGTGGACATTCAACGGCGTCGTGCAGGACCGCTCGGCGTCCGACGAGACCGTCTTCGTCGAGCCGCTGTTCGCGATCGAGCAGAACAACCGGCTGCTGCTGGCGTCGAAGACCGAAGAGGCGGAGGAGCGCCGCGTGCGCGCCGAGCTCACCGCCGCCGTCCGCGCCCACACCGAGCCGCTGCGCGCGCTCGAGGAGGCACTCGCTGCGGCCGACGCGCTCGCCGCCGTCGCGGCGTTCGCACGGCGACATGCCTGCACGCGCCCCACGCTCGGCACGGACGACGTCGTGCTGCCGGCGGCGCGGCATCCCCTGCTGGCGTTGAGCGGACGCGAGGTGACGCCCGTCGACATCCGGCTGCGCGCCGGCCAGCGCGGGCTCGCCATCACCGGCCCCAACGCCGGCGGCAAGACGGTCACGCTCAAGACCCTGGGGCTCATGGCGCTGATGGCCCAGGCCGGCATCTTCATCCCCGCCGGCGAGGGCAGTCGCCTGCCGTGCTTCACGGCCATCCTGGCCGACATCGGCGACGAGCAGTCGATCGAGCGCGACCTGTCGACGTTCACCGGGCACGCCGAGAACCTGGGCCGCATCGCGAACGCCGTCACGCCCGGCAGCCTGGTGCTGCTCGACGAGCCGGGCGCGGGCACCGATCCGGTGGAGGGCGCCGCGCTCGCCACCGGCGTCCTCGCCGATCTCCTGGCGCGCGGACCGATCATCGTCTTCACGACGCACTTCCCCCAGGTGAAGACGTTCGCGCTCGCCGAGCCCGAGCTCGAGGTGGCGGCGTTCGACGTCGATCCCGTGAGCGGCGCGCCGCGCTATCGTCTCGACTACCACACCATCGGCCAGAGCTTCGCGCTCCCGATCGCGCGACGACACGGCATTCCGGCGCGCGCGCTCGAGACCGCCGAGCGCCTGCTCGCCGGCGAGAGCCAGGACCTGTCGCGCGCCATCTCGCGTCTGGAGACGAGCCGTCGCGAGCTCGAAACCGCGCGCGAGGCCGCCGAGGCGGAGGCCGCCCGCCTCGCCGCCGAGCGCGCCACCGTCGAGGCCCTCGCCGACGACCTGCGCCAGCGCCGGCGCCAGCGCTGGGCCGACGACCTCGAGGCGTCGCGTCGCTTCGTCCGCGACCTCGAGACGCAGGGTCGCGCCGTACTCGACGAGCTCCGTCGCACGCCAGAGCCCGCCGCGTTGCGACGCTTCGTCACCGAGGCGAAGGAGGCCATCGCCGCGCACGCGGCAGACGCCGCCCCCGATGCCCCGCCCCCCGGCCGGCCGCCGCGCGTGGGCGACACGGTGGAGGTCACCGGCCGCGGCATCCGTGGCGAGCTGCTCGAGCTGACGGGCGACCGCGCCCGCCTGCAGCGCGGTGGCCTCAAGTTCGAGGTCCCGTCGAACCAGCTCCGGGTGGTGACCGGCGGCCCCGCGACGAAGGAGCGAACGGCGACGCATCAGGTGACGACGGCAGACGACGCGACGTCGGCCATCGAGCTCAACGTCATCGGCCAGCGCGCCCGCGACGCGGTCGCCGCCTTGGGCCCCTTCCTCGACCGCGCGATCCGCACCGGCGCGAGCGAAGTGCGAGTCGTACACGGCCTCGGCAGCGGCGCCCTACGACGCGCGGTACAAGAGTTTCTGGCGTCGAGCCCCTACTGCGCGAAGTATCGCGACGCCGATCCCCAGGCCGGCGGCGCCGCTGTCACCGTCGCCGAATTGAACTGATCACCACGCGAAACCCCGTCCCGGGGTGGGTGGTTGGGGCGCGGAGGCGCGGCGAGCGAGCAGCGTCAGGAGCACGCGGGAGGAGGGAGTGGTGGGTGGGGTGCCGTGCGAGTGCCGCGCGCAGCCGTCGCGTCTCGGCGCCCCAACCACCCACCCCGCGACTAGAGCACGAGCAGCTTCGTGACGTGCTCGAAGACTCCCGCCGAGCTGTCGATCTCCACGGCGCACGCCCCGAGCGCCCCCGGCGGCACCGCGACGGTGATCTCCCCCGCCAGCTGCGTAAGGATCGGCGTCGTGATGCCGCAGATGCGCACCGCCGTCCCCGCGTTCAGATCGCACTGGCTCGTCAGCGTGACGATGTCGCCGACGTGCACCGACGTCGGCGCGAAGGCGTCGAAGCAGGTGCACGCCATGCCGGCGAGACCGCAGCACTCGCCCAGGTTGTTCAGGTCGGCGAGGACGACGTCACCGATGAACTGCCCGGTGAGCACGTTGCCGTGCCCGAGACGGATCAACGCCTCCGGCGCGCACACCTTCGCCGCGATGCTGCTCTTGCGGCCGAACGAGATCGTGCCGGTGCCCTTCTGCTGGATGACGAAGCCGTCGCAACCCATGCCGACGGTGCTGCCGTTGTTCACCCGGAAGAAGCCGGGGTCGGGGATCGTGAGCGTCACGCCCGTGCCCAGGACGAGCACGTTGCGACCGCCGTGGAACGAGCACACCGCGTAGCTGCCGGGCGCGAACGAGATGCGCGCCGCATTCTGCGCCGTGATGGCGCCGTAGGTACCGGGGGCGAGGTCGCACTGGCCGTTGCCGAGCTGCGTGTCGAAGGCGCTGCAGTCGAGCCCGGGCAGCGCCAGCACCGGCTTCGTCGAGTCGCAGGCAGGGAACGGATTCGGAAACCCGCACGCCTCTTCGACCTTGGCGATGTTCGGCACGCAGTCCGCGCTGCAGGTGTCGGGGATGATCGGCGTCGTGAACGGCTGCGGCGGCGGCTGCGCGATGGTGACGTTGTCGAGCGGACCGCCGCCGTTGCGAAACACCTGGAACACCTGCGCGCCGGGCTTGGTGAAGAACTGCTTGTCCGAGACCGACTGCGTGCCGGGGCCGAACGACACCTCGTCGAGCCGCATGCTGCCGCACACCGCGCCCGGGATCGGCGACGCGCAGTCGACGCCGACGTTGCAGGCGCCGCTCAGCGACAGGTTCTTGAGCGCCGCCTTCCGCAGCGCCAGGACGAAGTACGAGCTCAGGTCGCGATCGAGCGGCTGCGCCGAGACGGGCAGCGCCGCGAGCACGAGGGCGAGAACGACGAATCGAGTGACGTATCGCATCTTCCCGCCCTCCTTCAGTTGACCGTGAGCGTGGCCAGCGCCGAGTAGGTGCCGGCCGTGCTGTTGGCTTCGATGACGCAGGCGCCGGCGGCGCCCGCGGGCACGGTCACGTGGATCTCGCCGGGCGTCTGCACGGTGATCGGCGCCACGATGCCGCAGATGGTGACGCTCGTGACCAGCGTCAGGTCGCAGGCACCGATCAGGGTGATGGTGTCGCCGACGACCGCGGTCGCGGGCGAGAACGAGTCGAAGCAGGTGCAGAGGCCGCCGCTCGGCGCGCAGCAGTGACCGCGGTTGCTCGAGTCGGCCTGCACGATGTCGCCGATGAACTGGCCGGTGAGGTCGTTGTTGTGACCGACGAACATGCGGCGCTCGGGCGCGCAGAAGCGGCCGAGGATGGTGGCGTTGCGGCCGAACGAGAAGTCGCCTGGGCCCTTCAGGTGCACGCGGACGTCGTTGCAGCCCTGGCCGAAGGTCGAGTCGTTGTTGATGCTCAGGTCGCCGCTGACGTCCCACACCGCGGGAGCGTTCACCGTCGTCGTCGTGCTGCGACCGAACGACACGTCGCAGAAGACGTAGTTGCCGCCCACGAGCGTCAGCATGGCGTTGTTCTGCACCTTCAGGTCGCCGTAGACGCCCGGCGCCAGGTCGCAGCGGCCGTTGCCGGGAAGCGCGTCCGGGACGCCGATGCAGTCGGAGTTGTCGGGCACCAGAACCGGCACCGCGGGGGTGCAGGCCGGGAAGGGCACCGGGAAGCCGCACGCGACCTCGAGGTCGCCGAAATCCGTGACGCAGCCGGCGTCGCAGCTCGGCGTGCCGTCCATGTCGAGGTCGGCCAGGATCGGGTTCACCAGCGGGTCGCTGCCGTCGGGCTTGGACCCGGGCAGGCGGATGGTGACGTTGCCGGAGCCGTTGAGCTCGTTCGTGAACAGCTGCCAGATGCTGGCGCCCGCCTTGTTGAAGCGGGTGACGTCGGCGGCCAGCTGCGAGCCGTCGGCGAAGAACGAGTCCTCGTTGCTGGCGACGCCGCACGCGCTGTTGGCCGTCGGCCGCTTGCAGTTGACGCCGACGTTGCATGCCCCGAGCAGCGTGAAGTTCTTCAGGCCGACGCTCTGCTGGGCGAAGATGAAGTAGGCGTCGAGATTGGTGGCGAGCGGCGGATTCGCCGCTCGTGCCGGCAGGCCGGACAGAACCGCAACGCAGGCCGCGACCAGGCCGAACCGGCCCGATCGGGACAGCAGCGAGATGTGCATGTGGCGCCTTCCTCCCTGGTGAGGGACGCCACGACGGCGCCCCGCGCCGGAGAGCAAGAGCGATGCCGGACGGATTCGTCCGTCGGATGGGGCGATTCGGCGCCGGGACCGGGCAGAATTGTGCGGCGCCGGGCAAAAATGAGCCCCGGGGAGCGTCTCGGACGCTCCCCGGGGCGGGTTGAAACCGGGGGTCAGCTCACCGTGAGCTTGGACAGGAGCGTGAAGGTGCCGGCACCGCTGTCCACCTCGACGGTGCACATGCCGGCCGCGCCCACGGGCACGGTGACTTCGATCTTGTCACTCGACTGGAACGTGATCGGCGCCGCGATGCCGCAGATGCGGACGCCGGTGACGTTGGTCAGCGAGCAGCCGCCCGTCAGGGTGACGGTGGCACCGACGGCAGCGGTCAGCGGCGAGAACTCGTCGACGCACGCACACTGGCCGCCACAGCAGCGGCCACGGTTGTTGGAGTCGGCCGTGATGACGTCGCCGACGAAGCGGCCCGTCAGGTCGTTGTTGTGGCCGAGGCTCAGGTTGCGCTCGGGGGCGCAGAAGAAGCCGGTGACCGACATGTTGCGCCCGAAGCTGACGGAGCCGACGCCGAATGCGTTCACCGTGAAGTCGCCGCACTCCTCGCCGAATGCCGAGCCGTTGTTGACGGCGAAGTCACCGGTGACGTTGAGCGTCGACGCACCCTTCACGAGCGAGTTGACGTTGCGGCCCATCTGCACGTTGCAGAACACGTAGGTGCCGCCGTCGAAGCTGATCGTGGCGCCGTTCTGGACCGCGATGTTGCCGTAGGTTCCGGGCGGGAGATCGCACTGCGAGTTGCCGGGCTGCGAATCGACGGCCGCGCCGATGCAGTCGCCACCAGCCGTCACCAGGACCGGCTTGGTGATGTCACAGACCGGGGCCGGGTTAGGCAGGCCGCAGAACACGCCGACGTCACCAAAGTCGGGCACGCAACCGACGCCGCAGCTCGGGTTCCCGTCGCCGTCGAGATCGCCCAGGATGGGCGGCGTCCACGGGTTGGTGCCGTTCGGTCCGGGTCCCGGCTGCCGGATCGTCACGTTGCCGGGGTTGGGCAGCAGGTTCGAGAACAGCTGGAAGATGCTGGCCCCGGGCTTGTTGAACTTGGTGATGTCCGCCGCCAGCTGCGAGCCGTCGGCCATGAACGAATCCTCCATCGAGGAGGTGCCGCAGCTGTTGTTCGGCTGCGGGTTGGCGCAGTTCACGCCGATGTTGCAGGCACTCAGAACGTCCATGTTCTTCAGGTTCGCGCTGCGCATCGCGAAGATGAAGTACGAGCCCAGATCGGTGCGGAGCGGCTGGGCTCCCGCGGTGGACGTGACGAGTACGAGCGCAGCCAGCACCGCCCCGGGGACGAGGCCGCTGGGCCTCCGCATGGTGGACATGATCACCCTCCTTGTTTTGTTGTGGAGAGCCGCGTCCGGGCGGGAACGATGGTCGAGGCCCGGACACGACTCCCAGGCATCTGATGCCATGAGTACCATGTCGTGTGCCGATGCGACTGCCCCCTAAATTAGTTTTTTCGAGGCCCAGCTATGCCCTGGGATCAGCCCACCGTCAGGGGAACCTCGTGGATGAAGGTGCCCGCGCTGCTGTCCACCTCGACCGGGCAGGCGCCGGCGGCCCCGAGTGGCACGGTCACCTGGACCTCGTCGTCGGACTGCGCGGTGATCAGGGCCGGGATAGCGCAGATGCGTACCTCGGTGACGTTGGTCAGCGAGCAGCCGCCGGTCAGGCTCACGGTGTCGCCGACCCCCGCCGACGTCGGCGAGAAGGCGTCGATGCAGGCGCAGAGGCCGCCGCAGCAACGGCCCCGGTTCTTCGAGTCGGCGGTGATGACGTCGGCGACGAATCGTCCCGTGAGGTCGTTGTTGTGCCCGAGGCTCAACGATCGCTCGGGCGCGCAGAAGGCGCCGGTGACGGAGAGGTTGCGACCGAAGCTGACGGTGCCCTGGCCGAAGGCGTTGACGGTGAAGTCGCCGCACTCCTCGCCGAACGTCGAGCCGTTGTTCACGTTGACGTCGCCCCGCACGTCGAGGCGGGTGGCGGCGCCGACGGCGGCATGGGCGTTCCTGCCGAGCTGGACCTCGCAGAACGCGTACGTGCCGCCGTCGAACGAGATGCTGGCGCCGTTCTTCACGGTGAGGGCGCCGTAGGCACCCGGCTGCAGGTCGCACCGTCCGTTCCCCTGCATGGTGTCGGGAGCCCCGTTGCAGTCGCCACCGGACGGCACCGATACGGGTCGTCCCGGATCGCAGGCCGGGAAGGGGTTCGGCAGACGACAGAAGGCCGCCGCGTCCCCGAAGTCCGGCGTGCAGCCGGCGCCGCAGCTCGACTGCCCGTCGCCGTCGAGATCGCCGAGCAGGGGCAGCGCGACCGGCGTGGGACCGGGCTCGCGCAGGGTGACGTTGGCCGGGTTGGGCAGCTGGTTCGCGAACACCTGGAAAGCACTCGCGCCAGGCTTGGTGAAGCGCGTCACGTCGGCCGCCACCTGCGAGCCGTCGGCGAGGATGGCGTTCTCGAACGACGCGTTGCCACAGCTGCTGTTGCCGTTCGGGCGCGCGCAGTTGACCCCGACGTTGCAGGAGCTCAGGACGTCGAGATCCTTCAGGTTGGCGCTGCGCATCGCGAACAGGAAGTACGACCCCGCGTTCGTTCGCAGCGGTTGCGCATCGGCCTCCGTGGCCAGCGCGAGGGCGGTCAGCACCGCCCCTCGCACGAGGCTCCCCGACCTCCGCTTGTTCGACATGTGACGACCCTCCTTCGTGTGAGTAGGGCGCTAACACGTCGGTCGTAGAGTCGGCGTCCCCGGGAGGCGTGATCTGCGCCGAAGAAAAGGGATGATGCGTCAGCCGAGGAGCGAGACGATCTCGGCCTCGTCGACGTCGAACAGCTGCGCGCAGAACTCGCAGGTGACCGCCGTGCGACGATCACCCGCCAGGATGTCGAGCAGCTCCGCCCGGCCCATCGCGGCAATGGCGCCGAGCACACGCTCGCGGCTGCAGCGGCAGCGAAAGCGGACGGGCCGATCCTCGAGCGGCACGGTGCCGTCGCCGAGGACGGCGGCCAGCATGTCGGCCGCGGTGAGGCCGGAGCGCACCATGTCGCTCGGCGGGCGCACCCCTTCGACGCGGGTGGCCATGCGGTCGAGCGCAGCGGGATCGGCGCCGGGCATGGCCTGTACGAGCCATCCGCCGGCCGCGGCCACCCGACCGTCGGGCTCGACGAACACCCCCACGCCGACGGCCGACGGCGTCTGCTCGGAGGTGGCCAGGTAGCTGGCGATGTCCTCGCCGATCTCGCCCGAGGCCAGGGGCACCACGCTGCGGTAGAGCGATCCGCCGGCGAGTGGCACCCGCATCACGCAGAGGACGCCACGGCCGAGCGCGCCGCCGACGTCGAGCTTGCCGGCCCGCGGTGGCACGTGGGTCGCAGGGCGGTAGGCGTAGCCCCGCGTGTCGCCGTCGGGCGTCGCGTCCACCAGGACGCCGCGCAGCGGGCCGTCGCCGCTGAACTCGAGCGACAGGCGCTCGTCGCGCTTGAGCGTCGCCGCCAGCAGGAGCGCGCCGGTGAGCGCGCGACCGAGCGCCGCCGTCGCCGTGGGCAGCGTGCCGTGGCGACCGCGTGCCTCCTCGACGAGATCCGTCGTGACCGCAGCCAACGCCCGGACCGAGCCGTCGGCCGCGATCGCGCGTGCAAGGGTGTCAGCCACGCCCGGCGCCGTCCGCCGTAGCCCGCATCGCCTCGAGCATGTCGTCGACGGGCACGAAGCCGACGAAGCGACGGCGCTCGTGCCCGTCGGGCCCGAGCAGCACGTAGGTGGGCACGCCCGGCACGGTGTAGCGCTGCATCAGCGCCTCGGCCGCCGCGTCCTGCTCGGTGACGTCGGCGAGGAGCGTCGTGAAGTCGCGCGACGCGCGCACCACCTGGGGGTCGCGGAACGTCGTGCGCTCCATCTCGCGGCACGGCAGACACCAGGCGGCCTGGAAGTCGATCAGCACGGGACGTCCGGCCGCCGTCGCGGCGGACAGCGCGCCGTCGGAGTAGGGCGTCCACGCGATCGGGCTCTCGGTCTCGGCGACGAGCAGGCCGCTCAGACCGAACACCACCACCGCGGCGCCCGCGGCGCCACGGGCCAGTCGAACGAACGGCGTGCCGCCCGCACCGAAGAAGCCGAGCACGACGCCCGCGGTGGCGAGCAGCACCGCCCACCCGATGCGCACGACGAGCGCGGACAGCAGCGGCGTCGCGAAGTAGAGCGCGAGACCGAGGAGGAGGAATCCGAAGAGCCACTCCATCCACCCGAGCCACGCACCGCCGCGCGGCAGCCGTCGCAGCCGTCCCGCCGCCAGGGCCAGGCCGACGTAGGGCAGGCCGAGCCCCAGCCCGAGCGTGAAGAACAGCGCGATGCCGAGCGGCGCCGACTGCTGCGCGCCGACGTAGAGCAGCAACGCCGCGACGATGGGTCCGATGCAGGGCGCGCCGACGACGCCCATCGTGGCCCCCATGAAGAGCGCGCCGAGCGCGCCGTCGCCGGACTGTCCCGCCCACTGCATGAGCGCGTTCGGCATGCGTATCTGGTAGAGGCCGAAGTTGCTGAGGGCGAGCGCCACCATGAGCAGCGCGATGCCGCCCAGCACCGCCGGCTGCTGCAGGGCGGCGCCGAAGAGCGAGCCGGTGAGCGCCGCCGCGGCGCCGAGCGCCGAGAACGTGATGCAGATGCCGAGGACGTAGACGAGCGCGTGCCGCACGGCGCGCGAGGTGTCCTCGCCGGTGCGGCCGCCGAAGAACGCGACGGTGACCGACACCATCGGGTAGACGCACGGCGTGAGGTTCAGCGCGAGACCGAGCACGCCGACCCACAGGAACGTCACGCCCCATCCCCAGCGCGCCACGAAGTCGGCGACCTCGTTGGCGCCGCCGAATCCGCCGGCCGCGGTCTCCGTCTTCGCCACCAGCTCGATCGTCTTCGGCGGCAGGCACGTGGTGTCGTTGCAGGCCTGGAAGCGCAGCGTGCCGCGCACCGGAGACGTCCCCGCGCCCTCGAGCGTGGCGGTGAGCTTCACCGTCCCCTCGTAGAGCGACATCGGCTTGCCCTGCGAGAACGCGAGCACGCGATCGACGGGTTCGGGATACGTCACGGCGCCGGCGGTGATGCCGGCAGGCGGCGCGAGCGTGAGCGTGGTCGGGATCAGGAAGTCGTCGTGCGGCTGGTGCGAGTTCACGTGCCATCCCGACGCGATGGTCATCTCGACCGTGGCGGCGGTGGCGGTGGCGCGCAGCGTGGCCGTGACCTCCTCGGCGTGGGCGATGCCCGGCAGGAGCAGTGCGGCGATGAGCGGGAGTATGGATCGCACTAGGAGCGTAACGGCACCACCTTCGCCGCCGCGGGATCGGTCCCCGACGTGGCGTCGGCGGTGAGCGGGACCCACTCGACGATCTCGAGGCCGTAGCCGGGAAGGCTCACGAGACGCAGCGGATTGTTCGTGAGCCAGCGGATCTTGCGTACGCCGATGTCGCGCAGGATCTGCGCGCCGATGCCGAAGTCGCGGAAGATGCTCGCGCGCGGCGACGCGAAGCCGGTGCTGGGACCGCCGCCGCCGGAACCCGCGTCGGGCGTGTTGAAGAGGTCGAGACCTCGTCCCGACCGACGGAGATAGAGGATCACGCCGCGGCCCTCGGCGTCGATGCGCTCCATCGAGCGGTGCAGCAGCGTGCGGGTGTCGCGCGCGCTGTAGCCGAAGATGTCGCCCGGCAGGTACTCGAGGTGCGGCCGCACGAGCACCGGCTCGTCGCCGCTGACGTCGCCCTTCACCAGGACGAGGTGCTCGTTGTCGTCGATGTCGGTGGTGTAGACGAGCGCGCGGAACATGCCGCCGTACTGCGTCGGCAGCGGCGCCTCGCCGACACAGTGCACCAGCGTGTCGTGCGAGCTGCGGTACGCGATCAGCTCGGCGATGGTGGCGATCTTGAGGCCGTGCTCCTTGGCGAAGCCTTCGAGGTCTGGGAGACGCGCCATGCTGCCGTCGTCACGCATGATCTCGCAGATGACGCCGGCGGGGGCGAGGTCGGCTAGGCGGGCGAGGTCGACCGCACCTTCCGTCTGGCCGGCGCGCACCAGCACACCGCCCTTGCGGGCGCGGAGCGGGAAGACGTGGCCCGGCGTGACGATGTCGGCGGGCCCGGCGTCGGGACGGATGGCGGTGCGGATGGTGGCGGCCCGATCGGCCGCCGAGATGCCGCGCCCGATGCCGTGGCGCGCGTCGATGGAGACGGTGAAGGCGGTGCCGAGGGGGGCGCGATTCTCGCGCACCATCATGGGCAGGCCGAGCTGCTCGCAGCGGTTCTCGGTGAGCGACAGGCAGATCAGGCCGCGGCCGTGCGTCGCCATGAAGTTGATGTGCTCGGGGGTGACCTTGTCGGCCGCGACGCAGAGGTCGCCCTCGTTCTCCCGGTCCTCGTCATCCATCAGGATGATCATCCGGCCGGCGCGGAAGTCCTCCAGCGCCTCCTCGATGGAAACGATACTCGAGCCTTGGCGCCGGGGCGGCATCGCGGCGGATCATAACCGCGGGGTTTCACGGAGGCCAGACCCTCGACAGACGGGAAAACTCGTTGCCCGGCGGCGCAACCGCGTGTTAGCGACGCCCCATGCGGACCATGGCCTCGCTGGCGACCCTCGTCCTCGCAGGTGCGTTGTCGGCGCAGGCCGCGCACGCCCTGAGTCCCGCGGAGGTCGAGCACGCCGCCGCCGGTGCCACGCGCGGGCTCCGCACCGTGACGAAGCGCCTCGCCAGCCCGGCGTTCGGGGGTCGCGACAACGACACGCCGGAGTCGAGCAAGGCGCAGCGCGACCTCATCAAGCGGATGCGGCGGCTCGGGCCCGGCCTGGATGCCTCCGCCCCCGGCGACGACGCCTACCGACAGCCGTTCGTGCAGTCGGGGCAGATCGGCACCAACCTGTTCGCGGTCATCCGCGGACGCGAGCTGCCCGACGAGTACGTGCTGGTGGGCGGCCACTACGACCACCTCGGCTCACGCAGCAACGCGGCCGGCGACTGCGCGTCGCGGCGCGCGCCGGGCATCGAGCGGTGCCCCGGCGCCACCGACAACGCCGCCGGCACGGCGATCGTGCTGGCCGTCGGCAAGGCGATCCGGAAGCTGCCGATGGCGCCGCGTCGCTCGGTCATCCTGGCGCTGTGGGACTCCGAGGAGGACGGACTGCTCGGCTCGCTCTACTACGTGAACCATCCGATCGTGCCGCTGGCGCAGACCGTCGGCTACGTGAACATGGACCTGCAGGGCGCCAACCTGCTGCCGTCGCTGAATCGCACCAGCTTCGCGGTCGGCGCCGAGACCGGCGGCAGCGCTTTCAGCGCGTTCGTCGGCCAGGCGGTCGCCGACGAGGGCGGCCTCAACACGCTGCCGGTGAGCTACATCTTCGGCCAGCTGCGCAGCGACTACGCCAACCTGGTCGACGCCGGCGTCCCGACGGTCTTCTTCGGCGACTCGAGCGGCAGCTGCTACCACACCACCGGCGACACCTTCGACAAGGTCGACATGCAGAAGCTGCAGATGCAGAGCCGCATCGCCTTCCGCACCACGATGGCCCTCGCCGAAAGCCCGACCCGCGTCCCCTTCCGCGGCCCCGACCCGGCCCTCGCGAGGTTCGAGGACGCGGTGTCGCTCCTCGACGTCTTCTCCCGCGCCCAGGCCGACCTCCCGATCTTCCCCCCGGTGGATCAGCTGGTCCTCCAGCAGATCTACGCCGACCTCGCCGGCGTGGTGGAAGCGGGCCCCGCCGCCTTCGACACCGACGCGATCGTCGTGACCCTGAACGCCGCCCTACAAGGCGTAGACGCGCTCACGCGCCTCCCCTGCCAGAAGTTCTAAAACGGGCGTACCAAGCCTGGCGCGCCGGCTTCGCCGGCCGCGCCATGAAGCTCGCGCGTACACCGACGCCCCACACTCGCCCTCGCGCCAAGCCGTGGCTTGGCGCGACGTCACTCTACTGTGACGCTCTTCGCGAGATTGCGCGGCTGATCGACGTCGGTGCCGCGGTACACGGCGACGTGGTACGCGAGCAGCTGGAGCGGGATCGTCAGCAGGATCGGTGTGAGGAGCTCGTTCGTGGCCGGCACCGTCAGCACCTCCCACGCCACGTCCTCGAGGTCTTCGGTGCGCGCGTCGGTGACGACGATGATGCGGCCGCCGCGCGACTCGACCTCTTTCAGATTCGAGAGCGTCTTCTGGAAGACGGCGTCGTGCGGGATCAGGACGACGACCGGCAGCTCCTCGTTGATGAGCGCGATCGGGCCGTGCTTCATCTCGCCGGCGGGGTAGCCCTCGGCGTGGATGTAGGAGATCTCCTTGAGCTTGAGCGCGCCCTCGAGCGCCACCGGATAGTTCACGCCGCGGCCGAGATAGAGCAGGTCGCTGACGTTGCCGTACTTCTTGGCGACGCGCTCGAGCAGCTTCTCGCGTGACAGGATGTCCTTCACGGCGGCGGGGATCGCCACGAGATCGCTCACCAGCTGGCGACCGCGATCGGCGTCGATGACGCCGCGACGCCGTCCGAGGTGGATGGCGAACAGATAGAGCGCCGTCAGCTGCGTCGTGAACGCCTTCGTGCTGGCGACGCTGATCTCGGGGCCGGCATGGGTGTAGAGCACGGCGCTCGCACGACGCGCGATCGACGAGTCGACGACGTTGCAGATCGCGAGCACGGGGCAGCCGCGCTCGCGTCCCGCTTCGACGGCGGCGAGCGTGTCGGCGGTCTCGCCCGACTGCGACACCACGATGAGCAGCGTCTTCTCGTCGAGGATGGGGTCGCGGTAGCGGAACTCGCTGCCGTAGTCGACCTCGCACGGGATGCCGGCGAGTCGCTCGATCAGGAACTTGCCGACGAGGCACGCGTGCCACGCCGTGCCGCATGCCACCAGCACGCAACGCTGCACGTCGGTGGGCAGGTTCTCGACCACCTCGACGTCGAGCTGGACGTCGCCCTCCTCCTGCAGGATGCGGCCGCGCATCGTGTCGATGATGGCCTGCGGCTGCTCGTGGATCTCCTTCAGGAGGAAGTGCTTGAAGCCGCCCTTCTGCGCGGTGACGGCGTCCCACTGCACGATCTTCGGCGCGCGCTCGACGGGCGTGCCGTCGAAGCGCGTGATGACCGCCTGCTCGGCGGTGATGTCGACGACCTCGCCGTCCTCGAGAAACACCACCTTGCGCGTGTGCTCGAGCATGGCCGGGATGTCGGAGGCGACGAAGTTCTCGCCGTCGCCGAGCCCGAGGACGATGGGCGTGGCGCTCTTCGCCGCGACCATGCGCGTGGGCTCGGTCTCGGAGAGCACGACGATGGCGTACGAGCCCTCGAGCTGGCGGATGGCGCGACGCGTGGCCTCGGCCAGCCCGCAGCCCTCCTCGACGAACTCCTCGATCAGGTGCGAGATGACCTCGGTGTCGGTCTCCGACAGCATCTTGCGCCCGCGCTTCGTCAGCGCGGCGCGGATGTCGAGGTAGTTCTCGATGATGCCGTTGTGGATCACCACCACCTTGCCGGCACGATGCGGATGCGCGTTGGCCTCGGACGGCCGGCCGTGCGTCGCCCAGCGCGTGTGGCCGATGCCGGGGGTGCCGGGCAGCGGCTGGTCGCGCAGCAGCGCCTCCAGGTTGTCGAGCTTGCCCACCGTGCGGCGCACGTCGATGCGGCCATCCTGGTAGCAGGCCAGGCCCGCCGAATCGTAGCCGCGATACTCGAGCTTCCGCAGCCCGGAGAGGAGGATGGGGGTCGCTTCGCGGGGTCCTACGTATCCGACGATGCCGCACATGGTTCAGCGTCTCCGTCGCGTCTTGGCCGTGGCCTTGGCGACTTTGGCGCGCGGACGCGCCGTCTTGCGGGCAGAGGTCGCCGCGACCGCCGCTCGCCGGGTCTTGGTCTTCGTGCGTCGGGGCGTCACCGCCTTCGGCGCGGACTTCTTCTTCGCGGGCTTCGTGGCTGCGGGCGCAGGGCTCGGCGCGCCGGACGCACGCGCCCGTCGCCGCACCGTCCAGCCCTCGACGAAACGCACCGGCACGCGGCTCACGGCGAGCGCACCGTCGGGCACGTCCTTCGTCACCGTCGTGCCCGCGGCGACGTAGGCGTCGTCACCGACCGACACCGGCGCCACCAGCTGCGTGTCGCTGCCGATCTGCACGCGCGCACCGATGCGCGTCGTGTGCTTGGCGAAGCCGTCGTAGTTGCAGGTGATGGTGCCCGCGCCGACGTTGGTGTCGGGGCCGATCTCGCAGTCGCCGAGGTAGGTGAGGTGATTGGCCTTGGTGCCGGCGCCGACGCGCGCCTTCTTGGTCTCGACGAAGTTGCCGATGTGCACGCGCTCGGCGAGCTGCGTGCCCGGCCGCAGGCGCGCGAACGGGCCGATGATGGCGCCGGGGCCGATCTCGGCCTCCTCGACGACGCAGCCGAAGCGCAGGTGCACGCCGTCGGCGACGGTGGCGTCGGTGAGCCAGGACGTGCCGTCGAGACGGCAACCGCTGCCGATGCGGGTGCGGCCGCGCAGCGTGACGTTGGGGCCGACGACGGTGTCGGCGCCGATCGTGACGTCGGGCCCGACGTAGGCGGTGGCCGGATCCTCGAAGGTGACCCCGGCCGCCATCAACCGCTCGACCGTCTCCGCTCGCAGCTGCGTCTCCATGCGCGCCAGCTCCACTCGCGTGTTGATGCCGGCGAGCTCCTCGGGATGGTCGGTCTCGACCGTGACCACCCGACGACCCGCCTGCGCGGCCAGCCCGACGATGTCGGTCAGGTAGAACTCCCCCTGCGCGTTGTCGGACCGCAGCTGGGTGAGCAACGGCAGAAGTACTTCGGCGCGTACACAGTAGAATCCGGGATTGACCTCGGTGATCGCGCGCTCGGCCTCGGTGGCATCCTTCTGCTCGACGATGCCGCGCACCCGACCATCCGACTCGCGAACGATCCTGCCATAGCCCGTCGGATCTGAAAAACGCATCGTGAGCAGCGTGAGGTCGGCCTGCTGGTCGCGATGGGCGTCGAGGAGCCGCCGGAGCGTCGCCGGCCGGATGAGGGGGGCGTCGCCGTAGAGGATCATCACGTCGCCGTGGAAGCCCTCCAGCGCCGGCGCCGCGCAGCGGACCGCGTGGCCGGTGCCGCGCTGCTCGGCCTGGACGGCGGTCTGGAGACCCCGCAGGCCCGAGGCCTCGGCCACCTTCCGGACCGCCTCGGCCTGGTGCCCGACGACGACCACGACCCGGTCCGGATCGAGCGTGCCCACGGCCGCCAGCGGATAGCGGAGCAGGGGACGCCCACCCAGCTCGTGCAGCACCTTCGCCTGCTGCGAGCGCATGCGGGTGCCGAGCCCCGCAGCCAACACGACCACCCCGAGAGAACCCGCGTCTGCCACGGTCGCGGCGCGTATCATATTCGCCGTCGGCGCGCATGCGCGGATGGGCCGCTTGATCCTCCCCGATTCGGGACTAATATGCCCCCCGCTATGAGACCTCCTCGGCTTGCGGCGGTGGTGGTGGTGCTGGGGATTGCGGGCGGCATCTTCGGATGCGCCAACAGCCCGTCGACGAACACGGCCGTCTCGGGATGGCCGTCACCGATCGCCGACGAGGACCGGATCACCTGGGCGGCGAACGAGCCGCTCTTCGTGGTCATCCGCAAGGCGTGTCGGACGCTCGACGTCTACCGCTACGGCGAGCGCATCGCGAGCTTCCCCGCGGTCTTCGGGCTCGGCGGCGGCGACCCGAAGCGCTACGAGGGCGACCTCCGCACCCCCGAGGGCCTGTACTCGATCATCGAGACACGGCCGCACTCGCGCTGGGGCCACTTCTTCCTGCTCGACTACCCGAACAGCGGCGACCAGTACCACTATCGGGCCGCCCTCGACGGTGGGGAGATCCCGCTGCGCGACGGCAGCTACCCGGGCATGGGCGGCGCGGTCGGCATCCACGGGACGGACAAGCCCGACCTGAACCGGCGGGGCGTCGACTGGACGTGGGGATGCATCTCGCTGAGCAACCCGGACATGGATCAGCTCGCTTCGCTCGTGTCCGTCGGGACGCCCGTCCTGATCGAGGACTGAGGGCCCGTCCGGGGGCGTGGCGGTCGGTGGGTGCCGCCGGCTGCGCGCGGCGTTCGCACGGCACCCCCCGCCCCTTTTCCCCTCCGCGCGCGCTCACGACGCGCTCGCTCGG
>CAYOIZ010000029.1:45786-81329 GCA_964404165.1 uncultured Binatia bacterium (SeqCode) | reverse complement strand
CCCGCCGCGCAGCCCGCGACGTTCAGGCAGTACGACGCGGCGACGTGGCAGGTGCCGTCGGCGACGCCGTCGCGATCGCAGGCCGGGTCGCCGTCGCGACAGGTGAGCGTCGTGTTGCCGAGCGCGCCGACGGTGTCGCCGAGGCGCCACGCGCCGAGGCAGTCGTCGGCCGCGTCGACGCGCGCGCCCCCCGCCAGGATGGCGAGCAGCAGGATCGCGGTTGCGTGTCGGCTCGGTGTCGTCGTCGTCTCCCCGCCGTCGTCCGGGGAGACTGTGCGCGTGACACGACGCCCACGCGCGGTGGCCGACCTGTCCGACGCCCAGCTCCTCCCCCTCGGAAGGCAATGTCTGCTGGCTCCAGGTCGGCAGGTCTTCTGGCTCGGGGATCAATCTCGCCCGGTCCCTTCCCACCCGTGCGGGCAGTGGTCGTGACCGGGTTCGTCCCCCCTTACAGCTGCGGGGCAGCGAGGGCTTTGCACCCTCTTCCCTAACCCACCTGGGGTCGCGGGCGTCTTACGCCCGACGTGCGTACGATGTCAACTTGGTAGGAGATCGACGTGGATGAAGCCGTCGCGCTCGACGGCGTCGCCGATGCGCACCGCGATCGGGGCGTCGAACATCGGACCCGCGACGCAGAAGGTGTGGAACTCGCCGCGCTCGCCACAGGGATCGACCGTCGCCGGCAGCGCGTCGAGCAACGCCGGATCGAACCGCCGTCCGGCGAAGTCGGACGCGAGCTGACGCACGTCGACGCAGGTCAGCACCGCCTCGAGCCCCGCCGCCACCATGGTGCGCGCCAGTGCGGGCGTGTCGTCCGGCGTCGTCCACAGCGGGAACAGCGGGGCGACGCCGGTGCCGGCGAGGCGCTGCTCGCGATACGCGCGGATGTCCTCCAGGAAGAGATCACCGAAGGCGACGTGCGTCACACCCTCCTGCCGGGCGCGATGGACCACCGCGGTCATGCGCCGCTCGTACTCGTCGTTCGGGCACGGCGACGGCAGCGCCACGGGCCAGAGCGGCAGCCCCGCGGCACGCGCCTGCGCCGCCACCAGCTCGTGGCGCACACGATGCATCGCGACGCGGTCGGCGGTCTCGTCGAAGGTGGTGAGCAGGCCCATCACCTCGAGGTCGGGATCAGCGCGCAGGCGGTGCAGCGCCCACGCGCTGTCCTTGCCGGAGCTCCATGAGAGGAGGACGCGTCGCATGTCAGAACCCCCACGAGACGGTGCCGTAGAACGACCGACCCGGCAGCGGGAAGTCGGCGGCGTCACGCGTCTGATCGTTGGTGACGTTGAGTATCTGGAAGCCGACGCGCAGCTTCGCGAGCGGCTCCACCTCGAGCCCGAGCCCGAAGAGATCGCGGCGCGGCACGACCTCGGTGTTGGCGGCGTTCAGAAAGTTGTCGGCGATGATGTTGGCGTCGACCCAGAAGCGCCCGGGCCAGAGATTCGCCGTCCAGGCACCGAGCGGCAGCGGCTGGTCGCGACGCCACGACCATTCGAGCCGGGCGTAGGCCTCGTGCGCCGGCCGTCCCGGCAGTGTGTTGCCGTCGTGGATGTCGCCGCTCTCGTCGCGCGCGTTCTGGTAGGTGTAGTTCATCGTCAGCCCGAGGCGGTCCCAGAAGCGCATAGACGACGCCACCTCCTGACCGGTCACCGCCGCCTGCGAGATGTTGATGCTCTTGAACACGCTGACGCTCGTCGGCACGACGACGATGACGTCGTCGATCTGGTTGTCGAAGTAGGCGTACTCGAGCGCGGCATTCGTGACGACGCTGCCGAGCTGCGGCGCGCGCAGGCGGAAGCCGATATCCCAGTTGAGGCTCTTCTCGGGGACCAGATCGGGATTGCCGACGATGGTACCCGCGGCGCCGAACAGCTCCTGCAGGCTCGGCACGCGTTCGTAGTGCCCGGCGTTGCCGAGGACGGCCACGCCCGACCACGGTTCCACGCGCACGCCGAGGCGCGGCGACCACACGCTGCGGTTCACGGTGCCGCTCTCGGCGAGCGGCGACGTCACCCGCGGGTCGGGCGGCGCCACGTCGTGGAATCCCTCCCAACGCAGCGCCGGCACGATCGACACCGTCTCGCCGAGCAGCACGATCTCGTCCTCGGCGGCGACCGTCCCGCGCAGCCGCGTGCGGTCGGGCTGGCGCCCCGGCTCGACGCCGTTCGACCCGATCTCGTCGGTCTGGCCGAACGTCTCGTGGCTCACCGCCAGCAGGAGACCGGGCACCTGATGCCGTCCGAGCGCGCTCGTCAGCAGCATCTGCCCGCCACCGACGAGGCTCTGCTCGCGCGTGTCGGCCGTGAGCTGGATGACCGGGCCGAGCGGATCCTCGTAGGCCTGCGACTGGTAGAGGAGATAGCCGCTGCCCTCGATCGTGAGCGGGAGGCTCGTCGCCGGCGTGAACGTGCCGTCGACGCGGGAGAGGTGGCGCACCGTCTGCCGGCGCGCGTCGGCGTCCTGCGGGATGCCGCGTCCGGGATAGCCGCGATCGCGGCCGAAGGTGTCGGCCGTGTACGACAGCGCGAGCCGATCCGACGGTCGCCATCCGACGCGCCCGGTGAGGCTGCCGAGATTGAAGTCGTTGTTGATGCGGGTGAACGATCGCTCCACGCCGGCGACGTCCTGGTCGAACGTGAAGTCGCCGAGCGTGCCGAGGTAGTGCCCGAAGAGCAGGTAGTCCCACGCCCCCTCGGTGGCGCTGCGCGTGACGTCCACCTTGCGGGTCTCGAACGAGCCGTACGACGCGCTCGCCGCGGTGACCGGCTCGTTGCCCGGTCGTCGCGTGACCACGTTCACCACCCCGCCCGGCCCCGCCTGCGAGAAACGCAGCGGCGTGGCACCGCGGTACACCTCGACCCGCTCGACGGTGTCGAGCGGCAGGTCGCTCAGGTCGACGGTCTCGTTGTCGGCGCGCGAGAGCGGCACGCCGTCGAGGTAGACCTGCACCTGGCGTGGCGAGAAGCCGCGGATCGACACCGTGGTGAAGTCGCCGAGCCCGCCGAAGCGACGCACCTGCACGCCGACGCTGTCGGAGAGGGCGTCGGCCAGCGTCTCCACCCGCGTCGGCGCGGCGCGCGTGTCGATGACGGTGGCGAACGCCGTGGGATCGGACGGCGGCGGTAGATCGTCCTGCACCTCGGGTGCGGTGACGACGACCTCGCCGAGCTGCTGCGTCGGACGTTCCTCGGCGCCCGCCGCGGCAGCGGTCGCGAGCAGGGCAGCCATGATGAGCGCGAGCGTCCGGATCGCCAGCTCCTCCCCCACGGAAGGCGTGATGCTGGCCTCGTCCGGGCAGGTCTTCTGGCTCGGGGATCGTCCTCGTCCGGTTCCTTCCCGCCGTCGCTGGCAGTGGATGCGACCGGATTCGTCTCCCCTCACAGCTGCGGGGCAGCGGGGGCTTTGCACCCCCTTCCCTCACCCGTCGAGGTGGCGAGGGGTATGGAAGCACGGCGACCGGGTGTCAAGGCGACGAGATTATCCATTGCCGACGCGCCCCCGAGTGTAGGAGAACCGCCCGATGCCGACCTTCTCCCGCCGACTCTTCCTGCAGATGACCGGGGCCGCGCTCGCCGCGTCGGCGTTCCCCCCGAGCATCCGCCGCGCCCTGGCCATCCCGGCCAACACCCAGCGCGGCTCGATCATGGACGTCGAGCACGTCGTGATCCTGATGCAGGAGAACCGCTCGTTCGACCACTACTTCGGCACGATGCCGGGCGTGCGCGGGTTCGGCGACCGGATCACCATTCCGCTCCCCGGCGGCCGCTCGGTCTGGGAGCAGCAGAACGGCAGCGGCACGACGGTCCTGCCGTACCACCTGGACGCCGCGATCGGGAATGCGCAGCGCGTGAACGGCACGCCGCACTCGTGGGGCGACGCGCACAACGCGTGGAACGACGGCGCGACCGGGCACTGGCCGCAGTTCAAGCAGCCATGGTCGATGGGCTACTACACCGACGCCGAGCTGCCCTTCCAGTTCGCGTTGGCGCAGGCGTTCACGGTCTGCGACGCCTACCACTGCTCCGTTCACAGCAGCACGAATCCCAATCGGCTCTTCATGTTCACCGGCACCAACGATCCCAGCGGCGCGGGTGGCGGTCCGGCGATCACGAACCAGAACGACTCGATCGGGCTGCCGGAGACCGGCTTCACCTGGACCACGTATGCGGAACGCCTCGAAGCGGCGGGCGTGTCCTGGAAGGTCTACCAGGACCTCGCCGACAACTTCAGCGACAACTCGCTCGCCGGCTTCCGGCAGTATCGCCAGCCGTTCTTCGACGGCACTCCGTCCCCGCTCGTCCAGAAGGGCCTGTCGACGACGCTGACGCAGGCGTCGCTCGACGGGCTCCGCACCGACATCCAGGCGGGCGCACTGCCCCAGGTGTCGTGGATCGTGGCGCCCGCCGGATACTCGGAGCACCCCGGGCCGTCGAGCCCGGTGCAGGGCGGCTGGTACACGCAGGAGGTCCTGAACGCGCTCACCGAGGATCCCGACGTCTGGAGCAAGACCGTGCTGCTCGTCATGTTCGACGAGAACGACGGCTACTTCGATCACGTGCCGCCGCCGAGCGCGCCGTCGCGCAACCCCGACCTGTCGCTCGCGGGCGCGAGCACCGTGGACGACACGACCGAACGCCACACCGACGGGCTCGTCTACGGCCCCGGCCCGCGCGTGCCGATGTGCGTGGTGTCGCCCTGGAGCCGCGGCGGCTGGGTCGACTCGCAGGCGTTCGACCACACGTCGATCGTCCGCTTCCTCGAGGAGCGCTTCGGCGTGCCGGAGCCCAACATCAGCGCGTGGCGACGCACGGTGCTCGGCGACCTCACCTCGGCGTTCGACTTCCGTCACCCGAACCGCAAGCCGTTCCCGACGCTGCCGCAGCTGACGCGCGCCGAGGCGAACGCGATCCGCAACGCGCAGCTGCTGCTGCCGCAGGTGCCGATCCCGCTCGGCGGTGCCGGCACGCTACCGATCCAGGCGGCCGGCGTCCGCCCGTCGCGCCCGCTCCCGTACGAGCTCCACGTCGACGCCGTCGTCGCGAGCGACGTCGCACTCACCTTCCGCTCGACGGGTGCATCGGCCGCGGTCTTCCACGTCTACGACCGACTCCACCTCGACACCGTCCCGCGCCGCTACACGGTCGACGCCGGGGCGTCGCTCGCCGACACCTGGCAGCCCGACGTGTCCGACGGCCGCTACGATCTCTGGGTGATGGGGCCGAACGGCTTCCTGCGCCACTTCGAAGGCGTCGCCCCGGCGAGCGACGGGCTCGAGGTCGAGGTGACCGCGGGCCGCAAGGTGGCCCTCCGGCTCGTCAACGACGGTGACGTCGAGCGCACCTTCGTGCTCACCCCGAACGCCTACCAGCGCGCGGTGAAGCGCGTGCGCGTCGCGGCGGGCGCGCAGCGCCTGCGCTTCTGGCCGTTGGCGCGCGGCCATCGCTGGTACGACGTCACGGTCACGTGCGACGCGGTGCCGAGCTTCGCGCGCCGGTTCGCCGGACGTGCCGAGAACGGGCGGCGGGCCGTCACCGACCCGGCGATGGGGAGCTGATCGTGACCGTCATCCGCACAGCACTCACCCTCGCCCTCACCCTGCCCTCGCTCCTGCATGCGGCGCTCGACCCGGCGGCGCAGCAGTGCGTCCGTCGTCTCGCCGAGAACACGGCGGCCGTCGCGACGGCGCAGGCCGAGGCCAATCGCGCCTGTCTCCGCAGCGGTGGCGCCGGCGCGCAGGCGTGTCTCGCCGCCGACGCCACCGGTGCCGTCGCGGCGGCCAGCGCGCACACCCTGGCCGACGTGCGCGCGCTGTGCGAGGCGTTCCCGCCCTTCGGTGCGCCCCAGCGGCTCGCCGAGACCGCCAACGCCGCCGGCACGCTGCACGAGCGCGGGCTCGTCGCCGACGTCTTCGGCCCCGATCTCGCGGCGGCGCTCGCCACCGGGAAGCGCGAGGCCCGCTGCCAGACGCGCGTCCTGCGACGCGCGGAGCGCGTCATGCGCGCGCGCGTCGGCGACTACCTGCGATGCAGTGCCAAGGCCCTGCCCACCGCCGACGCCGCAGCCCTCGCGGGCTGCGTCGGGCAGGACGCGCCCGCCGTCGTGCGCGCCGCGTCCCAGCTCCGGCGGCTCGTGACGGGCCGCTGCGGGCGCGTCGACGCGACCACGCTGTTCCCCGGCCGCTGCGCCGGGCTCGCCGGCGACGCGCTCGCGACCTGCCTCGACGCCCGCATCGCCTGCCGTGCCTGTCGCCTCGTCGACTCGGCCGGCGCGCTCGGCGCCGACTGCGACGTCCTCGACGACGGCGCCGCCAACGACTCGTGCCGCATCCCGGTCTCCGTCAGCGGCAACGCCATCCCGTTCAACGGCGGCAACCAGCGCATCGCGGGCGCCGAGATCTGGATCCTCGAGCATCCCGAGCGCCGCATGGTGACGTCGGTCGACGGCGCCTTCCGCTTCGACGACCTCGCCGAGGGCGAGGAGGTGACGCTCGTCCTCGACCACCCCGCCTATCACGCCATCCAGACCGGCACGCACCGCCTCGGCCCGCAGGGCGCCGAGCGCGTCACCTTCCAGGCCGTCGTGCACGCGATCTACGACGCGCTCGCCCTCCTGCTGAACGTGACGCCCGACCCGGCGAAGTGCCAGATCGTCACCACCGTCACCCGCGTCGGCCGCTCGCTGTACGATCCGGGCGCGCACGGCGAGGACGGCGCCACCACGGTGCTGCTCGGGCCGGGCGTCGAGGAGGGGCCGATCTACTTCAACTCGTCCGTCCTCCCCGACCGCACCGTCACCGAGTCCAGCGACGACGGCGGCGTGCTCTACCTCGACGCCACGCCCGGGCGGTACCACTGGACGGCGTCGAAGCCGGGCGCCGCGTTCGCGAGCCTGACGATGACCTGCCGCCCGAACGTGCTGGTCAACGCCTCGCCGCCCTGGGGGCTGCAGCGGCAGTGAGCGCGCTGCTCAGCGCCGTCCCTGACGGCGGGCGCCGGCCACGATGATGCGCTGGTAGCTTGTCGGCAGCAGCCGCTGCATGACGTCGATCAGGTGGGCGTCGAGGCCGATCAGCACGCGGCGCTTGTTGCCGCGGATGCCGGCGACGATGGCCTTCGCCGCCGTCTCCGGCGTGGTGCGGGCGATCTGATCGAACTCCGTCACCATGTCCTCGTGGGAGCGGCTCAGGACGCCCATCTTCCCCATGCGCTGGCTGCGCGTGATGTTGGTGCGGATGCCGCCGGGGTGCACGCACGTGCAGCTGACGCCGCAGGGCTCCAGATCGAGCTCCTCGCGCAGCGACTCGGTGAAGCCGCGCACGGCGAACTTGGCGGCGTTGTAGGCCGCCTGGGTCGGGATGCCGATGATGCCGAAGACGCTCGAGACGTTGACGATGTGCCCGCGCCCGGCGCGCCGCATGTGCGGCAGGAACGCCTTGGTACCGTGCACGACGCCCCAGAAGTTGATGCCCATCAGCCAGTCGAAGTCGTCGTACTCCATGTGCTCGATGAGGCTCGAGAGCGCGACGCCGGCGTTGTTGACGACGACGTCGGCGCGACCGTGCTCGGCGACCACGGCGTCGGCATAGGCATGGAACGCGGCCCGATCGGCGACGTCGAGCCGCGCCGACGTCACGCGGACGCCGCGTGCCTCGACCGCGGCGCGCGTCTCGGCGAGTCCCGCCTCGTCGATGTCCGAGATCGCCAGCTCGCAGCCGGCGGCGGCCAGCTCGTGTGCCAGTGCCCGGCCGATGCCGCTCGCGGCTCCCGTCACGACGGCGACCCTGCCTCGTAGCTCCTGCATCCGCGGCGTGTGACATGCGACCGCGGGCCACGCAAACTCACTCGAAGTCGATCGTTAAGCTCCATTCGAGCGTGGCCATGTCGTCGCCGAACGCGTCGGTGCTCGCCCCACCCCGCTTCGCGGCACACAGGATGATGGGATTGTCCTCGGGATAGAGCGCGCCCTCCTCGCCGAACGGGACGGCCACCCCCGTGGGCGCGGCCAGGCTCGCATCCACGATGCCGAAGTGGCCGGAGCAGCGCACGTAGACCACGGTGGGTCCAGCGTTGTTCGGTGTTCCCGACGCGCGCACCGAGCCAGTCAGCGTGTACGGCGTGTAGCGCGACACCTTGAACGCGATCTGCAGCGTGGTGTCGAGCCCAGTGACGGCATTGCCGACGGCGGAGCCGCCGACGCTCGCCTCGTTGAACGTGCCGTGCGCGGTGATGGAGCACGGGGCGATCGTGTAGGTGATGCTGCCGCTGCTCGTCGCCTCGGCGCCGCCGGCGCTGGCCGAGAGGTCCCATGGCTTGGTGTCGGTCGTGCCCGGCCCGACGGTGATGGTGTTCTGCGGCAGGTTGTATGGATCCGTCTGGTCGCCCGGACCCATCAGATCGTTCGCCTGCGCCGCGGCGTGAATCTCCTCGGTGACGTCCGCCGACATCACGACGCCCGCGCCACACGACGGCACCGTCGTCGAGGTGGACGTGGTCGACGTCGTGGTCGTGGTGACGACGTTCGCCGCGGCACAGCTCGTGCCGATGGCGCCGGTGCGGTCGGGCGACAGCAGCTCGACGCCGACCTCGTCCTCGAGCCCCTCCTCCGGTTCCTCATGGGCGGTGTAGGTCGCGGTCGACTCCGTCGACTCGAAGTCGTTCGTGCCGCCGTCGCCGCTGAGCTCGCCGGCCACGCCCGCGGTGTGCCAGTGGTAGTTGAGCTCGCAGGTGCCCTTGCCCTCGACCGTCGCGGTGAGCGTGGCCGACTCGCCCGCGGGCACGGTGGAGGCGTCGGGCTCGACGTCCGGCTGGCCGACGTAGGCAATACGCTCGTCGCCTTCGAAGGTGAACACCGCCGGCAGCGTGAACGAGAGCCAGGTGTTCGGCTTCTCGCCGGGGATGGAACCCGTCCGCGGCGTCGGATCGATCTTCGGCGTCACCGCGTCGTAGGCGTCACCGGTGGTCTGGAACTGCTGGAGCAGGCCGTCGAAGAGCTGACCGGCGACGTTCTTGGCGTAGTCCTCGCTCACCTTCCAGTCGTAGCCGAACGCCGTGCCCGCGCCCGCGTCGACGAACGCCTGCACCCCGGTGCCGTACGCGCTGAAGCAGTAGCTGGCGTAGACGATGGCGCGTGCCGGGAAGCGACCCGACAGGTTGTGGCGGAGGAAGGCCTCGGTCACGGTGAAGACGTCGCGCCGCACGCCGTTCATGTCGTGCATGCCGCCCGTCTCGACGAAGCCCGCCGTCAGGTCGTCCTCGTGGAGCGTGAGGCCCGCCTCCGTGATCAGCTCGCCCGTGCCGAGCATCACGCGCCCGTATTCGTCCACGGCGCCATGCGTGGAGATGACGAGCGTCTCGGCGTTGCTG
The DNA here is from genome assembly GCA_964404165.1 of uncultured Binatia bacterium (SeqCode). GTDB lineage: Bacteria > Desulfobacterota > Binatia > DP-6 > DP-6 > DASYLJ01. The sequence goes on along the minus strand of CAYOIZ010000029.1, from coordinate 71,961 downwards.
AACTGGCGTACCGACGCCACCGTCGCCATGGCCCCGTCGATCTTCGTGATCTGGTGTTCGAGGCAGGGCAGTGCCTTGAACTTCTGCTCGACCAGCAGCGCATCGTCGTAGATCGGCCGGAAGAAGCCCGGGTCCCAGATGATGACGCGCCGGCCGAGAAGTGCCTTGCGACGGTCGGGCAGCTGGCAGCAGATCGCGTCGGGGCCGCCGTCGGGGCAGGTGCGGAAGACGCCGCGCGGCGCCGGACGCAGCGACGACATCGCTGCCGCGGGCCGCAGTGGAGGCGAGGCCACCGTCACCGCGGGCGTGGTGGGGACCGGCTCGCGATTCAGGACGAGCGCGCCCATCCAGCCGGTGTCGTAGCGGAACACCACGTCGACGCCGTTCGGGCTCAGGCCGGCGCGCGCGATGCCCGGGACGTCGGGCAGGACGCGCAGCAGCTCCATGCGTGCGTCGAGGGTGTCGCCGAGGCGCGCGCTGATCTCACTCCATGCCGCCTGCGCGGCCGCGCCCGCCGAGACGACGAGGGCGCGATCGGCGTCGGTGCGCGGCGGCACGATCGGCAGCACGAAGCCGGGCGACGACACCGGAGCGCCGCCGGCCGTGCCGCGCACCGCGAGCGCCAGGGTCGTGGGCTCGGCGGCGGTGATCGTCGCCGTGCACGCGAACCGGGTGCCGGCGTCCTGCGCCAGCGCGCAGAGCGGCGTGCCGTCTTCACCGACGACCTGCAGCGCGTCGACGCTCCCTGCGACGTCGACCTCGAAGCGCACCGGCGTCGGCGTGCCGGTCGTGACCACGACGGGGCGCGCGCTCGGGACGGCGACGACGCCGCATGCGCCGTCGTCGCCACGGTTCGGCCCGAGCACCCGGCGCGTGGCGCGCCGGCGGGCGATGGTGCGGAGCCGCGTCATGCGACATTCGGCCGCTACGTCGGTTCCGATGGCCACGGCGAGCGGGCTCGGCAGATCGGCGAGCGTCCAGCCGTCACCGGCGACGAGGAAGCGACCCTTCTTGAGGTCGAGCCGCAGGCGGCTGATGCGGGCGTGCGGGCTGCGATCGCGATAGGTGACCACCTGCTTCTTGCGCTTCACGTCGGCGAGCGGGATGCGTACGACGATGCGATCGAGGGTGACGATCAGGGCTTCGGCACCGTCGAGCGAGAGCGGCGCCACGCGCCCCTTCAGCTGGAACGTGTCGGCGCGCGTCATGCGCACCGTGATCGTCGCGGCGTCGAGGGTGAGCGCGGACGCGGGCGCGCAGGGGAGGAGAACGAGCACGAGACCCGCCAGGAGCCGCGGGGACAACCACATGGCCATCGAGTGTACGGGCGCGGTCGGCGATGGGTCAACGAGAAATGGTTGACTTGGCGGCCCTTGCGGGCGACTCGGGACCCATGATCGACCTCTATACGGCGCCGACCCCCAACGGCCACAAAGCATCCATCACCCTCGAGGAGCTCGGGCTGCCCTACGAGGTGCACCTGATCAACCTGCTCGCGGGCGAGCAGAAGCAGCCCGAGTTCCTCGCCATCAACCCGAACGGCCGCATTCCCGCCATCGTCGATCGCGACGAGGGCAACCTCGCGGTCTTCGAGTCGGGCGCCATCATGATCCATCTCGCCGAGAAGACCGGACGGCTGCTGCCCACCGACCGTCGCGGCCGCGCCGAGGTGCTGTCGTGGCTCATGTTCCAGATGGGCGGTGTCGGGCCGATGATGGGCCAGGCGAACGTCTTCTTCCGCTACTTCCCGGAGAAGCTGCAGCCCGCGATCGACCGCTACCAGAACGAGTGCCGCCGCCTGTTCGAGGTGCTGGACGGCCACTTGAAGGATCGCGAGTGGCTCGGCCCCGACTACTCGATCGCCGACATCGCGAACTGGGCGTGGGTGCGCACGCACAAGTGGTCGGGCGTCTCCGTCGACGGCCTCGAGCACCTGCAGCGGTGGATGGGCCAGCTCCACGCCCGGCCCGCCTGCCAGCGCGGCCTCGACGTGCCGTTCCGCATGCCCGATCTCGGCGCCGACGACGACGCGTCGAAGGCGTTCGCCAAGAACGCGCAGACGCTCGTCCAGAAGTGAGCCAACCCGCGTCAGCCGTCTGACACGGTGACGGCTCGTCACTCCCCGCGGCCCATGCGATCGTGGCCGCGGGATGTGGCGGTGGGGGGTGATGCTGGCGGCGCTCGTCGTCGCCGGCGGGTGTGCGGCGCCGGGGACGGGCTACGACGTCCTGCTCGTCACGCTCGACACGACACGCGCCGACCACCTCGGCTGCTACGGCGACGCCGATGCGCGCACCCCGGTCCTCGACGGCATCGCCGCGCGCGGCGTGCGTTTCGCGGACGCGGTGACGGTGGCGCCCGTCACCCTGCCGGCGCACTCGTCGATCATGACCGGCCTCGAGCCGCCGTCGCACGGCGTGCACAACAACGGGGAGGCGCGCCTCGCCGACACGCACACGACGCTCGCCGAGCTGCTCGCCGCACGCGGCTACGACACCGGCGCGTTCGTGTCGTCGTTCGTGCTCGACGCCCGCTTCGGTCTCGCGCAGGGGTTCGCGCGCTACGACGACCGGCTCGCGGTGGCGCCGGGACCGTTTCCGTCGGGCGAGGCCGAGCGCGGGGCGGACGCCGTCACCGACGCGGCGCTGGCCTGGTATCGCACGCGGTCGCCCGATCGCCCCGTGTTCTGGTGGGTGCACTACTACGACGCCCACGCCCCGTACGAGCCGCCGCCGGACGCGGGGCGCCACGGCTACGACGGCGAGATCGCGCACGTGGATGCGCAGATCGGCCGCCTCCTGGATGCGCTCGACGCCGCGGGACGCCGGCGGCGGACGATCGTGGTCGTCGTCGGCGACCACGGCGAGAGCCTCGGCGAGCACGGCGAGATCACGCACGCGATCTTCGTGTACGACGCCGTGGCGCGCGTGCCGTTCCTCGTCGAGGCGCCGGGCTCGGTCGCACCACAGGTCGTGGACGACGCGGTGGTGTCGGTCACGGACGTCGTGCCGACGGTTCTCGGGCTGCTCGGCATCACCGATGCGCCGGCCGTCGACGGACGCGACGCGCTCGCGGTGCCGCGCGATCCGGCGCGCGCGGTGTGGATCGAAAGCCTCGTGCCCTACCTCGACTACGGCTGGGCGCCGCTCTATGCGCTCCGTCGCCGACACGACAAGCTCATCGCGGCACCCCGTCCCGAGTACTACGACCTACGCGCCGACCCGCGCGAGCTGACCAATCGCGTCGACGATGGTGTCGCACGTGCCGAGCTCGACGCGGCGATGGCGCGCAGGCTCGCGCGCCAACCCGACGCGGCGACGATCGCCGCCGGCACCCCGCGCGTCGACGCCGACGTGACCGCGCGGCTGGCGTCGCTCGGCTACCTCGACGGCGGCACGCCCGCGGCGACGGCAGCGCTGCCCGATCCGAAGGACATGGTGTGGATCGTCGATCGCCTGGTGCGGACCAACGCGCAGCTCGAGGCGGGACGACCGGTGGAGGCGCTGCGCATCGTCGCCGACGCCGCGGTGGCGCACCCGCGCGATCGCAACGTGCTCTCCGTCCTGGGCGAGGTGTACCTGCGCATGGGACGGCTGCGGGAGGCGGAGGCGGCCTACCGCGGGGTGCAGGCCATCCGGCCCACGGCCGACTCGGCCCTGCTGCTGGCGCAGATCGAGATCCTCGACGGTCGCTGGGACGCCGCCCGCGCCCACCTCGACCAGGCGGCGCAACTCGACCCGCACCACGGCGGCGTCGCCATCGCGCGCGGCGACCTGCTGGCGGCCACGGGCGACGTCGACGGCGCCGATGCGAGCTACGCCCTCGCCGCCCGGATCGACCCGACCCGGGCCACCCACGTCGCCGCCACCCGTCGCGCCCGTCTGCCGCGCTGACACTCAAGTTCGGGTGCGGGATGACCGAGGTGCCAGCATGCATCGCGCCATTCGTGCCCGCTGGGCAATAGTTGCCTCCCTCCTGCTGCTGAGCCCGTCGATCGTGCGCGCCGAACCGGCGGTGCACGTGAAGAAGGCGATCGCGGACACGATGAAGCCCGAGGAGCTCGCGGCCTACACCGCGGCGCTCGCCGAGGAGCTGGCGGCGCATCCACCGGTCGTCAACGTGCCGGCCGACACCTGCGCCGGCGCCACCGCGGAGGTGTCGGCGCTGCCGTTCGGACCGGTCGCCGACACCACGGTCGGCGGCACCGACGACTTCGATCTCCCGTCGGACACGTCGGCCCCGACCTGCACCGCCCCGACGTCCTGCACCGGAGCGGGCCCCATGGGGTCGTTGCCACGCGGCGCGGTCTACACCGGCACCGGAACGGGCAACGACCGCGCGTACAAGATCCGCACCGACGCCCCCTGCGATCTCACGATCACGGCGGACCCGACCGCCGCCGACGACCTGGCGCTGATCGTCTACGAGGCGGCCTGCTCCGGCAGCCTCGGCGACTGCGCCTGCGTCGACGACACCGGCAGCGGCGGCACCGCCGAAGTCGTCACCCTGAACGCGCAGGCGGGCGTCGACTACTTCATCGTCGTCGACGGCTACTCGGCCGGCGCCGCGGCCCCGGGTCCGGCCGGACCGTTCACCCTCTCGATCACCGGCACCGGGTGCAACCTCGTCTCCGACGGCACGACCACCACGTCGTCGACCACGACGACGACCAGCACGAGCACCACCACGACCGAGCCGCCCACCACGACCAGCAGCACGACGACCACGAGCACCACCTCGACGAGCGTGGCGCCACCCGCGTCGACCAGCACCACGATCGCTCCCGGCGGCTCCACCACGACGACCTCGCTGCCCCCGGTTGGGCCCAGCGGCTGCACGGCGGGCGTGCCGATGTCGAAGGCGTCGCTGCGCATCACGAAGCTGGACGATCCGTCCGGCGACGAGGGCCTCAAGCTGAGCGGCGTCCTGGTCTTCCCGCCCGGCGCGCCGGACCCGTTCGATCCGTCGGCGCACGGCGCGCAGATCCTGGTCGAGGACCTCGGTGCCGGCAGCATGCTCTTCGATCTGGCGAGCACGCCGATTCCGCCCGGCGCACGCGGTGACGGCTGCGGCCCCAAGGACGGCTGGAAGGGGACGGGCTATCAGAACGCGAGCGGCGCGCTCGACCCGCCGGCGTGTCCGCCCGGCAGCGCGCGCGGCCTACGCTCGCTCAAGCTCAGCGACAAGCGCGCCAAGGGCAAGGGCATCGCGTTCGTGGCGAAGGCGAAGGACGCGACGATTCCGCTGCCGCAGGGCCCCGTCCGCATGACCATCGTCACCAGCGCCGATGCGTCGGCCATGGCCGCCGGGCACTGCGCCACGCACACCTTCGGCACCGACGCGTGCACGGTCGGCAAGAAGGGCGTGACCTGCAAGTAGCGACGGGCGGGGTCCTCTGCTACGCAGCGCCGGCATGGGACCCCTCTCCGGCATCCGGATCATCGAGCTCGCGGGCATCGGCCCCGGCCCCTTCTGCGCCATGCTCCTCGCCGACATGGGCGCCGAGGTGCTGCGGGTCGAGCGCACCGCCGACGCCGGGCTCGGCATCGCCAAGCCCGTCGCCTTCGACCTCTACAACCGCAGCCGCCGCTCGATCGCCGTCGATCTGAAGACGCCGGCCGGCGTCGAGACCATCCTGCGGCTCCTCGAGAAGGCCGACGCGCTCATCGAGGGCTTCCGTCCCGGCGTGACCGAGCGCCTCGGCCTCGGGCCCGACGCGTGCCTCGCCCGCAATCCGCGCCTCGTCTACGGCCGCATGACCGGGTGGGGCCAGACCGGCCCGCTGTCGCACGCCGCCGGCCACGACTGGAACTACATCGCGCTGTCGGGCGCGCTGCATGCGATCGGCCGCGCCGGCGACAAGCCGGTGCCGCCGCTCAACCTCGTCGGCGACTTCGGCGGCGGCTCGCTCTACCTGGCGCTCGGCATCGTGGCCGCCCTGCTCGAGGCGTCCCGCTCGGGCACGGGCCAGGTGGTGGACGCGGCCATCACCGACGGCGCGGCGTCGCTCATGACGCTCTTCTACGGCCTGCACGGCGCCGGCCTGTGGAAGGACGAGCGCGGCGTGAACCTCATCGACACCGGCGCCCACTTCGGCGAGGTGTACGAGACCAGCGACGGCAAGTACGTCACGGTGCTCGCCATCGAGCCCAAGTTCTACGCCGAGCTGTGCCGCCGCATCGGCATCGACACGACCGACCTGCCCTACCAGAACGACCGCTCGGCGTGGCCGGAGCTGAAGCCGAAGTTCGCCGCGATCTTCAAGACGAAGACGCGCGACGAATGGTGCGCGCTGCTCGAAGGCACCGACGCCTGCTTCGCGCCGGTGCTGTCCCTCGAGGAGGCGCCGCACCACCCGCACAACGTCGCGCGCGAGACGTTCGTCACCGTCGACGGCGTCGTGCAGCCGGCGCCGGCGCCGCGCTTCAGCCGCACGCCCGGCGCGATCCAGCGGCCGCCGGCCGCGCCCGGCGAGCACAACGACGAGGTGCTCGGCGAGTGGGGCTTCTCGGCGGACGAGATCGCGACGCTGCGGAAGAGCGGCGCGATCGCGCCCTAGCGTCGCAGGCGGATTCCGAACGGGGCCGCGACCACGAGGCCGCGGAGAGGCGCCAGGGACGAAGTCGTTCGCGCCGTCGGCGAGCGTGCTTCAACGGGGCCGCGACCACGAGGCCGCGGAGAGCTGCTCTGGGCGATTCCCGACGTAGGCGATCAAGTCGGGCTTCAACGGGGCCGCGACCACGAGGCCGCGGAGAGTGCCGACGCGGCGTTCGTCCGAACAGGCCTCGGCGCCTTCAACGGGGCCGCGACCACGAGGCCGCGGAGAGGCGCACGCTCCGTCGGCAGACCCGCCGTGCGACGGCGGACCTTCAACGGGGCCGCGACCACGAGGCCGCGGAGAGCTCTTCTGCTTCGCGCTCGTCGGCTGGGGCCTCACGCTCCTTCAACGGGGCCGCGACCACGAGGCCGCGGAGAGCGAGCCTCACCGACGCGGTGGACGGCCGATCGAAGGGCCTTCAACGGGGCCGCGACCACGAGGCCGCGGAGAGCTTGCGTCGTGAGGTCACCGGCGCCCGTGGCATCCTGCCTTCAACGGGGCCGCGACCACGAGGCCGCGGAGAGGGCCTCGCGGCCGGCGCCACGGCGACGGGCATCTTCCTCCTTCAACGGGGCCGCGACCACGAGGCCGCGGAGAGTGCTCAGAATACGAGCTTATTCACCAGAGCTAGATGTATCCTTCAACGGGGCCGCGACCACGAGGCCGCGGAGAGACGTCCCCGTCGTGACCGTGCAGTCGGCCGTGGTGCACCTTCAACGGGGCCGCGACCACGAGGCCGCGGAGAGGCCGGCATCCCGGCCGCCTGCATCACCGACCATACGCCCCTTCAACGGGGCCGCGACCACGAGGCCGCGGAGAGTCCGTTACCCGCTGAAGCCGGTGACGCCCTTGAGCCTTCAACGGGGCCGCGACCACGAGGCCGCGGAGAGTCGGGTGGGGCAGTACCTTGCGGCGCGCATGTACCTCCTTCAACGGGGCCGCGACCACGAGGCCGCGGAGAGGCGGTGGTGCGGGTGCCGCTGTCGACGCGCCTGGTGGGCCTTCAACGGGGCCGCGACCACGAGGCCGCGGAGAGACGAGACGGTGGCGACGCAGGCCGCCGCGCAGGGGGCCCTTCAACGGGGCCGCGACCACGAGGCCGCGGAGAGCGCCGCCCGCGACGAGCATCCCGCCTGGGAAGTCTTTCCTTCAACGGGGCCGCGACCACGAGGCCGCGGAGAGACGAGACGTTCAACGCGCTCTCACGCCAGCTCAAGGCCCTTCAACGGGGCCGCGACCACGAGGCCGCGGAGAGATGGCGTTCTTGGTGTACGGATCATCGAAGCCGTCCCTTCAACGGGGCCGCGACCACGAGGCCGCGGAGAGCTCCGGAAGGCGCTGCGCGCGGCGCGGATGCTCGACGACCTTCAACGGGGCCGCGACCACGAGGCCGCGGAGAGCCAGTGCGTCGGCCAGCGTACTCCACCGGGGATACTGCCTTCAACGGGGCCGCGACCACGAGGCCGCGGAGAGCTGCACCTCCGCACCTTCGAGGCGATCTACGAGACATTCCTTCAACGGGGCCGCGACCACGAGGCCGCGGAGAGGGTTCACCTGGAAGCCGGGCGGCACCTGCACGGCGGGCCTTCAACGGGGCCGCGACCACGAGGCCGCGGAGAGTGGCGCACCGGGTCCAGCGCCTCGATGAGCGCGGCGGTCCTTCAACGGGGCCGCGACCACGAGGCCGCGGAGAGCTGTTGAAGCGCATTCAGGCGTGCTCGACGGCGAACGACCTTCAACGGGGCCGCGACCACGAGGCCGCGGAGAGTTGCACGCTTGCTCTCCGATGTGCTGTTCAACGACGCACTTGAACGCTGCCGCGACCACGAGGGCGCGGTGTTATTGCATCTTTGCTCTCTCTGTGTGCGGGCCGTGGTGCACCTTCAACGGGGCCGCGACCACGAGGCCGCGGAGAGGCCACCGGCTCTATGCCAACGGCGGCGTGTTCTGCATCGACCCTTCAACGGGGCCGCGACCACGAGGCCGCGGAGAGTCTGGTACTGGTGGCCGGGCGGCGACGCCACGATCGTCCTTCAACGGGGCCGCGACCACGAGGCCGCGGAGAGGTGTACCCCGTGTACGAGGCGGGCGCGGCGATCGTGCTCCTTCAACGGGGCCGCGACCACGAGGCCGCGGAGAGCGCCCTGCCGGTCCTTGCGGTACTCGGCCATGATCTTCCTTCAACGGGGCCGCGACCACGAGGCCGCGGAGAGCGTTGCAGCTCGACGACGAGCTGCTGAGCGCATTTCACCCTTCAACGGGGCCGCGACCACGAGGCCGCGGAGAGACCCTCCCTGACGTGGTGCAGGCGGGTATTACCCTCCCTTCAACGGGGCCGCGACCACGAGGCCGCGGAGAGGATTGCCCCGGTGCCGCTGGCGGCGCAGGGGTTCGCCCTTCAACGGGGCCGCGACCACGAGGCCGCGGAGAGGGGTAAGGACCCGGACGGGGACTGACCCCGTGCTCGTCCTCCTTCAACGGGGCCGCGACCACGAGGCCGCGGAGAGCACGTCGGAGCGGTGGACGGACAAGGATTCGGGCGACCTTCAACGGGGCCGCGACCACGAGGCCGCGGAGAGCCGCCCAACGGACGGACATTAACCGGCTCTGGCTGGCCTTCAACGGGGCCGCGACCACGAGGCCGCGGAGAGACCGTTCGGCGTGCCGCCGCTTGCTGTGCTCGGGCGACCTTCAACGGGGCCGCGACCACGAGGCCGCGGAGAGTCGACGCGAGACGATGGTTCGGGTGAGCGGGATACGCCTTCAACGGGGCCGCGACCACGAGGCCGCGGAGAGGCGGCCATCACCGGGCAGACCGCGAGAATTGCGTGCTTCCTTCAACGGGGCCGCGACCACGAGGCCGCGGAGAGGGACCTGCTGGAACCTACTGATTGTCAAAGAGCACCGAGAGCTTTTGCGAGCACCACGGCCACGGAGGGCAGTGATCTTCGTCGCAAAGGAGAGGTGCACTCGTCAAGCATTTGTTCTCTGCGACTTAGCCCTAGCGAGCGTCCCCCGGAGAATGGCCATCACCTCGGCGCTCGCGGGCCGCACCTGCTACCGCGTCTCGAATCCGGGGTAGGTCAGAATCTCGCCCATCAGAAGACGAGCCAGCAGGCGCGCCTGAATCTCGAAAACGCGGCGGTAGCTCACCCGGTAGCCGAAGAGAGGGTGCGTGACCAACGTATCGACCCGCTGCTCATAGGCGCGGATCAGGCCCTTACGTCCGGATGGGCTGAGACCTACCGCTTGCCCGGATCGGACGAAGTCATCGCGCCCGACCATCCGGGTATTGATCGCAGTCAGGACAGCAGAATCTGCAACGAGTGGTCGAAACATCTCCATCAAGTCGAGCGCAAGAGCGGGACGACCAAAGCGCGGCTGATGGTAAAAGCCCAAGAATGGGTCGAACCCTACGGCTCCGCATACGATCGTTAGATCCTTCACCAGCAGGCTGTACGCGAACGAAAGCAGCGCGTTGACCGGATCGCGGGGTGGCCGGCGGTTGCGGCCCTCGATGTCGAGCGTCGGCAAGGCCTGATCGTCCTCACCCTTCAGCAGCCCGCCGAACTCCTGGAAATAGAGGCGCGCCGCGCTCCCCTCGATCCCGAGGAGCTCGCCGAGCCCAACCGCCGCCGAGGCATCCTCAGCCATGCGGCGCATCCTCTTGAGGACGAGCTGGGGTGGCTCGATGTGATTGCGCTGAAGGAGCGTTCGCTGGTTGCGGATCTTCGACGCCACAATGGCGCGCGCGATGCGCAGGCTGAAGTTCGGGTCCTCCGCACGGCGAAACTGCTCGCGACGAAGGAAGACGTTCTTGAGGCCGATGCCCTGCGTGAAGCCATAGAACCAACCACCGTAGGAGAAGTGCGCCACCGGACGATCGGCCCAGCACAACCCCTGGATCGCCGAGGCTGTGAGCTGAACGTTTCCGAATACGTTCACCTGCGATATCTCGTTGATGCGTGCCTCCTGAACGGTCTTCCCGCGCTCCCGTACCTGCAGCACCTCGCTGCTCTTCCCGATCGTAAGGCCGTGGCCGGTAACGTACAGCGGCCGCAGGTCGTCACGCGCAGGCACCAATCGACGGATCGTCTCTCCCGACGCTACATGCAGGTCGGCCGCCGGCGCTGGCGCCATGTGAAACAACGAAAGCTGGTCTGCCTGATCGACGTCACGTAGCCGGGCCGCCGCCGCCGTTTCGTCAGGCAGGCAGATCGCGACCAGAGAGCAGCGGGGACACTTTGGGCTATCCACTAGTGGACGGGGAATCGAACCCCGCGTCGCCAGCTCCCGCGCCGCTGCCACCGCAGCATGCACGTCCGCCTCCAGTTCATCGTCGACGGGGATACGAACGCGCTGTCGTGTCTCGTCATAGTAGAGGACGGCCTCGTCGCACGTGTAACCGTTGCTCCTCAGGATGAGCGCTTGGACGCCCACCTGGATTCGGTCGGCATCCCACGCTTCGGGGCCATCTTCCCCATTACGGGGGCGGCCCTTCTTGTAGTCCACGGGGGTGACGCGCCCATCCGCACTCTCGACAAGATCGATCGTGGCGATGAGTTTCAGCGAATCGCTCGATAGGGACACGGAACGAGAGCGAACGGGACGGCCGTCGTCCTCGTTAGCCGGTGGCAGTGGATCGGCCTTCCGCTCGAGCTTTGCGTGCCGCTGCGACCCCTCGACGGTGTCGACACTCTCGACGAAGACACGCTCCACCCACTCGTAGAAGAAAAGACGCGGGCAGTAGACGAACTCGTTCAGCATCCGCGCCGGCAGGTACTCGGGGAGGTCCACGCTCCGCGCTCGCGGGGAAGCGAGAGTGCCCCGGCGCACCGGCGGCGAGACGTTGGTCGCTGTACGTTCGGACGCCATGATCGGCCTCCCCTTCTCAGTCGTCGGACTTTCGTCCGACGACGATGCACGGGCTATCGATGGGCGAGTACGCCTTCCCCAACGCCGTGATCACGCGATACCCACGCCCCTCGGCAGGGCCCAAGTCGACGAACAGCACCTGGTCATCGCGGTGGTCGATGATCTCGCTCAGCGCGTGGCGGCAGCGCGCGAGGTCCGTGGGGGCGAACTGGCACTCGAAGATCGAGTACTGCAGATGGTCCCCGAAATCGCGCATCGTCCGGTACACCTGGCGCAGCCGGCGGTCTTCACAAATGTCGTAACAGACGAGGTAGGTGTTTCGCATCGTGTCACCGACGGCGCCGTGCCCGTGCCGCCTGCTTCTCGACGAGCTCGACGGGCAGGCCCCCATCGAGCTTTGCGACCTTGGAGGGCGAGCGAGGTGAGGAATACCCCGCCCGCCAAAGCATCCCTGAATGCGATTGGGCCACGAAGACGCTCAGGGACTTGAGCCGCGCACGCTTGCCCGCCGGCGAGTAGAGGATGGCGGACACGCGGACATCCTTGCCACTTGACCCTCCGCCAAAGGTGCGCGGGACGGGGACCGGGCGCCGCATCCAATCGATGGGCATGCCCCGACGGTTGTACGACCTGCAGGCCGCAGCTGGCAAGGGAAACTACCGCAGATCGCGCACAGGTTCAGAAGATAGAGCGGTAACCCGCCAGAATTGACGCCGCGACATAGAATGATCTATGCCACCTTTCGAGCAACCGTCGAAGGCCGAGCTGCAGCAAGGCTCCGCTACGTCAGCCGCTGACATGCAGCAGGAGTAGGCTTCCTCACCAGAGCATACCGATGAGCTATCTGGACACACGCCTCTTCTGCCTGACCGGGAACACGCAGGTTGTTCCGTCACAGCCCTCGGCTTCCCCAAGGACGGCCGGTCGATCCTTGGGCGACACCGCCACGCACGCGGGCGACCGTGGCCATTGGCCTAGTCGCAGCGCCCACGACAATCGCAACTGCCTGGTACTCTGCGAGCCGCTCGGCCGCGACCAAGTCGATCGTCCCGGCAGTGTCCTACCAGGGGATCGACCTCTGAATCGGAATGCATCCGTGGCAAAGGCCGGAACCTTATGAACGTGACCTTCGGGATGGCACTCGACGGACCAAGCCATCCGGAGGTCCTCGGCGATCGCGACGCCTGTCATGGGGAACTGTGCGTCGGCCCGCTCGGCTTCCTGGGGTTACTGGAGACCCATTGCGGAACGGGTGCGACCGAAACCAGTGAGCCCGTGCGCATCGCCGAGTACCGCGCCCGCCTCGAACACGCGGACGATGGCCATCGCTTCTACTCGCGCTCCTTCGAAGCCGACCCATTCGGCGTGGCACGTGCGCTGTACCATTGGCGAGAAGAGCTGCTCCTTGGCGGCTGGACCGGCACGGCAACGGCCTCCGCGCCCGCACGGCTCCGAGATCTCGCTGCAGTCGAAGCCGTCGACGCCGAGTTCAGGCTCGACCCCGGGCCAGCAGAGCGGCTGCAACTCTCGCTCGCTGCGCTCGCGGCGCGAAGGCCACCGATCGCCGCGCTCGCGCTCACCGACGGCCTCGAGGATTTGCCGCTTCTCTGGCGCCACCTACTCGAGGTGCTCGCGGGCTGGGGCATCACCATCCAAAGGCTGTCGGCGCCGCGCGGTAACGCCACGGGAGACCTCGGGCACCTGCAACGCGTGCTCGCCGGAACCGGCGTCCCATCGCCAGCCCTCGGCGACGGCTCTCTCGTGCTGCTCACCGCGTGCTCCGATCTCGAGGCGGCTGAGGCTGTGGCAAGCTGGCTCGCGCGCGGCCACGACGACACGATCATCGTCGACTCCACAGCGGATCCGCTGCTGAACGACGCGGGGAGAAGCTGCGGCCTTCGCTCGGCCGGCATCTGTGCGACGTCACGATTCCGTCCCGCCCTACAGGTTCTCCCGCTGGCGCTGGCGCTCCAGTGGGACCCGGTCGATCCGAATCGCGTGCTCGAGCTGCTCACCCTACCGGTCGGTCCCGTTCCGCGATCGGCGGCTCTGACCCTCGCTCGGGCGATCGCCGGGAGCCCCGGTGTGGGAGGAGACGCATGGACGTCGGCGCTCGAGCACATCCGAGTTCGCATCCGAAAGGACGGTGACACCGCCAGCGACGAGGCAACACAGCGGGAGATCGCCGCTCTCGATCAGGGTGTCCGGGACTGGGTTCAGCCGGCGCGTTTCCGGATGGACGACGGTATTCCCCCGCAGGTCGTCGCCGCAACCTGCGGACGCGTTGCGCAGTGGCTCGCCGGCCGCCTCGCAGCCGTGGGCGAGGACCTCGTGCTGCGGGCGGCCTTGGGGGCGGCGCGCGAGGCCCGGCAGCTTGCGGAGGCGGAAAGGCAGCCGCGCCTTTCGCCGACGTCGGTGCGGCGTCTACTCGATGCCGCGACGCAGTCCGGCGCGCGGCATCCTGCCGCCATGGCCGAAGCCAACCACGTCGCGTGCTTGAAAGATCCTGCCGCCATCCTCGCGCCGGTGCCGGTCGTGGTCTGGTGGGACTTCACGGCTGCGAGCGACGTTTCTCCGCCTCCGCTGCCTTGGTCGGCCGGCGAGCGGGCAGGCCTCGCGCGCGAGGGCATCGACCTCCCCAATCCCGCAGACGATCGTCTGCGCCGCACGCAACGCGAGTGGCGCCCGCTGGTCGCTGCCACCACACGTGTCGTGCTGGTCGCTCCGGAACGTCGGCGCGGGCAGGTTGCGACTCGCCATCCGCTCTGGGACCGGATCGCCAGCGCCTTCGGAGCCCGAACCGACGCGCTGGAGATTCGCGTCCAGGACTGGCTGGCGCAGGGCCGTGCGAAGGGGATGGGTTCGCTGCCGTCGCTCCACGTGCCACGGCGGGCCCTGCCGCGCCCAAAGCGCTGGTGGCGATTGCCGTCTGGGGCACACCTTTCTCCGCGCGACCGCGAGTCGTTCACGAGCCTGAACCGCTTCCTCAACCATCCCTTCCTGTGGGTGCTCGAGTACAAGGCGGCAGTCCGCCCGGGATTCACGGCCAGGCTCGCCGACGACAACCTCCTGCTCGGCTCACTGGCCCACCGCCTCATCGCCGAGGCCGCGAGCGATCGGTCGCTGGTCGGCGCCGGCGTCGATGCGATTCGCGACGCACTCGGGGCACGCATGGACACCGTGCTGGCGGCGGAAGGCTCCGCGTTGCTCTTGGCGGGCCGCGGCGCAGATCGACGGAAGCTCCTCGACCGCAGCGCCCGGGGCGCCCACATCCTGCTTGAAACCGTGGGCCGCGGTGGCTGGACCATCCTTGGCTTCGAGCATCCGCTGACGAGTCCGTTCGCGGACGGCGAGCTCGACGGACGCCTGGATGTCGCGCTGGAAGGACCAGACGGACGCCGCGCGGTGATCGACATCAAATGGGGCAGCCGGCGCTACCGCGTCCAGGAGCTGGAAGAGAACACGGCGCTGCAACTGGCGCTGTACGGCCACCTTCTCGCGCGCGACGGAACCCCGTGGCCCACCGGCGCCTACCTCGTGCTCGACCCGCCGTCGCTCCTGAGCGTCGACGGCGACGCTTTTCCGGGTGCGCTCCGCGTCCCCACCACCGCCGGAACCCCCTCCGACCTGTGGAACACGGTCGAGCCGACGTGGCGGTGGCGGCGTGCGCAGCTCGATCGCGGCTGGATCGAGATGACCGCCGGGACGAGGGCGGACGACGACTCGTCGCCTCCGGACGGCTGCCGTCTGACCGAGGTCGAGTGTCGCTTCAACGACTACGCGTCCCTCACCGGCTTCCCGCTCGAGGAACAACCGTGAGCCACACCATTCGAATCATCAGTGCGGGGGCGGGTAGTGGAAAGACGCATCGCCTGACGCAAGAGCTTGCGCGGTCGCTCGACCCGTCGGCCCCCGGCGCGGCACGTCCGGAAGGTGTGCTCGCCACAACTTTCACCCGTAAAGCAGCGGCTGAGCTGTGCGAGCGAGCGCGCCGGACGCTGTTCGGGCAAGGGCGCGCCGAGCAGGCCGACCGCATCGCCGGCGGGCTGATAGGCACCGTCAACAGCGTCTGCGGCCGGTTGCTCGCCCGGTTCGCATTCGAAGCCGGCCTCTCGCCGGAGCTGCAGGTCATCGAAGAGCAGGATCAGGCACTGCTTTTCAGCCAGGCCCTCGCGAAGGTCCTCGACGACGGCGCGATCGACGAGCTCCTGCGGCTGGATCACGCGTTCGGTTACGACCGCTCGCCGCCGGGCGAGGAGCGCAAGGACGGGAAGTACCGCGTGCGTGCAATTATCGACGCGGCCCGGTGCAACGCGCTCGACGCGGCAGCCGTGCGCGAGTCGGGGAGGCGGTCGCTCGAATCCCTGTTCACGTTCCTACCGCCGCCCGATCCGGCCGGGGGCGCGGCGCTCGACCGCGCACTGCGGGACGCAATCGAGCGGGTGCTGGCGGAGATCCCCGCGCACGACGACACGACCAGGACGACAGCGGACTACGCGGGGGGCCTGCGAACGACCCTCGCCACGCTGAGACGCGACGATCCCTTGCCGTGGAGCGACTGGGTGAAGGTCGCAAAAGCCGCGCCAGGCCGCCGGAGCGCGCGACAAGCCCAGCCCGTCAGCGCGGCAGCCGCGCGCCAGGGCGGCCATCCCCGCCTGCACGACGATCTCACCCAATACGTCACGCTGCTCTTCGAGCTAGCGGCCACGAGCCTCGAAACCTACCAGCAGTGGAAGCGCGAACGGGGGCTCATCGACTTCATCGATCAAGAGGCGTTGGCTCTTGACCTTCTCGCGCGCGACGACGTCCGCGCGGTGCTCAGGGACGAGCTCGATATGACGTTCGTCGACGAGTTCCAGGATACCAGCCCGATCCAGCTCGCCGTCTTCCTGAATCTCGTGCCGCTGGCGAAGCGATCGGTCTGGGTGGGCGATCCGAAGCAGTCGATCTATGCCTTTCGCGGCGCCGATCCAGAACTGATGGACGCGGTCGTCGCCGCCGCCGGTTGCGTCGATCCGGACGACATCCTCGACCGGTCCTACCGCTCGCGGCCCGCTCTCGTCGACTGGACGTCGGAGCTCTTCGCTGAAGCGTTCAGTACGCGATGGCCACGGGAGCGCATAGTGCTCTCCGCCACGCGACCGGACGAACCGGGGCTGCCCGCGCCGCTGCATTGCTGGGTGCTGCCGGTCAGGAACGTCGCGCAGGAGGCGGCCGCACTCGCCACCGGCGTGGCCACACTGCTCGGTCGGCGGGAAGAGTCGCCCGCGCAGGTGGTGGATCCCGCGACGCGGGCCGTGCGAGCGGTCCGACCGGGCGACGTGGCGATCCTGTGCCGCACCAACGATCGGTGTGCGGACGTCGCCGCCGCACTCGAGCGCGCCGGTATCCGCGCCGCGCTGGCACGGGCGGGGCTACTGCGAACGCCAGAGGCGGTCCTGGCGCTGGCCGCGCTCAAGTTGCTCGTCGACGCGCACGACGCGTTGGCGCGGGCCGAGATCGTCGCCCTGACCCGGGACGATCCCGAGCCCGAAGGCTGGCTCGCCGACCGGCTCGAGCATCTCGCTGCCGGCAGGCCGTCGGAGGAATGGGCCGCGGATCATCCGCTGATCCGGGCGATCGACACGCTCCGGTCCGAACTGCCGTGGCTCGCTCCCGCCGAAGCGCTCGACCGCGTCCTGCGTGCGGCCGACGTGCCCAGGCTCGTGCTCGGCTGGGGACGCGGCGACCTTCGCTTGGGTAACCTCGACGCCCTCCGCCGTTCCGCCACCGCCTACGAAGAGCACTGCGTGCGGCGTGGAGCCGCCGCCACAGTGGCCGGACTGCTCGCCTGGACCGACACCAACGCCAAGGCCCGGCTCGACACCCAGAGCGAGGGCCTCGGCGACGAGTCCGTCGCCGTCCTCACCTGGCACGGAGCGAAGGGACTCGAGTGGCCCGTCGTCGTGGTGGCCGACCTCCACAAGAACGCCACGGAGCGTCTGTGGGAGGTGGCAGTCGCTAGTGACACGGACGCGGTCGACCTGGAACGGCCTCTCGCCGGGCGATGGATCCGCTTCTGGCCGTGGCCCTATGGGCAGCAACAGGCGGACGTCCCGCTGGCGAATGCAGTGGCCAACTCGGTCGAGAAGATCCGAGCCGAGGCGGCGGCGCGCGACGAGTATCTGCGGGCCCTGTACGTCGCGCTGACCCGGGCACGCGACGTTCTCGTCCTGCCGGCGCGTCCCCGCGGCGGTGGCGGGTTGCTTCACGCTGGTCTCGACCCGCTGTTCGCGCCCGACGGCGTCGTCCGCTTTACCCTGCCTCATGAGCCCGGCGTCCACCGCGTCGCGGTGGCCGACGGTGCCGAACCCGTTACCGTCGAGACGCGGACGTACCTTCCGGACGTCACGTCGCTCGAAACGGCCACAGCCGACGAGGTCTGGTTCGAGCCCGCGCCGGAGCGGGCGGCGGGCCCCCATCCCTCCGCGCATGTCGCAGCGTCAGCCCTCGAGCCGCTCTCGACCGTCTCACCGACAGTTCTGGAGACGCTGCTCATCGGACGGCGTCTCACGCTCATCGGCGATCCCGACGAGCAATCGCTCGGCAACTGCCTGCACGGGTTCCTCGCGGCCGACGATCCGTCACTTCCCGAGGCAGAACGCCTTCGCCTCGCTGCGGACCTGCTTCGCCGGCACGGACTGTCCGGCGCCGTCCCCGAGCACGAGATACTGAAGCGCACGACCGAGCTACGTGCGACGCTGGGCCAGCGCTACGACGTTCGTCGCTGGCACTGCGAGTGGCCCATCCGCCTCCGTCAGGGCGAAACCGTCGTGGCCGGCTTCGCCGACCTCGTTCTCGACACGGAGGAGGGATGGGTGGTCGTCGATCACAAGTCGTTCAAGGGGCGACGCTATCAGTGGGCGGCGAAGGCCGCGGAGTACACGGGGCAGCTTGCGGCGTATGCCGAGGCGATACGGGTTGGGTCGGGGCGGCCGGTGGTTGCGGTGTGGCTGCACTTCGTGGTGGGCGGCGGGATGGTGCGGCTTGGTCATGGAGAGTGGTGAACCGGAGAGCTCGGTGCTCCACGACGAAGCCGGCTCCTGCATGCGTTGTCGCGAGACGTCGTTGGACGGCGGGCACGGCCGTGCTCGCAAAGGCTCGACCCTGCTTTTCCCCCACAGGCAAGGTTTACGTCGTCCGCGACCGTGGCCATCGGCTCGGCCGGCTCTCTCTCATCATTTCGCCAACTCTGCCAGGCCTCCAGGTCTCAGTGCTGTCAGCCGCTGTCACGAGGTCCCTGTCTTCCCAGACGTACCTTGACTATTGTTGAAGCGATACGGTTAAGAAGCTGTGCTCGAGCATTCGGTGCTCCACGGCACCACCGACACTCAAAGGACAATTCCAATGGACGCCATTGAGACGCTCACCCTCACTAAGCTGCGCGACGCCGTCGCCGGTGCATCCGTCGCTGTGCGGGCGGTAGTGCCGCTCGAACCGGCAGGTGGAGCCACAGACAAGGTCTTCCCCCCAACGTACATCAAGGAAGGTCGAAGCCAGACGAAGTACGCGATGGAGAAGCGCATGGTAGAGGGCCGCGAGGTCGCCACGGTGCTCCTCGATTCGGTGGCGTCACAGGCAAACCGGATGGAAGAGGCGTTGCTCGACGGTTGGAGCCGCGGCGAGCTGCGGTTCCCGGTGGTGCAAGTGGACTTCAGCCAGACGGAAGGTCTCGAGGACCTCGAGCAGATCACCGCGCTTCAAGCGCCGCATCGCATCGCCGATGCGATTCTCCGTGACAGCGTCGATGAGGCCG
Source organism: uncultured Binatia bacterium (SeqCode) (assembly GCA_964404165.1). Taxonomy (GTDB): domain Bacteria; phylum Desulfobacterota; class Binatia; order DP-6; family DP-6; genus DASYLJ01. The sequence goes on along the minus strand of CAYOIZ010000029.1, from coordinate 52,693 downwards.
GCACCCCGTTCAGGCAAACGCCGATCGGGAAGGAGTTCACGGAAAGCCGGACGTCGCATGCGACGGGCATGTACCGGTTTTGCCCCACGGCGCTGGTGTTCGGCATCTGGGATTCCACTGGACCCAAGGGGGGACAAGGCGCCAAGTTCCAGCGCTGCCTGGTGAGCGAGATCGTAGGCTACGACGCCGTGCCAGGCGTGAAGACCTCCAGCCGGATCGATCCTCTTGGGATCGAGCGGAAGGCCGGGCCGGTCTACGAAGCGAAGGGTGGGACCGGCGACTGGACGAGCTTCCCCGACGAAGCCGCAAGCGAGAAGAACAAGCCGAAGGAGTTCAGCCGAAAGGGCGGCGACAAAGAGAAGGGCATCCCGTCCAGCATCAACCACGGCAACATTCCGCCCACCATCGACGCGGAGGCTGGTGGAGTCACGATCTCGCATGCCGAGCATACGGTGGTGCTGTCGCTTGCCGGGCTCCGTCGCCTCAGGTTCCAGCAGCGTGTCGACGGGAACGCGATTCCGGGCGATCAGCGGGACACCGCGGAGGCCGCCGCTCGCACCGCGCTGGCGGCGCTCGCGCTCGCGGGCGTCGTCTACCAGGCGGAGAACGGGTACGACCTGCGCTCCCGATCGTTGTTGGTCCCGAAGGCGCCACTGGTGTTCGAGGTTCTGGGACGAGACGGGACACCTCCCAAGAAGTATCGTCTCTCCCGAGCCGACGCGGCGCAGTTGCTGACACAGGCCGCTTCGGAAGCTGCAGCACAGGGGCTCGGCTGGGAAACTTCCCCCGTAACGCTTCGGCCGGCCCCGAAGCTTGCGCAGCTCATCCGCGTGTCGCGGACACTCGTCGCTGCCGGTGAGGAGGAGGACGCTCAGTAGTGCTGGCCGTCGAGGTCCACTTCTTGACCGGGCGCTTCGTCGCTACCGCCTACAACACACGAAGGGCGTCCGAGTGGCCGCCACATCCGGCTCGGCTCTTCTCGGCACTCGTCGCAACGCACCACGACAGCGAGGTGCCAGCTACCGACGAGCACGCTGCCCTTGAATGGCTGGAGCGACAACCGGACCCGGCGATCCACGCGTCCGATGCGAGCGAACGCGAGGTCGTCACGGTGTTCGTACCCGTGAACGACACCACGGTTGTGGGCAGCTTCGAAAAGCACGAGGCGGCCATCGAGCGCGCGCAAGCCGCACTCGCGGCGGCACGTCGATCCGGTACCGAGCGCGCCATTCGCTCCGCCGAAAAGGCACTCGCGACTGCGGTGAAGGCCCTCCGCGCCGTAACGAAGAAGGCCACCGCCGCGGACGCGAGGATCACCAAGGATGGACCGACCCGGGCGAAGCAACTACTTCCCGACTATCGCGGACGGCAGCCGCGAACCTTCCCGTCCATGACACCGCGCGAGCCGAGATTAACCTACATCTGGGCCGACGCGGAACCCGTGGCCGAGCACCGAGTAGCACTCGACCGCCTGTTGTCGCGCCTCGTGCGCCTCGGCCACTCCTCCAGTCTCGTGAGCGCTCGCCTCGTGGACGATCCGGATCCGCCCACCTGGCGTCCGGCAACCGACGGCGAGATCACGCTGCGCACCGTGCAGCGCGGTCAGCTGAAGGCGTTGGACCGCGCCTTCGCTCAGCATCGGGAGACGGAGCCACGCGTCTTGCCTGCGGCCCACCGAGCCTACACGCGGCGGCCGATATCCACCGAGTCGCTCGTGGCGCGCAGCGCGTTCGGTGACGACTGGGTAGTCTTGCGCCGCATCGGTGGCCCTCCCCTCCCAATGGTGGCCACGGCCGGCGTGGCGCGCGCCGTGCGAGCGGCGCTCATGCGGTTTGCAACTGAACCGCTGCCCGAGCTTCTGACGGGTCACGGCCCCGGTGGGCGGCCCTCGGACCAGCCGCATCTCGCCGTGGTCCCGTTGAGTTTCGTCAGTCACGAGCATGCATCGGGCGCCATCCTCGGCGTGGCGCTCGTCTTGCCGCGTGTCGCGACCCAGGAGGGTCGCGCAACGATCTATCGCGGCTTGCGAGCATGGGAGAACACTGCCCGGCAGGAAGACGAGGACACCCCGGCCCTACCCGTGCATCTTGGTGCGGCTGGCGTGCTGATGCTTGAGCGCGTCGAGTGGGGAACCGTCGGCAAGACCTTGCGCGCGACGACGTGGTGCAACCCATCGCGCGTCTGGCTGTCGGCCACCCCCGTCGCGCTCGACCGCAACCCGGGAGATCTTCGCGCTCGGGACGAGGACAAGCTCCGGGTCGCACTGGGCGAGGCTGAGCAGACCGTGTCTCAGGCCTGCACGCGGATTGGCCTGCCGGCGCCGGCCCGAGTGGATATTCTCCCGGCCGCACCGCTCGCCGGCGGTTCCAAGGCGCAGCATTTTCCGCCGTTCCCGGAGGACCGTTCGAAGACGCGGCGCGTGCTGACCCACGTGCGCATCGAGTTCGCCGAACCGGTCCGGGGGCCGGTGATCCTCGGCGCGGGGCGATACGTCGGGCTCGGGTTGATGCGGCCGGATGATGACCGTGGCTGAACTGCCCAGCCTCGAACTGGACGAGTTCGCAGCATTCTTCGCCGCAGTCCACGGCCCTGATCCGTTCCCGTGGCAGCGCCGCTTGGCTGAGCAGCTGGCCACGGAGGGTTGGCCCAGAGTGCTCGATCTTCCGACTGGATGCGGCAAGACGGCAGCGATCGACGCAGCCGTGTTTCACTTGGCCCTCGAAGCCGGCCGCGCGAGCCGGCGCGCGCCGCTGCGGATCGTCTACGTCGTCGATCGGCGGACGATCGTCGACCAAGCATACGAGCGGGCGACCAGAATCGTTCGTACGCTACGCGATGCCAACGACGGCATTCTGACCCGCGTCCGTCGCCGTCTCGAAAGCATCGGGCGAGACAGCATCGCCTTGCGGGCAACCATGCTGCGAGGGGCGATTGCGCGCAGCGACCTTTGGGCTCGCTCGCCAGACCAACCCCTGATCGCCGTCTCCACCGTAGACCAGGTCGGTTCGCGGCTCCTGTTCCGGGGTTATGGCGTGTCCGACGGGATGAAGCCGATTCACGCGGGGCTGCTCGGGAACGACGTGTTGTACCTGCTAGACGAGGTGCATCTCTCCGAGCCGTTTCGAGAGACTTTGCACGCCGTCGCAGGACGATACGCGCAGTGGGCCGAGATCGATCTGCCCCGCCGCTTCGAGGTTGTCGCCATGTCGGCTACGCCGGGGGGCGAGGACGCCTCGGCGTTCCGCCTCGGGACGGACGACCAGACGCATCCCGTACTGGAGAAGCGCTTGGCAGCAGCGAAGCCGGCGCGCTTGATCGCGACGAAGGGTGTCGAGTTCTTCAAGGAGGCCGAGCGCGCCGTCAAAGAGTTCACGCGGACGCCGGGGACCCGCGTCGCCGCGGTGGTGAACCGGGTTGCGGCGGCGCGCGAGATGCACCGGCGTCTCGCCGCGGCGCTCCCCACGGCCGAAGTGCGCCTGATCACAGGACGGATGCGTCCCGTCGACCGCGACCGTCTCGAACGCGATGTGATCGATCGCATCACGGCGAACGAGAGCCGCGCGCCGCTCGAGCGTTCGCTCGTTGTGGTCGCCACGCAGTGCATCGAGGCCGGTGCCGACTTCGACTTCGATACGCTCGTCACCGAGTGCGCCAGCCTCGACGCGCTACGGCAACGTTTTGGCCGGGTGGACCGGCTCGGGCTTCGCGGAGTCTCGCAGGGCGTCGTCATCGCGCGGCACGAGCAACTCGCCGACGACCCGGTCTACGGGACCGCGCTCGGCTCCACGTGGGAATGGCTCCGTGAGCAGGGCGGCGAACGACGCGAGGTGGACTTCGGTCTGCGTGGTTTGGTGGTCCCCGACGACGCAGCTGAGCGCGGCCTGCTGTCTCCGAAGTCGCAATCGCCCGTACTGCTTCCGACCCATCTGGACAGCTGGGTCCAGACGGCGCCGAGCGGCATCCCGGACCCAGAGATAGCGCTGTGGTTGCACGGGCCAGCGCGCGGGGTCGCGGATGTGCAAGTGGTCTGGCGCGCCGATCTTCCGGCTGAGCTCCTCGCAGCCGCGGTTTCGGATCGGATGGATGCCGATCGCGCCTTGTCCATTGTCGACGCAACGCCACCTGCCAGCGGCGAAGCAATGGCGGTGCCCTTTGTCGCCGCGCGACGGTGGCTGGAAGGTGCGGCCGGCATCGATGTGGCGGATATCGAGGGTGTCCGGAGCGAAGACGACGAGCAGAAAACGCCCGCCGTTGGAGCATCTGTTCCGCGCCCGGTCATCGTCTGGCGTGGCGAGCGATCCGAGGTCTTGCCCCCAGACGGGATCCGCCCTGGCGACACCATCGTGGTCCCAGCGACCTACGGCGGAATCGCTTCGGGAACCTGGGCCCCCGACTCCGTCGATCTCGTGAACGACATAGCAGAGCGAGCAATTTTGGCGCAGCGCGGACGCGCGATGCTCCGACTGCATCGCGACGTCTTGACTGGCATGTCGGAGGCGCTTCCGCCCCCCCCTACGCTGCAACCGCTCACGGCTGAGGACGTCGACGACGAGGGGACAGCCCGTGCATGGCTCGCAAACGCAACCACAGTCGAAGTAGACGGCGATGTCGGCGAGCTACTGCAGATTCTCGCGAATGCGGCAGCACAACGACGGGGCATCGAGGTGATGCGAGTCACGGCATTCGACGACCGAGATCACCTTGTCGTCAGTGCCCGGGCAAGGGTACTTCGGCGCAGCGACGAAGTCACCGGGGAGGTGACGACAGAGGGCGACGCCGGTTCGTTCACCGGCGTTGAGGTCACGCTGGCCGACCATATGCGCGGCGTCGGGACGATCGCCGGAGAGTTCGCGCGCCGGGTTGGCTTGCCTGCAAGTGTTGCGGCCGACATCGAGCTCGCGGCGCGCTGGCACGATGCGGGGAAGGCGGATCCGCGCTTCCAAAGGTTGTTGCACGGCGGGAGTGAAGCGCGCGCCCTGGCTGCACAGGAGCCGCTCGCCAAATCGCGAACACCAATGCACGATCGGCGGATCAGAAAGCGCGCTATTGAGCGCTCTGGCTACCCGTCCGGCACCCGGCACGAGGTCATGTCCATCGCGTTGATGACCACGGTGGGCGACCCAATCGTGCAACGCGCGACCGATTGGGATCTGGTCCTGCATCTCGTCGGCTCACACCATGGTCACTGTCGGCCCTTCGCGCCTTGGGCGGCGGATCCAGCGCCGGTCACCGTCGCGGTTTCGGTCGACGGGCTCACCGTGGCTGCACAGAGCGATCACGGCCTGGCTGGTCTGGATTCCGGGATCGGCGCACGCTTCTGGCGGCTCGTCCGCCGCTATGGCTGGTGGGGCCTCGCATGGCTCGAGACGGTGCTGCGCCTCGGCGACCACCGTCGTAGCGAGCTGGAGCAACAAGCGAGCACGCGGCGCTTCGAGGGTGCTGCATGAGCGGAGTCTTGCTCACCGGCCTCGATGGCACGAATCCATTGGGTTTCCTGGCGGCGCTTGGCGTGCTGGAAGTCCTGACCGAACAGAGAATGCCGGTGTCCCTCGGATGGCAAGATATCGACGGGTGGCATCCGGTGGTGCATGGGATGCAGGGCGGCTTTGAGGGTATCCTCGCAGCGATCGAGACGGATCGCCATGACTGCGCCAATGAAGCGGCGTTCGCGCTGACGTACGACGGCAAACATGACCTCAAACCACCGCCAGCTCGATTCCGGGCATACCTCCTCGACATAGCCCAGCAGGCGACCCGCGCGCGACGGCGTGGGGTGGACCTTGTGGCGGCCTTCGCGAGCGACGTGGTCACCGACAACAACGGCAACACCAAGCCGACAGCGTTGCACTTCACCGCTGGCCAGCAGCAGTTCCTCAAGATGGTTACGGAGCTGTGCGCGGGAACTACTCAGGACGACCTTCGTGAGGCCCTGCTCGGACCGTGGCGCTATGAGCGCTCGCTGCCCGTCATGGGCTGGGACGCGACGACCACGCGCGACTACGCTCTCCGTGCATCGGATCCCGCGACCGAGAAGAAGCAAGGCGTCCCCGGTGCCGATTGGCTTGCGATTCGCGGTTTGCCCGCAATTCCCGTCGCGCCGCGTGGCGATCGGCTATTGACCGCGGGTTGCGTGGGCGGCTGGAAAACCGGCCGTTTCCGTTGGGGACTGTGGGCGAGTCCACTCGAGCGCGCGACGGTGCGAAGCCTCATGCGGCTTGACGTCGAGGACATGACGTCGCAGGAACGGAGCGCGCGCGGGATCGCCGTCGTCCTGAGCTGCGGCATCAAGCGCAGCGACCAGGGCGGGTATGGAAGTTTCGAGCCGGCGACGGTGATCTGAGGAATCGAAGACCGCTTTCATATCTCCCTAGGGGAGTACGATGGACATCTCCGAGCACTTGGTCCTGATGTACTTGACGAAGGATGGACACGTATTCGTGTGTCCCCAGTACTCGATTCGCATTGGCGGAGGCGCCGAGTGGAGCTGCCCCGATTTCGTCGCTCTCGATTTTCATCGCCGGGCAGTTTTGGTTGTCGAGGTCTCCGCGGCCGACGCTCCTAAGCGGCTCCTCGAGAAGGTGCTCGCGAGAGAGAACCAGTGGGTGAGTCGCCTGAAAGACCAGCTGGAGCTCAATCAGGTGGTTGGCGATGGATGGGACTATCGGACGTACGTGTTCATCAGAGCGAACGTAGAGCCCTGGTTCCGAAAGTCGCTTGGCTCCTGCGCTGATGTGACCGTCACGACTCTCGAGAGCATCGGACTTCCTTGGTCGTGGTCGCGGACCTATGGCCCCTCGCTACCGGATGGCCCGCTGCGCGACAGGACGTGATCGTGGCGCGAGTTCGTCTCCGTGCGCCTAGACCTCTTCGCCGCGTGGACTAGCACCAACCCCTCGCCGCCCCTTCC
>CAYOIZ010000029.1:0-45776 GCA_964404165.1 uncultured Binatia bacterium (SeqCode) | reverse complement strand
ACCTCCGAACTACCCCCCCCATGCCCAGGCCTCCGCACGACACCATGGAGTTGGTCGGCGGCCGCTACGCCGCCCCCGGCTACGTCCTCGACGACGGCGCCGCTCCCTACCGGCCCGAGCTCGCGTTCTGGATCGTCCAGCCCGCCGGCCTGATCGTGGCAACCACGGTCGGCGAGCCCCCGCTCTCCCCCGACGCCGTCATCGCCTGCCTCACCGACACCATCGAGCTACCGCCCCCACCGGGCGCCCCGTGCCGCGTTCGCGTCGCCGACCCCGTCCTCGCCGACGCCGTCGCGGCAGAGATGAGCCGTACCCGGAAGCGTCGAAGCTCGTGCTCGACTTCAAGCGCACCCCTACGCCGCGTGACCCGACGAGCATCTCCCGGCCCTCGACGGCCTGACCCCCCGAGGTGCCGTCACCCGCTCCGCGATGCGCCGGCGCGTCGCCCTCCTGCTCGACGACATGGAGCACGCCGAGGCGTCGATACCGGCCGACCAGCGATTCGACTTCGGCACGTCCTCGTACGTGAACATCTCGCCACGATCCTGGGACTTGGTCGCGACGAGCGATAGCCCGCGTCAGCGTGGAGAGCGAAACATTGATCGTCGCGGGAGTTCCCGCGCGCGTCGCGACCGCCCGCATGCTGTTTCGGATGAAGAAGGACACCGTGCGTCCACACGACCGAGCCGACGCAGCCGAGCTGAAGCGCCGATTCGGACTCGAGGACGAGTAGATGTCCGACCCGGAGCCAGACGACTCGGACTGACGTCCGCTAGCCGCGTCGCAGGCGATCGGCGGCCCCCCGATCGTCGCACTCGTTCGAGGCGTCGCGTGTGACCGTCGCGCGCAGGCCGTCGGTGTGCGCCAGCCAGGCGTCGCGCACGGCGTCGGGCAGGCCGGCGCGCGCGATCGCGTCGGCGAGGAGCTTGCGGCGGCGCAGGAACTGGCCGCCGAGGATGGGATGCGCGGCGTGCACCGCGCGCATCGGCCGGCCGGTGTACGGCACGTCGGCGCCGAGCGCCTGCAGCGTCAGCTCGAGCTCGTGCTCGACCAGACGCGCCTTGTCGGCGCCCTTGAAGTGGAAGCCGATCATGATGTCGGCGAACACGGTGTCGTAGAAATCGCGCAGCACGGCGCGGATGACGTCGGGCCCACCGGCGAGCTCGTAGAGGGGACGGTCCACGGGGCGACGATAGCGGGGCACGGCGGCGCATGCCACGGCTACGTCGCAGACGTATTGGCCACAGCGGCACGCCGTCGCTGGCGCCCCCAATCCGCGAGGAAGACCACCGGCCCCCCCAGCGCCGCCAGCGCCGCGAGCCACGGCGCGACCGGTCCGGTTCCCAGCATCGTCGCGAGCGGGGGCCAGTAGAGCACCGCCAGGGCGAACGCGACCTCGAGCCCGATGCCGACCACGAAGAGCGGGTTCCGCAGGAGCCCCGCGTCGAGCCCACTGCGGGTTTCGAAGCGGCGGCCGATCAGGTTGCCGATCTGCGCGAAGACCACGGACGCGAGCGTGATGCCCGTGGCCCCGCGGTAGAGCGGATCCGTCTCGGCGAGACCCTGCCCCGGATGCCAGCCGCCGAGATGCAGCACCAGGAAGAACATGGCCATGGCCCACGCGGCTTCGACGACACCGAGGAAGAGGTAGCTGCGCACCATGAGCCCGCGATCGAGCAGTCGCCCGTTTCGCCCTCGGGGGGGACGCGTCATGGCCTCGCCGTCGGGCGGCTCCTGACCCAGGCCGATGGCCGGGACCATGTCGGTGCCGAGGTCGATGGCCAGGATCTGGATGACCGTGAGGCCGAGCGGCACGGGCAGCGTCACGTACGCCAGGAACGGCACGATCTCCGGGACGTTGCTGGCGAGCACGTAGCTCGTGAACTTGCGGATGTTGGCGAAGACCGTCCGCCCCTCCTCCACCCCCGCCACGATGCTCGCGAAGTTGTCGTCGAGGAGGACGATCTGTGCCGCCTCGCGCGCCACGTCGGTGCCCGAGGCGCCCATGGCGATGCCCACGTCGGCGGCCCGCAGCGCCGGCGCATCGTTGACCCCGTCACCGGTCATCGCGACGAGGTGCCCCATCGACTTGACGGCGCTCACGATCTTGAGCTTCTGCTCGGGCGTCGTGCGGGCGAACACCCGCGCCCCGGCCTGCAAGCGTTCGACGATCGCGGTCTCGCGCGACGACTCGAGCAACTCGCCCGTGACGACCGCATCGGCGGGCGCGTGCGACGACACGATGCCGGCATGCTCCGCGACGGCCCGGGCGGTCATCGGATGATCACCGGTCACGAGGATCACGCGAATGCCCGCCGCGTGACAGCGCGCGATCGCCTGCGGCACCTCGTCGCGCAGCGGATCGGAGAGACAGAGGAAGCCATGCAGGTCGAGGCATTGCTCGAGGGCGCTCTCCGGAGCCGTCACCTCCTCGGGCGCGAGCGGCCGCGACGCGACGGCAATGATGCGCAACCCCTCCGACGCCAGCCGGCGTACCGTCTCGTCGCCGGCCGCCCGCGTTTCCGTGGAGGCGCGCATGCACGCGCGAACGACCTCCCACGCCCCCTTGATCGCGAACCGCGGAACCTCCCCCTGCGTGAACACGCCGGCCGCACGGCGCCGCTCGACGTCGAAGGCGATGTGGCGAACGATGCTGCGCGTGATCGCCCGTGGATCGCCCCCCGTCGCCTCGAGGCAGAGGGCGGCCGCGACGTCGAGCGGATCCCCCGTGAACGCTCCGCCCTGCTCGTGGAGCTCCGACGCGGCCACCGCCACCTCCAGCAGCGCGCGCCGGGCGGCGACGTCGAGCGGCGCGCCGGTCGACGCATCGACCACTCCCGTCACCGCCAGCAGGTTCCTGGTCAACGTGCCGGTCTTGTCGGTGCAGATCACCTCGACCGAGCCGAGCGCCTCCACGGCGTTCAGGCTCTTCACGAGCACCTGCTTCTTCGCGAGGCGGAGCCCTCCCATGGCGAGGGCGAGCGTCAGGGTGGGAAGCAGCCCTTCGGGCACGCTCGCGACGATGATGCCGAGCATGAACACCACGTTCACCCAGAGCGGTCGCCCGATGAGCAGGCCCCAGGCGAAGAACGCGACGCCGATGCCGACCGCCACGGCACTGAGGATGCGCACCATGCGTGCCACTTCCCGCTCGAGCGGCGTCGGGGGCCGGCGCACCTCGACGCTCAGGGCCGCGATCCTCCCGAACTCCGTACGGCGCCCGGTGGCGTAGACCACCGCCGCCCCCGACCCGCGCAGCACCAGGCAGCCCGCGAACACGAGGTTCGGGGCGTCGACCATGCGCCCCTCCTCCACCCCCTCGGCGCGCAGACTCACATGACGTGACTCGCCGGTGAGCGGCGCGATGTTCGCCAGCAGGTCATTTCCTTCGACGAGGCGGGCATCGGCCGGGATGCGATCACCCTCGGACATCAGGAGCACGTCGCCTGGCACGAGGTCAGCGGTCGCCACCTTCGTCTCGACCCCGCCGCGGCGCACGGTGATGCGCTGGGGCAGCATGCTGCGCAGCGCCTGCATGGCGCGCTCGGCGCGCATGGCCTGCGCGAAGGTGAAGAGCGCGTTCAGCACCGCCACCCCGACGAGCGCCCAACCGAGGGCCGCCATGCCCTGGCCGGGCTGCATGCGGTCGGCCACGAAACAGAGCACCGCCGAGACGTCCAGCAGCAGGCTGAACAGATTCGCGAACTGCTTGACCAGGGTACGCAGCCAGACCCCGCGCGGCGGCGCACTCAGCTCGTTCGGCCCGATCTCCGCTCGGCGCTCCGCCACCTCGTCCGGGCGAAGGCCCCCGGGGCGGCTCCTCAAGAGCGACCAGACCTCGCCGATCTCGAGGTTGTGGATCTGCCGTTGGGTCACTCCACGCTCCGGTAGACGGCGACGTCCGAGGGCGCGTCGCGCAGGACCCGTTCGATGGGAGCGCCGTAGACCAGGCGCTGCCTCCACGTGCGACGGGACGCGCCCAGGCAGATCAACCGCGAGCGGTGCTTCGCCGCCTCCAGGAGTATCTCCCGCGGCGCATCGTCGGAGAGGACGACGCTCGAATCGAGGTCGAAGCGGTGCGGCGCGAGACCGACGCGCAGCTCCTCTTCGATCGTCGCCACGAGACCACGCCGGTTGGCGAGCAGCCGCTCGGCACCGTCGCTGCGCTGGACACGGAGCCGGAGGCGGGACACCTCGCGCACCACGAGCACCTGCAGATGCCGGAGGTCGCCACCGAGCAGACGGAGCAGCGGCAGCGCGTGGGCGGCGGCGCGTGGCGCACCGGCGAGCGGGAGCAGCACCCGGCCCGGTTGGCCGAGGACGCCTGGGTGCACGACGCGAATCGCCACGACCGAACACCGGCCGGCGTCGAGCAGGCGCGACGAGACCGTGCCGCCGAGGAGGAGGCGGTTTCGCGGCCGGGCGCGAGCGCCCGCGATCACCGTCGCCCCCCGCGGGACGCATTGGAGCAGGCGCTCCGCGACGTCCGTCCCACCGCGCGCCACGAGGTCGACCTCGAGCCCGACGCCGAGCACCTTGCACTCGTCGGCGATGCGCCCGAGACGCTCTTCGAGATGCGCCTCGGGGAGACCCTCGCGCACGTGCACGAGGCGCAGCGCGCGGGCGGCGGTGTGGACGGCGAAGCGCACCCCGTAGTGGGCGACCCAGTCGCCGTTCAACGATCCGTCGTAGGCGAAGATCAGCACGGGCCCTGCGTCGATCCACTACACGATCCCCGCGCGCGGGAGGAACCGTCCGATCGCCTCGCGCGGCCATTGATGCTAGCCAGGACGGCTCGTGCGCGAGCCGTCCGTCACCCGCCGCTGGGCGATACGCGTCGCCGTCGTGGCAGCGCTGGTCGTCCTCGTGGCCGTTCTGCGCGCGACCGTCTTCGCGCCCGCTCCGGTCCCGGTGCAAGTCGCCACGGTGGCACGCGGTCGGGTCGAGCAGTCGGTGACGAACTCGCGCGCCGGCACGGTGAAGGCGCGACGGCGCGCCAAGCTGTCGCCCGAGGAAGGCGGTCGCGTCGTCGCCGTACCCCGTCGCAAGGGCGACCGGGTGAAGGCGGGTGAGGTGCTCCTGCAGCTCGACCCGAGCGTCGCCGAGGCGCGTCTGGTCCTCGCCCAGCGCGAGCGCGAGACGGCCGACGCCGAGCGCCAGCGCGCCTGCCTGGCCGCCGAGCGCACCGTGCGCGAGCGTGACCGCCACCAGCGCCTCGCCACCGAGGGCATCGTGTCGCGCGACCTGCTCGACGAGATGCAGAGCGGCGCCCGCACGTCCGCCGCCGCCTGCACCGCCGCCGAGGCCACCACCCATCGGGCCGAAGCCAATATCGCCCTCGCCCAGACGCAGCTCGATCACACGACGCTGCGCGCGCCGTTCGACGGCGTCATCGCCGACCTCTCGATCGAGGTCGGTGAATGGACGAGCCCCTCCCCGCCCGCGTTGCCGGTGCCGTCCGTGCTCGACGTCATCGACGTCACCTCGATCTACGTCAGCGCCCCCATGGACGAGGTCGACTCGGCCCGCCTGCAGGCGGGACTCCCCGCCCGCATCAGCGTCGACTCGCACCCCGACCAGGATTTCCCGGGCCGCGTCGTCCGCGTCGCCGCCTACGTCATCGACCTCGAGGAGCAGAACCGCACCGTCGAGATCGAGGCCGAGCTCGACGACGCCGCCACGGCGTCGACCCTGCTGCCGGGGACGTCGGCCGACGTCGAGGTCATCCTCGACGCGCACGACGACGTGCTGCGCATCCCGAGCGCCGCCGTGCTGGCGGGCAATCGCGTCCTGGTGGTGGACGACGACCGGCTGGTGTCGCGCACCATCGAGCCCGGGCTCAAGAACTGGGACATGACCGAGGTGCGCTCGGGGCTGGCCGAGGGCGATCGGGTGGTGACGTCGCTCGACCGCCCCGAGGTGACGGAGGGCGCCCGCGTGACCGTCACGCAGGACGGGACGTGATCCGGCTGGCGCACGTCACGCGCGTCTTCCCCATGGGCGAGGAGACGCTGCGCGCGCTCGACGACGTCAGCGAGCACATCCAGCCCGGGGAGCACGTCGCCATCATGGGGCCGTCGGGCTCCGGCAAGTCGACGCTGCTCAACATCATCGGCTGCCTCGACCGTCCCACCGAGGGCACCTACCATCTCGACGGCCGCGAGGTGGGCGGGCTCGACGACGACGCCCTCACGCAGGTGCGCCGCCATCTGATCGGCTTCGTCTTCCAGTCCTTCCATCTCGTGCCGCGGCTGACGGCGGCCGAGAACGTCGAGCTGCCGATGGTGTTCGCCGGCATCCCGCGCGCCGAGCGCCGCGCCCGGGCGCGCGCCGGGCTCGACGCCGTCGGCCTGTCGCGCCGCGCCGACCATCGCCCGAACCAGCTCTCCGGTGGCGAGCGCCAGCGGGTGGCGATTGCGCGCGCCACCATCATGTCGCCCCGCGTGCTGCTCGCCGACGAGCCCACCGGCAACCTCGACTCCGCGTCCGGCGGTCAGATCCTGGAGCTGCTCGACCGCATGCACGACGCCGGGCTGACGCTGGTCGTGGTGACGCACGACCCCAACGTCGCGCGCCGGGCCGATCGCGTGTTCGTGATGTCCGACGGCCGCGTCGCGCGCCGCCTCACCGGGGCGGACGTCACCGGCGCGGTGACGTCGTGACGGCGCGCGACGTCGTCGAGTTCGCGGTGCGCGCCTTCCGCGGCCATCGCCTGCGCGCCGCGCTGTCGTTGCTCGGCGTCGCCGTCGGCGTGGCCGCCGTCATCGTGCTCACCGCGCTCGGCAACGGCGCGCGACGCTACGTCACCGACCAGTTCGCCAGCATCGGCAACAACCTGCTCATCGTCATGCCGGGCAAGACGGAGACCACGGGCGGCCTCCCGTTCACCACCGCCACCACGCGCGACCTGACCCTCGCCGACGCCGAGGCGGTGGCACGCCTCCCGGGCGTGGAGCGCATCGCCCCCATCGCCATGGCCACCGCGACCGTCGCGCACGAGGAGCGACGGCGCCAGGTGGCGGTCGTGGGCACCACGCCGGAGTTCCTCACCGTGCGCCGCCTGACCCTCGGCCGCGGCAGCTTCCTGCCGCCGGGCGAGCTCCGTCGCGGCGTCGCGGTGGTGGTCGTCGGCAACGCCGTGGCGCGCGAGCTGTTTCCCGGCGTCGACCCGATCGGCAAGGTCATGCGCATCGGCGACATGCGCGCGCGCGTCATCGGCGTGATGGCGCCCATGGGCTCCCAGCTCGGCATGAACCTCGACGAGACGGTGACCATTCCCGTCGCGCGCGCGATGCGTCTCTTCAACCGCGCCAGCCTGTTCCGCATCATGATCGAGGTGCGCGCGCACGCCGATCTCGAGGTGGTGCGCCGCGACGTCGTACGACTGATCGCCGAACGGCACCGCGAGGAGGACGTCACCGTCATCACGCAGGACGCCGTCATGTCGTCGTTCGGCAGCATCCTGCAGGCGCTCACGCTGGCGCTGGCGGGCATCGCCGCCATCTCGCTGACGGTGGCGGGGCTCGGCATCATGAACGTGATGCTGGTCGCGGTATCGGAGCGCACCACCGAGGTGGGACTGCTGCGCGCCGTCGGCGCCGGGCAGCGTCAGGTGCAGGCAGTGTTCCTCGCCGAGGCGGCGCTGCTCGCCACCGCCGGCGGCGTCACCGGCCTCGGCGTCGGCCTGCTCGCCGTCCTCGTGCTGCGCGCGGCGGTGCCGGTGTTTCCGGCCGAGCCGCCGCTGTGGGCGGTGGTGGCGTCGCTCGTGGTGTCGGTCGTGGTCGGCGTCGTGTTCGGCCTGCTGCCCGCACGACGGGCCGCCCGCCTCGACCCGGTCGCCGCGCTCGGAGGGCACTGAGATGCGCGACCTCGTGGCACTGGCCCTCGGCGCGCTGGCGAGCCATCGCCTGCGCTCGGCGCTGTCGCTGCTCGGCATCGCCATCGGGGTCGCGTCGGTGATCCTGCTCACGTCGATCGGCGAGGGCACGCGCCAGTACGTCCTTGGGCAGTTCTCGCAGTTCGGCACCAACGTCATCGCCGTGCATCCCGGCAAGACCAAGACGACGGGCATCCCCGGCACGCTCGGCGGCTCGACGCGACACCTCACCATCGACGACGCCCTGGCGCTCGAGCGCATCCCCGGCGTCATAGCCGTCGTGCCGGCGGTGTTCGGCCTCGCCCGCGTCGAGGGCGGCGGCCGCGCCCGCAGCGTCGCCGTGCAGGGCGTGACGCCGGAGATCGCGCGGGTGTGGACGTTCCGCGTGCGGCAGGGCCGCTTCTGGCCGGGCGGCGATCCGCGCCGCGGCGTGGCGCTCGCCGTCCTCGGACCGAAGGCCGCGCGCGAGCTCTTCGGCGACGCCAACCCGCTCGGCGAGGTGATCCGCATCGGCGGACGGCGCTTCCGCGTGACCGGCGTCATGGAGCCGAAGGGCCAGATGCTGGGGTTCGACCTCGACGACTCCGTCTACATCCCGGTGGCCACCGCGATGAAGCTGTTCAACGTGCCGGATCTGGGTGAGGTCGACGTCCTCTACACGTCGGCCGACATCGCGGCGCGCGTCGAGCGCGACGTCACGCAGGTGCTCACGGCGCGCCACGGCGGCACGGAGGACGTCACCGTCACCACGCAGGCGGCAATGCTCGACGTCTTCGGCAAGGTGATGACGGCGGTCACCGCCGCAGTGGGAGCGATCGCCGGCATCTCGCTGCTGGTGGGCGCCATCGGCATCCTGACGATGATGTGGATCGCGGTCGGCGAGCGCACGGCCGAGATCGGGCTGCTGCGCGCCTTCGGGGCGAGCCGCCGTCAGGTGGCGGCGCTGTTCGTGGCCGAGGCCGTCGGACTCGGCGTCGCCGGCGGCGCCATCGGCGTCGCGATCGGCATGGGCATCGGCGTCGTCGCGCGATTCTTCGTCCCCGGCCTGCCGGTCGAGACGCCGATCCGATTCGTGGTGGCGGCGCTGGTGACGAGCCTCGTCACCGGCCTGCTCTCGGGCGTGCTGCCGGCGCGACGCGCGGCGCGGCTCGATCCCATCGACGCCCTGCGCGC
Source organism: uncultured Binatia bacterium (SeqCode) (assembly GCA_964404165.1). Lineage (GTDB taxonomy): Bacteria > Desulfobacterota > Binatia > DP-6 > DP-6 > DASYLJ01. Next base: position 36,727 of record CAYOIZ010000029.1, on the reverse strand, counting down.
CGAGTGACTCAGCCCGGATCGCACCAGCGGAAGCGCATCACTTTGCCGCCGAGGCCCGAGCGCGGTGCGACGCCCGCCTTCGGACACGACGGCGGCTCGGTCGGGATCGGGGTGGCGTCGAGATGGGTGCGGGCGAGCACCACGCCGTACGGGTTCCACGTCGACACGTTCCAGACGATGTCGGCGCCGCCGTCGCTCGGACGCGTGTAGGCGTCGATGATGTTGGCGCCATAGAAGCGGCCGGCGTCGAACGACGCCGCGAACGACGGACACCCGGGGATGAAGTAGTCGGGGGGTCGCGTCGGGTCGCCGGGCGCACAGCGCGCCGATCCCTGGTCGACGCAGAGCGGATGGAAGAGCACGCCGCCCGGACCGTACGGGTCGCCGACCACCGTCGGGCTTCCCGGCAGCAGATGCGGCGCGGGCGGCGTCCACGGTCCCCACGGGTGCTCGGCGAAGCGGATGCGCACCGCGCCGGGCGACGGCCCCGGCCGCGCGCTGGCCGGATCGGGCAGCACGTAGTCGGGCAGGTCGCCGCTGTAGATCATGACCCACCGGTTCACCGGCGCGCCCACCCAGCTGACCGCCACCTGCGAGACGATGGGCTGCTCCTCGTGCGGGCTGCCGCCGACGACGCCGTCGAGCGCCATCGGCGCAGCCCCCGACTCGCGTCCCGTCCACAGCGGCTCGCCCGTCACCGGATGGACGCCGGCGAAGAAGCGCGGCCGCCAGCGCATCCGTCCATGGCGATCGCGACGGATCGGCAGCCGGTGCACCATCAGGTACGCCTGCACCTGACGCGTCGCCGTCCCGGTGAAGCCCGGACGTCCCCAGACGAGGAGCGCGCCGTGCCCGGTCGTGTAGTCGCTGCCACACGAGCCGCCGGAGAAGCAGCGCACCGTGCGTGCCGTGAGGTTGGCGAACTTGTTCGTCGCGAAGCGTCCGATCGAGATCCAGGTTCCGGGGCGCGCGGTGTCCTGCACCGCCATCTCCTGATCGTGGGCGACGGTGAAGGGCAGGCTCGCGCGCGTGCCGTCGTTCTGGGAGGTGTCGGGGTCGACGCAGAAGCCGGCCTCCGTCGCCTGGCACGTCGTCCCGGGGAGACAGCCGGTGCCCGTCGCGAGGTCGCACAGGGCCGGGATCTCGAACGCCGCCGGCAGGCATTCGCCGACGTCCTGCGTGCACGCGAGGTGCTGGTGCGGCTTGCAGGACGGCCGTCCACCGGGAGCGCGCCGGGTGCAGCGCACGTACTCGCCGCGGCCGAGGATGGTGTGCGCGTCGGCCCCGTCGCTGAAGCCGGTGAGCGGCACCTGACCGTAGGCCATCGGGATCGAGACCCCGTCGCGCTCGACGAGCATGGGCGCGAACTCGTCGGGTGCGTCGGACCGCGCGAGGAACGTCAGCGCCGGCACGCCGGATACGGGCTCCGGCGCCAGCACCGCCTGCGTGTCGTCGTTCCGCGGCTCGCCGTGGCAGAGCGAGTCGGCGGTCGGCCAGGTGTCGCCGAAGAGCATGTGCAGCTGGCCGTCGTGCTCGAACGTCCAGCCGAGATCGTTGCCGTAGAGGTGCAGCGCGGGCTGGACCGGCGTCGCCAGCGGTCCGACCAGCGCGCCGACGATCTCCGGCGACTGCGCGGTCTGCGCGCCGGCGGATGCGACCGACAGCAACGCCACCAGGAGCCAGGTCCGCATGCCCAGGCTCTACGCCATCACCTGCTGGCTCGCCAAGAAGAAATTCGACGCCTTGACCCAACACGCTCCCACGCCTAGCCGTGGCGCTCATGTACGTCCCTCGCCACTTCGCGGAAGACCGCGTCGACGTCCTCGCCGCGTTCATGCACGACCATCCGTTCGCCACGCTGGTGTCGAACACCACCGACGGCCTGCTGGCGACGCACCTGCCGCTGCTCTGGGATCCCGAGCCGGCGCCGTTCGGTACGCTGACGGGCCATTTCGCGCGACCGAACCCGCATGCGAAGGTCGACGCGAGCGGCGACGCGCTGGCGATCTTCCTCGGTCCCCAGGCCTACGTGTCGCCGTCCTGGTACCCGTCGAAGCGCGAGCACGGCAAGGTGGTGCCGACGTGGAACTACGTCGCCGTGCACGCCGCCGGCCCGCTCCGCCTCGTCGACGACGTCGACTGGCTGCGGGCGTTGGTGACGCGACTGACCGACCGCCACGAGCAGGCCAGCGCCGAGCCGTGGCGCGTGACCGACGCGCCCGAGACGTTCCTCGCCCAGATGCTGCGCGGCATCGTCGGCGTCGAGATTCCGGTGCACCGGCTCGAGGGGAAGTGGAAGCTCGGCCAGAACCGTCCGGAGGCCGACGTCCTGGGAACGATCGACGGGCTCCGGGAGCGCGGCGACCCCGCGTCGGCCGCGCTCGCGGAGGCCACGGCGGCCCGACGGCGTGGTGTTTGAATACGGCTCCTGAAGGCTCTACCGTGCCCTGAATGTCCACCTACCTCGTGACCGGCACCGCCGGCTTCATCGCCTCCCGCACCGCCCAGCTCCTGCTCGATGCCGGCCACACCGTCGTCGGCGTGGACAACCTGAACGACTACTACGACGTCCGCATCAAGCTGCACCGCCAGGAGCAGCTCCGTGGGCAGCAGAATTTCAGCTTCCACGAGCTCGACATCGAGCAGATGGCCCCGCTCGAGAAGCTGTTCGTGAAGCACAAGTTCGACGCCGTCCTGAACCTCGCCGCCCGCGCCGGCGTGCGCTACTCGATGGAGAACCCGCACGTCTACGTCTCGACGAACACGGTGGGCACGCTCAACCTGCTCGAGCTGATGCGGAAGCACGACGTCAAGAAGCTGGTGCTGGCGTCGACGTCGTCGCTCTACGCCGGGCAGCCGATGCCGTTCACCGAGGACCTGCCGGTGAACACGCCGATCTCGCCCTACGCGGCGTCGAAGAAGGCGGCCGAGGCGATGACCTACGCGTTCCATCACCTCTACGAGATCGACGCGACCATCGTGCGCTACTTCACCGTGTTCGGACCCGCCGGGCGTCCCGACATGTGCATCTTCCGGTTCATCAAGTGGATCGACGAGGAGACGCCGATGGAGCTCTTCGGCGACGGCTCGCAGTCGCGCGACTTCACGCACGTCGACGACATCGCGCGCGGCACGATCGCGGCGCTGAAGCCCGTCGGCTACGAGATCGTGAACCTCGGCGGCGGCCGCAACCCGATCGCGCTCACCGTCATCATCGACAAGCTCGAGAAGCTCCTCGGCAAGAAGGCCAAGTACGACCACAAGCCGTTCCACATCGCCGACATCAAGGAGACCTGGGCCGACATCAGCAAGGCCGAGCGACTCCTCGGATGGACGCCCCGGATCGGCATCGACGAGGGCCTCGCCCAGTGCGTCGACTGGTACAAGGCCAACAAGAGCTGGCTCAAGGACGTGCGGCTCTAGAGACGCCGCACCAGGGTGAGGCCGGGACCGAGCGGCAGATCGAAGACCTGCAGGTCCGCACGCTCCCGGAGCGTCGCGAGAAACTCACCGACGTTGCAGCGATAGGCCCGCTCCGGCCCGTACATCTTCGAGGTCTTCTCGTTGCTGCTGTCGTGGAAGCAGACGACGGCACCGGGCGCGAGACGGGGGAAGAAGGCCTCCCAGTCGAAGCGCGCCTGCTCGGCGGTGTGCAGGCCGTCGATGAAGACCATCCCGGGCTGCGGCAGCGACGCATACGTCGCGCTGGCCACGAGTTCCTGCGTCGTCATGCGGAGGTGTCGCACGTTTCCGACCCCGAAGCGGGCGAAGTGCCGGTCGACGGCGTCGGCGTCGGCCCAGAAGTCGTCCGCCAGCGACGGGTCGACGAACCACACGGTGCCGCCTTCGAGGTTGTCGGCCAGCGCCTTCCCCAGCACCAGCGGCACGAATCCGCGCCACGAGCCGATCACCACCACGGTCGTCGGGCGCAGCGCGCGCGCCAGGGCGTAGTAGAGCCACCCGAGGCCGAGGTTGCCGTCCTCGGCGCGCTGGAGATGGCCCATGCGCAGCAGCGCCGGATCCGCCAGCAGGTCGGCAATCCACCGGTTCATGGGCCGACCGGGGCCAGGGCCGCGAGGGCGTGGTGGACGTCGCGCTCGAGCGAGCCCGCGAGCACGACCGAGAGGCCGCGCGCGAGACGCGCTGCGCGCGTGCCTGGCGGGAGCGGCGCGAGATCGCTGGAAGACACGACGAAGGCCTCGAGCCCGCGCGGCAGCTCGGGCACGAGGACGTCGTACTCGTCGTCGTCCACGCACTGGAGCGGCAGGCATCCGTGGCGGAGCGCCTCGAGGACGCGAAACGGATCGAGTCCGGTCGCATCGCCACGCCATGCGCGCACGCTCGACCGACGCTGGATCGCCGCCGCGGCCTGGTGCGCGCTACCCACGGTGGGCGCCGTCCAGACGATGCCGGGGCCCCAGGCGGCGGTCAGGTCGGACGCCAGCGCGGCGCTTCCCGGTGTCGCCGGCTCGAGCAGGCACCACGCCACGGGTCGCGGCTCGGCGTCGCGACACGCCGCCAGCAACGCTTCGCGCGCATGCACCGTCGGCCGCCAGGGAAGCGCGCGGCGTCCGCGCGCCGGACGCACCCACGTGACCTCGAGCCGGCCGACGTCCGGGCGATCCGCTGCGCCGTCGTCGCGCGGCACGATGGCGCCGGGCAGCACGCTCCGCGCCATCGGCGCCGCGAGCTCCAGCGCCGTCCCCGGCGGGGCCTCGACGACGACGTCCATGCCATCGGGAACGGCCGGACGCGCCGGCGCCGCGGGATGCCACCACGACAGGCGCGCACGCAGCGCCTCCTTCCACTCGGCCCACGCGGCATCGTCCGGCATCGCGTCGTAGAGCTCGGCGGCGAGCATGCGACGCCGGTCGCGATGCGGCGGCGGCAGGGCCACGAACGCATCGAGGCTGAGCGGCGCCGCGAAGACGTCGGTCCGCTCGAGCGCACCGGCGAGGGCGAGCTGCAGCATCGTCCGCAGGCACTTGCGGCATCGCCCGCAGTTGTCGTCGAGGTCGGCGCTCCAGCACACCTTGAGACGGCGGAGGGCGAGTGGGACGTCGGCGAGCGCGCGCACCTTCGCGGTGCGCCCCACCTCGGCCCCGTGATGGACGACGGTCGTGCGCTCCGTCGACCAGAGCGGATCGAGATCGGGATGGCTGCCGTGCGGCGCCAGGTGCGCCAGATCGTAGCTGGCCGGGATCACGAAGGTCGCCACGCCATGGCCGAGCGCGAGCCCGACACCGGCGAGCGCACCGCCGTGGGCGTCGTCCCACGTGACGAAGCGATCGAGCAGGTCGCGGCCGTCGTGCTCGACGACGAGGAGCGGCAGGCCGAGCCGCTCCGCCGCCTCCGCCGTCCGGCGCAGGGCCTCGCGCCGGCGCGGGGGCGAGTAGTGCCGATCGAGGTCCGGCACGTAGAGCAGCCGCGTCGGCCGTGGCGATCCGCCGCGCATCGTCCCGTCGAGGACGGAGAACCACGAGTCGACGCCGCGCGTGAAACAGCAGACGGTCTCGCCGCCCGCCTCGGGCGCGTCGCCCGTCAGTGCCTCCGCCTCGATCGCCACCGGGTCCAGGTTCCACCAGCACGCGAACAGCGCCGCGGCCCGCGACGCGGCGGCCAGGAGCCGCGGCGACACCGGCGCCTCGATGCGCAGCGGCTCGCGCAGCGTCGCCGCCAGCAGCAGGCAGGTCGGAACCCACGGCGTGCCCGAGGTGTCGAGCCATGCAGCCTGCGGGCGCGGTACGGCGATCGTCACCGTGCAGGGATCGAAGGCGCCCGCCTCGCTCTCGACGCGGACCATGAGGCGGGCACGATCCCCCACGAGCTCCACACGCGGCCGCCGCACGATCATCGTCACGCGGCATAGGAGTGCGAGCAGTCCGGAGTCAACCGGCGCAGGGCTCGTCGGCATGGATTTCTTGACCGCGCACCATCGCCACCGCTAGAACCCGCGCGTGTCGATGGAGCGCAGGTGGATCGCATGACGGTGTCGCTCCTCCGCGGGGTCGCAGCCATGCCCCGAACGCGGGCTGCGGCCTGAGCCGGTGGCGGCCACCCTCGTCTGCTGCGCGGCACCCATCGGCTATGGCCCGGCCACGAAGCTCGTCGCGGTCGCCGATGCGCTCCGACCGCGCGGCGTGCGCACGGTGTTTCTGGGCGAGGGGAGCGCGCTCGAAGCGGCGGGACGCAGCGACGCCTTCGACGACGTGGTCGCGGCCAGCGTCGACTCGCACCGTGCCCGCGCGGTGATCACGGCCGGCACCGGGTTGTTGTCGATGATGGAGCGCGATCACCTGCGCACCGCGCAGGCGAGCGGCCGCCGCACCTTCGTCGCCGACAGCCTCCTCTGGATGCGCGACCACGTGCCCCCGGTCTTCCGCGCCGCGACGCGCTACTGGGCGCAGGACTTCATCGGCGTACGCGGGCGTGCCGCGGGGCTGGCGTCGGTCGTGGGCCCCCTGGTGTCGCGCCCGGTCCGGACGATGCGTGCACGGCGACTCGTGGTGGCCCTCGGCGGGGCGTCCTCGCCGCTCGGCGACGGCGACGACGACCAGGCGTGGCTCGATCTGATCGTCGACGCCGCGGTCGACAGCGGGTTGGTGGCCGACTTCGCCGACGGCGCCACGTGCATGTCCAGCGAGCGGTCGCGGGAACGCCTCGCCGCGCGACACGCCGGCCGTGGTCTGACGTTCGTGTCGCTGGCACCCGCCGACGCCGCGGCGCTGCTCGCGTCCGCGGCCATGGTGCTCGCCGCACCGGGGCTCACCACCACGCTCGAGTGCTTCCAGCTCGGGGTGCCAACCGTGTTCCTGCCGCCGTTCTCCTACAGCCAGTGGCGGATCCTCGACGCCCTGCGCGCGCACGGGCTGGCCCCCGGCGCCATCCACTGGGCCGACCATGCGCCGGGTGCGATCACGCCGAACATGCCCGAGGACGGTCGCGCCGAGCGCGTCCGCGCCGTGATCCGTACCCGACTGCGCGACCCGGCCATGCGGAGCGACCTGCGCGCGCATCTCGCGGCCGTGCGTCATGCCGATCGCCATGGCCTCGCCGATCGACAGCGCGCCTTCTTCACCGAGCTCGGGGCGAACGGCGTCGACGACATCGCGGCCGAGATCGCCCATCTCTGCACCGACCGGGGAGCCGCATGACGTTCGATACCGCCACCGTCGACCGCATCGCCGACGCGCTCGCCGGTGCCCTCCACGTCCCGTACGCGCCGCCGCACATCTATCCGATGGCGGCGCCCGCGTTCCGGACCGCGGCGGGAACGGGACGGGCGCGCCGCAGCGACGATCCGCTCGCGGTCTACGTGCACGTGCCGTTCTGCAACTACGCCTGCACCTTCTGCTTCTACGCCAAGCGCGTCGGCGACGACGTGGCGACGAAGGCGCGGTACGTCGACGCGGTGGCGCGCGAGCTGGCCTGGATCCCCGCCGGCACGCGCCTGCGGCACCTCTACCTCGGCGGCGGCACGCCAACGGCGCTGCCGGCGCCGCTCCTCGACCGCGTCCTCGGCGCCGTGCTCGAGCGCACCACGCCCGTGCCGGGCGCACGCTGGTGCGTCGAGGGATCGCCCGAGTCGCTGACGCCCGAGCACGTGTCGGTCCTGCGGGCGCGCGGCGTCGGGCGCGTCAGCGTGGGGGTCCAGAGCCTCGACGCCGGCGAGCTCGACCGGGTGCATCGTCGCCACGCACCGGCACGCGCGCTCGAGGTGCTGCGCATGCTGGTCGCGCAGGGGTTCGTCGTGAACGTCGACCTGATCTACGGGCTGCCCGGCCAGACCGAAGCGAGCTTCGCCGACGCGTTCGGCGCGGTGGTGGCGACGGGGGTCGACGCCGTCACGACCTACGGGCTGCGCGTGAACGAGCGGACGCCGGTGGCGCGCGCGCTGGCGCCCGCGGAGCGCCTCGACCTGTCGCGCAAGCTGCACTGGCGTCTCCACGTGAAGCAGACCGCCGATGCGCTCGGCCTCCTGCAGACGCGCTGGCACACGTTCGTCCGGCCCGACGGCGGGCAGGCGCCGCGACCCACGGCGCCACCCGTCGACGACACCGGCAGCACCGGCGACCAGTTCGGCGCCGGACCGAGCGCCCGCTCACGCCTCGATGCGACGGTCTATCGCAACTACGCCGATCTCGACGCCTGGCGCGGGCAGGTGGAACGGGACGAGAGCCCCGTGGCGGAGGTGTTCGACCTCGACGCGCAGGATCGCCGCATCCGGTTCCTCGGCCAATCGCTCGGTGACGGACAGCCGTTGGATCGCTCCGCATGGATCTCGGCCTTCGGCATGCCGATCGAGGCGGAGTTCGGCCCCGTCATCGAGCGCCTGCGCGCCGCCGATCTGCTCGCCGACGCGGGCACCACGATCGTGCTGACCGACACCGGCAAGCTGGTGCACGATCTCGTGACGCTGGCCTTCTACCCGCCGCGCACGCAGGCATGGTTGGCCGAGCGGCAGGCGGCGGCGCTGGCGCCGCGCGCGCGCTAGAGCTTCTCGATCTGTGGGAGATCGTCGGTGATCTCCCACCACGGCGCCTTCTCCGCGGTCCACACGTGCAGGCGCACGCGGCCGCCCGGATCCTGATCGAGCGTGCCGAGACGGATGCGGAGGACGTCGGGTTCCTTCGTGGTGCGGCTGTACATCGGTGAGCCGCACCGCCCGCAGAAGGCACGCACCTTCCCCGGCGACGACTCGTACTCGACGACGGCCTCGGCGCCCTGCGTGAAGCGATGCTCGGCGCGCACGACGTTGGCGTTGGACGCGAAGGCGGCGCCACTGGCGCGCCGGCATTCGGCGCAGTGACAGCAGGCGATGGGACCGATCCCGCCCGCCACCTCGTAGCGCACCGTTCCGCAGAGACAGCGACCCGTCAGCATGGCTCTGCTTGCCGTGGCCGCCGGGACGGGTCAATGACGCCGCATGCAGGTCGTCCTCCACTACCGCCTGAAGGAGGTCCGCTGGTCGATCGCCGACGCGGACCTGGCCCGACTGCGCGCGCGATTCCCCGACGTCACGTTCGTCTCGGTCGAGGACGACGACACGCTGCCCGCGGCCCTGGCCGACGCCGACGTCTACGCCGGCTTCCACTTCCCGCCCGAGGCCTTCGCGCTGGCACCGAAGCTGCGCTGGGTCCATTCCGCGTCCGCCGGCGTCGAGGCCAACCTCTTTCCCGCGCTGGTCGCGAGCGACGTGGTGCTGACGAACGCCGCCGGGCTGCACGCCGTCAACATCCCGGAGCACTCGCTGGCGCTGATGCTGGCGCTCGGGCGCAACCTCCACGTCGCGCAGCGACTGCAGCAGGCACGGGAGTGGAACCGGTTCGCCGTCATCGCCGCCACCGGCGGCATCCGCGAGCTCGCCGGCAGCGCGCTCGCCGTTATCGGCGCCGGCGCCATCGGCCTCGGCGTCGCCCGCCTCGGCGCGGCGCTCGACATGCGCGTCCGCGTGCTCCGTCGCCGGCCCGAGCATCCGGTACCGGGCGCGGAAGCGGTCGTCGGCCCCGACGGCCTGCACGCGCTGCTCGCCTGGGCCGACTTCGTCGTGCTGGCGGCGCCGCTCACCGCCGAGACGCACGACATGATCGACGCCGCCGCCATCGCGGCCATGCGGTCGAGCACGATCTTCGTCAACGTCGGTCGTGGCGAGCTCGTCGTTGACGACGCGCTGGTGGCGGCACTACGCTCGGGCGCCGTCGCCGCCGCTGGCATCGACGTCTTCCGTGACGAGCCGCTGCCGCCGGAGAGCCCCTACTGGGACCTCGAAAACGTGCTCGTGACGCCGCACGTGTCGGGCTACCGGCCCGACTTCTTCGCCCGCGTCATCGCCATGTTCGAGGACAACCTCGACCGCTGGCTGCGGGGGGCGCCGCTCGTCAACGTGGTCGACAAGGGGCTCGGCTACGTCGTGACGTAGCCGGAGGGGCGGAGCCCGCGACCGCCGGGATCGACGATCGCGGGCCCCACACCGGAGCTCACTTGATGAAGAGCATCTCCTGGTAGGTGGCCAGCGACCAGAGGTCGTCGGCAACCATGCCCTCGAGCTCGTCGGCGGACTTCCGCACCGCGAGCATCGCGGGAAGGATCTTGTCGCAGGAGTGCTTGGCGTGCCCGAGCGTGTTCGAGAAGTCGTGCACGTGCAGCTCGGTTTCGAGGACGGCGATGCCGTCCTGCAGCTCCTTCACCAACGCCGTGATCTTGTCGAGGGTGTTGGTGTCGAAGGTGTAGCCGACGGCCTTCAGGCTGGCACAGGTGCCGGCCAGCTGGCCCTGATAGCGGATCGCCGCCGGGAAGATGATGGTGCGCGCCATCTCGATGGCCGTGCGCGCCTCGGTGGCGATGCTCTTGACGTACTGCTCGAGGTACACCTCTTCGCGGCTCTCGAGCTCGCGCTTGCTGAGCACGCCGTAGCGCTCGAAGATCGCCACGACGTCGGGCGAGGTGAGGACGGGGAGCGCCTCGACCGAGGTGCGCAGGTTCGCCAGGCCGCGCTTCGCGGCCTCGTCGTGCCAGGACTGGTTGTAGCCGTCGCCGTTGAAGATCACGCGGCCGTGCTCCTTGATGATCGTGTTGAGCAACGACTGCACGGCGGCGTTGAGGCCGTCCGGGTCCTTCTTCACCGCGTCCTCGAGCTTGGTGGCGACGTAGTCGAGCGAGTCGGAGAGGATGGTGTTGATGGCCACCATCGGCCCGGCGATGGACTGGCCGCCGCCGACGGCGCGGAACTCGAAGCGGTTGCCGCAGAAGGCGAACGGGCTGGTGCGGTTCCGGTCGCCGGCGTCCTTCGGGAGCGTCGGCAGCGTGTCGGCGCCGATCGTCAGGGTGCTCTTCGCCTTCGAGGTTTTGGCGGCACCCTGGGCGATCTGCTCGAAGACGTCGGTGAGCTGCTCGCCGAGGAAGATGGAGATGATCGCCGGCGGGGCCTCGTTGGCGCCGAGGCGGTGATCGTTCGCCGCCGACGCGACGACCGCGCGCAGCAGCGGAGCGAACTTGTCGACGGCGCGGATGACGGCGGCGCAGAAGACGAGGAACTGCGCGTTCTCGTGCGGCGTATCGCCCGGATCGAGCAGGTTGCCCTGCGTCGAGTTGCCGAGCGAGAAGTTGACGTGCTTGCCCGAGCCGTTGACGCCGGCGAACGGCTTCTCGTGGAACAGGCAGCTCATGCCGTACTTCTCGGCCACGCGACGGAGCGTGACCATCAGGAGCTGCTGGTGGTCGGCGGCAAGGTTGGCCGCCTCGAACACCGGCGCCACCTCGTACTGCCCCGGTGCCACCTCGTTGTGGCGCGTCTTCACCGGGATGCCGAGCTTGTAGAGCTCGCGCTCGCACTCGAGCATGAAGGCCAGCACGCGCTCGGGAATGGCGCCGAAGTACTGGTCCTCGAACTCCTGCCCCTTGGGCGGCGGCGCGCCGAAGAGCGTGCGGCCGGTGGCGATCAGGTCGGGACGCGAGAAGAAGAAGTGCCGGTCGATCAGGAAGTACTCCTGCTCGGCGCCGGCATACGACACGACGGTGCTGGTCTTCTCGTGACCGAAGACCTTGAGCACGCGCTGCGCCTGCTTGTTGAGGGCCTGGCCGGAGCGCAGCAGCGGCGTCTTCTTGTCGAGCGCCTCGCCCGTCCACGACACGAACGCGGTCGGGATGCAGAGCGTGGTGCCGTTCGGGTTCTCGAGGATGTAGGCCGGGCTGGTGACGTCCCAGGCAGTGTAGCCACGCGCCTCGAAGGTGGAGCGGATGCCGCCGTTCGGGAAGCTCGAGGCGTCGGGCTCGCCCTGGATCAGGGTCTTGCCGGCGAACTCGACCAGGGCCCCGCCCTGGCCGTCGGGCGAGAGGAAGCTGTCGTGCTTCTCGGCGGTGAGGCCCGTCAGCGGGAAGAAGACGTGCGCGTAGTGCGTGGCGCCCTTCTCGATGGCCCAGTCCTTCATGGCCGACGCCACGACATCGGCAACCGACGGGTCCAGCAGGCTTCCCTCGTCGATGGTCTTCATCACCGACTGGAAGACCGGCTTTGGCAGGCGCTGCTTCATGACCGCCCGGCTGAACACGTTCGACGCAAAGAACTCGCCGATCTGCATCTTGGAGAAATCCAAGGGCTCCGAGATCGGCTTGTACGTGGTGACGGCCTCGATGGCCGAGAGACGTTCCGCAGTTCCGCTCACGCTATTGCTCCTTCTCGTTCGTGGCCGGCCGGACCTCCGGCCGCAGACAGGGAGATAAAGGCAAACACCATGCCGCTCGTCGCAGCGCGGCAATGGTCAGGAATATCAAGGGCAGGCCCCCGTGCGTCCCGGGACGCTGCCCCGAAAACGGGCAAATCGCACGCCCCGATGCCTAGGCATTGAGCGGCAGTACTGGCCCATCCGACCTGGGTCTGTCGAGGGGTGAGACGGTCGTTGCCTCAATTTTGGGCGAAAAGGGCGATTCCGCGCACGCGCTTTACGGGTCGCACGAGTTCTGCCAACAGCATCGCACCCGATGCCCACCGCGCGCGCCGTCCTGGCCCTCGTCCTCCTCGCCGGGTGCGGCGCAACATCATTACCGCCGGGCGACACGACCTGTTCGGTTGGCCACGTGGTGGGCGGCATCGCCGAGCCCGCCGCGACCGTCGTCGTCGAGCCGGTTCGGAAGCGTGCGTGGGAGGCGTCGGTCGGCGGCGAGCTGGCGGCGCGGCCACTCGTCCGCGAGCGGCTCGCCGGGTGGCCGTCCAGCAGGCCCGTCCGCCCCCTGCCCACCGAGCCGACGGCCTTCGCACGCCGCGTCGCGACGGACACCTGGCGCGGGCTCGAAGGGCTCATGGACCGGGAGCACCACCTGCCCGTCGACCACATCCATCTGGCGCCCCGCGATCCGGCCACCCCGCCGGTCGGCGACTATACCAACGTCACGACGGTGGGGCTGTGGATCACGGCACTCGCCGGGGCGAGCGACCTCGGCCTCGTCGACCGTCGGGACGCGGTGGTGCGACTCGGCGGTATCCTCGACACGCTCGAGCGGCTCGAGTCGCACGACGGCCTCTTCTTCAACTACTACGACACCACGTCGCTCGAGCGCACCAGCAACCTGCTGTCGTTCGTCGACACGGCGTGGCTCACCGCGGGACTGATCGTCGCGCGACAGACGTTCCCCGAGGTGGCGCCGCGCCTGACGGCGCTGATCGAGCGCGGCGACTGGTCGCGCTTCTACGATCCCGCCGCCGGGCTCATGTACCACGGCTGGTGGGTGCAGCCCCCCGGTCCGTCGCGCTATCACTACGGCGTGCTGTACGCGGAATCGCGCCTCGGGAGCGTGCTGGCGATGGGAATGGGCGTGGCACCGCCGTCGCACTGGTTCCGGATGACGCGCACGTTCCCTGCCGCCTGCGACTGGCAGACACAGGTACCGCACGACCGCACGCAGAAGACCGTCCTCGGCAGCACCTTCTTCGGCGGTCACTACGTGTCCGGTGACGTCGAGTACGTGCCGTCGTGGGGCGGCAGCATGTTCGAGGCCCTGATGCCGACGCTGGTGCTCGACGAGCTGCGCCTGGCGCCGGCGAGCCTCGGGGCCAACGATCGCGCGCACGTGGCCGTGCAACAGCGTGACCCGATCTGGGGCATCTCGCCCAGCCTGCGCCCCGACGGAGCGGGCTACGGCGAGTACGGCGTGCGCGCGCTCGGCATGCTCGGCTACCCGGGCGGCGCGGTGACGCCGCACGCATCGGCGCTGGCCACCGCCGTCGCGCCCGACGCGGCGCTCGCCAACCTGCGTACGCTGGCAACACGGTTTCCCGCGTACGGCGACTGGGGCTTCTACGACGCCGTCGATCCGGTCACCGGCGACGTGGCGCAGAGCTATCTCACGCTCGACCAGGCGATGACGTTCATCGCCCTGGCGAACCACCTCTGCGACGGCTGCGTGCAGCGCCGGTTCGCCGCCGACCCCATCGTCGCGCGCGCGCTGCCGGTGATCGCCGCCGAGCACTTCTTCGACTGATGGCGCGCGTCGAGCTCACCGACGTCCAGAAGCGCTTCCCCGACGGCACCGTCGGGGTGGCCGACTTCTCCCTCGCCGTCGACGACCGCGAGCTGCTGGTGCTGGTGGGGCCGTCGGGCTGCGGCAAGTCGACGGTGCTGCGCATGGTGGCGGGACTCGAGACGGCGACGTCGGGCACCATCACCATCGGCGACCGCGTCGTGAACGACGTCCCGCCGCAGCAGCGCAACGTCGCCATGGTGTTCCAGGACTACGCGCTCTACCCGCACATGACGGTGCGGAAGAACCTCGAGTTCCCGCTCCGCATGCGGCGCCTCGGGCGCGACGACATGGCGCGGCAGGTCGATCGCGTCGCCGGCCTGCTCGAGATCGGGCAGCTGCTCGACCGCCTGCCGAAGCAGCTCTCGGGCGGCCAGCGCCAGCGCGTCGCCATGGGGCGCGCGCTCGTGCGCGAGCCGGCCGCATCGCTGCTCGACGAGCCGCTCTCGAACCTCGACCCGCGGCTGCGCGTGCAGGTGCGCGCCGAGATCCAGGCGCTGCAGGCGAAGACCGGCACGACGATGATCTACGTCACGCACGACCAGGTGGAGGCCATGACGCTCGGCCATCGCGTCGCCGTGATGGACAAGGGGCGGCTGCAGCAGGTCGATACCCCGCGCGCGCTCTACGCCAGACCGGCGAACGTCATGGTGGCGGGCTTCGTCGGCAATCCGCCGATGAACCTGTTCCCCGCGGAGCGCGCGGACGGCGTCCTGCCGCTCGACGCTGTGATCGGCGACGGGTGGACGGTGGGCGTGCGCCCCGAGGGCATCGCGCTCGGGCCGGCGACGAGCACAGTCCGTGCGACCGTCGAGCACATCGAGGAGCTCGGTCACGAATCGCTTGCGCATCTGCGTATGCCCGGTATCGAGACGCCTGTGATCGCGCGTCTTCTGGGCATGCCGGACATCGCCGCGGGACGGGAGGTCCCGCTCGCGATCGATCCGGCGCAGGTGCACCTGTTCGACGCGGAGGGGCGGTTGGTGCGGTGACCTCCGTGCTCAGCGTGCACGGACTGCGTGGCGTGCTCGAGCGCGCGGACGGACGGGTCTCCACACTGGAGCTGGCACACGACGGCGACGTGCCGGACGTCGTCGACGGCATGGTCGCCGGCATGCTGCCGGCGGTGATGCGCATCGGCGGGACGTTTCAGGTGCGCGGCCCGATGACGCGCGGTGCGGTGCGGAACCTGACGGAGTACGCCGAGGCGTGGGCGAGCTGGGGGCCTGATCGCTTCCACCGCGTACGAATCGAGGCGACGACGGTGGTGGACGGACGCCGCCTAGCCACCGACCACACCGCGATCGTCGCCTGGTCGGGCGGTCTGCGGTCGGCGCACACGCTGGTGCGGCACATGGACGCGCTCGTCCCGTTCCCGTTCACGGTGCGCGCCGTGATGCACGTCGCCGGGCTCGGCCCCGACGTGACGCTGCCGGCGTTCGACGTGCCGTCGATCGTCGTGCGCACGAATGCCGTCGCCGAGGGACTCGTCGATGCCGAGATCGGCGTGCTCCCGATCGTCGCCGCCGCGCTGCACGCCGCGGGTGGTGGCTGCGCGGTGGGCCTGCATGCGCGACGCTGGCTGTTCACCGCGCAACAGCGATACCCGCGCCCCGAGCCCGTCCTGCCCGACCTGCTCTGCGGCGACGGCTTCGTCGTGCGCGCCGACGGCGGCACCACGTCACCACCGCGGATGTGGGCGGACATCCGGCGGCACCCTGCCCTCGCCGCCGCGATCGTGCCGGCGCGACACACAGCACTCCGCGATCCGATCGCCGCCGCCGACGCCGAGGCGACGCTCGCCGACTGGCCCGGCGGTCGCGGCCGCCGGCGGCTCGCAACGCGCGTGGCACTCGACCACCTCGTCACCGACGCGCGCGACACGCTGCGCTGGCTCGGGTCGGCGACGGGGCTGCGCCGGCCGTGGCCGCGATGAGCACGCCGCCGATCCACGTCTGGTTCGACGACGGCCCCACCGAGCGTCGCCTCGTCTTCGAAGGCGCGCTCGGCCCCGATGGTCCGCGCGCGGAGATCTGGTGGCGGCTGCCCGAGGCGCTCCCCGCGCCTCCCGTGCTCGATTCGTTCGTCTGCGGTCACGTGCAGTGGGCGGCGATGCTGGGGCAGGACCTCGTGGTCCACGGCCCGATGAGTCGCGGCGGTCTCCACAACATGGGGCAGCTGATCGCGATCCGGCACGCGCTCTCGCCCGAGCGGTACCGGCGCCCGATCAACGTCATTCCCGATCGCGTCGTACCGGCACCACGCCCACCGGATGATCCTGGCGTCGCCATCGCGGCGTTCTCCGGCGGGCTCGACTCGACGTTCACCGCCGTGCGCCACGCCCGGCGTCTCGTCGGCGACGCCGCGTATCGGCTCGTCGGGCTGGTGATCGTGCTCGGGTTCGACATACCCCTCACGCGCGCCAATCGCTTCGACGACGTGCGACGGCGCGCCGAGCCGCTCGCACGCTGGCTCGACCTGCCGCTCTATCCGGTGGTGACCAACGCGATGCAGCTCGGCGGACGCGCGTGGCCGCAGTCGGCGCTGCCGCTGTTCGGCAGTGTGTTGGCGAACTTCTCGCAGCAGTGCGCGGTCGGGCTCGCGTCGGCCGCCTCGCCCTACGGCACGCCGCGCTTCGGCATCTCGCATCCGCCCATGCTGGACGCGCTCGCCTCGAACGAGTTCTTCACGCTGGTGAGCGACGGCGGCGCATTGGGGCGGACGGACAAGATCGAGGCGCTCGCCCCCTTTCCCGAAGCGCTCGACCGGTTGCGGGTGTGCTGGCAGGGCAGCGATCCGGCGAGCAACTGCGGGCGGTGCGAGAAGTGCGTGATGACGCGCCTCAACTTCCTCGCCGCCGGCATGCCCGATCCGCCCTGCTTCGACGGACCGCTCGAGCCGTCGCACGTGGCCGCCCTGTCGATGCCGTCGCTCGACCGCGTGCGCGACCTCTTCCGCACCTGCTGGAACGAGCTCGAGGCACGCGGCACGCGCGGGCCCGCCGTCGACCTGCTGCGCCGTCGGCTCGCGCGCGTGCCGCCCGACCGGCTGCTGGCGCACCTCCGACGCGCCGGCGGCGTCGTGCGACGCCTGGTGCCGGCGCGGCTGCGGCACGCGATCCACGACCGGCTGCCCGGCACGCTGCGCCCGGAAGCATGACGTCCGACCGCCAGCTCGTCGCGGCCCTCTCGGAGGAGATCGACCGCGTCATGGCCTCGCTCGTGCGCGGCGGCGAACGTGTCGCGCTGGTGAACTTCCCGAACCACGCCAACGCCGGCGACCCCGCGCTGTGGCTCGGCGAGCTGGCCAGCCTGGCGCGGGTCGGCGCGCGCGTGGTGTATCGCGCGTCGTGGGGCAGCTACCGCCGCGACGAGCTGGCGCGCGCGCTCGGCCGCGACGGCACCATCCTGCTCCACGGCGGCGGCAACTTCGGCGATCTCTACCCGCACAACCAGGCGACGACGCGCGAGCAGGTGCTCGCCGACTTCCCGAGCCATCGCACCATCCAGCTGCCGCAGAGCCTGTGGTTCCGCGAGCCGGCGAACCGCGATCGCCTGCGACGCCTGTGCGAGGCGCACGCCGACTTCACCCTGCTCGTACGCGAGGCGCAGAGCCTCTCGCTGGCGCGCGCGCACTTCGCGGTGCCGACGCAGCTCTGCCCCGACATGGCGTTCGCGCTCGGCAGTCGGGCGCGCGCGGCGGCGCCGGTCGTCGACGTGCTGTGGCTGGCGCGCGGCGACGTCGAATCGACCGGCTACGCGCCGCCGCGCGCTGCCGACGTGCAGGTGCTCGACTGGCTGGAC
Source organism: uncultured Binatia bacterium (SeqCode) (assembly GCA_964404165.1). GTDB lineage: Bacteria > Desulfobacterota > Binatia > DP-6 > DP-6 > DASYLJ01. The sequence continues at coordinate 18,911 of CAYOIZ010000029.1, read as the reverse complement.
GACGTGGCCGACGAGCCGGTCTGGCCGCTGCACGACCGTGCGGCGATGGCGCTGAACCGCGGGCTGCATCAGGCCTCGACGGCGACGGCACGCCGCGCGCTGGCCCTGACGTTCGCGCCTCTCGCGCGGCGGTGGGTCGAGCGCGGCTGCCAGCTGCTCGCGCGCGGACGGGTGGTGGTGACCGATCGCCTGCACGGACACATCCTGGCGCTGCTGCAGGACATCCCCCACGTCGTGCTCGACAACAGCTACGGCAAGCTGCGCAGCATGTTCGAGACGTTCACGGGCGCGAGCGTGACGGCGCACTGGGCCGAGTCGCCGGACGAGGCGCTGGCCCAGGCGCGCGCCCTGGTGCGTTCCTAGGCCGGCGGCGCCACGGTCCGATCGCCGACCCAGTTGCCGTGGAAGCCGAACGGCACGCGCTGCGGCAGCAGCACGCGGCCGACCTCCTTCAGGTCGAGCGCGTCGAGGATCACCAGGTCGCTCTTGTTGCGGGTCGCATCGAAGACGTACGACAGCAGCCAGCCGTCGTCCTCGGACGTCGCATTCGGACGCGCGACGAAGTCGACCTCGCCGGTACCGCGCCCGCGCCCGTAGTCGTGCTCGGTGATCGTGCCGGCGCGGACGTCGTGCTTGTAGAGCGGTCCGGGGGCGTAGCCCTCGCCGACGCCGGCGACATAGGCGTAGCGATGCGGCTGCGTCGACACCGAGCCGGCGACGCGCGGAAACTCCATGGTGCGGTCGTCGATGCGCTCGGTGCGGGTACGACGCGCCACCGGATCGACGGTCCAGCGGTCGAGCGTCGCCAGGTTGTCGCCGAAGGGACCGACGATATCGCGGTCGAACATGCGCTCGTAGCGACAGATGTCGATGACGACGGTGCCGTCCGGCGCGTCGTACGCGTTCACCGGGTGGTAGCCGTAGCCGGGCTCGATGGCGCACCAGACGATGTCGTCGACGCCGCCGTCGCGCGGCAGGAGCCCGATGCGCGGCTCGTAGGCGGGGTTCCACCGGAACGGGAAGCGGCCCGCCATGGCCAGCTCGGGGTCGAGCGTCACCGGCAGGTCGAAGATCACCGCGTACTTTCGCGTGAGCGACATATCGTGCAGCATCACCATCCCGTTCATCGGGATGTCGAGCGTCTTCGTCACCCGACCGTCGGCGCCGACGACGACGTACTGGATGTGGTCGAGCCAGTCCTGCCAGGCGTAGCACATGGCGTGCAGCTCGCGCGTGACGGGGTCGAACTTCGGGTGCGCGCTGAACGCCCCGGGCAGCGTGCCGTAGAAGGCGTTCACGCCCACGGAGTCGAGGTCGTAGGTCATCTCGACGGGCTGCGCGCCGGCTTCGACCATGGCCCACGTCGTGCCGGCCCAGCCGCCGACGTTGGTGTTCGGCCCCACGTCGTTCGGCGGGCGCACGATGTCGGTCTTCGGGCGCTCGCCGAGCTGCTCGCGCACGCCGTCGGTACGCACCCACCGGTTGCGGTACCACTCCGCCTTCCCGCCGCGCAGCCGCACGCCGTGCACCATGCCGTTGCCGATGAACCAGTGGTGCGTGGCCGGGTCCGTCACGCTGATGGGGTTCGGCCCGTTGCGCAGGTAACGCCCTTCCAGGTCGGGAGGGATGTGACCCACGACCTGCAGATCGAACGCGGTCACTTCGTTGTGGACGGGAGCAAAGTTGCCGCCGAGGTAGTGATTCGCCGTGTCGGTCATGGGTAACGCTGTTACCCGTTTTCCAGCCGTCGCGTCAAGATGGTCCTGTTCAATAGGGTTTTTGCCTCGCTTTGGAAGCAACACTGTGGTTCAAGTAGCGCCGTGGCGACTCCCCGACGCGGCTCCACGGCCCGAGCTTCCGAGCCTCCCCCGGAGGCATCGGAATCGGTCGCCCCCATCCTCGCCGCCGCCATCGCCATCATCCGCGACGAGGGGGCCGGGGCGCTGCGGGTCCGCCGCATCGCGGAGGTGTCGGGCCGATCGACCAAGGGCGTCTACACCCACTTCGGCGGCAAGAACGGCCTGGTCGACGCCATCTGCATCGACGGCTTCACCCGCATGCGCCAGCACATCACCGAGCGCATCCGCCCCGACACCGGCATCGCGCGGCTGCGGAGCGCGGCCGCTGCGTACCGCAGCTGGGCGCTCGCGAACCCGACGCAGTACCAGGTGATGTTCGCGCGCGCGGTCCCCGAGTACGAGTACTCCGACCAGACGCGGGCCGTCGGCGCGGAGGCGTTCGACGTCCTGGTGGCGGCGACGGCCGCCGCGGCGTCACTGGGGGAGATCCGTATCGACGATCCCTACAAGGCGGCGGCGTGGCTGTGGGCGGCGATCCACGGCCACGTCATGCTCGAGCTGGCGCAGCTCATGCCGCTGACGGTGCCGTTCGACTGGACGGAGTTGTTCGAAGGGATGGTGGAGCGCCTCCTGGCGGGGCTGCGCCCTCACGAGTAGCGCTCGACCCACCGGTTCTGCTGCCGCAGCAGCCGGTCGTCGCTCTGCACGAAGTACTCGCGGCCGTCGGCGTCGACCGCCCACTGCGACCGCAGGTGCCGCAGCCGCTCTGCAAACTCGCCGAGCGCGGCACGGTAGGCGCCGGGCTCGCGCGGGTAGAAGGCGCACGACATGAGCCGGGCGTTGAAGAACGTCAGGCGCAGCTCGCCGGCGTGGCCGTGGTCCGTCCACGGCGACACCGCGACGGTCAGCAGATCGTACCGCGGTCGTGCGTCGTCGAGCGGGAGGCTCGACTCCTCCTGCACCGTCCACGGCACGCCGACGGTGCGTGCGACCGCGTCCGGCGTGGCGTAGCTCGGAAAGCGGCCGAGCAGGGTTTCGGCGTCGGGCTCGACGCCGGTGAAGTCCTCGGCGGGGCCGCGCTCGCAGGCGAGCAGCAGCACCGCGGCGAGGAGCGTCAGCGCGAACGCGCGATCTCGTCCTCGACGTCGCGTAGGCGGTCCTTGCCGAAGAACATCTCGTCGCCGACGAAGAACGTCGGCGCACCGAACGCGCCGAGGTCGTAGGCGCGCTGGGTGTTGGCGACGAGGGCGTCCTTCACGTCCTGCTCCTGCGCACGGGCCGCAAGCCGCTCGACGTCGAGCCCGCCCTCGGCGAGCGCCGACCGCGCCGTGGCGGGGTCACCCATGTTCGTGCCGCGCTCCCACATGTGCTGGAAGAGCACCTCGACGACGGGCCCGAGCGTGCCGTCCATCTTGGCCGCCGTCGCCATCCGCATCAGCGGCAGCGTGTTGATGGGAAAGTGCGGGTTCATCTGGAACGCCGTCAGTCCGTGGCGGGCGACGAAGCGCCGCATCTCGAGCATCTCGTAGTCGAGCTTCTTCGGGATGTTCGCGAACGCGACCATCGGCGACTGGTTGCCGCTGAGCTTGAAGAGGCCGCCCAGGAGCATCGGCTCGTAGACGAAGTGCGCGCCGGTGCGCTGCTCGATGCCCGGCAGCACGCGGTGCGCGAGATACGCGTTGGGGCTGCCGACGTCGAACCAGAAGGTGGTCGTCACCATGTTTCGCTCCACGGCCGCAGGTCGAGCTCGAAGGTCCACGTGTCGCGCGGCTGCGTGTGCAGCATCCAGTAGTGCTCGGCGATGTGCTCGGGATCGAGGATGCCGTCGTCGGCCTTGCGCGCGTAGAGGTCGGGGAAGGTGTCGCGGATGAAGGCGGTGTCGATGGCGCCGTCGATGATGACGTGGGCCACGTGCACGCCCTTCGGACCCAGCTCGCGCGCCATCGACTGGGCCAGGGCGCGCAGCGCGTGTTTGGCGCCGGCGAACGCCGCGAAGTGCTCGCGGCCGCGCACCGATGCCGTCGCGCCGGTGAAGAGGATGGTGCCGCGCCCGCGGGGCACCATGCGTTTCGCCGCCTCGCGTCCGGTGAGGAAGCCGCCGAGCGCGGCCAGCTCCCATATCTTGCGGTACTTCCGCTCCGTCTCCTGGAGGATCGACGACGGCACGTTGGCGCCGACGTTGAACACCGCGACCTCGATGGGGCCGATGGTGGTCTCGATCTCCTCGACGAGCTCGACCATCTGCTGCTCGACGCGCGCGTCGCGGCCGAAGGGGACGGCGCGGTGTCCCTCGGCTTCGATGGACGCGACGAGGGGGGCGAGCGCGTCGGCGGTGCGACGGACGGGACAGGCGACGAGGCCGCCGCGGGCGAAGCGTCGCGCGATGGCGCCGCCGGTGGCGTCACCGGCGCCGACGATGAGAGCAGCGGGGGTCATGCGTTCGGCCTCCGTGCGCCTCGTTTCGGTGTCGGCTTTGCGAGAAGTCGTCGCTTCACCTTCATCCATGCGACCGATGGCACGTCCCGGGACAAACTACCATCGGGCAGACGGACCGTCGCCATACCCTTTCGACCCACACGACGCGTCGACGAGGTGGGGTTGTCTATCTCCGAATCCCGGCCATACCGGACGGAGATGCCCGATACTCCCGGCTTCGTCCGTGTCCGTGGTGCGCGCGAGCACAACCTCCAGAACGTCGACGTCGACATCCCGCGCGACGCGCTCGTGGTCTTCACGGGCATCTCCGGCTCCGGCAAGTCCTCGCTGGCCTTCGGCACGCTCTACGCCGAGGCGCAGCGCCGCTACCTCGAGTCGGTGGCACCCTACGCGCGACGGCTGTTCGACCAGATGGCCGTGCCCGACGTGGACGCCATCGACGGTCTGCCGCCCGCCGTCGCGCTGCAGCAGCAGCGCGGCGCACCGACGTCGCGCTCGTCGGTGGGCAGCGTCACGACGCTGTCGAACCTGCTGCGCATGCTCTACTCGCGCACCGGTACCTACCCGCGCGGCCAGGCCCACCTCGACGCCGAGTCCTTCTCGCCCAACACGCCGGAGGGCGCCTGCCCGAAGTGCCACGGCCTCGGCCGCATCTACGACGCGACCGAGCGCTCGATGGTGCTCGATCCGTCACTCACCATCCGCGAGCGCGCCGTCGCCGCCTGGCCGCCGGCGTGGCACGGCCAGAACCTGCGCGACATGCTGGTCTCACTCGGCCATGACATCGACCGTCCGTGGCGCGAGCTGCCGAAGAAGGCGCGCGACTGGATCCTCTTCACCGACGAGCAACCCGTCGTGCCGGTGTACATCGGCTGGGACGCGGCCGAGGTACGCAAGGCCAAGCGACGCAAGGAGGAGCCGAGCTACCTCGGCAACTTCTCGAGCGCACGGCGCTACGTCCTCCACACCTTCGCCACCACCCAGAGCGCGTCGATCAAGAAGCGCGTCTCGCGCTACCTCGTGAGCCGCGACTGTCCGCGATGCCATGGCAAGCGCCTCCGCCGCGAGGCACTCGCCGTCACGTTCGCCGGGCTCGACATCGCCGAGATGTCGGCCGTGCCCCTCGTTCGACTGGCCGACATCCTGCGCCCCTGGGCGGACGGCATCGACGACGTCGCCCATCCCGAGAAGGCACTGGTGGCGCAGCGTATCGCGCAGGACCTGATCGCGCGTCTCGCGGTGCTGCTCGAGCTGGGGCTCGGCTACCTGTCGCTCGAGCGCAGCACGCCGACGCTCTCCCCGGGCGAGCTGCAGCGGCTCCGACTCGCGACGCAGGTACGGTCGAACCTGTTCGGCGTCGTCTACGTGCTCGACGAGCCGTCGGCCGGCCTGCACCCCGTCGACACCGAGGCGCTGCTGCGCGCGCTCGACGCGCTGAAGCGCTCCGGCAACTCGCTCTTCGTCGTCGAGCACGAGCTCGACGTGATCCGTCACGCCGACTGGATCGTCGACGTCGGGCCCGCCGCGGGCGAGCACGGTGGTCGCGTGCTCTACAGCGGCCCGCCCGAGGGGCTCGCGCGCGTGACGGACTCGAGAACCGCGGCCTACCTGTTCGGACGCTACACGCTCCCGTCGCGGACCCCGCGGACGCCGCAGGGGTGGCTGCGCCTCGAGGGGGTCACGCGCAACAACCTGCACGAGCTCGACGTCGCATTTCCGCTCGGCGTGTTCACCACCGTCACGGGCGTCTCGGGATCCGGCAAGTCCAGCCTGGTGAGTCAGGTGCTCGTCGAACTGCTGGCGGAGCACCTCGGCCACGAGCTCGTGCCCGACGACGACGAGCCGTCGGCCGCCCTGCCGACCAGCGGCCGCATCACCGACGGGCAGGACGCCGTGCGACGCCTGGTGTGCGTCGACCAGAAACCCATCGGCCGCACGCCACGCTCGAACCTCGCCACCTACACGGGGCTCTTCGATCACGTGCGTCGGGTGTTCGCGGCCACGCCGGCCGCGCGCGCCAAGCGGTACGACGCCGGGCGCTTCTCGTTCAACGTCGCGAAGGGACAGTGTGCCACCTGCGAGGGCGAGGGCTTCGTCTGCGTCGAGCTGCTCTTCCTGCCGAGCGTGTACGCGCCCTGCCCCACCTGTCACGGCGCCCGCTACGACGCGAAGACGCTCGAGGTGCGCTACCGCGACAAGAACGTCGCCGAGGTCCTCGGCATGACGGTGGACGCGGCGCGCGAGTTCTTCGCCGACCAGCCGGCCATCCGTCGTGTGCTCGACGTCGTGCACGACGTCGGCCTCGGATACCTGCGGCTCGGGCAGCCGGCGACCGAGCTGTCGGGCGGCGAGGCGCAGCGCCTGAAGCTCGCCACCGAGCTGCAGCGCGTGCAGCGTGGCAACACGCTCTACGTCCTCGACGAGCCGACGACCGGGCTCCACCCCGCGGACGTCGAGACCCTGATGCGCCAGCTCGACGGGCTCGTCGCCGCGGGCAACACCGTCGTCGTGATCGAGCACGACATGCGCATCGTCGCCGGGAGCGACTGGGTGATCGACATGGGTCCGGGCGCGGGGGAGGACGGGGGACGGGTGGTGGCGAGCGGGACGCCGGCGGGGGTGTCGCGGGTGGCGGCGAGTCGGACCGCACCGTATCTCGCGCGGTTCCTTTCCGAATCGACGGTGCCGGCCGCGACGTCGCACACCGGCACGTAGGCCACCACCTCACTCCACTGGCAGGGTCGATGTACACGTCGGCCCACCCTCGGCGTCGAGGTCGCAGGTCGCCGCGACCAGCTGCGGGCCACCTGCGCCACAGATTCCGTAGAACGAGAACATCGGCACCGAGCGCGTCTGATCCGCTTCCGCGACGCAGATGTTCCAGCGGTGCATGCAGTGGAAAGGGAGCAAGGGCACGAGGAGCAGGAAACCCCGTTCCCCCGGCAACGTGAATGCCCCGTCGGACGCCGTCTGCACCGTGGGCCGCGTGCTCTCGCAGACCTCGGGGGACTTCTGTCCGCCACGACCGGTTCCGGTGCCCGCCCACCAGACGGTCGCCGCGGACACCGGACGATCACCCCGAACCAGAACGCCGCGGACCAGGGGCAGGCGATTGTAGGGCAAGGGAATCGGCATACAGGCCGAGAGCGACCCGGCGACGCCGACGGCGAGGAGGAGGCGCAACAACCGACGGAACGTCAGCAGAAGACGATCACGTGGAACCCCTGGTTCTGCACGCTCGCATTGTCGCTATCGGTCATGCTGACCCTGACCGTCTGTGCGTTCGGACCGAGCGTGCTCGTGATGAAGCCTTTCACCACCCCCGCGTTGACGTGGTCGCCGCCGATCGCCGCCACCCAGGCGCACTCGCTGAGATCGCGGTCGAACGGGACGGCGCGGGTGTTGCCGCTTGCCGACAGATCGGTCCCGACCGGCACCGCGACACCGCTGCCACGGAGCAGGGTGCCGGCCGAGTCGACGACGGCCCACAGGCGCGTGGCCGGCTCGCCGGGTGCGCCATCGGCGCCGGTCAGCCCCTGCGGGCCGGGCGTGCCGGGCTGCGCCCAGCTGAGGACGATCTCCTTGCCCTTGCACGACGCGCCCTCGTCGACAACGCGGAGCCGGCCCGACTTCTTGTGGTAGCACGCGCGAATCGTGCCGTCGGGGGCGGGGATCGCGGCCATCGTGAGTCCGGCGGCGAGGCCGCACGCGACGGCAAATCCTGCGAGCATCCAGCGAGCGTGGAACAGGGTCGGCATCATCGTCGTCCTCCCATCCGTGTCGGGGCGGCGTGCCAGCCGCCTGGTGCCGCCGGCCTACCCTCGTCCGGGGTGTCGCGCAATGCGCAAACGTCACAGGGCCGTGGATCGTTCGGGTCACGAGTCTCTCTCCCCCCGGGCGGTCGTGAATCAGAGACCGTCGTCGGGTGGCGCCTTCTCGACGATGTCGGCCAGCGCCGACGGCGAGGCAAACCATATCCAGCCCTCCTTCGTCGCCAGGCCGATGTCGACGGGCGGATGCGCGTATCCGCGGGCGAAGTCCGCACCGGCGAGAACGCAGATGGCAGCGTCCAGCGCATCGGCGCTCCCGAGCATGGCCGCACAGGATTCGGGAAGCTGCAGATGCCGCCGGAGGTCGCGCACGATGACCTCGCGCTCGCTGGTGTGGTGCTTCTTCTTGTAGCCGGACGCAGCCATCCTGCGCGCGAGCAGCGTCGCCGCCGGATAGACCTCGATGGCGGCAGTTCCCGTCCAGAGCGCATCCCACGCGAGCGGGAGCTCGATGTGCAGCCGCTGCCGCAGGTCGTCGAGCAGCGCCAGCGCCGCGTGCGCCGTGCGGGCGATCCGGTCGGCGCCGACGTCGAGGGGTGTCTTTCCGAAGTGGCGGTGTACGAAGCGGTCGGTGTCGCGCCGGAACAGGACGTTCGGTTCCACGCGGATGGCCGCGCCGGCACGATGCGTGACGAGGGCGTCGCCGAGGTCTCTGGGCCATCCGAGGGGGGCGTCGATCGCGAGCAACGTACGCGTGGCTGGCTCGCGCTGGAGCCACTCGGCGACGACCGCGACCGCCGTGGACTCGGCTGGGCAGAGGCGCGCGTCCGTCACGAGCGCCCGGCCGTCGATCACCTCGCCAAGGGCGAGGCCGATCCTGGCGTCCTTCGTCGCGCAGTCGATGCCGACGATGCGGACGCTCACGGCCTGAACCGACGCATGGCGGTCGCATACTGCCACCAACGCAGGATGACAACTCTCCAACCAGCTTCCCGCCTTCGCTGCGCGCGTGCATGAGCGCGCGAACGCGCGGCACCGTCGCGCCGTCGCCGCCCATCTGGGCAGCGCGGTGTCACCGTCGTTCCACGGCCTTGATGCGTCGGACCCGCGCGACGGCCCTGGCACGGCACACGCATGCGCGTTCGTCATGCGACGACCCGCCTCGATCCTCCTCGTCGTGTGCGCCCTCTGGGCGCCCACCGTACGAGCAGCGGGCGGGCTCGAGCCGGTAGCCCCTACCCCTCCTCCGAATGCGCTGGTCGCCGGACCGAGCATTGCGCTCCGCCTGACGGCTCCGTGCGACGTCGACCCGACGACCCTGTCCGTCACCATCGACGGCCTCACCCAGCCCGCGGGCGATCTCCTGCCCTTCTCGGCCTGCGTCGCCGGCCGGGTCACCTCGCAGACGGCGCTGTTCCCGGTCGTCCCACCCGAAGGGATCATCCTCACCGCCCCGGCACACCTCGACGCCGGCGCCACGGTCGAGCTCACCGGCTCGGGCGACGGCGACGGGCTCGCATGGAGCTTCGACGGCGGCGCACCGCCGGCCACCGGAGAGACCGTCCACGCGACGTTCGCGGCCGCCGGCACGTTCACCGTCCAGCTCCGCGCGACGCGGACCGTGCTCCTCGACGTCGGCGTGCGCGCCGGCCGCACGCCGCTCCGGCTGATGCGCCCGTTCGTGGTCGGCGACCCGACGCCTGCGCTGCGCGACGTCACGGTGACGATCGCGCCCGACGTCGACTTCGTGAACTTCGAGACGAACCACGTCCATCCCCTCGCCCTCTCGCCCGACGGCGCACGTCTCTACGCGCTCGACACGCCCGGCGCACGCGTGACCGTCTTCGCGGTGGGCGACGACGGTTCGCTCACCCACGTGCGCAGCATCCCGGTGGGCCTCGAGCCGGTCAGCCTGGCACTCCATCCCGACCGACCCGAGCTGTGGGTCGTGAACCACCTGTCCGACAGCGTCAGCATCGTCGACCTCGACGCGGGCGTCGTCACCCGCACGCTCGACGTCGGCGACGAGCCCACCGACGTCGCCTTCGCGGCCGGCCGCGCCTTCGTGAGCATCCAGGGCGAGGATCGAATCGTGGTCCTCGACGCCGACACGCGTGACCACGTGGCGGCGCTCGACGTCTTCGGCGACGACCCGCAGGCGTTGGCGGTGAGCGACGACGGCCAGCGGGTGTACGCGGTCGTGCTGCGTTCCGGGAACCGGACCACGATCATGTCGCCGAGCGGCTTCGGCGTCCCGACCCCGCTGCCGCCCGATCCGCCGCGCGCGCCCGATCTGCCGCCGTTCGCCCCGTTCGCGGGCACCATCGTGCAGTTCGATCCCGCCACCGGCGCGTGGCTGGACGGGTCCGGCGTCGACCGCGGCTTCCTGTGCTGCGGGCTTCCCATCCAGCTTCCCGACCTCGATCTGTTCGTGATCGATGCCGCGACGGCGGCGGTCACGGGCAGCGTCGCGGGCATCGGCACCACGCTCGCCGACGTCATCGTGCGACCGGGGACCAGCCAGGTGTGGGTGCCGAACACCGACGCGCGCAACGTGATCCGCTTCGTGCCCGTGCTCGACGGCCACCTCGTCGACACCCGCGTGTCGATCGTCGACCCGTCCGCCGCAACCGTCGTCCCCGTCGACCTGAACCCCCACATCGACCGCGCCGTCACGCCGGGGCCGCCCGCCGAGGTGGCCCGCAGCCTCTCGCAGCCCGGCGCGGGCGCGTTCACCGCCGACGGCTCGACACTCTACCTCGCAGCGTTCGGCTCCGGGATGGTCGCCCTTCTCGACCCGAGTGGCAGCGTCACCGATCGCATCGCGGTGGGCGCCGGACCGAGCGGCGTGGCGCTCGACGAAGCGCGCGGACGGCTCTTCGTGCTGAACCGGCTGGACGCGACCGTGTCGATCGTGGACACCGCGACACGCGCCTCGGTCGACGTCGTCGGCATCGCGGGCCCCGGCGGCTTCGATCCGACGCCCGAGGTCGTGCGACGCGGCCGGCGCTTCCTCTACGACGCCGCGGCGACGTCGGGACACGGCGACGTCGCCTGCGCCTCGTGTCATCTGAGCGGTCACACCGACGGGCTGGTGTGGGACCTGGGCGATCCGCAGGGAACGTTCGTCCCCTACGCCGACGCTCCGTGGGTCACGTTCTTCCTGGCGCCGTCGACGCAGGGTTTCGATCCCATGAAGGGCCCGCTGGCCACGCAGTCGCTGCGCGGCCTCGAGGGCGGCGCGCCGTTCCACTGGCGCGGCGATCGGCCGGACCTGCTCTCGTTCAACGTCAACTTCACCGAGCTGCAGCGCACCGCGGCGCCGCTGCCGGCGTCCGACATGGCGGACTTCGCGACGTTCCTCGCCACGATCCGCGTGCCGCCGAACCCGCTCCGCAACCTCGACGACACGCTGCCCGCGTCGCTCGTGGTGCCGCGCGCCGGCGGCGGCGTCACGACGGGCGATCCCGGTCGCGGCGGGGCGGTGTTCAGGAGCGTCGGCGCGATCGGCAACCTCATCACCTGCGACGCGTGTCACACGCTGCCGACGGGCAGCAACAACAAGGTGGTGAACGAGTTCGGGTCGCAGGAGATCGAGACGCCACCGCTGCGTCAGATTCGCGACAAGCTCGACTTCGGGTTAGGCGGTCCACAGAAGCGCGGCTTCGGCGTCGAGCACGACGGGGGGCGGCCGCTGCCCGACTTCCTCGCGTCGAATCGCTTTACCCTTTCCCCGCAGGACGAGCGCGACGTGCTGGCGTTCGTGCTGACGCTTCCGGGGGATGTCGTGCCGGCGGTCGGTCGGCAGATGACGATCGATGCTGAGACCGGCGACGTCGTGGCGACGCTCGAGGTGCTCGCCGGGCAGGCGGCGGTTGGGCGCTGCGATCTGGTGGCGCACGGGCGCGTCGACGGGGTCGATGTGGGGTTCGTCTTCGATGCGGCGACGGGGCGGTGGCTGCCGGATCGCGAGGGCGGTGTCGGGATCACCACGGCGGCGCTCCTTGCGAGCGTCGGTGAGGGCAACGTCGTCACGGTCACCGGGGTGCCGCCTGGCTCCGGAAGGCGCCTCGGCGTCGATCGGGATCGCGACACCTGGCTCGACGCCAGCGAGGCGGCGCTCGGATTCGATGCGGCCGACCCGCGGAGTAATCCGTGGGGGACGCTGAGCGCGCCGATGTCGTGCAGCGCCATGCTGGAGACGGCCGACGTGCGGCTGCGCGATCTGACGGCCGACTACGGGCGGCAGCAGGTCACCGTGCGCGCGACGCTCACGCTGCCACCGGAGGCTGCGCTCACCGATGGGTTGCGGCTGCTGGTGGAAGACCTTGGTGCGGGCGGCACGCTGCTCGACTGGACCGTCCCGGGCGCCGACACGGGTTCGGGGTGCGACCCACGTGCCGACGGCTGGCGCATCAGCGGCGACGGTCGCGTCGCCGTCTACCGCAATCGCTCCGGGGTGCTTCCGGCGCGCTGCACGACGGACGCCAATGGGCTCGACCGCGTCCGGTTGCGCCGCAGCCCGAGGGGAGACATCGAGGTCACAGTCAGTGCGCGCCGCGTGAAATCGCCTACGCCGGTTGGTCCATTGCAGGTGACGGTGGCCGCGGGGACCGACGCGCGTGCGGTGGTCCGCGGCGAGTGCGGGGCCTACGGCTTCGGAGTCGACAAGTGTCGGTTCGACGCCGGGCATCGGCGGCTGCGCTGTCGATCGCGGCGGTGACGACCCGGCCCGTCGCAACCATTCATCTCGGCAGCTGCGGCCTGCGCGGGGCGCAACGGCGACGGGTGCGCGCATGCATGCCGTTTCAACCCTCGGAACGCGGTGTACGCAGCGTCACACCGCCGTTGCAGGGTCCGCAATGGCCTGCAACGTCGATTTGCACCCCATTTCAACGCCCGAAACGGGGTGTATGCAGCGTCACACCCCCATTGCGAGGCTCGCAATGGCCTGCAACGTCGATTTGCACCCCATTGCACCTCCCGAAACGGGGTGTATGCACGCAAACCAAGCCATTTCAGCCTCCGGGGAAGCCTGCCTACGCGCGTCACCTGCCGGTTCGAGGCCCGGAAGCGCATGTAGCGAGCGATCCGCGAGCTTTGGAGGCTGTTGGCCACCGGTTCGGCGTGCGGCCTTCGCGGTGTAGGCGGCGAGGGGCGCTCCGGGAAGGCCGAGACGCCCATGGTCGGAGCCGTGGTCGCCTCAGGGAATGGTGAGCGTGCCCACCCGGACTACCGTGAACATGCCGTCTACGGCGTTGACGTTCACCGCAGAGCTCTGACACTGCAGATGCAGGGTTCCGGCTTCGGTGAGCGTCACTCCACCTTGGCCAACATAGACGCGCTGGTTGTCGTTGCTCGCGCCGCCGACTCCGATGGACCGCTCGGTGCCGTAGAGGGTGACAACGCTGTTGCCGCTGGCGATGCCTCCGTCGGTGACCCGGACGTGGCAGAAAGCCTCACCGTTGGCACTGTCGAGGTTGAAGAGTGCGACGCTCGCGATGACGACGTACCGCCCGGCGTCGAGCGCGAGCGTCTGTGTATCGGCCATGGTGCTCGTGAGGAGCACTTGCACCCCACTCTGGGTGGAAAACGCATCGGTCGAAGCCGGACCCTGAATCCCTTGCACACCTTGCTCGCCGGGCAGCCCCTGGGCGCCTTGCTCGCCGGGCAGTCCCTGGGCGCCTTGCGGGCCCGTGGGGCCCGTTACTCCGAGATCGCTCGCGGGTATGGGCGTCTCCGAGCGCTTGCAGACAGTCTCTCGCAGCAACACGCGCTTCCCCTTCTTGCAGATCACCAGTGCCGCATCGGCGTCGCGCGTCAGACCAAATGACAACACGTGACCCACGCATATTCCGACGATGAGCAATCGGTCGTAGCGCATTCGTTGGACTCCTTCTGTGCGATCAGCCGATGGCCGCATTCGCTATTCTCAACCGAGACACTGGCACGCCAGCTTCGTGGCAAGGGCAAGGCAAGCAACGAATAGCACGTCATTCGCCACCTTTGTGGGACGAATTGCGGCTGCATTCTGAGCATGCGCCAGTTCTCGTTGCGTCGCGTCTAACGAATGGCCGCTAAGCTGCGGCCGCCAGAGGCGGCTGCCAGCTTCAGCGGCACGTTAGGCATCCGCTTTGCCGGCATCGAACGGTATCTCCACGATGACCGGACGTTCACTTCGAACGCCCATCCCGAAGACTACCGCGTGTAGGCGCGGAAGGTTCGGGATCAGGCGCGCGTGAGTGTCTCCGAGCACGTTGCTAAGAAACCCTAGACTGGTTTCATCAAAGCAGCCAAACGCAATCGTCGTATTGCACTGAGTAAGGACGCTCTTGCTCACTGTTGCCGTTCGCTGAGCGATGACTAGGAGTCCGACGCCGTACTTCCGCCCCTGAAGAGCAATCTGCGAAATCTTACTCACCAGCCCTCGCGAGTCGAAATCACCCAAGCCGACCGTAGTCGGCTCGGGAACAACCGTGTGTGCTTCTTCGACGACGATGAGGATCTTCGGGCACTGTTCTCGGTTATCCCGGGCATAGCGAAGCAGGCAGGTCAGATACAGCTCCGTGATGAAGAGAGTGGCTTTCGTATTTGAGATTTCATCGAGCGAAATAATCCCGAGCCGATCGCTAGCATCCGTGGACGTCAAAAATGCCGCGAGGCGCTCGGATACTTCGGAGCGCAGCTGGTCAGCGAATTGCTTCAGCGCTTTCTTCTCTTGTCCGGCACCGTACGCTCCGGTCTCGGCATCAAAGAGCTTCTCACCGAGACTGGCCGAGAGCTCTCCAGAGATCGACAGATCTCTATAGGCAAGATCGCCCAGCCGGTGTTCGTACCGGGCCGTCAAGTCGATGCAGACTACTTTGGCCTGCTTCGTTAGAACATGCCGGATCAAGTCGAAGGCGAGCTCCGTCTTCCCAGAGCCAGTCACTCCCAAGATCGCGGTATGGTGATCGAGAACGTCGAAGAACGGGCCGCCGACTCGAATCTCGGTTCCTGGAATGCGGCCGTAGATGAAGTCTCCGGCCTTAGGAGCGATATCGGACCCGAACGCCTCATCCTCGCAGAAGACGGGCGCGTTCATGGCCGGAAGCCAAGCGTGCTTTGAGAACCCGGAATCGCTTCCGATGGCACCGATCTGCGCAGCGATCGCATACTGGAAGCCGTGACGATCCGCCTGAAGCGCTTCCTCTCGGGTCAGGCCGGCAGTGACCTGGTAGAAGACCTTGCAGTCGCCGACCATGCACCACACCAAGAGACCCTCCCGGCAGCGATCTTCCCGCCAGGTTTCAAACCGGATCGCTCCAATGGCTGACTCCTCGATCACGAACCCTACAAAGCTTGAGCCTTCGCGGCCGCCAAACTCACGGATGGCTTCGGCTTCCGACAACCGGTTTGTGCCAGTCATCTGATATACGCACCCCGCAGCCAGAGATGGAACCGGTGGGTGCACGGGTCTGACGATCAGCCCAGTTGCCAGCGTCGCTCCCTCTCGCACCTGGGCATACAAAGGGAGGACCGCATGCTGAACACCATCTGGTCCTTGGTACAGGACGCACGTTGATCGTTCCCATGGTTGAGTCGGATCGAGCTGGATCCGCAGCAGGTTAGGCGAATCCAGACGAACAACATGACCGATGCTCGCGACAGACGGTTGCCGACGACTCAAGGAGGTCAGCAGTTGAGGCACCCCCAACGGCCACAGAGCCATGAAGAGTCCCCAGAAACCCACCAGCACTGCTGTTCGAGGCGCCTGAACACCATAGAACGCAAAGACGGCGAAGAGAAATACGAGCGAGTAGAGAAGTCTGGCCTTCCCGAAAACTACGGACGGCTGATACGTCCATCGAGCAACTTGTTCCCGCCAACCGGTTAGGCCCGGGCCGACGCTCACCACGGTGCACGTTAGTGAAACGACGAACACCGCAAGGCAGTACCCGAAGACAGTCCACCACGGAACGCGCGGGGCGATTCCGTACACCGTCACCAGTGAGATCATGCCCATGAGGGCGTTGACCACCGAGTCTGCTGGTCGCGTGAACTTGTGCTCAAGGACCGCGGACCCAAGCACCACGAACAGCATCGTACTCTGGAAGATCAGCGCGTCGGCGGCGGCCGTCGGTACGACGGAGCCCGTCAGGTAGTACGAGAGGGCACAACCACCCAACAGAGTTGCGACGAGTATGGCTACCCGTGCCCAAGGCGCCACCGGTCTTTCTGCCTTCTCCATCGTCAACGAACCCTCGAGCCCTCGCCGCTCCGCGCCTAACGACTTAGACGCTCAGGGGGCCGGCGCTGCCGGTCCGCTGCAGCGGCAGGTTAGGCATCCCACTTCCCGCCGACGACGCGCCCCGGGGCGTCATTGCCATCTGTCACACCTGGGCGCACCCACGCCGCAATCCGAGACACGTACTCCTCCCGGTTCATCCGCTCAGGATGCCCAACGACTAGCACCCGAACTTCGTCGGCCCAGCTAGTCCGGAACCGCCGCTCCCACCATCCGAGTTTCTTCTGTCCGCATGTGACTCGGTGCTCGCGTGGCGTGACCTGCTTCACGGAACCTGAAAGCGCGAAGGGTATCGCCTCGAGAACCTGCCGGAACGCGTAGGTATAGAAGACGACAGTCCGAACCTGCAGCCGCTCTAGCTCCGTCCAGATGACTCCAATTTCGGAGACACAACTCTGCACCATCGATGCCGTTGTTCGATCGATGTCCTCCGTGTTCGTGCACTTGACGAAATTGGTAAAGCATACAAAGTCCGCCGCTTCAGGCCCGTACAGACGCTCGGCGATCTCCCGCGTGTACCGCCAGTAGGGCCACGCTCCTCGCCACATGCCGGGCACATCATCAGTCGGGTCGATGAATCCCGACGTGAGCACGCGGCCCGGAGTACCGCGATGCGGCTTCCCAACGAACACGAGGCGCTCTCGGGTCTGAGCGTAGCGGTCGCCGACCAGCCACGGCAGCAACGGCTGCTTCATGCCTGCATCGCATCGCATACATGCAGCGTTTCGCAGCAGTTGCAGATCGTCCTCAAATACCCGTTCGAACGTCTGCAATGTCACGTTTGCCACTCTTGCCTCCCTGCTGATGCCTAACGACTCAGCGGTTCAGCGGCGGCGCGCAGCGCCGTCCGCTGCAAGCGCAGGTTAGCCAGCAGGGTACGGTCCGGGGACATAGGTGACACTTCGGTCCGGAGACATGGGTGACACTTTGAGGTCAGTGAAGGCACCGCGGGAGGTGCCTCATGCCTTGGAGGGAGACAACACTCATGCATCAACGGACTCTCTTCATCGCCGATCATCTGCGCGGCACCCAGTCGGTCACCGACCTCTGCGCGGAGTACGGCATCTCGCGCAAGACGGCGTACAAGTGGATCGATCGCTACATTCGCCGCGGTCCGATGGGCCTCGAGGATCGGTCGCGCCGCCCGCGCAGCACCCCGAGTGCGACGCCTGAACCGATCGTCGACGCCCTGATCGCCCTGCGCCATCGACATCCGACGTGGGGGCCGAAGAAGCTGCTGGCCTATCTGGCCCGCCGCCACCCGACGTGGAAGTTGCCGGGCCGCTCGGTCACCGCGGCCCTCCTCAAACGCCGCGGGTTGATCCGACGCCGAACCCCCCGGCGCGTGATCGGCCATCCCGGCAAGCCCCCCGCACTGATCGTAACGCCGAATCAGGTGTGGTGCGCCGACTTCAAGGGCCAGTTCCGCATGGGCAACGGACGCTACTGCTATCCGCTCACCGTCACCGATGGGTTCAGTCGCTATCTCCTCGGCTGCCACGGTCTCCCGAGCACCGCCGTGCATGGCGCGCGGCCGGTCTTCACGCGGCTGTTTCAGGAGTACGGGCTCCCGCAGTACATCCGCAGCGACAACGGCGTCCCGTTCGCCACCAACACCCTCGCCCGCCTTTCGCGTCTCTCGGCATGGTGGGTGCGCCTCGGCGTCCTTCCGCAGCTCATTGAACCGGGGCGACCGCAGCAGAACGGGCGCCATGAGCGCATGCACCGGACCCTCAAGCAGGAAGCCACCCGGCCCCCCGCCGCGGCGATGCCCTCGCAGCAGCGGCGATTCGACCGCTTCCGACGCGAGTTCAACGAAGAGCGGCCCCATGAAGCGCTCGACCAGCGGCCACCAGCTTCCGTGTATGAGCCCTCGCCACGCCCAATGCCGAAGACACTGCCGCCCCTGGAGTATCCCGATCGCTTCGAAGTGCGCTACGTCAGCGCCAACGGCGGCATCCGCTGGAACAAGGCCTGGGTGAACGTGTCCACCACCTGCATTGGCGAGTATGTCGGCCTCGAAGAGATCGATGACGGGATCTGGAACGTATTCTTCGGGCCGCTCCGACTTGGCCGCCTCGTGGAGCGAACCATGAAGATCGAAGACGCCTATGGGAGGCTTCATCGGCACAGACGACTGCAACCCATGTCCCCGGACTGATTTGTCACCTATGTCCTCGACCGCTCACAGCCCATCACGCACCCCATGCTCGCTTGAGGTCGACCTCGCGCGAATGATCCTTGTCGTTGAGCGGAGGGAGTTTTCCCGCGTGTGCTTGCTTGTGGACCCGTAAGAGATGCGCCTCGAGGTCCGCCGCGATGCGATCCAGGCTGGCAATAGGCCAACGCCCTTCGTCGGCGACGATGATGAAACCGAGATAGAAGCGGCCCCTCTTGATGAGCTGCGCAGCAGGTCGATTCTCTTTAGCCCGAAACTGAGCGCGCAACTCGTAGTGGCTGAACTCTGGCCTCGTATCATCGACCCAATGCGGCTTACTAATTTTCCCGAGCACCTCGTTCCGAATCCCGGCGCCGCGTGCGCCGTGCACTTTGGTCCCGCATGATTTCCCCACGTACAAGACTTCATCGTCAGCGCCGACGAACATGTACGCCCCACCT